>NZ_JCANTY010000005.1:0-799045 GCF_059568735.1 Dyadobacter ginsengisoli DSM 21015
GAGGCTGAATACTATCGGCAAACTGGATGAGAATTGACACTTTAAATATTTACTAACCCGCAAAAGTGCAAACCAAAACGGAACCACGTCAAGGAGCCTTCATTTTTTTAAATATTCTCAGACTGTGATATCAGCCCAATCCCAACAAGGAATCGATGACGCATTCAGGCGCATCGCGCCATCCTGATATCCTCGTATACTGTCTTTGGTCAGCCGCTTCCACCGTCCGCTTCTCAGCATTTTATACCCATAATAGCAGAAAGATGGTATTGCGCGTAAGCACCCACACGCAAACCCGGACAATGAAAATTTTCACACAATAATCTGCGCTCAACTCATCGGCAGGTTGCCTCCGTTTAATACCTGCCGATGAATTAATTTACCGCCGGCACCTCTTTTATGAGGCCTCAAAATGTTCCAGAATAATAGTTTCACCCGCGCCGTAGACTACACAACCCGAACGAAATACACTATACGCAAATATCTTGTTTATGGCAACTTCTCTGACAATCGCCTTCTCCTTAGGCAGAAAGGAATCTTCCTGCGTATCATATTTTAACTACCTTTGGCCTTGGCTAACGACCGTTATCAAAAAACGATTGGACAGTTCCCGTGCTAATCTCGGATTCAGGAACTATTTTGCTGTGTTATCCTGTCAAAAGGACATTATGACGTATACACTTGCTCAGTGGAAGAAAATACCAGGTTTCTATATTCAGGCCGCGGTAAACTTCCCTGCCCGGTAATTCCGCCAACGGTGTTTACTGTAGTTATTTTCATTAACATTATTCCATAATATTTCTTTACACATTATGCCCAGGTTATTTCCCTTTTTACAACTCCATAATTTTTTGGATGAAAAGTTGAATGCTGAAATTTTGAATTATGCCATAGCGAACCAGGATTCCTTTGTGCCTTCGACAGTATCAAGTCAGGGAACAAGCTCTGTTTCCAATGTACGGGTTTCATTGACCTTGAAAGACCTCGGACCATATAAGTCCATTCTTGAAGAAAAACTTCATAATTCCATTCCCAGTCTGCTTGAAGCCCTTGATGTTCCGGATTTCCCTGTTGCCGCGATAGAGCTCAACTTAACGGCCTATGGGGACGGTGCATTCTTTAGAACACACATCGATACGGCAGTTCATGAGAAAACTCAGACGCGCAGAATGATTAGCGCTATTTACTATTTTCATTCCCAGCCAAGAAAATTTAGTGGCGGAAATCTGTTGATACATCCCATCCCCGTCGGTACCGAAAATGACGAACCCAAAGAGATTATTCCTGAAAATAACTCACTGGCTGCTTTTCCGTCCTTTTCGCCACACGAAGTACTCCCGGTAGTTGCTCCAAACGTGCCATTTAAAGATTTGCGGTTTGCCGTCAATTTCTGGATTCACAAAGCCTGACGAGAAATCTCAGATGACAATGAATTGCAGGCAGTCAGCAAAACAACTCACTTCCTAATGAGTTGATCACATTTGCTTTGATGACCATTGCTGGACAGCAACAATCACCGGTTGTAACGATCTGCCTTTCTCGGTAAGGCTGTATTCGACCGTGGGCGGCACGGTGGCGTAGGCTTGCCTGTAAACAAGCCCTTTTGATTCAAGGAGCCTCAATTCCTTCACCAGCATACGCGTGTTGATCCCGCTTACAGCCCTTTCGAGTTGTTTGAACCGCAGTGTCCCGGACATGAGGGTGTTGACGATCGACATTGTCCATTTACCTGAAATGAGATCCATTGCTGTCCGGAACGGACATTCTTCATTTTGTATTTCAATTTTTTGTTTAATCATAAAAGGCTGTAAATGAGCAACGCTGTACTTTTTATCCCTAAGTAACAAAAGGATAACTACTTGTAAAAGTGAATGGATGAGAGCAATTTCGCACCGACGAAAAACAATCAGATCCACAGATGCTGCCTGACAATATCGAAGACGAACCTGAACAGGGCAACAATCGTCTGGCATGATAGATTCCGAATCAATCTGAAATCCAGGCAAAGCGATCGAGCGGGGTTTTCGGCATAGCTTCCCGGAATTCGAGTAAGACCCACTCAGGTAACCTGGCATTAATGAAATACGATAATGATGCAACTGACAGACATAAGAAATCGGATCACCGAAGAATACGAAAATGTACGCGAGGTTGAAGCCAGTGGGGACCTTTTCTTCATGTATCAAGATGAAGAAAAATTTCCATTTGCCACAATCGTCACGAGTGACAATGACTTTGACAATGTCTCGAACCTTAACCGGGATGGGTTTTACAGGCTCAATATTGGTATCGATAAGATGACCTTTCAAAACCTCTTTGGCTCTGTGCCTTCAAAGTCCGGGATCGGTGGTTATGTTGATTCAGGAATTGACTTCACACGGGAAGACCAATTATTTCCTCATCCATTTTACGGAAGCATGTATTGGGTGAGCATTATCAATCCGTCTGAGAGCAGTTATAAGCAAATTAAGGCTTTTTTGGAATACGCTTACGACAAGGCTAAAACGAATTACAGAAAAGCGAATGCCTAAGAGGATGTAACTGCGAACAATCCCCGGTAAAATACCTGCGTCCGGGCAAACGTCGATAAACTGAAATAAATCTGCCTGCTTCTGCAAGTCCGGCCCAGCCTCATCGCGGGCTTAGTTTTTCAAGTTCCCGAAGTATAAGCTGCTCGTCGCCAAGGTAGAATGCCGCTTTCCGGTAAATGATCCTGTTGTTTTGATCCACAATAAAAATAACCGGCAAATAGGATATCGCGGCGGCCCTTTTGAAATCGCCGTTCGGGTCCAGATAATTGTCAAAGGTCCATTGATGCTCTTTTAGCATTTTTTCGACTTTCGTCACATCCCCGACTGGGTCAAAGTTGATCATGATGACTTTTGTTTGGGTTGATTTCGCTATCGTGTCTTTAAGCGATGCGATGGCGTCCAGGCATAGAATGGAGTTTTTTGCATCAGATTGCCAGGTGAGGACCAGCAGGTTGGAGCCTGGGTGGGCAATGCTCGCCGTGTTGACAATTTTCCCATTCATGTCGGAAATTTCAGCAGACGGCAACTCATTCGAAACCTCTTGCGCGACCGCGAAAGAACCCACGGCAATCCCCAAAAACAGTGTAAACAGAGTGATACGATACGATCTCATGCTAAATTCGTTTATGTACATTTTTCAACCACCAGGCCGTGTAATTGACTCGCGGGGTATTACCACCCGTTTGCAGGAAAAACGTGCCACGCGTATTCCTGGCGTTTGTCTCACACAGTAAGGCCGGTCGTCTACCGCGACAGGTGAACCAAAGCGATCGCAAGCATCAGTTGTAACATTTCCCCGACCCGGTCGCCTCTGCATCCGAAAACGTACTTTCCGCTATGCCATGAAGACAAGCCGAATAATGTCACTTTTCCTGGTTTGTACCTTCCACACACTCATTGCGCAGCAATTCAAAGTAACTGACACCCAGGAAGCTTTCAAAGGGCCGTTTTCGGGTAATGTCATCCTGTACCTGTCCACCAAAAACGAACAACCGAAAGACCGTACCGGCTGGCACTGCTACCGGATGCAGGTGCGGAATGTCAAGCCGGGCGAAACCATTCGTTTTTCCGATTCATCGCTGTCGTATCCTACACTCTTGACACGGCTGGAACGCGGCGAAGACTACATGTAGGTTGTTTGGCACATCAACTACGACGGACGCATCATTGGCCAAAGCACTGGCAACCCTCACAGCATCAGCCGGAAAGTTACGCTCGGCAATCCCGATGAAGTGTTCACGGTCGTTTGCGACCAACGGGTACCCGCGCCTGTTTTTACCGAATCCCGGTTTGTGAAACACCTCAACGCCCCCCTCGGATTTGCTAAGCAAGTTTCATCGAAAACCCATGTCACTAAAAGGGACAAGCGCGCCCGATGCGGTTGATTTTCATCGCTTCACGGAAACAAATCCTATTCGGATCCGGCCCGGGTTGAATTCGTCGACGCCCTGACGATCGGCAGAAAACCTGACGTCGAGGTGGCCTACGACCGGCCCCACATCATGCATAGTATCGAGGACATCATTTACCTGGGCGAACAAAATGTGTCGTTCGACGCCGTGTTCAGTCTCCGAGGTAAAGACGGGCTTCCCCGACCGCTCTATAACTCCGCCACAGGCCAACTGGACAGAAGCCTATTCGAGCATTGGAAAACAATATGACCTTACCCGATATGTGCTTAGAAACTGGCGGAAGCTGCGTAAAGATCTGTCTGGTAAACTGCTTATTTCGGTTGGCCATGAAGATAATGCCTTTCTGAACATTTCAGCGCAGCTGATTGAGCAGAAAATGAAGAAGATCGGAGCCGATATCCGGTTTGAATACTATCCCGGCAACCACTTCACAGTGGCGACGCGGGAGTATCGGCGGGACGAAGACACCTGGTTAAAAACGACCTACCTTCGCTGGCTGGCCACGTCGAAACCCTGACAAAGCACCCTTCAGCATTAGTGCCATTTCCGCTTACCGGACCGACGCTGATGATTTATTTACTAATGATGATCTCAATTGACCGTGCCCTACCATCGTCAAAACGCAGTTTCAACGTGTGTAAACCTGCGGACAATTGTAATTACAGACTGCGGTGGTCAGGCGGGAAATAAAAACGGTACTTCCCGCCTGTAAGTTATTATTCCGCAATATCGCCGGAATGCGTCTGCGAGCATCCCATGAAATCCATATGCCCCATGATCGGTGCGCCGGGAGGCATGTCGAGCACCGAACCAGGCTCAAATTTGATCGGGTTTTTGCCAAACTCGTCGATCTGAGACAATGCGAACAGCATATTGGCCTTCTGTTTGGGCGTGGCCGTGGCAAGCTGTCCTTTCAGCCAATCGCTCAGCTCACCTACTTTCAGCAACGTTTCACCACGCACATTCTCGGGTGCTTTGGAGTCAGCGGCGAGCATGAGCAGGTATTTGAGCGAAAGGTTGTTAACCAGGGTTTGCAATTCGCCCTTGTAGCCGTCCATCGGGGATGATTTCCAGGTTTTTTCAAAAAGCCTGTCGATCACCGGCATCAATCCGGGTTGTTTCGCGTCGCGTGCATTGTACTCGATCAGCCGCGCGGCGCGCTCGGGATTGAGCAGGTATGAGAGCGTAGTGCCAGCCGCAGTTTCAGCAGCCGCAATGGGGTCGAACGTCGGGCCGGTATGGCCGGTGAAAGTTTCCAGACTAGCCGGGTAGCCGCTCGGCCGCGGTGGGATTTTGCTGATCAACGCTTCCGGTAATGCCAGCGCTTCCGGTGTGATTGTGCCGAGCAGCGATTCCAGCGCACGCCATTGTTCCTTAGGCTCCACCATCCGCGTCGTTACCTGGCCGTCGTTTTTGACAGCGTGGGTAAAATACAACCCACCCACCGACTTAGCCACCGCCTCTACCTGGTAGCGATGCAGCAGATAGATCGGCACGAGAACTTCCTCGATCGTCGCCATCGGTTCGCCTTTTTGAATGGCTTTTTCGGAAAAATTATCCAGAACCTTTCTGCGGACCTTCATAATGTTGGTCATCTGGTCGATCGGATTGGCACCATCGTCCCACTGATGCGACGTCGGGTGCGCATTCCCGCCAATGTCGGGAATGTACAAAAAGCCTTGTTTGAGTGTCTCCTGCATGATCTTTTCCAGTCCGGCCTCTTCGTCGGCCCCTTTTGGAAACTCCGCGTAACCCCACATCACCGCACGCTTGTCCCAGGCTCCAATGCCTTTTGCATAAGAATCAGAAATATCGACAGTACCATCCGCTTTCAGGGAAAATCTGGGGAACGGGTAATCCATCACCGAGCCACGATCTTTCGGGCTGGCGGCAAAATTATGATTAAAACCGAGCGTATGCCCTATTTCGTGGGCCGAAAGCTGCCTTACGCGCGCCAGGGCGAGTTCCTGCATGGCATTGGTCGTTTTCTTACCATCTTCATAAGGCTGCAAAAGTCCCTCGGCGATGAGGTAATCCTGGCGGTGGCGGTCGGAGCCGAGCGTCACCACGCCTTTGATGATCTCACCCGTCCGGGGATCGATATACGAGGCCCCTGACGAGAATCCGCGCGGCGCACCGGTGCGGTTGATCCAGTTCACGACATTATACCGGATATCCATCGGATCGGCCCCCTCCGGCAATTCCTTCACCTGGAATGCATTCTTGAAACCGGCAGCCTCGAATGCCTCGTTCCAATAGGCACCGCCTTCGATCAACGCGGTTTTCACGGGCTCGGGTGCTCCGCGGTCGATGTAGTACACAATGGGTTCGACAGCCTCGCTGGGCGCATTACCCGGGTTTTTCTTTTCCAAACGATGCCTGCGAATGAACCGCTTCACAATAGGCTCGGTCATCGGCGCAGAAAAATCCATGTAGCTGAACATCCCGAATGCAGACCTCGGATCGAAACGCCGTGGCTTGTAGTTACCGTCGGGCAGCTCTACAAACGCTTGGTGCATATTGATCGTCACCGCGCCGGGATCGGGCGCGAGGCTGCTGCCACCGCCGCCAAACCGGTTCACATTCGGCGAGCCGCCGGTAAAAGTGACCATCGCTTCGAATTCGGTGTTTTTAGGGAAATTTTTTGTGTTTTCGAGGTAAACAACCGAGCGCGATTCATCGAGCCGGTAAGTACCTCCCGCGCCGCTCGGTGGTGCCACGCTTACGGGCCCGCTCACGCGCCGCACGCCCAGCCGCGCAGCGATGTTCTGACTGTCGCGGATGATGAACGGCGTCAGGTCGACGAGCAGCTTTTCGCCTTCCACCACCACGGGCGCAAAGCCCCAGATTACCGATTTGGCGAATGCATTCTCCACCGCCTTTTGCTCGTCGGCATTTTGTGAAATGGCCCGGTAGTTGGTTACCGGCTCCACGAGCAGCACTTTTGGGCCTACTTTAATGAATTTGGCCAATGCAGAAGACGCCTGCCCACGCTCGGGGCCGCCGTTTCCAACACCTTCGGAAAGCGATGCGAAATAAAGAAACTCCTTGTCGAGCTTGTCCACTTCGAGCAGTACCCTGCCTGTTTTTTCATCATAATAAAAATTGAAAAAACCTTCGTACTTCTTCATGCCCTGCGTGGCGGAGGCAATGCTTGTTGCAGGCGTGGAACCACGCTGGCCGGGCGTTCCGCCCTGATTTTGCGCAAAACTGAGGGTACCGGCTGCCAGCAAAACGGCCAATGCATAGAATCTCAACTTCATAGGATTCGGGTTATGGATGAATGATTTAAATACTATTTTACCTGTTCTGCTTGAAGCAGAAATACTTCCGACCGGTAATCGCCGGTCTTGTTCAGCATCAGTTTACCCCTGATCTTCACAGGCTTGTCGGTATAACCGACTTCCTTCACCATTTTAACCTCCACCATGGACGGAATGTCGCCCTGCCCGCAGTAGGGACACTGGTCCATCGGCACCACGGCGAGCATGAATTCCCTGTGGTTGAGGTCGGCATTGATCGGGATCATGTAACCGGGCAGTTCAACGGCCTTGTTTTGCAACGCTTCCAGCCGGGCGGGAAACGCCGGGACCATCTTAAAGTCGGCGTTCTTCTTATAGGTGCGTTGTGCGATGAGCTTCCAGGTGTCGTTCATCAGCGGGATATGCGCCGGCGGCTGGGCCAGTCCGGCCCAGCCCGACAGCAAAAGAATCAACAACAGCCATTTTTTTGTAAAAATCATTTCAAATTTTCGACATGGTTTCAGAAATATCGGTCCGGTAGGCCTGTATGGCAGGCAGTAATGCGGCCACTAACCCTATAAGCAGACCGGCACCGAGCAGCCAGCCTTCTTCCGGCAAAAAGACGAGACCATCCATCCGTGCCTGCGGCGACCCCTGCCAGTAGCCGATTATGTGCAGGGCACCGTGGCCTAGCAGCATTCCGGCAAGCGAACCGAATGTGGTTAGTAACGCTCCTTCCAACAGGATCATGGTAAAAATCGCCTCGCGCGACGCTCCCATGACGCGCATCACCGCGAGGTCGTACACGCGCTCGCGCAGGGAGTTGTAAAGACTTACAAAAACGCTTATACCTGCCAGCAGCATCAACGCAACCGCAAGCCAGCGTACCGCGTCCACGCCCACCCCGATCAGTGCGAACAGCCGCGCACTTTCCTTCGCGGGAGAAGCCGCCTGCATGGCCGTGGACCGGTTGATCATCGCAGGCAATGTTACCATCGCCATTCTCGACCGATACTGCAGGAGCACGGAGGTAATTTCACGTTTCTCCCCGGCACCGTGCATTTCCCAAATACTTTCCAGCCCCGTAAGCACCAGGTTATCGGCCACATTTCCTTTCGTTTTCAAAATGCCGGCTACAATGTAGGGATGGTCGTCGTGAACATCCTCGTCCGACGAAAGCCCGTGCGAACCATAAATGCGGTCGCCCGCTTTCAATCCCTGTACCTGCGCCACTTCCGCGCCGATCACGACTTCAAATGCTTTGCCCCAGAAATGCCCCGCAGCCAGTTCCAGGCCTTGCAGGCTCACATAACCCGTATCAGTGCCCACGATGCGGAAGCCGGCATAATTATCACCCAATGCAAGCGGGACTGCCTTTTTTATCATCGGATTAGCAGCCAGCAAACGCGCGTCCTCTTCGCTGATATTGCCGGTAGGAAAATCGATAAAATAAATGCTGCTCAATATCAGCTGCAATGGGCTGCCCTTCGCCCCAACCACCAGATCCACACCTCTGGCATTATCGCGCAGCCGCTCGCCTGCCTGGCTCACACCGAGCAGGAGCATCGCCAGCATGCCCGTACCGAATGCAATCAGCAGCAGGTTCAATACAAGCGTCAGTGGCTTGGCTTTAAGATTTTTCCAACTGATCTGAAATGCATTCATGCGAAAGTTCGAACATAAAATCCTTGAAAAAAGCATCCTTAACCCGGTCGTCGTGCGTGGAAATGACCAGCGTAGAGCCTTCCGAAACGGCCAGCTCCGATAGCAAACGGATCACAGCATCGGCATTGCGGTTGTCGAGGCTGCTCGTCGGCTCGTCTGCCAGAAGCAGTTGAGGCCGGTTCACCAGCGCCCGCGCAATGCCCACGCGCTGCGCTTGCCCCTGGCTGAGTTCCTGCGGAAAGCTGCGCCTCTTGTGATCTACACCCAATGCATCCAGCACTTCCCGGATACGAAATGGGTCTTTGGCCACTCCGGCGAAACTTTGCGCCAGTTGCAGGTTTTCTTCCACCGTAAGGCTGCGTATCAAATGCGGCTGCTGGAAGACGATACCGATATGTTTCCCGCGGAATTTATCCAATTCCCGGGCAGAAAACGCGTACAAATCCGTCCTGTTCACCGTCACACACCCCGCCGAAGGCCTTAGCAATCCGCCGAGCATATGCAGCAAAGTCGTTTTCCCGCTTCCCGATTCGCCCAGCAAAAGCCATTGCTCACCCGCACCGACTTTCCAGTCCGGGAAGCACAGCGTGGCGCCGCTCGCGAAGGCTTTGGTCAAAAGGGATGTTTGCAGCATGGGATTTGTCAGTTTGGTCAGGTGTAATCCGCTCCGGGGAGCTTTTATTGATAGTAATGGTCAATGCAGATCGCAGTTCCGGAGGAGCTTTCTGTTTGTAGAAATTTGTATTACAAATCAATTTGCGGGTTCCGTAGGTGCCTCCCGGGCGTATGCGATACGTCATCAGGCGACTCCTCACGGAGTCCGGGCGATTTATCTGCCGATATTTGCTACAAACAGGAAGCCACTCTGTGGCTGGTTTGGCCGGCGACCAGTACCGATCGTCTCTGACAACGCCTGACAATGGCGAACCACTTGACGAAACTTCACATTAACGAACACTACCCCACCACACCCGACCATACCTGATAATTCCTGACCACACTTAACAACTCCTGACCGCTCATTTCCCCGTCCCGCTGGCCTCCCGCACCGTCGGGTACTTAATCCCGAGCTGTTCGAGGTAGGTTGCGTACTTCGTCGGGTCGTAATAGTATTTCTTCATTTCCGGCCGGAATTCGGACATAATCTTTTCGTTGAGATGGATCGCCGGCTTGTCGGTGGCGGAAATGAGGGCTTTGTACTTGACGTCTTTGGTCTGGACATTGTTGAAATATTCCCAGGCATAGCGCAGCACTTCGGGCTTTACCAGCAGGTCTAGCAACGTCATGGCTTCCACCTTGGCACCGGCGGTAACGCCCTTATGCGCAATGGGCGTGGCCATGGCGATCGCGTTCGCCCAATGGTGCCCCGGCAGGCCGGGGATGTTGGCCGGATAGCGCAGTACTACCGTAGGCAGGTTCCAGGAAATATCGGCAATGTCGTCGGAGCCGCCACCGCCGGTGTTGGGTGTGGCCGAAGGTTTGGTCAGCTGGCTCAATGTCGTGGCTAATCCGTTGGTTTCGAGCGCGCCGCCTTCCGGGTTTTGCATTTCCTTCTGTGCCGCCTTGGCCAGTATCTGGTCGTCTTCCGACCATTTGGGCAAGCCTACCCGCTTGATGTTTTCGTACATCGTCTCGGCAATGGCCTGATTGAAATGCCCCGGCCACGCGCTACCCAGTACTTCGTAGCTCATTTTGGTCTCGGTCATCTGTGCCGCGCCCTCGGCGATGCGGATTCCGTCTTTGAACATCTGGGTGATCTTCGGATAAGTCCGTTCGCGGAAATAGTACCATACCGATGCTTTGGAAGGCACCACATTGGGCTGGTCGCCGCCATCCTTGATCACGTAATGCGACCGCTGGGTAGTTTCCATGTGCTCGCGGTGAAAGTTCCAACCGATATTCATCAGCTCCACGGCATCGAGCGCACTCTTCCCGCGCCAGGGCGCGGCGCCAGCGTGGGAGGCCTGTCCTTCGAAGTTGAACTGCACCGACACCATGCCATTGTTCCCGCCGTCGCCATACGAAACCGAGAGGTTGTTGGCCACGTGGGTAAAAATGCAGGCATCCACACCTTTGAAAAACCCATCGCGGACATAATAGGCCTTGGTACCCAACTGCTCCTCGGCCACACCCGGCCAGAGCATAATGGTACCGGGGATCTTTTCGCGTTCCATGATCTTTTTCAATGCCAGCACCGCGGTAATGTTCAGCGGCTGGCCGGAGTTGTGACCTTCCCCGTGCCCGGGCGCTCCCTCGATAACCGGGTCGTGGTAGGCGACGCCCGGCTTCTGGGATGCCTTTGGAATACAATCAATATCGCTGCCGACGGCGATGACCGGCTTTCCGGAACCCCATTTAGCCGTCCAGGCCGTAGGAATGCCGGCAATTTCCTGCTCGATCGTGAAACCGTTTTTCTTTAAAATATCCGTCAGGTACTTCGAAGTTTCGACCTCCTGAAAACCCAGCTCGCCGAAGCTGAATACCATATCGACCATTTCCTGCGTAAACTTCTGCTGGCTGTCGATCTCTTTGGCCATTTCCGTTTTCAGCGCATCGATTTTGGCAGGATTCATTTTGACCTGCGCCAGCGTGTCCGTCGGCAAAGCCAGCATCGCACCTGCTGCGCAGCCCATTCCCCAATGCCGCATTCTCCGGAACAACCCATTTGTTTTTAAAAGCATATCTGGAACCGTTTAAGTGTTGACCTATTTACCTGAACCTGAACTCTTTTCCTCGGCAGGCGCCGAAGTGCGTACTGTCGGGTATTTGATGCCTAACTGTTCGAGGTAGGTCGGATATTTGGCAGGATCGTAATAATATTTCTTCATCTCCGGCCGGAACTCCTCCATGATCTTCTTATTGAGATGGACAGCCGGCTTGTCGGTTTTCGAAATAAGGGCCGTGTACTTGGTATCCTTGGTTTGTACCTCATTGAAATACTTCCAGGCATTGGTCAGGATTTCGGGCTTTACGAAGAGGTCCAGCAATGTCATCGCCTCTGCTTTGGCGCCTGCGGTAACACCTTTGTGCGCAATGGGCGTCGCCATGGCAATGGCGTTGGCCCAGTGATGGCCGGGAAGTCCCGGAATGTTGGCAGGATATCCGAGGACAATTGTCGGCAGATTCCAGGAAATATCGGCAATATCATCCGATCCTCCCCCACCCGACGACGCGGTGGCCATCGGTTTTCTCAACTGGCTCAATGAAGTACTCAAACCATCGTTGGCACGTTCTCCGCCGAAACCTATGGCGGGGCTCTCGACCTCTTTTTGCAATGCACGCGCCAGTTTCTGATCTTCCTCGCTCCATTGCGGCAGGCCTACGCTCTTGATATTCTCGTACATCGCCTCGGCAATGGGCTGGTTCATATGTCCCGGCCACGCGCTGCCGAGTACCTCGTAGGTCATTTTGGTCTCCGTCATTTTCGCGGCTGCTTCGGCAATGCGGATACCGTCTTTGTACATCTGTGTGATCTTCGGGTAGCTGCGCTCGCGGAAATAGTACCATACCGACGCCTTGGAAGGTACCACATTAGGCTGGTCGCCGCCGTCGGTGATCACATAATGCGAGCGCTGGGTGGTTTCCATGTGTTCGCGGTGGTAATTCCACCCGATATTCATCAGCTCCACGGCATCCAATGCGCTTTTTCCGCGCCAGGGTGCCCCGCCCGCGTGGGAGGCCTGCCCTTCGAAATCGAAGCGGACCGAGATCATGCCATTACCTCCGGTGTCACCATAGGAAGTGCCCAGGTTACTGCCCACGTGCGTGAAAATGCAGGCATCGACATCTTTGAAATAACCATCGCGAACGAAATAGGCCTTCGTTGCAAGCTGCTCTTCCGCCACACCCGGCCACAGCATAATGGTACCCGGTATCTTTTCACGTTCCATAATCTTTTTCAATGCGAGAACGGCTGTTACATTCAGCGGCTGACCGGAGTTATGGCCTTCGCCATGGCCCGGGGCTCCCTCGATAATAGGATCATGATAAGCCACGCCCGGCTTCTGCGAAGCTTTTGGAATACAATCAATATCACTGCCCACGGCGATTACCGGCTTGCCCGAGCCCCATTTGGCCGTCCAGGCGGTAGGAATGCCCGAAATGCCCTGTTCAATCGTAAATCCGTTCTTTTGGAGAATATCGGTCAGGTATTTAGAGGTTTCCACTTCCTGAAAACCCAGTTCGCCGAAGCTGAATATCATATCCACCATTTCCTGCGTGAACTTCTTCTGGCCCTCGATGTCTTTGGCCATTTCAGTTTTAAGGGCGTCAATTTTGGCTGGGGTGAGTTTGGTTTGGGCGTTTGCCGCCAGGCAGGGAAGCAGCATGATGGCTGCGAGGTAGCTGAGTATTTTTGCAGATTTATTCATGGGATTTTCGGTTAGAGTACCGGCCTTCGACTTCGCTCAGGCTGACAATGCTTGTGTCAGGCTGAGCGCAGTCGAAGCCCCGGTACTAAATCAGTTTATTGGTTGACAATTCCGCATTCGGGATCGGGAAGATGTACTCCGGCTGCGAGGGTGAAATGGATGGGGCCGAAAGCCCTCCGCTGCCTTTGGCCGGGATCGTGAGCAGGTTGCGCAGCAGGTCATTCGAACGCAGGCCTTCTCCCAGGAACTCAATGCGCCGTTCGATCCAGATCGTTTTTACCAATGCATCCGCCGTTGCAATTTCGGCCGCCGGGAATACATAAGCCGCATCCGAGCGCAGGCGCACGGCTTTCAACAACTCCACCGATTTGGCCAGATCGCCGGTTTTGGCGAGAGCCTCGGCGTAGTTCAGCAACACTTCGGCATAGCGAAGCAGCGGAACATAATCGGTCGTAGGGTTGGTCTGGTTGTATTTTTTTAAATAAGTCAGTCCGCCCGCTACCCTTGTGAATGCGGTTTTCCGGACGTCGGTAGCCGGCCAGGTCGGTTCCCCCAGAATGCCTGTCGGGTTGAGGTTATATTCCAGATTGAGATTGTACTCGTACGCCAGCGAATTCTGCCCGCTTACCAGGTTCAGGGCGGTCATCGGCATCGAGAAGATCGACTCGGCCGTCGTGTAATCTGTAAAAAATACAGTGGTAATGTTGGGTTGCAACTGGTGCTTCACACCTGTAGGCGCACTGAACGGCGCTGCGTCGGATACGATCTTCTTCGCCTCCATGGCCGTTTTGCTATAATCGCCCATCGTCAGGTACACCCTCGTTTTCATCGCGATCGCGGTGTTTTTATGGGCGCGGGTGGTATTTAGCAATGCGGTGGAGTAGTTCACCGGCAAACCGGCCTCTGCTTCATCAAGGTCTTTCAAAATCTGCGCGTATACCTCTGCCACCGTGCTGCGCGCGAGATCGTTGTTTGCGGGTGTACTTTCTCCCTGCATTCGAAGCGGAATGCCCGGGGATGCACCCTTGTCCTTCGCATAAGGCTGCGCATAGCGGGTTATCAGGCCGAAGTAGCAGAATGCGCGTACAAATTTCGCCTCCGCAACGTATTGCGCGGCCGTCGCTGCATCGACCACGTCGGGATGCTTGGGAAGGCCATCGATCAGCAGGTTTGCGGAATTAATGGCGGTATAGGAAGTTCCCCAGGCCGAAGAGGCGTCGTTGGAGCCGGAGGTTACCGTATGGCTCCATGCGTCGTAACCGGTAAAGACATTCTGCGTACGGTTAATAAACTCCTCGCCGCGAATATCAGCCAGCATCAGGTAGCGCCCGCCGTACAGGCTAGCGTGTTTCATCGCACCATACAAACCATTCACCTGACCCAACACGCGGGCCGGTGTGTCGAAAATGTAGGCATCCTGCAAGGCAATATTAGGCACCGGGTTCAGGAGTTCCTTTTCATCGCACGAGGTCATCAGCGCCGTCATAGGCAATGCCAGGCAGGTCAGCCGGAACAACCAGGTATTCACAGGCTTCATAGGAGTGTTTTTGAGGATATTTTTCATGATCAGAAACCGAGGTTTAAACCAAATGTGAATGTGCGGCCCTGCGGAATGGAGTTTTTCTCGACACCCGGGGTCGTGTTGGAATTACCATTGACCGAAATCTCGGGATCGGTGCCGGTGTATTTGGTGAGGATAAACGCATTGAAAACCTGCGCATACAACCGCACCGAGCTCAGCCCCAGCTTACTCAGTATCGGGCCCGGCACGCGGTAACCCAGCGAAACCGACTGCAACCGCAGGAAATCCCCCTTTTCGGCATTCTCGGAGATCGGCCACGACGAGCCGTTCGAAAGCAGATCGCCGTACACGACGCGCGGTATGTTGGTTACCTGCCCCGGTGTGGTCCATCGGTCGAGCACTTCGGTGGTGTTGTTCCAGAAACGCTGGTCGCGCCAGGTGCCCTTCGTACCATTCATCACCAGGTTGCCCCCGGAATAAGTGAAGTTCACACCCAGATCCCATTGCCCGTATTTGACATTATTGATAAAACCGCCATAATAGGTCGGCAGCGCATTGCCGAGCAGGTAATAGTCGTCCACCGCAATGGCAGGTGCGGGAGAGCCGTCCAGATAAGTCCAGCGGCTTCCCCCCGCAGGTACCACGTGGCTGTACTGCACACGCTCGCCCGCCTTGTTGATGAAGATGCGTTGGCCGTTTTCGGGGTTCACACCATCCGTTTTTGCCCCATACAAGCTTCCTACGGAATAGCCAACTCGGGTAATGTTGGTCGCCTCCGCTGCCGTGGAAGTGGTGCCCACCAATTCCGTACCCTGCCCATACAGCTCTGTGACTTTGTTTTTGTTATGTGTGAAATTGAGGCTCGCATTCCAGCTCAGCTTGCCTTTCCGGATGATGTTGGCATTCACGCCGAGCTCGATGCCGTGGTTGTACATCGCGCCGATGTTCATGAATATCGCGTCACCGGGGATACCCTTCGAAGGCGATTGCGGCACATTGAGAATCAATCCGTTGACACTGTTCGCATAATAAGTCGCTTCCAGGGTAATGCGGTCGTTCAGGAAGCTTACGTCGGCGCCGACGTTGGTCTGGCTGCTGGTTTCCCAGCCCAGATCGGGGTTACCCCCCTGGCTGAAATTCCATGTCGGCACGGCGGCGTAGAGGTTCGACTCGTACAATGCAAGTGAGCCGTATGCGCTCACGCCCGAGTTGCCCACACGTCCCCAGCTGGCGCGTAGCTTCACGCTGCTCATGATATCGGCCAGCTTGGAATGTTTGTAAAAATCCTCTTCCGAGATGCTCCATCCACCGGAAACACCTCCGAAATTTCCGTACTTCTTGCCGCTGCCCAGGGCAGAGTTGCCGTCCCGGCGGTAGTTCAGGGTAAAGAAGTATTTTTTGCTGAAATCGTAGGTAAATCGCGAGAATACAGACACCAATGCACTCTCCGTCAACACATTCGCAACAGGGGATATTTGCCCGTAGCTTCCCTGAAATTCGTCGAAAAACGGATCCGAAAGCTGCGTACGGGTGGCACCCCAACCCGATGTCTCGAATTTCTGGACGTCATAGCCCGCCAGCAAAGAAATGTTATGATTGGTAGCGAAGGTGGTTTGATAGTTCAGCGTATTCGTCCAGTTCCAGTTGCTGATCAGCCTGCTGCTATTGGTGGCGCTGCCGTTGGAAGAGTTTCCGGGACCGTGAACCGGGCTGTTGAAACTCACATTTTCGACTTTCAAACGGTCCATTGCGTAGCTCATTTTGTATTGCAAGCCTTTGAATAGCTTCACCGTGGTACCAAAGTTGGCGATAATGCGGTCGTTTTCGGAGGTATACTTATTCAGGTCAAGCAATGGAACGGGGTTATAAAAGTTGCTCGCCACCTTATTGTTGCCCATGCCCAGCGTATTGGACGAGCTCACATTATACGAGCCATCGGGGTTCACTGCGTATACGTTTGGAGCGGAAAGCCAGGCAAGCCGCGCCGAGCCCACCAATCCGAATGCGTTACCGCTCAGCGAGCCAGTGTTCGGCGAGGCATTCAGGCTGGTATTGTAATTGATATTTCCGGAAAAAGACAGCCACGAATTAAGTTTGTGATCGATATTGAAACGCGCCGCTTTCCGTGTAAACTGATTGGTTTTCAGAATGCCTTTCTGATTGCTGTAATTCGTGGAAAAGTAATATTTTGTCGACTCCGAACCGCCGGATACGCTGATGCTATGGTTTTGCGAAACGCCGGTCTGATATACCTGGTCATACCAGTTGGTATTCACGATGGAGCCGTCCTCCCGGATAATAGGAAAAAAAAGCGCCGACGCCACGGCATCGTTGTTCGCATTACCGCCCAGGATCTTGGCATTCATCACTCCTTCATTTTTGATATCCATAAACTGCTGCGCGTCGAGCATTTTGGGCAGGCGTGTCGCTTTGGTAATGCCTGTCCAGCCTTCGTACGTCACTTTCGCCTTACCCGTTTTGCCGCTTTTGGTCGTGATCAGCAGCACGCCAGCAGCTGCCCGTGAACCGTAAATGGAAGTCGAGGCGGCATCTTTCAGCACGTCGATCGACTCGATATCGGCAGGATTAATGTCCCCAAGCGGGTTGTTGGCCACGGTGGTGTTGGCCGAAATGTCGCCGGTATTGATCGGAATACCATCCACTACAATCAATGGAAACGAGCTGAGCGAAATAGAGTTAATGCCCCTGATGCGGATTACCGGCGGGTTGTTCAAAACACCATTCGGCTGACCGATGCTAACGCCCGTCGCACGACCCGCAAGCCCCTGGTCGAAACTTTGCACCGGCATATCTTTCAGCTTATCCCCCGATACCCGGGCCGCCGAACCGGTAAACTCCTCCTTGGACTGTGTTCCATACCCCACGACCATCAGCTCATTCAACTGTTTCGTACTGCTCGCCAGTTTGATATTGATCGCCGACTGGCCACCGACCGCTACTTCCTGCGCCAGGTAGCCCACGTACGAGAACACCAGCACGGGTGCGCCTGAGTCGGACACCTTGATGATGTACTTGCCGTTCATGTCGGTAATGGTACCGGTGGAGGTGCCTTTCACGAGCACCGCTACCCCAGGCAATGCTTCGCCATTATCGTTGTCGGTCACAACACCCGATATTTCCCGGTCGGCCGGGCGCACGAGCGATGCCAGCAGGATTTCCGTTTTCTGGATCTGGCCGGTCGGCCTGGCTTCCTTCTCAACGATTACTACGGTGCCCCTTTGTTCCCGGTAGTCGAGGCGGGTCGGACCCAGCAGCTCGTCGAGCACTTCGTCCACCGGCTTGTGGTTCACGGTGATACTGACCCGATAGGGTGCCACGAGCGCTTCGTTGTACACAAATTTGAAGCCGGTCTTTTTCTTGATCAGGTTCAATGCTTCTTTCAGGCTCCTGTCCCTCAGCGTCAGGTCGATCGTCACTTCCTGAAGGCTCTGCTTAGTGTCGCCACCCGCCTGGGCAACCGGCACCGTGATCAGCAATACAAAAAATAAGAAGGACACGGTTCGGCATGTCCATTTGAGCATGGACACTAAACTTCTGGTACAATTTTTCATACCTTTGAATGAGTTGGGGTTAATCATAAAACATTAATTCCAGCTTCCGGATAGCAAGATCAGTCAGTGATTGGCGTTACGTTCTGATTTTCACTATCACATAGTCCGGCAGGCTTCGGTTTGCCGGATTTTTTGCGTTGAAGGCAGTCTTTACTTACATAGGCACGGATTTTCTCTTTTTGCTAAGTGTTATCTGATTGTTTTCAAAGCGGTATTCCAGGTTGTTGGCGAGGGATAACAGATCGAGAATGCGAGGAAGGGAGTCGGTTGAGGTAAATTCGGCAGACATATGATATTGCCGTATCGATTCCTCTGCCCGGATCTTTACATCAAATTTATTTTCAAGAATGGCAATCACATTGGCGAAGCTCTCGTTGTCGAACAGCAGTTTGCCTTCCTTCCATGCCACGGCGTTAGCGCTGTTGACCGCTACTTTTTTGATCTCGCGGGTTTTAATATCATAATACACCTGCTCGTTGGGCAAAAGGATTTTTTTATCAGGCCCTGTGCCTCCGCCGGCTTTTTGGACTTCCACCTTCCCCCTTGTAACGGTTACCAATATACTTTTCAGAAAATGGTAGGATCGGATATTGAATGCCGTCCCTAACACGCGGGTTGTCGTACCGGACGCTTCCACAAAGAATGGCTTCGACTCATCCCTTTCGATATCGAAATAAGCTTCTCCTTCGAGCAGCATTACCTTCCTTGAATGCGCTTCGAAATGCGAGGGATATTCCATCCTGCTCGATTCGTTGAGCCATACCATAGAGCCGTCTGGAAGTTTTATCTCCTTTCGCTCTCCCTTCCCTGTCGCTACCGAAACGGTATTCCCGAAGAATGGGAGGAAATTGTGTTTCCAGGCATAGAACCCGATACCCATCACGATCAGCACCGATGCGGCAATGCGAAACGTCCGGGAAACTGCCTTCCATGGCTGGGGACGGAGCGGTTGGACCTGCCCCTTTTGGTCGCCGCTTTCTGCGTCGAGTCGCGTTGCCAGCGCTTCGTTCAGTTTACCTTCGCCCAGCAGACGGAAAAAAACGTCAAGTTCCTCTTTGCTCAACGCATTATCCACATAGCGCTTGACGAGTGTTTCCAGGAATCGCTTTTCTTCCATTTTTCCGGCTATTTATGATGAAGACGGACGCGGGGGATGTTAGGGTACCCCTTCGCCAAAAATTTATGTTAATTTTTTGCGGGATTGGTCACCAAACCAGCATACCGCAGATAACCAGCGAATTGAACGAAAGCCCGAAGCTTTTGCAAGCAGAGTATTTAATATACTTGATCGCCTTCACCATGTGTTTTTTGATCGCATTGCGGGAAATGCCCAGGACTTCGGCGGCTTCGTCGTAGGTATGCTCCATTTCACGGCAAAGGCGGAACACCTCCTGGTCGCGCGGGGAGAGCTCGTGCAATACTTTTTGAAGATAATGCTGATATTCTTCGGATTGCAGGGATTCTTCGACGTGACTGGCATATTGCAGCGAGGCCCGGATGATCTCCTCCCGCGCCGAACGCTCGGTCGCCGCATGACGAAGAAAGTCGAGTACCCGGTTTTTGGAAACGGTAAAAAGGTAGGCTCGGAAGGATTGCAGGTTCGGCAGCGTCTCGCGTTTCTCCCATACTTTCAGGAATATCTCCTGGCACAGGTCCTCGGTATGCTCGGCAGATTTGACGAATTTGAGAACGTAGCGGTTTATCTCGCCATGGTAATGACGGTACACCTCATCGAAAGCCTTGCTGTCTCCCAAAGCAATGTCTTTCAGCAGAACAGTTTCATCGAGCGTGTCCATCTTTGAGTAAATCTTGATCCGACCAAATATCGTTTCCCTAATTTAGCCACATATTCACGAAAATTTCAAGATTTTCAAAAGTTACGATTCATTAATTTCGCATTTCCCAATAATGGATTAGTATAATTATGATTTTTATAGAAAAGTTGAAATAATCGACTGAAAGCAAAGGATTAAAAAACGCTACTTTCAAACGGCCGACTACCTGATTGGACGTCCTAAATCCGCTACGCCATTCTCACTATCGGAAAGTGAATTCGCATAACTCACTTTTCGAACAACGAATAATCTTCCTTTTCCTCCGGTTCAAAGTGGAAGCCTTCCGATTCAGCGGGCATTTTGTCCGATGTGTAAATGAACGGGCATGATTACGCCGAATTTCGTTCGTCGGTTGAAGCCGCGTGAGATAACCATTGTCTTAATCCGGAGCTTCCGCCAGGGAAAATCAAGCACATCAATCGCCAATAAATGATGTACCTGTATAGCCTATCCGCCATCAGGTCAACTTTCGGGAAAGGCCTTAAGGCAGACTTTTTTGCACAAACTATGTCAATGCCCGGCGCTGCGGAAAAAACACCCGTCAAATGCTTAATCAGACTGAATTGGATGATCTCCCTGATGTCCTCGGTTTTTATCTTTACATTTCTATCTGCCATTACCAATGACCTGGGCAAAGCAGTAAACCCGTTCTTCGAAGCGTTCCTGTTCACTGCTGCGACCAGCTTTTGTAACCTGGCACTATTGGCAGTTTTTCCGAAGTATAGTGATGCGGCGGATAAATTGGTCAATGTAAAATTTTATTTTTCCAGCTATCTGGGTGCCTTTGTCATCGGGACTATGACTATGCTTCTTTACCCTGCACTCACAGGACTTCAATGGAGGAACGGAGAGTTTCATTTTCTTCCCGCGACAATATCCATACTAACCCTTAACAGCCTCATTCTGACTTTGCAAAAAATAGTTATCCTGCAGCGCAAGAAAGTGAGAAGCGAAATCGAAAACCTTCAATTGAAATCCAATGCCAGCGAAACCGCCAATTTACTGTTACGGCAGCAAATCCATCCTCATTTCCTCTCTAATTCGTTGAGTACGATCAAATCGCTCTATAATGAAGATCATAAACAAGGCGAAGATACCCTTCTTTCAGGTCGGGTTTTCCCTGCTTCCTTTCTGGGCTCCATTTAAAAAATGATAGAAGCCATCTCCTGATGATTTGTGCGCTGACAGAATTGTGTCACGAGCCACTCATTGGACGATCAGGAAAGTGTCCAGTGTGCAATTTTGCTGCCACAGCCAAACCGAAATTTTCATCATTCGAGTCACATCATGTCCCGCAATGCGCCTTTATAGCTTTCTCCGATCGGGATGCAGACCTGCCCCACGTGCACTTCGCTTTTGCCAATTACCGTCAGATGTGAGACACCAACCATATATGAGCGATGAATACGACGGAACAGTGTCTGTGGCAGCAATTCCGAAATCGACTTCATTGTCATGTGGGTGATGTAACTACCATGCGTGGTTTTCAGGATCACATAGTCCTTAATGGATTGAACCCACAGTATGTCCTGATGTTCCAGTTTGAGTAATTTGCCGTTCACTTTGAAATATGAATGCGAGGTTTGCGGATGCACGGGCAGAAGTTTCTGAAACCGCGCAATGCTTTTGACAAGCCTTTCATAGGTCACCGGTTTAAGCAGGTAATCTACTGCATCCAGTTCATAGCTGTATGCGGCATATTCCGGGAACGCGGTGGTGAAAATAACAGCGGGCGGGGTTTTCAGGCTTTTAATGAATTCGACGCCGCTTAGTACGGGCATTTTGATGTCCAGAAAAATAAGGTCTAACGAAGTTTTTGCAACGATCTCGAAAGCCTCGATTGCATTCGCGTACTTACCGAGCAGTTGCAGGTCATCTATTCTGGAAATATGGTTTTCCAGTACCTGCCTTGCCAGAGGCTCGTCGTCGACAACAATGCATTTTATCATTCCGACCTTAATGTTAAATTCAGCTGAACTTCATAACGATCCGTGTCCTCTGTTACCTGCATCCGATGGGTGTCCGGGTACAGCAGGGCCAATCGTTTCAATGCATTAGCCAGTCCGACACCCGTTCCCGATGAAACCTTACCGATGGAAGGCTTGCTATTTTTCACTTCCATCACCAGCTCATTTTCAAAGCAACAAATAATGATTTGAACGTAGCCCGTTGCGATCTCATCCCTTATGCCGTGCTTGAAAGCATTTTCCACAAAAGGAAGCAACAGTAACGGTTCAATGTTCGGGATATCCGTGATGCCCTGGGTTTCAAATGTAATAGAAATGTACTCGGAAAATCGTACGGCCTCCACATCTGTAAAGCTTCTCAGGAAAGCAATCTCTTTGGAAAGTTTTACGCGCGCCAATGCGGAGTCGTAAAGCACATAGCGCATGATTTCGGTATGCCCGGCTAAAAGCGCAGCTGTTTTTTCCGATCCCTGCAATGCAAGCGAATAAATGTTGTTGAGGGTATTGAAGAAAAAGTGAGGTTGAAGCTGGACTTTCAGAGCACTGAGTTCTACTTCCAGCTGCTGGCTGCGAAGTGCTTCCAACTGACGGGCCAGGCGCCCGGCCCTCAGATAATAAGCCAAGGCAGTGATAACCAACAAATCCCGAAAAATGTAGATGATGCTGAAATGCAGCAGGGTGTCGGCTTCAAACCAGGTAGCGGCTCGCGTTACCATCGCTGCCGGCAGAAATTGCATGTGGGAGATCAGCCAATAGTTGCCGACGTAATAGAAATTCAAAGCGACGAGAAATAGTGCCAGCAATGCGATGAAAGCAAGCGGGCGTTTCCTGAACAAATATTTCCGGATAAGTAACTTATAATAAAGCCAATATGGAACCATATTGAGTGCGCCATAGACGAGCCGGTCCGGTATTTCTCCCATGAAGAGTGCCGCAGAGCCTCGTTCCCTAAAATTATATTCGAGGCTGGAAATGATCGGAAACAAAATGAAATAGGTCAGGAAAAATGCAATTTCTGTCCTTACCTCGTGATGCTGCAGGTTACTTTTGTACGACTTCATTGCAGTAATTTACCCAAAATTTCACAGGTCGGCGGCTCAGCTGGCACCGCTTCCATCCTTTTCGACGAAACCGGCAAAAATTTCGACGGGCGGACCTCCTGATTCAAACGGACGAAATCACTTACCTTTCCGTCTAAATCCACAAAATGACTCGCCAGCCGGCATTACTTTTCGAAACAACAACCTGTGTTTCGCAATGAAGGCATTTCAAATTTTGGCATTGGGGCTACTATTGTTTCCCGCCGGGCAAACCATTTGGGCGCAAGACGCCCAACGTATTATCACCTCCGTGAAGCAACGACAGGCTTCACTAAGGTCGCTATCTTACCGATTACAACGGACCGATACACTGGTAACGGGTGACGTCAGGACGATGTCGGGAAAAGCCATCATCGAGTTAGACCCGGCGGACAAGACCATCGGCTTTCGTTTTTGGGCTCAAAGAGATGGTTTCGACCAGCAAACCATTTTCGACGGTCGCCTGGGTTATGTTTCAGACACGCTTAATAAGACATACAAAATCATATCCGATCCGACCGGGAACATTTTTTACAGCACCACAGGCGGACAGATGATTGTCCACGATCTGATCAAACTGGACACGGCAGCGGCAACAGGCATTACCGCAAGCCAGGACGAGCATTATTACTACCTGACAATCAACTACCCTGATCTGACCGAGCACGATGTCAGCAAACGCCGCAAAGTGCTCACCATTGACAAAAAAAGCATGTTGCCCGTACAAGTGCGAAAATATCAGGAAACGCTGGGGAAGGTCCAGGACTTGCTGTTTCAGGTATTCGACCTGAGTAAAAACAAGCATTACGACTTCTCAGACCCTGTTTTTATTAAAAATTACAAGCAAGAAATAGCTCCCTTAAAGGCGGAAAATCCCT
Organism: Dyadobacter ginsengisoli DSM 21015; assembly: GCF_059568735.1. Lineage (NCBI taxonomy): Bacteria > Pseudomonadati > Bacteroidota > Cytophagia > Cytophagales > Spirosomataceae > Dyadobacter > Dyadobacter ginsengisoli. The sequence goes on from NZ_JCANTY010000005.1 coordinate 24,074, forward strand.
TGTCAAAACTATTAGGCAGTACGGTCGGCACCATAATGCTTCCGTCATTCGAAAATGATAAAAGCCATTCGCTCGTGCCCCATGGAAAAGTCGTTTTGCTGGATTTCTGGGAGGCCTGGTGTGGGCCATGCATTGCATCCATGCCGAAGATCCAAAGACTTTATGACCGGTACAAAGCGCATGGCTTGCAGGTTTACGGCATTATTCATGAAACCAGCCAGTTAAGTATTTCCAAAAAGCGTGCCGAAAAGACCGGAGTGACTTTCCCGATGCTTGTCGGAAACGAAGCGTCAAAAAAATCCTTTCATGTTTCGGCGATTCCTCTTTACATCCTGATCGGCAAGGATGGAAAGGTGCTCTTTCTCCACGAGGGCTTCTCTGATGATCTCGAAAATGAAATTCAGAAGGCGCTGGCCCGGTGAGACATCACATTCTTTTAAACCCCATACCGTGAAGCAATGGCCCGGTGGAAGGCATCCGCTCATTTATTTAGCGAGCTGTTCCGCCAAACCGATTAAAATCCCCTCGGCTCCGCGAATGTAGCAGAGTCGGTACGAGTCCTCGTACTGAACCACTTCGCCAACGAGCTGAGCGCCATGTTTGCTGAGCCGGGATACCATCTCGTCAATATCCTCGACCGTGAACATAAGACGCAGATAACCGAGAGAGTTCACAGGAGCAGTCCTGTGATCTGAAATAACAGGCGGCGTGAGAAATCGCGAAATTTCCAGCCGGCTGTGGCCATCCGGGGTAACCATCATAGCAATCTCCACGCACTGATTGCCCAGTCCGGTAACCCGACCAGCCCATTCCCCTTCGACGGTGGCCCTTCCTTCGAGCGTCAGGCCCAGCTCCGTGAAAAAAGAAATAGCGTCATCGATGGATTCTACCACGATGCCGACATTATCCATTCGCAATAATTTATTTTTTGCCATAGTTTTATCTATTTCTTAATCAGAACTTATAATCTTGGCTTGAACCTTCACTTAATGAGCTTACTTCCAAGCATCTTTTGTATTAAAGTTGTGCATAACCTGAAACACACGTATTGCGTATTTTGTATATTTCTGAGATATTCTTGATCTATTTTTCAAATCTACAAAATAACTAGCACTGCCAGTGACATAAACAGTTTAGAGATTTTTTCATCACTAAAATGCATTCAAACAGCTCTGGCCAGCTTTATGTCCAGGGAAATTACTGCCCATTTAAGAAATCGCTTTGTTAGATCTGCGTTGGTTTTGCCTTTGCACTCATATCCTAATTGCAAACACTTCATCAAACCGGCGGTCCGATGTTTTCCAACTTTTTCAAGGTCACGATTGCCCTGCTTCCCCTGCTCTGTTTGGGTTGTCTGCAAACATCTGCCCAAGGCCGGCAAGCGCAACTAAAAGCGCTTTTTGACACGCTCGGCCAACGTAACAACCTCAACGGTTGCGTCCTGATCATGGATCGGGGTAAGGTGCTTTTACAAACTGCTTTGGGCTCCGCCGGGGATGGGAAAGAACGACTTCTGACCAACGAATCTATTTTCGAAATCGGCTCTAGCACCAAAGGTTTCACAGCCATGGGGATCATGCAATTGAAAGAAAAGGCTCTGCTCTCCTATGAGGACAGCCCGGGCAAATTCTTTCCGGAATTACACTATCCGGGCGTCAGGATAAAGCATCTGCTTTCACATACTTCGGGAATTGAGGACTTCCTGGCCTGGACGGAGCAGGATATTGATGTCTCACGCATCCACTCGAATGCGGATATCATTCAAAAGTTATCTGAGAAAAACAGGCCGGCAGTATTCACTGCGGGCGAAGGGGTCCGGTATTCCAATACCAATTATCTGTTGCTTGCCAGCATTATTGAATTGGCTTCAGGCATGCCCTTTGACGAGTATTTACGGGATTGACACTTTATGAATCAGCATTTACAACTGACAAGTCTAAAATTTATTTTCCTTTTCACGGGGTGCATCCTGCTGGGTATGGCGCTTGGCATGGTTCTGACAGCGATGGCCGCGTTCCTCATGCAGCATGTATCGCCCTGGTACGGCTTAGTTACCAATGTAGCCATCAACCACCTCTGCATTTACCTTATTCCACCTTTGGTTTATTGGCATTGGTTCGAATCCGCAAGCTGGAAAGGGTTTAGTAAACGCCCCTTAAAAAGTGTTTCTGTTCTCTGGGCAGGCATATTCGTCGGGATTACATTCCTGCCGTTCAATGAAATACTGATCGGATGGAACAAGGGGATAACTCTTCCAAAAGCATTCTCAACGGTAGAGCATTGGATGATACAAAAAGAGCAGGCCAATCAATTACTGGTAGCAAAGCTCACGGCCATCGAGTCTTTTGATCAGCTGATTACCCTACTGGTTGTCAGCGCTTTAATCGCATCAGTGGGCGAAGAAGTGTTTTTCAGAGGTATTATACAGAACAAACTGATACAGGGGACTAAAAATAACCACCTGGGCATCTGGCTGACGGCAGCGTTATTCAGTGCTGTGCATTTACAGTTTTACGGCTTCTTCCCCAGGCTGGCGTTAGGGGCGATATTTGGCTATCTATATGTATTTTCAGGAAATCTATGGGTCCCCATTCTGGTACACTTTATCAATAATTCATTATTCATTCTTTCGTTTTTCTTCAAAGACCAGGTGGTTCTTCACAATCTGGAAGTGCAGTTTCCAAATTACAGTTGGCTTTACGGCAGTAGTTCGTTAATCTTGTCAATGCTGCTCATCCTGTATTTTCGCCGAAGTCAATTCCGGTAAAGCCTACCGCGGATCTTCACAATTGCCTTTTTGAAAGGAAACAATTCCATGCGCACGGGCTTCGCACTCATTGCTGTATGTTTTTCCGTTGCAACCGCAAACGGGGTGATAAACGGTGTAACAACCGGAGGCATCTCTGGGTTTTTCAACACAGTCCGGGTCGGGGCGCTTTTCGTCGCCGCAGCCTGCCAGTGCGATCAGCATCAAGAATCTTGTTAAACAGCGCATAAGGATGTCATAATTAAGAGATCTTAGCGATAATCCAGCCGTTGCCAGCGAAAGCTATTTGCCTGAACCGGTAAGCTTTGACAGGTATTGTAACCAATAATACGAAATATTCATCCTGAAAACAATGGCCCGTAACAAGTCAACCTGCCGCTAGCGCTTCCTTCATTGCTATTAATCGGTTCAGTAAGCCGACAACCACGATAACACCTATTAGCTTCACGTTGAAGGCGGGGAAATGTAAGCTAAACACAGTAACCGCATGCGAGGTTGCTGCAAACAACACCAGAATAAAAACACAGCAACTGCAACCCACCATGAACGCTTTGGCAAATTCGCGCCGCAATGCGTTTCTGCGTTCCAGTTTATACATTAACTCCCGGGCAAATTCGTCCGAAGTGTGCAGCATACCTGCCTTGACAAGGGCTCTTGTAGTATCTTCGTTCATATTAGATTTTGAGATCATTCCCGGTGAGTTTCACCAGAATTTCATGCATATTTTTTCTTGCCCTGTGCAGTATGACTTTAATATTCGACTCACTGTAATCGGTCACCTGCCGTATTTCCGCAACACTCAGGTCGCAAAGGTAAAAAAGCCTCAAAAGGAGCGCTTCTTCCGGTTTCATCATCTTAAAACAAAGTGAAATGTAAGTACTTCGCTCATTTTGTTCCAGCAGGTCGATGCCGGACAGCTCCTGTGAATGTGTCCTTTCGACTTTTGACAGCCCGTCAAAAAGGCCGGCTTTATCCGTTTCTCTCCTTCTCAGACAGGTGTTGACGACTATTCGGTAAAGCCAGGTCGAGAATAATGATTCAAATCGAAATTTATGGATATTGTTAAATGCCTTGATAAATGCATCCTGTAAAAGGTCTTCTGCCTCCGCATCGTTTTTGATTAATGAGCTGACTAATGACAGAGACACATCTTTATATTTCTCGACAATCATCCGAAATTCGGACGCGTCACCTGCTCTTATTCGCTCTATCGTCCGCCGGTCGGGATCCGTTTCATTTCGCACTTTCACCCTTTTTTCGGATAAAATGTGCGCATAAAAGTCCTAAACCGCCTCCCAAAAGGACAGTCGCATAGATTAACATATCCATGGTGTCCTCCGGAAGATCCAGTATCGTAAAAGCCGATGAAGCGCCAAGTCCCAGGGCAATGCCGATCACAATGCACGCGATCTCCGGGTACGACATCTTACTTGCATCATGGGGCATTCCCTTCTCAGCAAAAACCTTTTTGGTTAAGTAACTGTATTTTGCAATGATGAATATGACCAGTACGCCTGAACCGAATATGGCGATACTTAAAAAAATAGTCTCTAAATTTTGCATGCGTAATGAGGTTAAATTGTGAATCAAAACTCGTCGTCCAGGTATTTGCCTATCCGGGCATATAGTTCAAATGCTTTCTCGCAATTTGTAAAAAGGACGAGCCCGTATTTGTTTTCCCTATTGAAACAGCAATAAGATTGAAACCCGGAATTGCTGCCAGTGTGAAGATACCGCATTCCATATAGCATCGGCTTCATGGCAAAGCCAAGACACCACCCCGTTTGCCCTGTGGACGACAAGTCGCTGTCCTCAGCAAAATGGATCTGTTCTTTCAACATTTCATCAAATGTCTCTTTTTTCAATCCCTCACCGTTGATCATTGCTATTAAAAATCGAACGTAATCCGTAGCCTCTGTATGAAGTGAATGGGCACCGCCAAAGGATATTGAGCCATCCAGCCAGAAATCCTTGGCCTTCCCATCTTTAAAATAGCCTGTTGCTTTGTTGCTGGTAGTGTAGGCATTTCGGACATAAAACGATCGCTTCATTCCAAGTGGCCTGGCAACGTCCTGCTGAAAAATTGAATCCAGTCCCGATTGCCAATTGGTGTGCTGAATTACCGCGAGCAAAGCTGTAAGATACTGGTGTGCTTCTCCGGAGTACGAAAAGCTGGTGCCGGGGGTAAACTGTATTTCGATGGGCTTGTCAACGGACCAATTGGGGAAGCCCGTAGTATGGGATAGGACCATACGAGGAGTTATTAATTCATATCTTTTGTCATTGTCCTTAATGGCCGGATGAGGCATGTATTTATAAAGAGGATCATCCAGGCCAATTATCCCTTTTTCAATTTCTTTCATTACAAAATAAGAAAACAATGGCTTGGACAGAGAAGCCGCCTCGAAGATCGTATTGCTATCAATCGCATTTTTTGAGTCGAAGTTTTTAACTCCAAAAGTTCGATGATATACCATCTTCGCATCATTGACAATAGCAATTGACAACCCTGGTATTTTGAGGCTATCCATGCTTTGCCGGATGAATTCATCCAGCTGCCCTGCTTCAATCTTACTGCCCGTTACTGTCCTAATTGAGCCAGTTTGGCCAAATGATTGTATTCCCACCGCCGTGATTGCTAATACGATGAGTGCTCGGAAAAATACTTTCATATCGTTCATGCAACAGTTTAAAAACGCTTTCTTCATATTCCTGCCATTTGATCCGGCAGAATAAAAAAAGGTTACATGTTATCATGAATGACTCGATTTAATTTGCAATTTACCCGGCAAACACCTGCGTTTTAAGTAACAATTACGGGAGATTTGGATGAAGATATTTGGAATAGATTACAATGTCGGGATGAATACTTTTACTCACTCTAAAGTCAGCAATCGAATACAAACCAACAGATATGATTTCTGAGTCGCTGGTCATCCAATACAAGTTCGCGAATTTCGTCCGGAAGCTGGTCGCGCTGCCATTGACATTCCTTGCGTGCCAATTCATTTTTCAGGTTTTCTTCAGCAGATTCCCTGACAGCCCGGATTGCGTATGCAGCAGCACCTAATTCATGTGCCGCGACGTGCGCCACGGCTACGGCCTGACCAGCTGCCAGCGCCACAAACTTGGCGGCTTCGGATACTCCTTTTGCGGCAGCATTGGTTACAAAGGCGGCTTTATGAGCATCCTTCATGGTTATTTCGCCATTTACCCAGGCCCTTGCCAATGCAATAGCCTCCCGCGGCCGGGTGTCATTGGGGTTAGCTTGCTCAAACAGGGGCAGCACATGTTCGGCACAATCAGCCGCCCATAATGCCAGCAAACGATGGTCGGAATCTGTTAACTTTCCTCCACGCCTTATGGTGATGAATCTTGGATCTCTTTCCTTGGGTAGGATCATTGGCTAAAATTTACGGGGGAATTATATCTTTCAACTGTTGCCGAAATATATTAAAGTCAGGAATCTTATCAGCAACAAATGGATAAATCAAACGGTTACAAAGAAATGCGGCTGTTTTCATCAATAGTCGCGGGCTGGCCAACGACGGCATTGATGCCGCATTGATCCGGAACTGGGCCAAACCTTGGTGCCCGAATGCGACGGTGCCTGACCTGGTTGCGGTACCGGCATGCTCTATCCAAAGTATTAATAGACACAGGTTTGACCGTTTACGCTCCCCACGCATCCGGGAAAAAGGCTTCTCCATAGGCAACCTGCGCGGAAAGATTTTATCCGGATTGTATTGTCCCCCTGCCTGACATCTGCCCTACTCGCTCTTCAGAACCTTCGCGGGATTGGTCCGTGCGGCCTTCATCGTCTGCGATCCGATCATCATGAATGCGATCACCAGTACCGTGAGCAAGCCGATGAACAGCTCCGCGATTTGAACGGGCGTATGGTAAGGGAAATTCTTAAGAACAAATTTTTCGAAGAAGAAGTAAGTCACAGGCAGGGCAATGAGCGCGGATATCGACAGCAATACCAGAAAGCCGCGGCTCAGCAGGAAGATGAGGTTGCCGGATGTGGCGCCCATCACTTTGCGGATGCCGATCTCTTTCAGCCTAGTCTCGGTCGTAAATACCACCATTCCGAACAACCCCATCGAGGCGATGGAAATGGCGAGGAATGAAAGGAACCCAATGATCTTGATCATGGTGGAGAATTCGCTGTAAGCTTCTTCTATCGATTCTTCGTAGAATTCAGCGTCAAAAGGATGCACGCGGTCGATCTTCTTCCACGCGGATTCGATCCTGGCCAGGGTCGCCGGCATGTCGGTGCTTTGTATTTTGGCATTAATGACGGCCCGGTCTCCGGATGTCCAGGGCATGAATGCTACCGGCCCGATGAGGTTCTCCACTTTGCCATAGTGAAAGTCCTTCATCACCCCGACGATCGTCATTCTGTGTCCGTGCAATTTGAAATTGCTGAAAGTAACTTCCTGGCCGATCGCTTGCGCGGGATCGCTCGCGCTGATGTTGAAGCGTTTTAAAAACTGCTGATTCACGATCAGTTCGCGGACGCCCTCGGGAGTGGTGGGCCGGCTCGTGAAATTCCCCCCGGCAATGAGCTTGTAGCCATGCAGGGGCATATAATTTTCATCCACATTGTTGGTCATCACCAGCGCAGAGTCCCGCGAATCTTTGTATTTAATAAAACCACCCCAGGCATTCCCGACGCTGGTGATGATCAGCGACCGGGAGAGGTCCGTGACTTCCGGCATTTCACCCAGTTCCTTCATAAATGCATCGGGTTTATTGTCGTGCATATTGATATTCAGGATGTTCTCCGTACTGAAACCGAGATCGAATGCCAGTATATTTTTGTACTGTACATAACCCACAGCGGTAGTAGTGATGAAGATCAGCGTGACCGTGTATTGAATCACCACCAAAACACGCCGGAGCGATAAATGCTTGAATACTTTCACAGACGCGGTATTCCCCAGGGCGCTGATCGCGCTCACTTTCGAAAAGAACAATGCAGGCATGAAACCGGCCATGACGCCGACCGTCACCGAAAAGACGATGAAGGTTATGACCATAGCGGGCGTGAGGTCGAGCTTCACTGTGCGCTGCATTTCCGGGGCCATGCCGATCAGCTGCGGACGTAACACGAGGAATATAAAGAATGAAAGGAACAGCGCGATGAGCGAGATCATCACGGCCTCGGCCAGGAACTGTTGCCTTACCTGGCTTTTGCCGGCACCCACGGCCTTGCGAAGGCCTATTTCTTTAAAACGGCGCATCGCACGCGCTATCGAGAGATTGGTGTAATTGAAACAAGCCGACAAAATCACCACGAGCGCAAGCCCGCCCAATATCCAGAGCACCGTCGGGGGCATATGCGGATCCACCCTGCCGCTCATGGAGCCGGAATTGAGGCTCTCGCCCACAACGATATCATGCAATGGAAGCAGTTCGAGCTGGATCCTGGTATTCTCATCGGCCAGGTTTTCCTCTCTTGCAATGGCATCGAGCTGCTTCTGGATGGAAGTCAGGCTGGATGCGGCGGAGGTATTTTCAGGCAGCAGTAGATACACGGAATTTCCGTACATATTCGTCCAGTCTTCGAAATTCTTGTCGGCTTTGTTGGTTTGAATAGCCGTGGAGAACGATACCAGTGCTTCGAAGCTGATGTGAGAGAAGAAGGGAACATCCTTCATAATGCCGGTCACCTGGTAATCGAACTCGTCGAATTTGATCGCCTTGCCGAGCGCAGGCTGGTCGCCGAACAGCTTTTTCGCTGCCGACTCGGTGAGCACAACCGAATAAGGATCTTTCAGCGCCGTTTCGGGATTGCCTTCCACCATCGGAAACGTAAAGATCCTGAATATGGAAGGTTCCGCCCAGTAACCTTTGACAGGCAGAATGTTCTCGCCAACCTTTGCATCCTTTAAAAAGTCGTTGCGCAGGATGGCCACTTCTTCAATGCCGGTCACTTTTTCGCGGATCAGCTTTCCCGTCTTAATCGATGTGGATGAATACTTGCTGTTTTTTTCACCGTTGGAGCTCAATATGTTGGTAATGCGATAGATCCGCTCCCCTTTTTGGTGGAACTTATCGTAAGAGCGCAGGTCGAGTACAAAGGCGATCAGCAGCAGCCCGACGGACATGCTGATGGCGAGACCGACGATATTGATGGACGAGAACAGCTTGTTACGCATTAAGTTGCGTCTCGATGTTTTGACGTAGCTTCCGATCATGATCCAGTTGATAAAAAGGTTGGCAAATGTGGGTTTTCGTACCGTGTAACTTCTGAAAAACTTGATGGCGTCGATCATATAGATCAGTTTCGCCCGAAACGGCCCGACCGATTGCAGGTTGCGGTCGAAATATTCATGGAGGTCGCCCGTGAGGTCCTCCACGAGCCCTGGCTTACAATACCACGCTACAAATCGCTGTGCCCATTCGGGCGGATGGTGTTGCCGTTGCTCTTTCATACTATATTTTTTTCCACGTCAGCGACGGTATCTTATTCCACAGGTCGTCCCGCATCGACTTCGCGCGTACCAATGCCGCCTTTCCGGGCACGGTGAGCTGGTAAAATCTTTTGCGTTTGCCGCCACGGGCCTTGGTCGCTTCGCCCAGCTGACTTTTCACAAGCGATTTCTCTTCCAGACGGTTAAGCACCGCGTGCACCACGCCGAGTTTCACTGAGCGGCCCGTGTGATTCGAGAGTTCATCGCATATCGCTACACTATATGCCTCTTCCATCAACGCAGCGACGGTAAGCAGCACCAGTTCTTCGAATTCTCCGAGGTTTGTCCCTTTCATCTTGAATATTAATTACGTAAATGTATGTAAAATATTTTTTATTATACATACAAATAGTGATTAAATATTCTCGTTGAACGCTGGTTATGAACCACTTGCCACCTGTCTGACATCCGGATTTCCCAAAAAACGTAGTGATAAATGCCGGATGATGTATCCGCCTAAGCATCAAATGTATATGCAAATATGTCTATAACGATCTGGATTGTAGCTATTTAACATATTTTATGATTTTGGGTGATGACTTCGGTTGACCCTCGGGAACCACGTTACGTGCCAATACACCACTTTGCAGACGCTTTGCCCCATTTTGCAGATTTCCCGGATGAGGGCAGGGGCCGGAATTTACATTTGCAGCATTCCATCAATCTTATTTGAAGCAAATGTCTGTTCTGGAAATAAATGGCTTGTACCACCGGTTTGACAAAAACAATAATGTCATCAAAGGCCTTCATATGCGTGTTCCCAGGGGCAGCATTTATGGTTTTCTTGGACCGAATGGCGCCGGGAAAACGACGACCCTCCGGCTTATTCTGGGACTGATCAAAACGCAGGAAGGGCAGATAAACATTTTCGGTAAGCCCTTCCATGAGAACCGGTTGGAAATCCTGAAACAGGTCGGCTCGCTGATCGACAGCCCATCCTATTACGGCCACTTAACTGCCGCCGAGAACATGCAGGTGTTTCAAAAGCTTTACCAGTGCCCCCGGGAACGGATTGGTGAAGTGCTGAACCTCGTCGGACTGGCGCGTACCGGCGCTAAGAAAGCGGCCCATTTTTCGCTCGGTATGAAGCAGCGCCTGGGTATCGCGATAGCGCTGCTCCACAGCCCGAAATTGCTGGTGCTCGATGAACCCACCAATGGGTTGGACCCTAACGGCATGATCGAGATCCGCGAAATGCTCAAAGATTTGAACCGGGTACATGGTATTTCAATCGTCGTTTCCAGTCACTTGCTATCCGAAATGGAGAAACTGGTGAGTCATGTCGGCATTATCAATCAGGGGCAGTTGGTGTACGAGGGGACGCTCGATCAGTTGATGACCAGAAGGCGGGAGTTATCCCGGGTAACTTTTGAAACGGATGATGCGGCAAAGGCGATGGGTATTTTGGATGGCAGGTACGCCTCAGAAAACCTCCACGACAACAGGCTGCGGATTGCCATTTCGACGAAATCGCAGATCGGGACGATCACTCGGGAACTGGTAGAAGCGGGGATAATGATCTACGGCATCAACGCCATGAATCAGGACCTGGAAAGCATTTTCATCGATTTCATCAATCAATAATCATGGTTATCTTCAATAGTATTCAAAGTGAATGGATCAAAAAGAGGCATAGTTCGGCCTCCTGGCTCACAGTGGTCGGCGCGCTGTTTATCCCCGCCCTCGTGTTGATCAAAAGACTCCTTAACCCGCATACACTGATCGAAAGTAACTCTTCCGCAACGATTTGGAAGGTGCTTTACAGTCAGTGCTGGCAATATATGTCGGTGTTCCTGTTACCCATGGGTATTATTCTGACGGCCAGTCTGATCGCCCAGATCGAATTCCGTAACAATGCCTGGAAGCAGGTGCACACTACGCCCCAAAGCTACACGGTTCTTTTCCTGGCGAAATTCTGCATTGTTATAATCATGCTCGTCCAGTTTTTCCTGTTGTTCAACCTGGGCATTGTGATGGCGGGCATTGTTCCGGCGCTGCTGTTTGCCGATGTCCCGTTTCCAAAACAGGACTTTCCGTTCGAGGCGTTTTTGATCGGCAATAGCAAATTTTTTCTTTACAGCCTCCCCATCCTCTCGCTTCAATATCTGCTGAGTATCCACATCCGGAACTTCATGGTGCCCATCGGGATCGGCTTCGCGATGATGATTGCTTCCCTGATCGCGGTTTCGTGGAAATATGGCTATTTTCTTCCTTATACCTATTGCTCGAAGCAGTTTCTGATCAACGACAACCGCATAGATCCCGAGGTGAATATCTATGCCTGGGCGGCTGGGTATTTCTTCTTATTTACCATTTTAAATTATATCCTATATATTAACCGGAAGAGCAGGGGCTGATCAGTTTTAACGCGAGACGTGGTCGCCCCGCAAGTCCGCACGAGATGAAAAAATCGGTTACCATATTGGTCCAGCTGGGATACTGGCTCCTGTACGCGTTGCTTCTGGGCGTGCTGTATTTCCTGTTGACCTTATTCCAAAGGCCGCCGATGCCGCTTGCGCATTGGTGCCGGCTTATGGCCGGATTTGCGGTGGTGCCGGGACTGATCGGTTTTTATTCGTTTTACAACTGGCTTTTCCCGCATTATGTGCGCACGAAGTCGCCGGCCCGCTTGCTTTTGTTGTCGCTGGCTGCCGGCCTGCTCGCGGCATTGGCCGGAATCAGCCTGCTAACCGTGCTTTTCAATGCCAGTTACTGGGACAATGACGGATTAAGCGGCGTTCTGGGCCTGGCCATACCTATCACGTTCATTGCATTGGTGAATGGCGCTATCGGTTTTGTCATCAAGGGTTTCGAATCGTGGCTTCGCGATCTGAGGTTGCGGGAAGAGCTGAATCTTAGAAATTACGAAATGGAGCTGGCCCTGGTGAAATCCCGGCTGGATCCGCATTTTCTTTTCAATACCATCAACAACATCGATATACTGATCGAAAAAGATAGCGTGAAAGCGTCCGCCTATCTCAACAAGTTGTCGGACATCATGCGGTTTATGTTATATGAAACCAAAGCGAACCGGATACCTTTAACGAACGAATTGGCTTACATTGAAAAATATATGGCCTTGCAAAAGATCCGGACTGCCAACATCCATGCCATTAGCTACAAACTGGCAGGTGATCCGGCCGAAAGAACGATAGCGCCGATGCTGTTTATCCCTTTTATCGAAAATGCATTCAAACACACCAACCTTAGGGCGGACAATGCTATCCGGATCAGTTTTGCGATCAATGAAAAGGGGGTTCTATTTGAATGTGAAAACCGGGTCGAGCCGGGTGTGCAGGCAGACAGGCAGCCGGGCGGATTGGGGAAAAACTTGGTGGAAAGGCGGTTGGAACTGCTTTATCCGGGCAAACATCAATTGAACACCAACCTTGAAGACGGACATTACCGCGTTAAACTGACCATTGAAGAATGAAAATCACCTGTATCATCGTCGAGGATGAGCCTCTGGCTATGGAACGCGTAAGCGGTTATGTGTCGCGGTTGCCTTTCCTGGAACTCGTGGGGACTTTCGAGAATGGGGTCGACGCATTTTCTTTCCTGAAATTCAACAAGGTCGAGCTGATCTTTCTGGATATTCATCTGGGCGCGTTATCCGGCATCAATTTGCTGGAATCCATGAAAGTCGAAAGCCAGGTGATCGTTACTACGGCCTACCATGAATTTGCATTAAAGGGTTTTGAATTGAGCGTGACCGACTACCTGCTCAAACCATTTACCTTTGAAAGGTTCGTGATGGCTGTTGATAAAGTCGCGACCAGCCTGGCCAGGACTACATCCGCCAACAAAACCGCCCTGTTCGTCAAAACCGACAACCGGCTGGAAAGGGTGTCTTTGAACGACTTACTTTACATTGAGGGAATGCGGGATTACCGCCGGATTCATACGGTACACAAACGGATCATGACCTTACAGACTTTCACCGATTTCGAAAAAGAGATCCCGTCACATGTCGCTTGCAGGGTGCATAAGTCATTTATGGTAGCCATCGACAAGATTGAAATCATAGAAAAGGAGAAAGTGAGGATCAACAACATCTACATTCCCATTTCTGCTACCTATCGCAAGGAATTTTTACGACTACTGGGAAAAAATTAAACAATGTAGGTTCAGACATCTTCCTTGATGCAAGGGGCCTTCAAGTTGCTGGCACCGCATGGTACGGCACAGAAGCATTAAGCCTTTCATGAATAATCACATGAACACCATCGGCCAGCAACTTCCCCATTGCCGTGCAACCCTGAACAACAGCGTCCGATTTCGGACGGAGCAACATCTATTAAATTTTTGATTTTCAATACATTACAACAATGGCATACATTTATTAGGACAGCCCCTGTTGCCGTTAATAACTTTTCCAGTACCTCCCCGGGTCTAAAATGCAGACATCATGTTCAAAAACTATCTGAAAATAGCGTTCCGAAATCTGACGAAATACAAAGCTTTCAGTTTCATCAACATTTCCGGCGTATCGTTAGGGCTGACCTGCTTTTTGCTGCTGGCCCTGTATGTGAAAGACGAGCTAAGCTATGACCGCTACCACGAACATGCCGATCGCATTTACAGGCTAAACCGCACCTTCCTGGCCAACGATGGCACGGAATCGCTCAGTCTGGGGCATGCCGCACCGCCCTTTGGGCCATTGGTGAAGCAGGATTTCCCGCAGATCGAACAAGTGGTGCGCCTGCTCGAAACCGGAGCGTTGGTAAGGTATGGCGAAAAGCGCTTTTCGGAAGAACAGATGTTTGCAGCGGAAGCGAACATTTTCAAGGTTTTTACTTTTAAAATAGACCGCGGAAACCCGGACAAGGCGCTCGAAAACCCCTTTTCCATCATGTTTTCCAAACCAATGGCCGAGAAATATTTCGGAAATGAGGACCCCATCGGGAAAGTGGTGCGGATGGACAACCAGTTCGATTATACGGTCACAGGCGTTTTCGAGCGGCTGCCTTCGCAATCGCATTTCCACCCCAATTTTCTTGTCTCTTTCTCGACACTGAACGACAACCGCATTTACGGGGCCGAAGGGCTTCGCAATAACTGGGGTAATAACTCGTTCTCGACTTTCCTGCTGCTGCCAAAGCATTACGACCCGCAAAATCTGGTGGCCGCATTTCCTGCGTTCCAGAACAAGCACGTCGGCCCCAATACTTCCAAGTACTCCGTGCTCACGCTCACCAAACTCACAGACATTCACCTGCGCTCCCACAAGGATTCGGAAATAGAAGCCAATGGCGATATCCAGTACGTGTACCTTTTTTCAGCAATCGCGGTTTTCATTCTGCTCATTGCCTGCATCAACTACATGAACCTGGCCACCGCCAAGTCGGCCACGCGGGCCAAGGAGGTGGGTATGCGCAAGGTGATCGGCGCGGTACGTACGCAGCTGGTCAATCAGTTTCTCAGCGAATCCGTACTATTGGTATTGATCTCTGTCGCCATCGCATTTATGATCGTTGTCCTGAGCCTGCCGCTATTCAATAATTTTACCCAAAAACAGCTCTCGATTGCCGCGTTGCTTGATCCCGGCTTCCTGGCGATACTATTCGGTATTACTGCATTTACAGGGCTCCTGGCAGGCAGCTATCCGGCGTTTTTTATGACGGGCTTCCAACCGATCGCCGTTTTGAAAGGGAAAATTGCCACAGCCCTGAAAAACGGTAAACTACGCCAGACGCTCGTGGTTGCCCAGTTCGCGATCGCTGTGACGCTGATCATCAGTACGACGGTTGTTTATAACCAGATGCGCTACATTCAAAATTACAAACTGGGTTATGCCAAAGATCAGGTCGTCATTTTCAGCATGTCCGACGATTCGACGACCGATGTCGAAGCGATCCGCCAGCGTTTCAAAGAGAATCCGGGTGTGCGGGAAGTCGGCCGCTCGTCGCGCATCCCCTCGGGCAGGCTGCTCGATTCGTGGGACGCCTATGTGATGAAAGGGGATTCCATGGCACCCACGGAAATCAGTATCAAATCGCTTTCGGTCGATGAAGACTTTATTCCCACCTACCAGATTGCGATGGCCGCGGGCCGCAACTTTTCCCGTGAGCATCCTACTGACCGTACCAACGGTTTTGTGCTGAATGAAACTGCCGCCCGCCTGCTGGGCTGGAAAAATCCTGATGAAGCCATTGGCAACCGCTTCGGTTACGGCCAGATGCGCGGCCAGATCATCGGCGTTACCAAAGACTATCATTTTGAGTCACTGCACCAGAAAGTAGCCCCCATCGTGATGTTCTACCAGCCGGGCCGCCTTGGGCGCGTGTCGGTGCAGGTGGCAGGCGGAAACATTCAGAACACGATCGCCCATCTCGAGTCGGTGTGGAAAGAGCGGTTTCCCGATGTTCCGTTCCAATATGAATTCCTCGACCAGCGTTTTGGCAAGCTATATGCCCGCGAACAAACCCAGCAACTGCTATTTGGCGTGTTTGCCGGTGTCGCGATCCTCATATCCTGCATGGGACTCCTGGGTCTGTCAATGTTTATGGCGGAGCTCCGGACGAAAGAAATCGGCGTCCGAAAAGTGCTGGGCGCTTCGGTATCCAGCATTGTCGGGCTGCTTTCGAAAGATTTTCTCAAACCCGTCCTTGTCGCCATTCTGATCGCCTCGCCGATTGCCTGGTACGGTATGAAAAACTGGCTGCAGGATTTTGCCTACCACACCGAAATCGGATGGTGGGTCTTTCCCCTCGCAGGTATCTTATCGATCGCCATTGCCTTGCTGACAGTCAGCTTTCAGAGTATCCGGGCAGCGCTGATGAACCCGGTGAAAAGTTTAAGAAGCGAGTGATATCCCGGCAAAAATTGTTGCGCAGCTACCGAGCGTTTGAAACATAGTTTCAAGACCCGTCAAATTTTCAGAAAGGGTATTATTTAGACTAGTTATCGATTACCTTTGTGCGCCTCCCAAAGGCTCAGGGCCCGATAGTTAGTTTCTAATTAAATTCCTCAGTATGAGAAAGCTTATTTTTACCTTTTCTGCATTGTTTGCTTTTGCGGCACATGCACAGCAAAACGTGCTTTTGGAACAATCCTTCTGGAAAAATGCTCCCGACGTCAGCACAGTAAAAGCAACCATTGAAAAAGGGAACAATCCGGCCCAGTTCAATGGTGCGAGTTTCGATCCGGTGGTGCTGGCCATCAATGCCCAGGCGCCCACCGAAACCATTAAATTCCTGCTGACGCAGCCCGGCAACGACATCAATAAGCTAACACACGACAGCCGTCACTACATTCACTGGGCTGCGAGCAGGGGCAATACCGAGATCATGGAATATCTGGTGTCCAAAGGTGCCAAAGCTACCGGGATCGACAGCCACGGGTCCACTCCGCTGAATTTCGCGGCGGGCGCCGGCCAGCCTAATACCCGGGTTTATGACATCTGCCTGGCCAATGGCGCGAATCTGAAAAGTGATCTGAACCACGACGGTGCCAATGCGTTGCTCCTGGCGGTCGCCAGCGATAAAGATTTGGTGCTTACCAATTATTTTGTGTCCAATGGATTAGACCTTAAAAGTGTCGACGCTGCCGGGAACAATGCTTTCGCCTACGCGGCCAGAAGCGGCAACATCGAACTCCTCAAAACGCTGTTGCAGAAGGGTGTTCCTGCCACCGATCATGCTATGCTGATGGCCGCGCAGGGCAGCCGCGGCGGTGCCAATACCATTGAAGTTTACCAGTACCTCGAAAGCCTGAAGATCAAGCCGACGGCGGTTGGTAAAAATGGCGGCAACGTATTGCATTCGCTGGCACGCAAGCCCAAACAACGTGAAATCATCCAGTATTTCCTTTCCAAAGGCGTGGATGTGAACCAGGCCGACGAGGATGGAAATACCCCCTTGATGAATGCTGCCGCATCCAACCGTGACACGGCTGTGTTTAACGTGCTGATCCCAAAGGTAAAAGACATTAACCAGGGCAATCAAAAAGGGGTTACGGCGCTGGCAATGGCGGTGCGGGGCAATTCTCCCGAAATCGTCGCTTACCTGATCGAAAAAGGTGCGTCCGCAAGCGTGACAGATAAGAACGGCGACAACCTGGGTTCATATCTTGTGCAATCCTACAATGCGCAAAGAGCTGCCGAATTCGATGCAAAAATGGCGATCCTGACAGGAAAAGGCCTGAAAGTGACCGAGCCGCAGCAAAACGGCAACACATTATATCACCTTGCGGTAGCGAAAAACGATCTGTCGTTGGTCAAAAAACTGGAAACCTATCAAATCGACATCAACGCCAGGAATAAGGAAGGTCTTACGGCCCTGCACAGAGCTGCCATGATCTCCAAGGATGACACGATGCTCAAATATCTGCTGTCCATGGGGGCAAAAAAAGACATCCGGACCAATTTTCAGGAAACGGCTTTTGACCTGGCCGGGGAAAACGAGTCACTTTCCAAAAACAATGTTACCGTCAATTTTCTCAAGTAATTGCCCATGTCTGCTTTATTTAGAACTACACTCCTGTTTTTCGCGCTCATCCTCGCCCGCCCTGTCGTTACGCTAGCGCAGGGGACAGGTACGAGCAAATACAAATGCATGATCCAGATGACGAACTATATGGGTGAAGGTGCTTATATGGTCGTTTCCATTATCAATCCCAAGAATGCATACGACAAGACATTGTATGTAATGGGCTCCGATAAAAAATGGTACAACAGCCTCAAAGAATGGCATAAGGCGTTCTCCAAAAAACCAACCAACATCAGTGCCATCACCGGGGCGTCCGTTACCGGCGGCGACCGGAGCGTTAACGTTTTTGAGATCGAGAATTCAAAAATCAATGCAGGTTACAAACTCCGGTTCGAAAGTGCGGTTGAAGACAAGGAGTATTTCACAAAAGACCTCGAAATCCCGTTGACCACCGACGCTCTTTCTGCGAAAAGCGAGGGGACCGGGTATATCCGGTACGTCCGGTTCAGTCCAAACTAGTACTTTATGACCATTTCGATATGGAGATACAGCCATCTTGCACTGGCTGTATCTTCTTTTATTTTACTAACCCTGGCCTCTGTTACCGGCATTATACTGGCCTTCCAGCCATTGGCTGAAAAAACCCAGCCCTACCGGATTGCCCATTTCGATGAAATCAGCCTTTCACACACGCTTCCCATACTCAAAAAACAGTATAGCGAGATCAGCGAGCTGAGCGTTGATGCCAACCAATTTGTACAAATCAAGGCCACAGACGCCGAAGGAAAAAATCTCATCGCATACATTGATCCCCAAACAGGCAGAATACTGGGGTATCCTCCGAAAAAGAGCGAGTTCTTTGAATGGGTAACGGCCTTGCACAGATCCCTTTTTCTGCATGAAACAGGAAGGTTTTTCATCGGACTTACCTCCTTCCTGCTACTACTCATCACCACATCGGGTACCATTCTGATTATTCAGCGCCAGCGGGGCCTCAAACGCTTTTTTACACGCATTGTTCGCGACCATTTTGCGCAGTACTACCACGTCGTATTAGGACGGCTATCGCTGATCCCCATTTTCCTGATCGCAGGCACAGGTACCTATCTCTCCCTGGCGCGCTTTGGACTGGTGGAAACATCGTACAAGGCCGCCGAAATCGATTTTGACAAGATTAAAGACCATCCTATCCAAAAAACGGCTGATTTCGGAGTTTTCAAACGGACCCGCATCGCCGACGTGCGCACAATCGAATTCCCCTTTTTGGAAGATGTAGAAGACTATTATACTGTCAAACTAAGAGACAAGGAACTGACCGTGAACCAGATTACAGGCGAAATCCTGACGGAAGTCCGGTATCCCACGGGGGCATTGCTCACCGAGCTCAGCCTCGACCTGCACACAGGCCGTAACAATGCGATATGGGCTATCCTGCTTGCGCTTGCCTCCGGCAACATTCTGTTTTTTATTTATTCGGGCTTTGCCATCACGTTCAAACGCCGTGCAGGACGGATGAAAAACCTGCATACAGCGGCCGAAAGCAAATTTATCATCCTGGTGGGGTCTGAGAACGGAGGAACATTAGGCTACGCTAACGCCATTTGCCAACAACTGATCGCGAATGGACAGACCGCATTTGTCGGCGAGCTTAATGATTATACCATCTATCCGAATGCTTCGCACCTCATCGTGATGACAGCCACCTACGGACTGGGTGATGCGCCCACCAATGCTGCTCATTTTGCGGCGAGGATAGAAAAACACCAACAGCCGAATCAGATTCTGTTCTCGGTCGTAGGCTTCGGCTCCCACAGTTATTCCGATTTCTGCAAATTCGCATTTGAAGTCGACAACATCCTGGCCAGGCAGCATTGGGCCGTTCCGATGCTTGAAATTCACACCGTCAACGACAAGTCACCTCAGGAGTTCGGCCAATGGGCCGCTACCTGGTCACAGCACGCCGGGATTCCGCTATCGGTTTCACCAGGGCTGCTCACGATGCGGCAAGATCGCACCCTGCCTTTCACTGTCATCGAAAAAACGCCAGGCGCAAGGCCCGGCGAGTCATTTATGATTCGCCTTCGACTGAAACGCCGTCACAAGTTCACGTCCGGCGACCTGCTGGCCGTTTACCCTGCCGATGACCATCGTGAGAGGCTTTATTCCATCGGAAAGGTCGGAAGTGATATTCAGCTTAGCGTTAAACTCCACGTGCCGGGGCTGGGGTCTGAGTACTTACATCGTCTGAATGCCGGTGACGCCATCCATGGACGTATTATAGACAACACCCATTTTCATCTCCCACCGGAAGCGCCGGTAGTCATCATGATCTCCAATGGCACCGGGATTGCTCCGTTTCTGGGAATGATCTCCGAAAAAGCTTCAAAAATGAAACGGCATCTGTATTGCGGATTTCGCGATCAATCCTCCTATTCGCTTTACAAAAGCATGATTGACCAAACGCTGGAAGAGGGAAAATTACAGGCGGTGCACGTAACCTACTCGCGTGAGGGCGAAAAGCAGTATGTACGCAACATTCTGATGCGGGACGGGCGCTTCATTGCCGAAACACTGGACAACGGCGGCGTTATGATGCTGTGCGGGTCGCTGGCGATGCAGAATAACGTGATCGCGTTGCTGGACGACATCTGTCACGAGTATCTGGGACAAAACGTGAGCTATTACCAATCCCGTAGCCAGATTCTGATGGATTGCTATTAGTGAAGTACGATCCGCTTTTGGGTCTGTTCCCGGTCCGTCCTATCGCTCTCCTCCAAAATTCTGCACCAGGCTGGCGTACGGAACCTCACGACGTTTGAAGGGCTCGGGGGAGAGGCGCGCTGAACATCCCACAAAGGTGTATTCGGGATTCAGGAGGTTGCGCCGGTGCGGGGGCGAGGCCATCCACTGTTCCACCACAAAGTGCGCATAAGACTCATACGTGTACGGACGACAAACCTTACGGTCGGTCTCGTTCAGAAACTCATACTCCTGACTTTTCGGGTTCTGACGCGCCACCATCCAGTCACCACTGATCAGCGTCTGGTATTTTCCTATATTTTCCCCGATGCGCTTGAATCGTTTGGTATATAACTCGACCCTGCGTTGCGCGGTCCGCTCATAGGGGCTGAAAGGATTGGTATGATTAAAAAAACGACGAAATGTCATCGCCGTGGCATGCTGGGAAGAGGCCAGGTATAATGCAAAATCATGCTGAAAGGGAGGAAGACCATACTTCCGTCGGACCTCATTGCTGGCATGGAAGATGGCTGCATCCAGAAACAGCGTGTCGGGATGGCTGAGCGGAATCACCTGCCGTGATTGCGCCATGGAGAAAAAATGCGCCTCCTCCATCGTATAATAGACGCTTTTGCTATGGCTTAACCATATACTCGAATAAAGATAAAGGGCAAATGTGATCAGGGTTTCCATGGCATTGCAAAATGACCAACATCATTTTATAACAATATGATAAAAAAACAAAAATATTCCTTCAAAAATATCATACTTTTCCAATCGTAAAAGCCTGGTTTAACGAGCATGGGGAATCAGGCAAAAAAATATCACCAAAAAATGATTTCCATAAGTCCAAAGTAATAATCGGCCAAACCATTTGCTCGTTGAAATGAATAGCCCAACAAAACGAACCTACGCTTTATGGAATTGCTCTTGGTAGCGATGGCTTACGTAGCCATCCTTTTTTACCTGATCATCCGAATTCTAAAAACCTTGTTTTTCAGCCCAAACCGGGCAATAAGAACGGGAACATCCGTCATTACAGCGATATTCGCAGTATTCTTACTCTGGTCGCTTTTCGATTTTTTAAAGAATGAAAATGGCAAATCTTTCACAGTGGGCTGGTTTGGAATGGCGTACCTTACTGTGATATCGGTCACAGCATTTGCATTTGTATGCTGGGTTCTCAGTCTCGTGGATGAGCGATTATAACCCGGTGATGCAAATGCCACGACATCAAACGCAACTAGGTAATTGTGATTTTCAAAGAAATTACCACATAGAACCAGCTGAATATTAAACTTTCTAATAATATGCTGAAATCTTTTGCGGTAGCACGGGTATTTGTTTGACTGCATTTATAAAATCAGGCTACCGTTAATATGTCCAAAAGAATCTGCTTCTTTCTGTTATGTTTTTTGTATTGCATTGCTTCCAACGCCCAGGTTCAGGCAATACAGCAGCAATTCACTGTCGCGCAAGATGGGAGCGGAAACTTCAGGACAATCCAAGAAGCTGTCAACGCGGTGCGGGACCACTCGCAGATCAAGGCCATTATCCATGTCAGAAAAGGGATTTACAAAGAAAAACTGGTGATTCCGGCCTGGAAAAAGAATATTATACTCATTGGCGAAAATCCGGAGCAAACCATTATCACCCATGGCGACTACTCGGGAAAGGATCTTCCGGGGAGGGATTTTACCCAAAACAACAAATTCAGCACTTATACTTCCTATACCGTACTCGTGCAGGCGAACGACTGCATGCTACGCAACCTGACTATCGAAAACACCGCGGGCAGGGTTGGCCAGGCTGTTGCCCTGGCGACTGAAGGCGACCGCATTGAAATCTATAATTGCCGCATTCTCGGCAACCAGGACACATTGTACACCGCCAAGGACGGAAGAAACTACTACAAAGACTGCCTGATCACAGGAACCACCGACTTTATTTTCGGGGAAGCGACAGCGATCTTCGAAGACTGTACAATTGAAAGTCTGGCCAATTCGTACATCACAGCTGCATCGACTACCCCGGACCAGCCTTTCGGCTACGTTTTCCTCCATTGTAAACTCTCAGCCTCCACAGAGGCAACACAGGTCTACCTGGGACGTCCCTGGCGTCCTCATGCCAAAACCGTTTTTATTGATACCGAAATGGGTCCGCACATTGTAAAAGAGGGCTGGGATCCCTGGAAAGGCGATAACATGTTCCCGGAGAAAGAAGCAACAGCCTTTTACGCGGAATACAACAGCTTCGGAGCCGGGGCAAACCCCTCGGGCCGCGTATCCTGGGCGCGGCAGCTTACCCGGGAAGAAAGGCAAAGCTACACCGTCGAGCGTATTTTTTCAGGATGGAAACCTGCCGGCGCGATACCTGCATCCCGGCTGTTACGGCCATCGGGCATTCCGGATACCAGTTTCACAGTAAGAAGTGCATTTCTGAATGAAATTAAACGGCATCCGGGCATAACGATAGCGGACTCGGCAATGCCTCCTTCGGTACAATGTGTGCCCGCGATTTTGTACCGTACAACCCCGGACGGCAGAAAATTATTTCTGGATATTTACAGACCATCGGCCAAGTTAAAGACTAACAGGCCTGCTGTGCTAATGATACATGGTGGTGGATGGCGATCGGGCGATCGCACACATAACAGCACACTCGCCCGGCAGCTGGCAACGAAAGGATATATTTGCATCACCGCAGATTACAGCCTGTCTACCGCCGCATTGTACCCGGCGGCAATTCACGATTTAAAAGCAGCCGTTCGATGGATCCGGTCCGAAGGCTGGCGGTATGGAGCAGACACTTCCCGCATAGCCGCACTGGGTTTCTCAGCCGGCGGCGAGCTGGCCGCATTCATCGGCACCACCAACGATGACGCCAGATACAGTGCCAATAACGCCGTTTCCAGCGCGGTGCAGGCGATAATCGACATCGATGGCACACTGGCGTTCATCCATCCGGAGTCAGGCGAAGGTGATGATTCCAGATCGACCTCCGCAGCCACCTACTGGTTTGGATTTCCCAAAAGCGAGCGGCCCGACCTGTGGAACGACGCATCGCCGCTCACCCATGTGAACAAGAACACCCCTCCCACCCTGTTCATCAACAGTTCCGTCGCACGCATGCACGCGGGACGCGAAGATTTTATAGCAAAGCTGAACGCATTCGGTACATATAGTGAAGTCAGGAATTTCCCTGACGCGCCCCATACATTTATGTTCTTCGATCCATGGTTCAAGCCGACTCTGGAAGCCATTTCCGGTTTTTTGAAAAAGGTGTTTGCGGATAACCGGCAACGCAGGTAGCCACACTTTCGTGCCGGTGTACACCTCCCGTCCACCATACTCACTTCGCAGAAAGCCGCATGATTTTCCCTTTGCCGTATTCGCAAATGTACAATTCCGCTGCTTCATCGATGCCGAACGCCGAGATTTGGCCCACGCCTTCGGCAAGCAGGCTATTCTGCACTGCTTTGCCATCTTTTGTCTCCAGTGCGAAAAGGCGCCCGCTGACAAAATCTCCGAAAATGTATTTCCCGCCAAGCGCGGGGACCGCTTTCCCCCGGTACACAAAACCACCCGTAATGGAGTGCTCGCCGTTGGCTTGCGGCAGATCGAGTACGGGATCGATCAGCCCGTTCTCTCCGCAATCCCGCTTCGGATTGTAGCAATCGATGCTTTCTTTCAGCCGCCAGCCATAATTACCTCCCTTGACAATGATATCGATCTCCTCCCGCTTATTCTGACCGACATCTCCGGCCCAAAGAGTATTCGTGGCGTCATCAAAGCTGATCCTCCACGGATTCCGGAGCCCGTAGGCATAAATCTCCTCTCTGAAACCGTCCTTATTGCCTGCAAAAGGATTGTCCTTTGGAATTCCATAGGCCCCTTTTTCCGAAGCATTTACGTCAATCCTCAGAATTTTCCCCAGCAGACTCCCCTTATTTTGTCCATTGTTGCTCGGATCGCCCCAGCTGCCTCCATCGCCTGTCGAAATGTAGAGGTAACCATCTTTTCCAAACTTCACTGCACCGCCATTGTGGTTGTCAAACGGCTGGTCGAAAGTAAGCAACACCGTTTCGCTGGCGGGGTCGGCGCGGTCCCTGTCAGACTCACTTACCTTATACCGGACAATGGCCGTTTCCAATTTGCCGGAAACCTTCCGGGTATAATTCATAAAAAAGTAGCCATTGCGCTTATAATCAGGATGAAAAGCCAATCCCAGCAACCCGGCTTCTCCCCCATAGCTGACTTTCTTTTTGATGTTCAGAAATTCCTTCGTACCCGATGTAGCTGCATTATTCTCAAAAACGCGGATTGCACCCTCCTGTTCCAATACAAAAAGACGGTTGGTTTCATCACCGGCATGGGTCAGGTCTACGGGATACTCGAAATGCAATTGGGGAAACGCTTCAATCACACGAACCGGTTCCGTAGCCGGCCAGCGGTATTCCTGCTGCCTGGAAGCCATACAGGTAGCCAGCAAGGCCATGCATAAAAGGCCATTTTTTAGTATCCCGGTCATAAAGCCTAAATAGTTTGATTTTGAAAAATGAGATTACTTAGTCTGAAAAAGACATAATGCATGATGCAAATTAATGAGTTTTTCAACCATCGGATATAACCGTCAGCCGAATACTCAATTTCTGAATCCAATTCTATCAAATTGATTGCGAGACTTCTGCAAGCTTCTATATTTGCTTTTACCGATCAGTGTACATTGATGGGGCAGTAAACCTTCTCAAATCCGCTCAACCTCCGAAATTACCATGTCCATTGTCCCCTCCACCAGACCCCGGCTGTCGTACAGCAGAATCATGGAACTCATCGCCCCTTTCGGGCTGGATGCATCCAAATACCCATTGTTCATAGTCGGTATCCGGGGTTACTACCGGGATACGCTGGGCGCTCCGGGTGCGAACGACCGGGGTATTTACGACGACGCGCTTTTTGTTATGTCACCCGAAGCAACCGCCTCTTTTAATGCCAATACCGACCCGTCCATTGTACGTCCCAGGACCGCCTCTAAGAAAGGGATCGCCCGCCTGAAATCCGGGATCTATTATTCGCACCGGTTCGATGTCCACAACGGCTCCTCGTCCAGTTACCCCGCTATTTGCCAGCGTGCCGCCGTTGTAACCGTCATCCGTGACGGCAACCCCGACTATGAACAAACCGGTATGTTCGGGATCAATATCCACCGAGGCGGCTACAATACGACATCCAGTGAAGGTTGTCAGACCATACATCCCAACCAATGGGACAGCTTTTATAACCTGGCGAAAGACCATGCCCGAAGACTTTATGGAGATAGCTGGAACAAGAAGGTCATCCCCTATATCCTGATCGAAAATCAAGGCCAGATATAGTGGCACGGGTCCGGATATCAAAAAATTAAACTTTCAAAAAGTTTTGAAAGTTTAATTTTGCACTTACCTTTGAACATGGAACTCGAAGAAGCAAAACGGAAATTCATTGAATCCTGGGGTAAACTGGGCTCCGAGTGGGGTATTAACCGCACCATGGCGCAGGTACACGCGTTGCTGCTCATTTCGCCCGACCCGCTGACGACCGAGGAGATTATGGAAACGCTCAGCATTTCGAGAGGTAACGCAAATATGACGCTGCGGGACCTGATCGGCTGGGGACTCATCGAAAAGCAACACAAACCCGGTGAGCGCAAAGAATACTTTTTTGCGGACAAGGACGTCTGGAATATTGCCAAACAAGTAGCCAAAGAGCGCCGCAAACGCGAACTGGAACCGGTGGTGAAGGTGCTCGACGAGCTTTCAAAGGTGACTGGCGATGTCAACGATCCCGCATTCAGTACTTTTCAGAAATCGGTAACGGACATCAACAAACTGGCAAAAAATGTGGACAAGACAATAGAAACCATGCTTGGCGCGGAAGAGAGCTGGTTTTGGGGAGGGATTCTCAAATTGTTCAAATAATATTTTTTTGAATTAAACTTTCAAATTTTTCTGAAAATTCGAAAAATATCATACAAATGAAAACACTTAAAAATCACCTGATCCTTTTCGATGCGGAGTGCCCGATGTGCAATCTGTACACCGGTGCTTTTGTCCGCAGTGGTTTACTGGATGCAAACGGGCGCGAAGCATACCAGCAATACTCCGGCCAATCCTGCCCGAACCTAGACTGGCAGCGGGCTGTCAACGAAATCGCGCTCGTTAACCAGCAGACCGGTGAGGTGACGTATGGTGTCGAGAGTCTGCTCCGCGTCTGTGCGAATGCCTGGCCGCCGGTCGCGACCCTGTTTCGGTGGAAGATTTCCCGGTGGCTCGCGCAAAAAGCCTACGCATTCATTTCCTATAACCGCCGGGTGATCGTCCCTGCGTCTGAGCGCGGATTTCGTTTTCAACCTGCCTTTAAAATACATTATCGCATTGCCTGGCTGCTCTTTACCTGGGTCGTTACGTCGGCCATATTGGCGAACTATACACAATTGCTTACAGGCGTAGTCCCTCCGGGTGCCTTCTGGCGTGAGTTTGCCGTTTGCGGCGGGCAGATTATCTTCCAGGGCATTATTGTCGCCATTTTTCAAAAAAACAAAACCTGGGATTATCTGGGTAATATGATGACAATTTCGCTCATGGGGGCAGTCGCGCTATTTATATTGCTTACCATCAGCAGCTGGCTGCATCTCGGTATCTGGTTTTACGCATTCGGGTTCCTGATGGTCGCCTTTCTCATGTTCCTGGAACATCTTCGACGAACCAGCCTACTCGGAATCAGGCTTCTGATGACTATCACCTGGGTTCTGTACCGTGTCATTATCCTGCTCATTTTACTTTGGCCCTGGATATGAAATACAACAGAATCGTGCTTGCCGGAGGCAATGGGTATCTTGGCAGGGTCTTACAAGAATACTATCGCACCAAAGCGCAGGAAGTCATAGTATTGAGCAGAAAACCAAGGGCTGCTGACGAAAACATCAGAACCGTGGTATGGAACGCCCGCGACGCAGGCGAGTGGGCCGGTGCCCTTTCCGGTGCGGATATGCTGATCAACCTCTGCGGCAAAAATGTAAACTGCCGCTACACCGCCCGAAACCGCGCAGAAATCATCGACTCCCGCGTCACACCGACAATCCTGCTCGGAAACGCCATTCAAAAGCTTCCTGTCCCACCCCGGCTTTGGATCAATGTGACTTCGGCAACCATTTACCGTCATGCTGAAGACCGCGCTCAAGACGAGGAAACAGGTGAAATCGGTTACGGCTTCTCTATCAGCGTTTGTCAGAAATGGGAGGAGGCATTCTTTCAAACCCAAACACCTCAAACGAGAAAGATTGCTTTGCGCATGGGCATTGTCCTCGGTATGCAAGATGGTGCATTTCCACGTCTGCTGACCCTCGCCAGGCTGGGGCTCGGAGGCAGGCAGGGAAACGGGAACCAATATACCTCATGGATTCACGAGCAGGACGCAGCAAAATGTACCGAATGGTTGCTCGACAACGAACAGCTATCCGGCATCTTCAATGCCACCGCGCCTCAACCCGTTCAGAATCACTACATGATGACTGCGATCAGACAAGCCTGCGGCATGCCATTTGGGCTGCCGTCACCGGCGTGGTTGCTCGAAATAGGCGCAAGGCTGATCGGCACCGAAACCGAACTTTTGCTAAAAAGTCGCTGGGTAATGCCACAAAGGCTCCTCGACCAGAATTTCGAATTCAGCTATCCCGATATCAGACACGCGATTAACGACATTGTCTCGCAGCCGAAAATATCATAACGCGTTTTTCCCGCTCAAAAAACGCCTTTCATGCACTAACCCAGCGACCGCCGGTATGACGCCGGCGACACTTCCGCATTGGCCTTGAAAAATTTACCAAAAACCGACTGGTCGGAAAAATTCAGCTGCTCGCTGACCTGCGCCACGGTCAGTTCCTTCCGCTGCAATAATACCTTTGCTTCCAGAATGATAATCCCGTTGATCCATTGGCTGGCGGAGCGACCGGTCTTCTCTTTCAGGTACTCGGAAAGGTATTTGGCGGTAACATTCAGTTGATCAGCATAATGACCGACACTCCGCTCTGCCTTGAAATCGCGTGTGAGCAGTGACTTGAACCGCGCCACCAACGGCTCGTTCCCATTGATTTGAAGGTTCTCCCGGACTGCATCGCGGAACAAAGCGTCCGTTTCATGGATCAGGATATTGATAAAACTCCTGATGATCCGCGCTTCATGCACATGTTTGTCATCCAGGAGCTCCCGGATTTGTTCATACACCAGGGTAAACTTCCTCTCCATACGCACATCGAGCGGGAATGCGTGCGGCTGATTCTCTTCAAAAAACAAAAATCTGGACAAATAGAAGACATCAGCCTGGTTGTTCAAAAAGAACTTACCGGTAAAAAACATGATATCCATCAACGGATCCTCCTCTCCTCGCTCAAACCGGCGGATGACGTCGGGTCCGATGCCAAAAATGCAGGGGCCGGTCAGGAACCGGCGGTCAAGGCCCGCATGCAGCACGAGATTCCCTTTCCTAAGAAATGCCATGCCATACGTTTCCGTCCTGAAGGGTTCCAGATCGTAGAGATCGAAAGCTTCCACCCGCACAAAAAAGTACTCCTTCGGCATTGCCGACTCGCTGAACAACCGTTGCAGGCGATTGATGCTGTATTGGGGTATGGGCTTCATCAGGCGTTTCTCGAACAACAAATATCCGAATTCCCGACCAAAGGTGCCGCTAAATCGACCATTAAAATTGCCCTCCCCGGGGGACATTTGCAATGTAATCAGGCTGGCTTTTCGCGGTCAGCCAAAGTTGGGAATGCCTATTTCCCAAGATTTAAACGAACATCCATGAAAACAAAACGTCCTAAAAAGATCCTGGCGATACTTTCGGCAAGCCTGCTCCTGGCGGTAGGCGCCGATACCCCAGGCAGCGCACAGCAGCTCAGCATCACGTTACAGGAAGCCATTGAAAAGGCCAGGACACGGAACAAATCCGTTGCAGCAAGCAAGCAGCAGGAAGCAGCCAGCGCAGCCGACTACCGGGACGCCCGGAACGCCATATTACCGCAATGGTCGTTCGGAGCAGAATACGACCGGTTTTCCAAACTCACCATGTTTGAAAACGGCCTGTCCGAGGCTCATTCCATGACCCGCCGCCCCAGCCCGAATGCCGTGAATGCCGGTACACGGGTCGAATTCACGCTCTATTCGGGAGGTCGCCAACGTGCATCGATCGAAGAGCAGCTGATCAAAACTCGCCTGGAAAGGATCAACACCAGCGACCTTGAGGGCAATGTCGCCTTGCAGGTCGTGATCCAGTATATGGAAATGGTCCGTCTGCAAAAACTTGACTCGTTAATCGGCGAGCAGGTCAGACGCGCCGAGATACGGCTGAAAAACATTCAGTCGATGTATAACAACCAACGCGTAACGAAGAGCGACCTCCTCCGGGCCGAGGTGATTCTGTCGGGCAACAAGCTGAACCGCGAGCAGGCAGGCAATGACCTTGCGATCGCCAACCGCCGGCTGAACGTGCTGCTCAACCTGCCTGACACTACTATACTGTTACCGCAAAATCCGGCCGACCTGCCCGAAGGGCGCGCTTATGCAAGCGACAGTATGCTCAACCAGCCCAACCATTCCTATCTGCTCCAACGGTCTGCACAAAATATCCGGTTACAGGAATCGCGCATCACACTGATCAAAAGCAGCTATTACCCCACGGTACAGCTGGTAGGTGCCTACGGGCTCAACTACCCCAACACCCTTTTCTTTCCCCCCGTGGCGCAGTGGTATTCCGTCGGATTTGTGGGGATCAAAACTGGGATCAACATCTCCTCCTTTTACCACAGCAAGCAAAAAATGACAGCAGCGCGGGCGCGTCTCGCGGGAATGTACCTGCAACAGCAGTCCGTAGCAGATCAGGTCGATACCGAAATCCGTGCAGCGCAAATCAAATACGGGGAATCGCTTAGCCGGATACGGGTCGCCGAGCAGTCCATCGAACAAACCAGCGCCAACCTCAAAATTACCAATACCAAATACCTGAACCAGCTCGCATTGCTAACAGATCTGCTGGACGCCGACAATCTTTTTCTTGAATCCAACTACAATCTCGTAAAAGCACGCGCCGACGAGCGCATTTATTATTACAAACTGCTTTATACACAAGGACTACTCTGATCCGATTTCAACCCCAGCCACCATGGAAAATTCTGTAAAACCGCATACATCCCTTGCGAACATAGCCATTACCACGATCACATTGATCGTCATTACAGTCACGCTCAGCTACCTGGGGCGCTACTTCTTTCTCCAAAACCAGGTCGAAGAAACCAACGACGCCCAAGTGGAAGCCTACCTGAACCCGGTATCCGCCCGGGCAGGGGGCTACATCGCCCAAATCCTCTTTGAAGAGAATCAGGTGGTCAAACAAGGCGACACGCTGGTAATCCTGGACGACACGGAATACCGGATCCGCGTGGGGGAAGCCGAAGCGGTACTCGAAGACGCCCGTGCGCAGCTTAACGTGTTGCATACCTCCATTCAGGCTTCACGCACTGCCGCCATTGTCAATGAAGACCAGATTTCTTCCGCCAAAACCCGGTTGTGGCAGCAGGAGCAGGACATGAAAAGGTTTCACAACCTGCTGCTCGAAGAAGCTGTCACCGGCCAGGAGTTCGAGCAGGTGAAAGCACGTTACGAGGTCGCATCGAGTGACTACAATGCCTCAAAACACACATTAAATATCAGTTTTTCACGTATCAAGGAGCTACAATCACGGGAAGCCCTGGTACGCGCCGATATCAAACGCAAGCAGGCACAACTGGATTTTGCACGTGTAAACCTCGGCTACACGATCGTCAGGGCACCGTTTGCGGGCCGTCTTGGCAGGCGGACGATTCACGAAGGTTTGCAGATCCAAGCCGGGCAGCCGCTGGTAGCGATCATCAACGAACAAGGCAAATGGGTTACCGCAAACTTCAAGGAGACCCAGATCAGTACCATGCAACCTGGCCAGCCTGTCACCATTATGCTCGATGCATTACCTGGCAAAAGCTACCACGGGGTGATCGAATCACTTGCAGGAGCTACCGGCTCCAAGTTCACACTGCTGCCTCCTGACAATGCTACCGGGAACTTTGTAAAAATCACCCAGCGTGTACCGGTGAAAATCAGGCTCACCGACCAGGATCTGGGTGCTGTGAAAGTAGGCATGAATGCCAGCGTTTCTATCTCCAAAACTTTATGACCATGCATGCCCCGGTAATTTTTCAATCTTGGATTTCCCGCCGCCCTACCCTATTATACGCAGCACTGGTGATCCTGTTGCTCACCGGCCTTATCCCATTCGGATTGTTTGCATTGAACCAGACTTATGTGGTTGCGTCCTTTGGCGCGCAACCTGAGGACGTTAGCTTTTCAATACAGATCACCTACGTGGGGATCATCGCCTTTCTGCCAATTCAGTTCCGGCTGATACGCTACTTCGAACCACGCAATTACCTCATTACATTGATGTCGGTGGCGATACTGGTGAGCTTCCTGAGTATGCGGGTAAGGGATATACATGCCTTCATCGCGCTACGGTTGCTTACGGGCTTTCTGGCAGCTGGCATCGGCGGCCGAATGCTGATGTTGATTTTCGGGGTTTTCAAGCCGGCTATCGCGCAGGCCGCCGGCTCAACGATCTTTTACGGATCAGCCCTGGGCAGCGCCACGCTTGCCGGCCTGGTAACCGCAGCTGTCGCCGACGCTACTGCCTGGCAGGATGTCTATCTCTTTCTAATGCTTGCCCAAACTGCCTCACTCGCACTTATACTCTTCATTTTCAGGGGAAAATCAGGCATAAAGCCCTATCCGCTATACCAGACGGACTGGATCAGCTTCCTGCTTAGCCTGGGCATCCTGACGGGCTTTGTCTATATTTTCGTCTATGGGCCCAAGTACTACTGGTTCAGTGACGTGCGCATTTGGTCTGCCGCAGCCAGTTCTTTGGCAGGAATCATTCTTTTCCTGATCCGGCAAAACCTGCGCAAAAGACCGTATTTGCATCTGCACATTTTCAGGTCCGGTCAGTTCATCACCGGCATTGTCCTGCTCACGTTATTTTACGGCATGAAAGATAGTATCAACCTGATCTACGGTTTTGCTGGAGCCGTTCTGAAATGGAACAGCAATGACATCATGCAGCTGGCGGCCGTTAACCTGACGGGATTGTTGCTCTCAATGGTCCTGACGGCCCGGCTTATCATCCGCCTTGGGAAAAACATGGGACCCGTGCTTCTGATCGGGTTCGCGGTAATGCTTGGGTATCATGTATGGATGTATCATATTTTCAGCCCCGACCTTTCGTTCGGTGATCTGGCATTGCCCGTATTCCTCCAGGGGAGTGCGTGCGGCCTGCTATTTGTTCCGCTGGTGGGCTTCGCCGTGGGCGGATTACCACCGTACACCGGCTTCGCCGGCATCACCGTGGCGGCTCTGGCCCGGCTCACCGCCATCCTGAACAGCGGCGCGGGTCTTTACAGCCTGCAATTATTTTATAATCAATCCAACAAGGAAAATTTCCTGGCCGGACTTTCCGATACCAATCCTTTGTACGCGGAGCGTCTGGGCGCCCACACGAGGCTGTTTGCCGGTAACGGCTACGGGCCGGAACAGGCAGCAAACCTGGGCAGAGGCATTTTATATAGAAATACATTGATTCAAAGCCAGTTAATAACCAATATGGCAATCTTCAAAATCATCGCTATCTTATCTGCAGCGATCATCGCCGGCCTCCTGATTTTAGTGATCGTCAGGAAAAAGCAACAGCAAAATGCATTGGCGGCCGTCGGGGAGCGGAAAGCAATATGACGAGACAAAACAAAATGCTTCTTTTTTTAAGCCTTCCCGAATGAGCCGGGCCCTATCGAAAATTTAATTTCAAAGTCTCAACATTTGTAAATGTTTCCGGTTTCGGGAAGGCAGACCTTTGTCGTGAACAAAACGCCGGAAAACATGACAACGACAATTCAAAACGAAACCGATTTCCTCTCCGATCACCTCGAAAACAAAGCCGTGGCATTTGCATCCGGCCAAGGTGAAACGCTCACCATGGGCGGAAGCAGCATTACCCTGAAAGTGACCAGCGACATTTCAAATGATCAGCTTGGTGTTTACGAGATCATCCTGGCACCTGGTATCGTCGGGGCGCGGATGCATTACCACCGGTTTATGGACGAAACTTTTATCGTCCGGCAAGGCACACTTACGATCCGGGTTTCCGACGGATCGATCCAGGCCGAAGAAGGCGCCGTCGTATATGTCCCACGTATGACACCGCACGGCTTTTCAAATACCTCGGACCAGCCCGTTACCCTCAACCTGATCTTCAATCCGGGCCAGAAGCGAGAAGGTTTTTTCCGCGGCCTTGCCCAAATCCTCACCGATCCGGTCATCGACCCGGCGAAGTACCTGGCTTTATATCAGAAGTACGACAGTTTCCCCGTGGATGTGGAAAATATGTTGCCGCACTAATGTCGGGGTTTGATAAAAAAATCACACCCTCCCCAATCCGCGCGTCAGGCGCCAAAATTTCTGCGGGCAGCAGATAGCCCTATTATTGTTTCGTCACTTTCAAATTGTATTTCTGCTCGCCGGATATCATTTCGATCAAGTACAAACCGGCCGGATAAGCATTACCGGACAGGTCGAGCTGATGTGAACCGGCCCCATTTGCTGGGGTAAAGCGCTCGGTTTTAACCTGTCTGCCAGCCATGTCGACCACATTGACAGCAAAACCATTCGCTTGGCTGCCCGGGAAGTCGAGATGAAATATCCCTTGAGAAGGGTTTGGAAACGCAACCGGCCCCGGGGAATCCCGGTTTGTAACCGCACGAATAGCCGAATAGCGGTAACTGCCGTCGAGGTCGACCATTTTCAGCCGGTAATACCGGGTCGCCAGCTGCACAGCGAGCCGGTCGGTAAACGAATAGTGCTGCTGATCGGCAGAACCGCCCCGGCCTTCAACCTCACCAATCTTTGAGAAAGCATTTTTACCAATCACATCGTCACCCGACGCTACTTCGACCTCAAAATGGTGGAAGTCTTTTTCCGAAGCAGTTATCCAGTCCAGTTGAATTGCCGCAGGCAAATCCGGAGCCGGCGTGCGACGGGCCGAAAAGTTCGTCAATGTCACGGGCAGCGCGGACCCACTACCAATGTAGCCTCTGGCGAGCCAGAATTCCGAGAAGCTACGTGTTTTGAATTCGACATAATAGCCTTTGCCGTAAGGCACCTTGATCACCTTTGATGCCGGATAAAAAGACCAGCCATCGTTCGCATCGTTCTCCAGATCGCCATCCTCTTTGACACCGGAGTATTTTGTAATGGCCAGCTCATAGGCGCTTTGGGGCTTTTCCAACGTCGGCGCCGGCACCTTTTCGACCAGTCTTTTCACTTCATTATCCGTAAAATACAGTCGGACCCGGATAGAATCGGTAAAATTCCCGTTTTCCGGTTTGATCGTAAAGTTCCTGTCCATGTAATAATGTCCGTTGAAACTGCGGACATCCCGATTGTTGAGAAACGTCTTCACGGCGGTCGAACCAAGATAGCGATCGGGGTAAATGGCCGCGATCACCCTCTGGTTTCTGGTAAAATTGGTCCAATAGGAGCCTTGCAGATCACTCGTTACGACTGAGGCTTCGGTACCGCTTTCGTAGATCTCATTGGTAAGATCATAAAGATGAAAATCATCAATCGCAACTCCCTCGCCGGTGCTTCCTCCACTACTTTTGATCACAAACCGGAACATGATATACTGATCGAAAAGATTGGGTAACGGAACTGTACATACGTGCCATCGGGAGTCGTTCTGGTTAGACCACACACCTTCGCCATTTTCGGTCGCATTATACCAGTTTGTCCCACTGCCCACCTGCCCCAAGCGCTTCCAGGTACCACCGGAGAGCAGGTATTCCACATACACCACATCGCACTTTCCTCCCTGACAGGATGCCGTGTTCATTCTGGCGCTGAAGCTGACCGTGGGATGTCCCATGTTGTAAATGTAAAAGCATGGCGAATAGAGATACGACACCTCATTCACGTTGTAATTGCCCGTCAGATTGGTTTTCCAGGCCTTGCTGCCGCTTGCCGCCTGCTTGGTGTTTGGCGAAGCCGGGGTTCCGTACATCCAGGAGCTGTTGGTCCCATATCCTTGCCAACTTGCACTGCCGTTCTCAAAATTCTCCAGATAAGGATACGAGGTAATGGTCGGTTGCCTGGTGATGACGATGGAACGGGCATTGTTTTCCGGGTGCAGGTCATACGGTTTGAGGATTTCCACGCTGACTTGTTGTGGGCCTACATCCGGCACAGACGGATTGATGTAAAACGACGATTCGCCATGGGCGGAGATGAAAGGGATTATGTTATCATTGTCGCTTCCCCCATTGATCCGCACTTTATAAGGAACGTCATAAACATCCTCGGAATCGTTGTTCCGCACGGTGATCCCGACTCCGAACAAAGTGCTGCCGCATACCACGGGCGCAGGCGGGTCCATACTGACCAGCTCGATGTCGCTATTGGACCTGGACAGCCTTATATCATCGAAAGAATAACCCTGGCGGGAGGACAACGAAAGGACAGCGTCGTCGCCGGACTGCGTCCAACGGATTTGGGAACTGGAAGAAAACTCCTGCCCGCCGGCCTTCAACGCTTCACTTAGCCCAATTGAAACAAACTTATATTCACCCGATGCAGGGTTCTGATTATTGAAGAGATTGTAGGCAAAAATCCATTGATCCTTATCAGAACCTCTCACATAGACCGAGTTATCAACATCCAGATTCTGCCCATGATTTTTGTACCTGAAAGACAGCCGAATCTCATCATTGACCACTTTGTAACCCGACAAATTATAAGTTCCGGTTAAATAATTAGTGTTATAGCTGTTGTATATAAAATCGTCGATGTCCAACGTAAATGCCTTGCTTCCTGAAAAAGCGATTCCGGCCCCGGCCGATGTCCGCAGCCTGCCGTTGGACCGGGAACGATGGAAATCATATGCATCACCATTCGTCAGGCCCATTGTATTCTGCGTGACTTCCTGATCCGGCATCGACTCTACCGTTTCCAGATATGGGAGCGTCAGGGCCGGGTTGTTGTTTTGTCTGAAAACTTTTTGGGTAAAATTGTTCTTTTGAACGGGGTCATTCGCTTTTCGGATAAAAACCCGGATCGGATAGACACCCGGATTTGCAAAATTGGTTGTCTGCGTGAATGTATAGGACAGGTACCCAAGCGCTGGAATGGCGGTTTGAACCGTTTCCCAATGCACAGGTGCCGATTCGCCCCCAACGGAATATCCTGCTTCAAAGGGCGGAGAACAGACCTGATCATCCAGGTTTTTGATCCCTACGGTGATCTGCATCGCATTCGACAGCACATCGGAAGTAAAAAGCCTGCCTGATCGCTGCGGTGAAATGATGGAATCGATCGCCAGATCATTATTGGAAATCGTCCCCGCGCAGGTGCCGCTATTGGGCGTCCGGCTGATCGCCAGACCTCTGCGCCCCGCAACGCCGTCCTTCCGCGCACGAACCGAAACATAGTACAGCGAATCGCGCGACAGCCCGCTCAGGACGTAGTTCAACGCATTGGTAACCGCCACCGGCCGCATCTCCCCCTCACGTAAAAGCATGACCTCATAATCCGTTGCGCCGCTCACCGACGCCCATTGCAGGGCCACATAACTTTCGCATTGCACCGGACCAAGCGACACCACCGGCACGCCCAGAATTGCGAAGGTCTCGCTGTCGCTCAACACACCTGTATCATTTTGTTTAATCCTGACCCTGGCCGTCCCGGTGGCAGCGTCAGGCACAGTCCAGCTCAGCTGTCTCGCCGAAGCGGCCACGGACGTATTAACAGCGACCCATGAACCACCATTGTTCAGGGAATAGTATACACTGAATGTGCTGGAATTATTGCCGTAGGACTCCCAGTTGATGTTGACCACATCCCCGCGGACCAGGTGCTCGTTACCGATCGGATAGGTAATGGTGGTTCCTTGTTCAATGATATCATATACCACAAAATACTCCTGAGTTCCGTCCGGAATTTTCTCGGCGCTCACTTTTATCTCATAGGTCCCGGCTATCGGATTATCGATCACGATCTGTTCCATGTTGTTGACCGTGTCAATGCCTGCAACCGCCTGTTGAGTGGGATTGGACAGAGCCGGGAAGGCCGGGTTCAACGCCGCGGCACCGGAAGGTGTCAGTAGCAGGTCAAGATTGTTGACCAATGTTTTTTCCCCTGTCAGCATAGAGGCCGCCCTGTCGTGCCAATACAGCATTACTTTCAGCTTTGCCGCATTAGCCGGAACCGAAATCGAGTGGGTCTGGCTCGCGCGGTGCGCCAGCTGCCCCTGTGCGAAATGACCTTTGTCGAGCATTGCGCAGGAACGTACCAGGTTCATATTACCAAAACCGTAACTGTAATCCGGACCGGCCAAACCCTGATCTGACGCTCCGTTGCACACCAGCGCCTTCATCAATGCGCTTTTGGGGGTATCCTGGCCATGAAGCTGCCGGTACCGTTCATACAGCAATGCCAACCCACCCGAAACCGCCGGAGCAGCCATGCTGGTGCCCGTGCCCGGCAGGTAACCATTAACGGGTGTGGTCGAAAAGATGCTCGTGCCCGGGGCGGTCACCTCCGGTTTGACCCTCCCGTCCCGAACCGGTCCTTTGCTCGACGAAGGTGCTATTACACCGGTGGTCAGCGTTTGTCCCACACTCATGACATTCTTAGCGGACGCAAAATCGCTCAGCACATTTCCGAAGCCGGCCGGATATTGGTTACAGATCGTGCTCTGCCCGGAGTTACCCGCGGCAAAGACGTGCTGGAGATAGGGCATATCGAACGCCTGACGATCCAGAATGTATGAGTCGGACGTGTAAAGACCGAATTCCAGGCAGCCGCCGTAGGATTCGCCACCATAGGAATTGTTGGTGACCACCATATTAAAATCCTTCACCAGTTGGGGCGCATTACTCCATATCTCACTATTCGGATAAAAGATCACATCCGTTTTCGGCGCATATCCCGCATACTTTTCGTTCACGATCCCGCCTCCGGCCACCGTACCCGTAATATGCACGCCGTGCAAAGAGCTCGTCGACGTGACCTGCCGCAACAGCCTGGTCCTGACATCGATATGATCGGAGGGATTACCCACGTCTCCAATCCCCACCACAACGCCTTTTCCGGAAAGGCCTTTTCCGGAAATCGCCTGGGAAGTCAGTACATTGGCTTTTGTATTGGCGGCACTTTTGTCATTAAGCGGCTGTGTTTCACCTGGCGCGATCTCGATATACTGCACAAAAGGAAGGTCTGCCAGTTCTTTAAGCCGCACCTCCTCGATCCTCACCAGCAGTATCTCATAGTCTTTCAGATCGTCCGACAATAGTTCGATATTACTCTCCTGCAACTTTGTTTTTACCTCTTCTGCCGAAAAAGAACGAAGAAAGCAGACCCGAACATCCACCTTGCCCGGCACAGTCTGCGCATGCGGAGGAATATCGGAGGTCAGGAGTTCGGGCTGCATTTTCTGTTCGGGTGCGAGCTCCACCACCGACCTGATACCGCTTCCGGCCAGGATTTCAGGGTTCACATTACCGGTTACCGTTGCCGTGTATGCGTATTCCGGAATGTATTCCAGTAGTTCGACACCGGCGTCATATAACTTTTTCTTTTCCTCATCCGCCGGAATATCATTGAACTGGATGATCACAAAACGCTTTTCTTCCTGGCCATCTGCTCGCGTTCGGAATCCTTTGCGGATCACTTCCCGGATATTTTCTCCCGGATGAATCGTACCGTTCCGCAGATACAGTGGGTACCTGGCTCTGTTTCTTACCTGCCCCGTTACCGTTGAAGAGATCAGGGTGATTAGTAATAACCAGGGGAATACGTTGCCGGTACGCATACAATATGTTCCGATATTGATGAGAGGAGTTACGAACCGGCTCAGACACAACACAAGCGCCTAAGTCGTTCGTTTTCAATCTGTCGGCAAGTTAGTTCAGAATTAGGATTAAAGTAAATACGTTTCACTTCAAGTTAAACCTACATCACCCCATTTTTGGATCTTAAGTATTTCAATACCTTCCCCCCATGTTCCGCAGAATGCTGCGCAGGGCCGGATCCGTTTTTTCGAGGAGATCGTTTCTCGATGGCAGGCATTCCAGGTCAGGCATGATGCCGCGTCCGGCCTCGGCAGCGGCTTTCACGGCCGAATAATATCCGCCCAACGGAATACCCAGATCCAGGCCGGTTTCCGGCAATTTGTAAATGGCAAAGGTACCGCTGTTATCACCCTCATAGGTCCCGCCTGACTCCTGCCCTACAAAGACACCCCTCCCCTCGCTTCGGGCAACCGCCAAAAACTCGGAGGTTACCGAATAGCTCAGACCGTCATGCAGGAACCAGACTTTCCCTTCAAAGGCCTTTTTGCTGGGGTGATGCTTACCCAGGTTTCGATGCCTGGTAAAAAGCAGACGTCCTTGCGGGTCTTTTTTAATGAAAAAACGGGCCAGCCCGATAAATCTGGGCAAATAGGCGCGATTCCGCTCCGGGATATCACGCTTACGCCTGACTTTCACCTCGATACGATCGTAGTATCGAAAATCTTTCAATGCGATGTGTGCATAAAGCGCCTTGCCGAGTCTGTCGTTTCCGCCTTCATTACCCCGCACATCGATGATCAGATGATTGATTTTGCGTTTACCGATTTCCGTAAATGAAGAGTCCAGGAAGCGCATGAAATGCTTGTTTCCCTGTTCGGCGTAAAATGTCGCCACCCGAAGGCTGGCCACCGAGTCACTGAGGAATTGCAGCCGGTTTTGAAAGGATAAATAGGAATTGTTCTTATCGAGTTCATGCCACTCCTTCGATGTAATGCCTTTCACCGGAACAGACTCCTTTTCTCCTGAGAGTCCCAGGAGGAATGCAGGCTGATCCTGAACGAAATCCCCATACCAGGCGCTGAAATACTGTTCGATCTGCGCATCCGCGGAGGATCTCACGCGCCCGTCCGCAAACATTTGCTTCCGCAAGGCATCCACAATGGCACCGACAGGTCTTCCATTGATACTTTCCAGGTATTTGCCCGCCAGCTCCGGACGGGTGGAGCGGGTTACAAGCAGCCGACGGGTATCATCAAACCTGACGATGCAGGGCAAGACATTTTCCGTGTGAAAATAGAATGGGAACCCCTGC
Source organism: Dyadobacter ginsengisoli DSM 21015 (assembly GCF_059568735.1). NCBI lineage: Bacteria > Pseudomonadati > Bacteroidota > Cytophagia > Cytophagales > Spirosomataceae > Dyadobacter > Dyadobacter ginsengisoli. The sequence goes on from NZ_JCANTY010000005.1 coordinate 64,760, forward strand.
ATCGGCGGGAAGAATTTGGTATGCCCGCAGCGGATACGGACCAGAACAGGGTTGACCATCCTGAAAAAATCCATCAGGGAGACCGAATCGCGTTGCTCCACAACCGACTTCACGGAATCGAGGGTCGAAAGGAATTCCTCCCTGGGCCCGAAACGACCTAGCCCGGGATGCAGCGCTTCTACGGAAGTGCGAATTAAAGCCAGGTCGCGGACGAGCGCAGCAGGAGCGAATCTCCTCCCTGAAGCCGGCTGGGCGCCGCTTGATAAAAACACAAAGAATTTGATGAAGACAATGAGGCTCAACGAAAGTTTCATATTCGAATTTTTCCGCAATTTTGGGTCAATAAATGAAGCAAAGCGTCTTTCCCGACAAGTTCAGACCCATTTGCAACCCGTTTTTCAGACAATCCTAAGCAAATTTGATCACAGCATTACTATTATCCGGCATTATACAGGGTGGGTTCCTGGTCTTCCTGCTCCTCCGAAAGGGATCGAACAAGGTCTCCAACAGGATCCTGGCTGCGCTGATCTTGCTGCTGATTTTCCACCTTTCCCTGATTTGCCTCGATGTTAAAGGGCTTTTTCCGGCATACCCGCATTTCAGCCGGCTGTCGTGGTTGCTGCCGTTGCTGTACGGCCCGCTGATCCTACTGCTGACCCAGAGCATAGCAGACCCTACTTTCCAATTTCGCGCCGGCCAGCTGGGTTATCTTGCTCCGTTTGTCATCTATTTGGGATTGCTGGTTCCTCATTTTTTGCTCCCGGGTGAGGCAAAAGCCGCTTTGCTGTCCGACCCTGCGGTGGTGCAACAGGCGGATTTCGGATGGATGAATACCCTGACAAATTATGTGCACCTTGGGTTTACGGTTTGGTCACTGGTATTTTTTTACAAAAGCGTCCCGCAACGTTCCGGTCATTTTTCCAATGAAGCATTGGTCCATATGCATTGGCTGAAAGAATTCCTGTGGCTGATACTGTCTATCATGCTGTTTTCTGTCCTCACATTTTATGCCAAAAAAAACGACCTGCCATTGGTGAAGGACATTTATCCGGCTCATTTTGTGCTGGTTGTGGTGCTGGTGTATTGGATCGCCTATAAACTGTTGCAGGAAAAAGCGACATGGTCGGCGCCCGATGAGCCGCAGTATGTTTCTCAGCCTGCAACCCCTGCCCCGGTATCTGTAAAATATGCCAAAAGTGCTTTGAGTGACGATACCAGCCAATCGATTGCCGAACAGCTTTCAGAACTCATGGTTACCCAAAAACCTTATCTGGACAGCGATCTCACGATTCTCGATCTGAGCACCATGCTTTCTCTGCCCAAACACCAGCTTTCACAAGTCATCAACACCGAGTTCAGCAGTAACTTCTACGAATTCATCAACCGGCACCGGCTTGAAGCATTCAAGAAACAAGTGCTCGATCCTGCCAACAGCCATCTTTCAATCCTCGGCATAGCCCTCGAATGCGGGTTTAACTCCAAGGCGACCTTCAATCAGGTTTTCAAAAAAACAGAAGGCATGACACCGTCGGAGTTCGTCAAAAGCGCCGGGGTACGATCAGCTTCCCATTAAGTACTGCAATCAGAGCTGCCTGCTGCGAAACTTTTGTTTCAGCATGCCCGCCGCCTTGGTATACCCACCGTCACCGCCGTCCACGAAATGGATGTGGCCGTCTTTCAGGTCGTGGACATAGCACGACATCACCGATACATTACTGATGTGCATCCCGTAATGGATTTCGCCGGCATTCTCCATTTCGTCGAGTGCTTTCTGCAGCGTCTCGCGCTGGGCGGGTGTACCCGTGATGACCGTATTGATTTTTCCGTCAATTACCAGCGTGTCCGACATTTCCACAAGGCTGTTCAGGTAATTTTTCCCATGTGACGTCCAGAAATATACGTAACCGGACAGTGACGCCAGCCAGGATGCGAAAACACCCAACAGGTTGATGCGTCCTTTCCTGACCAGTGTTTCGAGCTCCATTTTTTTGAAAGTTGTCTTCCATATCAGGCGTGGGACGGATATGGGCTGCCTCCGAGGGAAAGGCCCATAAACAGTGTCGATATACGCCATGACTTTCGCGAACGAGGCTGCCTGCGCTTTTCCCGCCGCGACCGCCACCAACAAGGTGACCACTTCCTGGTCCGGTTCCGGGGGACCGATCTTGTCCCAACGGCATTGCATACCACTCAGATCCAGCTCATCACCCGGCACGGGTTCCACGCTGAAACGGTAAGCGTCCCCTTTCACCACTTTCTCTGCATAATGCAGCCCGTTGCCAAGCACAACCGGTATCGAAAAAATGCCAGACATCTTCAACTTGCTCACCTTTAGCTCGCAATCCCGATCGTAGATCTCTTTTACCGACACAGTACCGATGCGCAGGTCCAGGCCGAAATTCGCTTGTGTATTGCTCCGGAAAATAGCCAGCGACCGCATGACCGCGTCTACAATGCCGGGCGGAACGATAAATGTGGCGCCGTCACCGCCAAAAAAGAAAGGTAGCTTGATACCCGCCTTGAATGCAATATTGAGGACGCTGGCAATGCTGCCGGTGGCAATGAGGTTGACCGTCTGGTGCATGCCGCCCGCCACCGCGTCCGTCGAGTTACGGATATCGGTGATTACCACATGCCACGACTCCGGCACATCATAAAATAAGTGGGCCTCCGTAAGCAATTCACCCAGTGAAATATGGTTGGCAGGCAAACGGAAATAAAACTGATCGTTCTGAGCCGGCGACATGGCGGGTAGTGAGTTTCCAGGTTGAAAAGTAGCGGGTTCCTCCGCATTCAGATACGGAAATTAAAGCTATTTTCTCAATAATTCCCCCGAAGCAGGACGATATTCCTGCCAAGTTTTCGTTTTTTGCAATCTGAAAACAGGTACCGCTGGTATCCTGAACCGACTCCGACGTCTTTCCGCCGCCGGCCACATCACCTGAAACCCAAGTTTTGGAATGCTTCGAACAACTTTTCACTATATTCTGCTCTTCATTTCCCTGCTTAACCCACTATTGCTTTCTGCACAAAACAAGACCGCCGCGGATAAGTCGTGGCTCAAAGCATACAATGAGTACCGGGAGTACGACGGTATTTACGTGGTCAAGAAAGTGAATATCCCCTGCCGTTCCTACGAAACCTTTGTTACCGACAAAACAGGCCGCAAACTGACGCCTGCCTACCGCGACATCGGCGACTTTGCTGAGGGGCTCGCCGAATTCGTACCAATGGAACTGGGTCCGGACGGGCACGGATTGCATGGTTTCATCGATCAAACCGGCCGGGTTGTCATTCCGCCGACCTACACCTCCACTGACCGGTTCCGGGATGGTAAAACCTGGGTCATCTACCCTTCCGGTGGGCATTACGGGCTTTCCTACATCGATCTCACCGGTAAGGAGCTCTATAAAATCCCCATTCAGCATTATCCGAAAGACTACCTGCTCAAAGATGCCAGAATCGATTTCCTCTGTAACCACGACACCAAGGAGGATGTGTTGTGGGGGGAAGGAAGAGATTTCTTCATTCTGAATTTCAATTTCAGCCCTTTCATCGAAAAGGAGATCAAAAATTCCAAATTCATTTACCATTTCAGTTACAAGGGCAAATTCGGCATTATCGATAAAAATATGGTACTCAGAGTGCCTGTGTCCCTGGATGATATCGATCCTGAGTACAAGTTTTCCGGCCAGGGCATGGAGCGCGTGCAGTATGGCGACAAATACGGCTACATTAACCCATTTACCGGCGACCTCATTGTCCCTTTCGAATACACCGATACCCGTAAGCCTACCAATGGTTTGTTTTGGGTAAAAAAGAATGGCAAATGGGGTTGTATCGACAAGACCGGTAAAACGCGCATCCAATTTCTGTACGATGAAGCGACCGGTTTCACTGCCGAAAACCGGTCAGCCGTAGCCATCAACGGCAAATTCGGTCATATCGACAAATCCGGGAAAGTACGTACGCCTTTCAAATACGATTTTGCTTCGTACTACAATCACGGCCTTTCGATGGTCCGGATAGACGACAAATATGGCTACATGGACACCACCGGACATTTCATTACGGAGATCATCTACGACGAAGCCCTGCCCTTCGACCACCCTGTGACCACGGTTGAGCGTTCCTGGCTGCGCTTTGAACTCTCACTTAAAGGAAAAGAAACGTTCGTTGGGTTTTCGTATAAGCTCAATGCGGTTTTCATTGTGATCGGTGTGCTACTGTTCATCTGGTTCAATAATCTGCTCTATCAGCGCGTGCTGAAAAGGCGGTTAGTTGGAACGGGGAAAAAGTCGTAGCCGGGAGTCGAGGCTAGCCTATCGTCGGAGAACCAGGACAATGCGTTTTCCTGCGAAAACTCTATCGACGACACCGACTCGCCGTCGAAGAAAACCTAAAAAGCAGTACTCATACCGTCTGGTTAGTCTTATAGGTTATTGGATAAATGACTCCAAAACTGACGGAATTCTGCGCCGTGGAATCTTCCCAGAGGCAGAAAGTATGCAAGCCATGTGAATCGGTGGCTTCCAGGCCCAGCTGAATCGGTATTGCCGTTGGATCCGTAGTCGATGTGAACTTATTATTCGATACATCTATGTAGGCAAGGCGTCTGGTTACATTTTCTAAGAGGCCTGCACTGCCATAGCCTGAAATGGTATTCCCTTTTAATATCAATTTCATCTGATAGTCAGCTTGAATGATATCCGACAGAACAATATTATCCAGTTTGCAGTCTTCCATCTCCACATATTCAGCACCGTAATACCCAATCTTCAACTTATACAATGTTGCCGATGAAATTTTACAATTCCTGAACGACACGGCTCTTTGCAAGTTAAGATTATTCGTAGAAGCAAATTTTATGTTACAGTCCCGGTAATTGTTTTCAAGAAAGTTGCAAAACGCAAACGGGTCCGTTCCCCAGGTCGAATAATCCATGGATACATTGTTAATGTTTGCGGTTCCATTGATAAAATTGGCGTGCACAGCCACGTTAAACTTTCCGACACAATTCTGCAAAGTTAGGTCGAATTTGAAATTTGAATAGTTAGTAAAATAAACAGCGACCAGCTGCCTCGCCAGAGTCCTGGAATTCACACATCCTTCAATAAACAAGGTAGTTTTCTTGACGTCACAGTTATGAATCTGATGGTAATTACAAGATATGTTTACTGTTCATTATTAAATTCCTTGCTAAGATTTTTGACAATTATTTCAATTAGATTTCCAATAGGATAGTAGAAACTTCATAAGCTCCGCAATAAAAAACTATTTTGATATTTCACAGGATAATGGTTAGATTACGAATAGTTATATTTTACCTCTGTCATGATCGGGAAATATCTCCCCCTTTTACTTCTTGTAATCCTCATTGCCTGCAAAAAGGACAAGGAGCCAGCCCCGGACCTCACGCGGGACCTGGTGGGCGTTTATCAGGCGTCGAGTTCGCAGACTTATCAGGATAAATTCACGGTTACTGCAACTATTCGATGGACGATCGAGCGGATTTCCGACAACATGATCCGCCTGAAGCACCGCGAAGAGTATACAGTTGAAGGCGAAGGATGGGAAGAGTATTTTGAGCCAACGCCCCCCAAAGAGGTCACCTTTGACAATATTGAACTCTCGGCAGCCGATAAATTTCATGTCCTGCGAAAGATCGAATGGCCGACTAGTGGTGAATTGCAAACGTCGGATATTGAGATCAACGCCGTGCTGGCTGGAAAACACTTGGATGTCAACTTAAAAGAAATAATCGACGGGAACACATTTCAGGGAGACTTGTTGATGAAGCGACAGTAACTCCCCGCCTGCATCCTCAACGCAGCAAATTCACAACTCCTGTATAATGCAGAAACGAGCCATTATTCAATTCCACCCGAATCTTGTACGGATATACGCCCGGCGCGATGCCGGCACCCTGATAGGTTCCGTCCCAACCCGCAGCCGGGTCGGAAGCAGCGAAATTTGATTTCTGATAGATTACCTCTCCCCAACGGTTGTAAATGTACATTTCCCGCACCTGCCTGACGCAAGTATTCCCATACACAAAAAACACCTCGTTATGCTGGTCGTTGTTGGGTGAAAATGCATCCGGGATTTCGATACCACAGGGCTTCACGTACACCTGCACACGAGCCTGGCGCATGCAGACCTTTTCCGGATCGGTAACTTCGAGCTGATATAATGTGGATTGCACCGGCGATGCCCAAGGATCAGGACAGTCTGTGCACGAAAGGCCGGTCTGGTCCCAATGGTAAGCATAGGTGCCTGCCGGTTCGATCAACGGCTCCACGTGTACGCTGTCGCCCTGTGTAATGGAAATCGTTGGAATAACGGTAAGGTCGATACGCACTACCTCCACGATGGTGGTCACAACGCTGTCGCAGCCGGTCGGTTGGCGTATATTCTGAATGTAGGTACCGGCAACAGTATACGCGCTGTCCCCTACCACTACGCGCTCTCCCTCGCAGATCCTGACCGTCTGGCTGAAAGCCCCCACCGGATTCACGGTCAGCGTCAGCGTGACTGTGCTGTCGCACACATTACTCCTGCTCACATTCCGGACGTAAACCCCGCTGGTCCTCAAAAGTGTGTCGCCCAATGCAAACACATCTCCCTCGCAAATCACCTTTGCAAGCGCGGCGGTCTTCTTTTTGAAACCTACTTCATAATCCAGGCCCAGTGCACACGACTCGTCCAGACTTCCCCGGGGCACCATTTCGACGTGGTATTTATCGCCTACGCTGGCTTTCACTTGAATTTGTTGTGAAGTCTCGCCATTGTTCCATACATATTTACCAAATCCTTCGGGCGCAGCCAATGTGAGAAAACCGCTTTCGTCAGGACAGTCCGCCACCTGCTTGATCTCCGATTTCAGGCATTCCGCATCGAAGTACGCGTATCCAAAATGTCGCATGCGCGTGCAACCGTGTGCGGTCACGACGATCGTGATGGTTTTACCTACAAAATTCCGCAAGTCGATAGCGCCCACCGTCCAGTTCCGGTACTGAATGTCCCCCGACGCCTGAAATCCCTCCACGGTATTGGAACCTTCCAGCTGGATATCGTAGCTGCTGCAAGGCAATTCTTCGCCATTACTGTCAAAAATAAGGATATTGAAACCCGGTTTCTGGTAAGACTCATGATTAGCGCGGCCATCGGCCCCGGTGTTCTGGAGAACGACCGCGAACTTGTATTGAAACAGCGTATTATCCGCCGTAACGATATAATTGGTATGAATCCTGCTGAAATGCCCGCCCTCGTTCACGTTGCCGATCCGGATCGAATGTTTACTCCCCGGCGCGACCATCGGGATCGACGGAATCCTGGGATCGTTACCGTCCGTGGCGCTTGTGATGTAGTGCTCTTTGTTCTGGCTGCCGTTAGTTTCATTCTGGTACACCGTTTGAAGGTTCTGATCGGTAACGCCGCCATACGTCAGCGTCCAGCCATTGGTATTGCCCTGCTCGAAACCGATATTGCTGCAATCCACCTGTGCGGCAACGATTTGCAGCCAAAGACACAGGATCGCAGTCAGCATTAGAGCGTGTTTCATAGGGAATCCGAGGTTCGTTGCAACATTTTACGCCACAAGCCGCCGGGCCGTTGCGTGGCAACCCTATTCTTTTGCGCACATCCTATAAATTTCGCCAAAAAGTTGCCTGGGGTTACTTTATTGGGTTGTTTGATACATTTTACTACAATTACCATTGAATTCACCACCACTTCGGAATAAGTGAGTTATTCATTCCGGAATGTATTGTACTTTACCCGGAAATCTGTGGTTTTATGAATATTCAGGTAGCCTAACATTAATATTTCATTAACTTTATAAAGCTGACAATGCCGGTGTCAGCATACCTAACCCCTTTAAAGAACACAGACGTGCCTCTGAAAGTAGCCTACAACGAACCGGAGTTGCTCAATCAAGTAGCGCAGGGAGATGAACAAGCGTTTTCGCGCCTGTTCTATCTCTATCATCAGGAGCTGGCCGATTATGTCCTGCGACTCACGAAATCATTGCCCATTACGGAAGAAATTGTCCAGGATGTTTTCATTAAGATCTGGACACGCCGGGAACAGTTGCTGGGGATCAGCAATTTCAGGGCCTATCTGTTCATCGCTTCCCGTAATCACACATTTAATATGATGCGGGATGAGGCCCGGAAAGCGCTGCTCTATCAAAAGTGGGTCGCCGACGTTCCTTTTTCTGAAGACCCTGAGAATGCACCCGATCGCGAACGGTACTACCTGATCATCGACGAGGCTGTGTCGCTGCTTGCACCTCAGCAACAGAAAGTATGGCGCATGAGCCGGGAGGAAGGCTTGAAACACGAAGAAATCGCGCAACGGATGCAATTGTCGAAAGAAACCGTCAAAAGGCACGTCAGTCTGGCCATTGCAGCGATTTCACGATACATCAAAAGCAACGCAGGCAATGTGCTGGGATTCCTGGTATCGATTTCAGAGCTGATTTCGGGCTGAAAGCCGGAATTGTCGCGAGCAGGATAATTATATTTTCATTTGAAAAAATTCCGGAAAATTATTTTATCTGATTGACCCTGCCCCCAATAATCTGTGTCTTATCAATAAAAACAAAAAATTTATTGAATGGACAACCAGCGCAGGACCTATCTTTTCTACCGCCATTTCGATGGAACGGCTACGCCGGAGGAAAAGCTCGAACTTGCGGAGTTGCTGCAAGGGATTGAACACGAAAAAATCATCCGCCAGCTCATGGACGAGGCCTGGGATTCATTTACAAGTCACCATGAGATATTTTCCGAAGAACGGAGCAGGCAGATGCTGGAAAGTATACTTGCACCGCGGAGTGAAACGATCGTCGAAACAGATGAAGCTACCTTTCAAGATAACGAACCGGTATATCTCTGGCGACGTATATCCATAGCAGTGAGTGTATTATTTGCGCTGGGGATCGGGTTGTATTATTACAAACAGTCGGTAGAAAAACAGGTTGAAAAGCCATTGGCAACAGTGGGCATCAACAACGATATCCAACCCGGCGGCAACAAGGCGCTGCTCACTTTATCCGACGGTAAGACCATCGAACTTGACCATGTGTCCCAGGGTGTTCTGACGCAGCAAGGTGATGTCTCGATCGTCAAAACCGGCGAGGGGCACTTGGCCTACCAGGTAGGAAAAGACAGGAAATACGCCAGTGCCGGCTACAATGTACTGAAAACCCCTCGCGGAGGCCAATACCACCTCGTTTTGCCCGACGGCAGTAAGGTATGGCTGAACGCCGCCTCCTCGATCCGTTATCCGACAGCATTTGATAGCCGGGCCAGGCGTGTGGAGATCAATGGCGAGGCTTATTTCGAGATCAGCAAACTGACGGATCGGACCGTTCCGGTAGCGCGGCGTGTGCCGTTCATCGTAAAGGTTAACGACGTGGAAGTAGAAGTCCTCGGAACCCATTTCAACATTAATGCCTACGGCGATGCGGGCAGTGTTAAGACGACCTTGCTCGAAGGCTCGGTACGCGTCCGGAAAGGAAACCGGAAGAGCCTGCTGAAACCCGGCCAGCAGGCCAATGTACCCGGGCAGTCCGCCACCATTCAGGTAAAAGACGTGGATGTAAGGCAGTCGGTGGCCTGGAAGGAAGGCTATTTCAGGTTTGAAAAAGCCGGCCTTGCGGAGATCATGAAGGAACTCACGAAGTGGTACGACGTCGAAGTCAGGTATGACGGCAAGCTCCCCGACCGCAAGTTCAGCGGTGAAATACCCCGCAGCGCAACGCTCTCAGAGGTACTCGAAATATTGGAAATCAGCAAAGTACACCTGGATATTGCCGGAAAAGAAGTGCTCGTAAAACCATAATCTGACGGATTGTTATTGAATACGATACCATTTAACCACCTACTCCCCCTTGCCCATGATGATAGCACTACCACCCTGAGTACTTCCGGAACGCATAATCAAGAACGGACATAAAAAAATCAGGAGCGTTGGCCCGCCCCTGATCGAACTCCCATGTTGGTTGGGATTTGTCCGGGCTCTGCTGCTCCCTACCAGTAAACCTGGCAGGGATTGTTATACCATTTCGCGAAAAAATCGATAACAACTTACCCAAACATTTCAAATGTACAGAAAACTATGCTCTTACGGAAAGGGCTACGGAAGGTCTTGCGAAAACTTTAATATTGCTAGGATAGTGAAGCTTTCTATCATCCTGATGACCATTGCCTGTCTGCACGTTCATGCAGCCAGTTACTCCCAAAAGGTAACGCTTTCGGGTAACGACCTCGCATTGGAAAGGGTTTTCGAGATCCTGAAAAAACAATCCGGTTATACTTTCTTTTATGACGATGCATTGCTGAAACAAACTTCCGCAGTGAGTATTAATGTCCGGAACACAACCCTTGAAAAAGCGCTCGAACAATGCCTGGCGGGGCAGTCTCTGACCTACGCCATCGTCGGTAAAACCGTGGTGATCAAAGCTGCCAAAACCCGCAAAACCAGCGCCGAGCCGACGGGTACACTGGAAGAGGCAATGCGACCGCTGGCTGTGAACGCATTACAGCCCGTCAACCTGCCGACCGTGAAGCCCTTACCTCCCAAGGATATCACAGGCAAGGTAACCGACGAAAAAAAAGAGCCATTGCCCGGCGTAAGCATTGTACTGAAAGGCACATCAACCGGCACAGTTACCGACGCGACCGGTTCCTATAAAATTGCATTGCCTAATGACTCAGGTATCTTAATTTTCAGCTTCGTAGGCTACGAAAGCCAGGAAGTGAACGTGGGCAGCCTGAGTGTGATCGACCTGCAGCTGAAACCTTCGGAACATGCGCTGAATGAAGTGGTGGTGACGGCGCTGGGGATCGCCAAGGAGAAAAAAGCGCTCACGTATGCGGTGGCTGAGGTACGTGGGGAAGAATTCACCCAGGCACGCGACAACAACCTCGCGAGTGCATTGACGGGCAAGGTCGCAGGGGTGGATGCCACGCAGATCAATGCAGGGCCCGGCGGTTCAAGCCGGGTCATTATCCGGGGTAACAACTCGCTCAGCGGCTCCAATCCCAACCAGCAGCCGTTGTACGTGGTCAACGGCCTGCCGATCAACAATAACAACAGTGGCGCGAGCCAGAACACCGTAGGCCTGAACATCGACCGTGGGGATGGTATTTCAATGATCAATCCGGACGACATCGAGAGCATTTCGGTACTAAAGGGTGGTGCGGCGGCGGCACTCTACGGCAGTCAGGCTGCGAACGGGGTCATTCTGATCACAACCAAATCCGGCAAGGCGCAAAAAGGTGTAGGTGTGGAGTTCAATTCGGTAGCCACCATGGGTACTCCCAGCGAGTTCCCCCATTTTCAAACGCAGTACGGCCAGGGACAGAATGGCAACATTCCTAAAACAGTAGCGGAAGCACAGGCCTCGGGTCGCCTATCTTATGGCGCCAAAGTGGATCCATCGATCCAGTACATGCAGGTAGACAGCAAGATGCATCCGTACGCAGCGATCGGGGTTAAAGAAAATATTAAGAATTTCTATCGGAACAGTTCCGATATCACCAATACGATCGCATTCAATGCAGGGACCGAGGTATTCAATGGCCGCCTCTCGCTCTCCGATCTCAGGTCCCGAAGTATGCAGCCCAACTCGTCATACGGCCGCCAGACTGCCAACCTCTCGCTGATGGCCAAACTCGGCAAAAACGACCTTTTTGTCGTGAAATCCGACGTGCAGTACAACATCGTGAATGGTAAGAACCGGCCAACCGTGGGATATGCCGAAATGAATGCCGCATGGCCTGTGTACCTGGTAGCCAACACGGTCGACATCCGCAATCTCGCCCCGGGCTACAACCCCGAAACCGGCCGCGAGCTAGCCTGGAACCCTGCTCCCGAAGCCCCCAACCCCTATTTCATCGTAAACAAAATGGGGAACCAGGATAAAACCAAGCGTTATATCGCCTCCACAAGCATCCAAATGAATCTCTCGGAAAAACTCTATCTTATGGGCAGGGCGCAGCGTGATTTTCAGTACTTCGAGCGTTCCGACTTCGTCCCGATCGGCAAGAACTCCCAGCCTTTTGGTGCACTGAATACCAGCAATGGCAACCAGTCGATCACCAATGTGCAGGCCACGATCAACTACAATACGGCTTTCCTGAAAGACTTCAATGTGACGGCTATGGCGGGCGGCAACCAGGAGCGGGCGACGTTTATTACTAACAACCTGAACGGGATCAACTTTGTTATACCGGATTTTATCAGTCTTACCAACCTGAGCACGATTACCACAACCGCGACCAGCGATCCGGCATTTCACACGGAGAGAAGAACAGGTACCAACTCGCTCTTCGCCTCAGCTGATTTCGACTACGGACGCACGCTCTTCCTGTCGTTCACCGGTCGCCAGGATTGGTTTTCGACGCTGAATCCGGGCAGCAACTCCATTTTCTACCCGTCTGTCGGCGGTTCCGCCATTCTCACGGACCTTGTCAGTTTGCCAACCAAGATCAGCTTTCTGAAACTGCGCGGTTCGTGGGCGAAAGTGGGTAGTGCCACCGTCAATGCGGGCCAGGTGAACCAAACCTATACGATTTCGACCACAAACGGCTATAACCTGCCATCCCAGAATGTATCAGCCAGCCTCCCTACCCCGGACCTCCGTCCGCTTACCGTGACGACAAGTGAAGGAGGATTTGAGGCAAAATTCTTCCGCAACCGCCTGGGGCTTGATTTTACTTATTACAGTAAGGTGACGACGAACGACATTGTAAGCGTAAACATTTCCCAGGCGAGCGGATTTACAGGCGGCAATGTCAACATTGGCAAGGTAACCAACCGGGGTGTGGAGATTTTGTTGACAGCAAATCCTCTGAAAACCAACGATTTCAAATGGGACATCACTTTCAACTACGCTTATAACAAAAGCAAGATCGTTGAGCTAGCCCCCACCGTGGCGGAGATATCGCTGGGGAACGGGATTCAGGGTGCGCGGATCGTGAACCGGCCCGGGCTCGCCTACGGAACTGTAATGGTGATCAAGCCGAAAACCACTGCTGACGGTACACCGGTGTACAATTCCATCAGCCATTATCCCGAAGCAGAGGAAGTTGCATATGGAATCGGCAACCCGCCTCACACCATGGGTTTGACTAACACATTCCGGTATAAAAACTTTTCACTGAACGTGCTCCTCGACGGCAAGTTTGGAGCCGTGGGCTATAACAACCTGATGTTCTACGCCACCCGTTTCGGCCTGGCACCTATGACACTGGAGGGACGCGATAACGGATTGCAACTCAATGGTGTGGACCAGAATGGCGACACTTTCAGCTACCTGTGGACACCGGCGAATATCCAGGCATATTACAACCAGGTGGGGCGCGGATATTCCGCGTTGTTTACTTACAAGACCGATTTCGTAAAAGCCCGTCGCGTGGTATTGAACTATAACATCCCGGCATCGGTACTTCGCCCGCTGCGTCTGCAGGGAGCCTCCATCGCGTTGGTGGCCAGCAACCTGTTCATCCTCTACCGCGACAAACGCGTGAAAGAGGCAGGACTGGACCCCGAGTTCCAGGAATCGGTAACCAACGCACAGGGAACCGGCGGTGTGAATATGCCGCGGACACGCAACTATGGTTTCAATCTGATGCTGAAATTCTAACATTTTGAACGGCGAAACAATGAATAGCAGATTTATCAAAACAGCATATAAAACAGCGTTGGCAACAGTAATAGGAACCATGATTTCCTGTAACAGCGACGTGCTCACCAACCTCAACAATGATCCGAACAAGATCGATTACGTTATCCCCAACTACCTTTTCACCCAGATAGAGCTCGGGATGCCGCAGACACGCGGCGCATTGCACCAGGGAATGCAATATGTGGCGACGTACAAAGACGTTCCCGACATCGGCGGAAAGCAGTTCGACTACATTCCCGGATTCGGTTTCGGAATCTACTCCACCCAGCTCAATGCGATCAAGCAGTGTATGGACGCATTGAAAGCACCTGAAGATGTAAACAAAATTGCGCTCTGCCGGGTCGTACGCGTGTATGCCTATCACACCCTCACGGACGCGACCGGAGACATCCCCTATTTCGAGGCGTCCAAAGCATTGGCTAATGTTTTGAAACCCAAATACGACACCCAGCAGGCCATTTATATGGATATGCTTAAAGAACTGGACGAAGCGGCGGCTTCGCTCAACCCGTCGATGCCCACGTTTGGCGGTGCGGACGTATTTTACAGCGGCGACATTCCGAAATGGAAGAAATTCACCTACACATTGATGCTCCGGCTGGCCATGCGTTTGTCAGAAAAAGACCCGGAGATGGCCAAAAAGTATGCGCTGATCGCCCTCAATGGAGGCGTGATGTCGGAAGCCGCGGATGTTGCTTACCTGAAATACAGCGCTACGGCCACCAATCCGCGGGCACCCTATACCGAATATCAGGCAACGCAGGACCCCGACAATGCGCAGGGTCAGAAACTGTCGAGCACGCTGATCAACCAGTTCAAAACAACCCGCGACCCGCGCACTTACGTCCTTTCCGTGGTTTGGACAAAAGCAGGTTCGGCCTACGTTGCGGACACTTCCATGGCCAATCAGAAAGGGATGATCCCGGGATCCATTCTCGGCTACCCCGCCGATTTCCCTACCTATTCGGAATACTCGCCGATCTGGTGGAACCGGGAAACTTCCCCGCTTCTGATTCTGACGCCCGCCGAGGCACAATTACTCGTAGCGGAGGCGGTACTCCGCGGCTGGTACAGCGGCACTACCGAAAAAGCCGCTTACGACCTCGCCGTAACGCGGGCCATGCAACAATGGGCATTGTGGCCTAATGTACCGTCGCTTTCGCCGAACAACAGTACCATTTCGCAGGCAGCCATTACAGCCTACCTGACGACGGGCTATCCCTACAAAACAAACGGGACATTTGAAGAAAAACTGAACCAGCTGTCGACCCAGAAATGGCTTAGCTTGCTCGGTGACGATCACGAGGTATGGTCCAACTGGCGACGTACCGGTTATCCGAAATTTAGTTTCAAAAACTGGGAAGGCGACAAGCCGTATCCGGGCTCGGTAACGGGCGGTGAGATGTTCAGAAGGCTGCCGTATCCCGATGAACGCGCGACCAACAACGATCACCAGCAGGAAGCATTGAAAAGACAAGGATTTCCGCTGGATCCCAGCGTAAAAGCGCAGAGTGACGCGCTTTTAGGACGTGTGTGGTGGGACAAAAAATAATTGTCTGCATAGGATGGGGGTTGCATATTCAAATGGCTGTCCTCATCATATGCGACCTGATTGCAAGCATATTGTACAGAAGCATTTAACTATCCTAAACCCTTTACCCATTATGAGAGTAGGCAGTTTTGCAGCATTCCTGCTGCTGTGTGTTTTGTTCCAGCCGGCCTGGGCCCAGAACAAAAAGTACAGCATCGTGATCAAGGGCGGACACGTGATCGACCCCAAAAATAACATCGATGCCGTAATGGACGTTGCGATTGAAGGCACTCCCGGCGGCGAGGACGGTAAAATCGCGCTCGTGTCCAAAAATATCGACCCCAGCCTCGCAGTACAGGTGGTGGACGCCAAAGGCCTGTACGTAACACCAGGTATCATCGACATCCACGTTCATTTCTTCTGGGGAACTGACCTGAAAGGAACCTACCGGAACGGCCCTAACGGCTTGGCCGCCGATGGCTTCACTTTCCGTTCGGGCGTCACGACGGTCGTAGATGCGGGAAGCTCAGGCTGGAAAACTTTCGAAACTTTCAAAAAGCAGACCATCGACCTCTCCAAAACGCGTGTATTGGCGATGCTGAACATCGTTGGAGAGGGCATGGCCGGCGGCAAATTTGAGAACAGCCTCGATGAAATGGACGCAGCCAAAACCGCGGAAATGGCAAAAAAATATCCCAACGACATTGTGGGTGTGAAACTGGCGCATTACGTAGGCCATGACTGGACCCCTACCGACCGTGCATTGGAAGCGGGTAAATTGGCCAACATCCCCATCATGGTCGACTTCGGCAGTGCAAACCCCGTCCTGCCTCTGGAAGAACTTTACCTTAAAAAATTCAGAAAAGGAGACATCTACACCCATTGCTTTGGCGGAAACAGCAACAACAGCGGACGCGGACGCGAATCAATCGTGGACGTATCCACCAACAAAGTGAAGGCCTACACCATTGAAGCACAGAAAAAAGGCGTGATCTTCGACGTGGGTTTTGGCGGTTCCAGTTTCCTGCTGGCGCAAGGGCAGCCCGCGATTAAACAAGGCTTCTACCCCAATTCCATCAGCACCGATCTCCACACCAGCAGCATGAACAATGCCATGAAAGACATGAACAACATCATGTCGTTATTTCTGGCGATGGGTATGGATTTTAAAAGCGTGATCAAAGCCAGCACGTGGAACCCCGCGCAGGAAATTAAGCGGGAAGAGCTGGGAAACCTTTCAGTAGGTGCTCCGGCCGACATTGCCATTCTGAACCTGCGCGATGGTAATTTCGGATTTTACGCCAGGGACGGCAAGATCACCGGCAAAAAACGCATTGAAACCGAAGCGACAATACGCGCCGGCAGCATCGTATACACCCTCAATGCACGCGTGGAGCCGATCAACCTTCCGCGCCCCGAACGTCCGGGAGGAGGCCAGGGCCAGCCGGGACAAGGTCAGGGACCACGGTAAATGCTTTCAGGTGATTTAGTTTAACAAGAAAGAGTATACTGAGCTGCATATTGCATCTTTAAAAAGACGCATTGCTCTGGGTGACACCCCGGATAATCCCTGTAATCTGAAACGACACGAGTACAAACCCATATTTCCATTTATCAAAATTCCTAAACATCCATGAAACGCAGAGAAATTCTGAAAGAATTGACCATGATACCGCTGGCGGGAGGCGTACTGAGCACATCGGCGGCAATGGCCGAGCGCAGTAAACCCGCGTGGTTTCAAAAAGCCTCCGCAGCCGTTTCCGCACCGGGTCCGCTGAAACCAGGTCCGCAGATCTATCAATCCATCGGCGTCGAGCCGATCATCAACTGCCGGGGAACCTTCACGATCATCGGTGCTTCTATTGAATTGCCGGAAGTCCGTCAGGCCATGGAATATGCGTGCCAGTACAATGTACAAATCGATGAACTGGCATTTGGTGTAGGTCAGCGGCTCTCCGAAATTACCGGTGCCGAATGGGGAATGGTGTCATCGGGCTGTGCGGCGGGTATGAATGAAGTGACGGCCGGTCTCATCGCCGGTGGTAATCCCGAAAAACTGATCCGCATTCCGAACCTCGAAGGTTTTGAAAAAACAGAAGTGATCATCCCCCGCTCATCGCGCAACGTTTACGACCACGCGATCCGTAACGTAGGTGTGAAAATCATTACCGTCGAAACCCCGGAAGAACTTCAGGAAGCCATTACCCCACGCACCGCGATGATCTACATGATGCCCGGCGAAGCACCCTGGACGGTTGCGAATGTGGCCAAAATCGCCAAACCTGCCGGTGTTCCCATTCTGGTGGACGCGGCGGCGGAGCGTCTTACAATCCCTAATATCCACCTTCAGGCCGGCGCGAGCGTTGTCGCGTACAGCGGAGGAAAAGTCATTCGCGGGCCGCAATGTGCCGGCCTCCTGCTGGGCAGCAAAGACGTCCTGATGTCGGCATGGCAGGCTAGCGCACCACATCACGGACCTTGCCGCAACAACAAGGTAGGCCGGGAAGAAATGATCGGTATGCTGGCGGCAGTAGAAGCATGGGCCACGCGCGACCACAAGGCCGAAATGAAAACGTGGGTGTCCTGGCTGGATACGATCGCCAAAAAACTGAACGGTGTTCCGAGTGTGAACCTGGATGTCCGCGAGCCGAAAGAAGGCGCACTCGACAATGCGACCCCAACATTAACCGTCAGTTGGGACCCGACTAAACTCAATATCACGGGACAAGAAGTGGCCGATGAACTGCAGACTACCAAACCGCGCGTGGCGGTGGGAACCGGTTTCCGCAGAGGACCGGCAGCAACGCAATCGGGCCCTCCTACTACTTCCATAACGGTCGCTGCTTACATGATGGGTCCTGGTAATGACAAGATCGTGGCGGAACGCATTCATGAAATTCTCATGCGCAAGCGCAGCGCGCCTAAAGCCGAAGCTGCCATGAAAGCACCAGGTGCGGAAGTTGCCGGCCGTTGGGACGTAAACATCGAGTTTTACACCAGTACCAGCAAACACACTTTCCTGATCGAGCGGCAGGATGGTAATTATCTTTATGGAACGCACAAAGGCGAATTCGCGACACGCGAACTCTTTGGTAACATCGATGGCGACGAAGTGCGGTTCCAGAGCCGCTACAGTGTACCTGGCGACAATGTCGTGATGACTTTTCACGGAAAGCTGTCCGGTGACACTATTACAGGCGAAATCGACATGGTAGAATATGTGAATGCCAAGTTCACGGCCAAACGGGCTACGTTCCCGAACAATCGCCAGCGGATCAACATTCCTGCAGGACGTCCGCTGTCGACCTAGACAGGCGTTCTTGTCGGGGGTATTAAGACCTGGCCGTTCGTTTTCAATACATGTAATTAACATAAAAAGCCTTGGATCGATGCCAGGGCTTTTATGCTAATTACTAAATCTAAAATCTTCGGTTTTCCGTCCTCATGCGTACGACCGGCATTGTGCCCGACACGTGGGTGACACACGGGAACTTACATTCACAGATTCCATTAACGCACGAAATGGCACTTTTGATCCATTTCCGGAATCATTAGTGCCATTTTAAGCATCGACGACTGATTTTCAGCCTATACCGGCTTTGTAATTTTCATTTCCTCCGGGTTCCAGTTCACCAGTGTGCTTTCAAAATAACTTTTATTGGATAGCAATGCCGGCCCGGCCGCTCTCAGGCCGAATGTCGCATCCTCCAAAACAGCTTTGTTATTCCGCATCGCATCGAAGAAGATCGCAAAATGATCGAGGCGGTCGTCGTAGCCCTGCGGTGCTTTGTATTCTTCAAAATCCGGCTCCGACATTTCAGGAACGACCGGATACTTTGCGTTGTACTCGGCCAGGAACTGATCCTGCAATCCCTTTGGAAACGTATCAATGGTATAACCTGGCGCTTTAGCCATTTTCTTTTTCTTCACCGTGACGGTATTACCGGATAAGGTGATCTGCCCATCCGTGCCCACAAAGCGAAAACCCGAGCCCCCACCGGAACCATCCGCAAAATTAACCCGTAATGTCAGGTTGAATGCCGGATGCGTGGCTGTTTTAGGGTAATCATAAATACCCACCATCACGTCGGGCACATCCCGGCCGTCATTCCAGTAGCGCAAGCCACCGCTGGTCATTATACGTGTCGGGCCTTTACTGTCCAGAATGTAATGCATGCCTGAAAACAAATGCACAAAAAGATCACCGGCGACACCCGTACCATAGTCCTGGTAATTTCTCCACCGGAAAAAACGCAGCGGGTCGTAAGCCATTTTGGGGGCCTTGTTTCCTAGGAAACGCTCCCAGTCAACAGTCTCGGTGGAAGCGTCCGGCGGCAATGAATATTGCCAGGCACCCTGGGCCGAATGCCGGTCGTAATACACTTCCACGAAATTGAGCTCTCCGATCGCACCGGCCTTGTAAAGTTCTTTAGCCTTTGCATAGATAATTGAGCTCACCCGTTGGCTACCTACCTGAAACACCTTTTTGGACTCCTGCTGGGCCTTGATGACGTCATAACCCTGTTCGATCTTGTGTACCATAGGTTTTTCGCAGTAAACTGCCTTCCCTGCCTTCAATGCCTCGATGGCGATCTGCGAATGCCAATGGTCGGGCGTAGCCAGAATAATGGCATCGACGTCTTTGCGGTGGAGGATTTCGCGATAATCGCGGGTTGTCTGGATATCGTTACCGAAGAGTTCCTTGGCCCGTACCAAATGGCCGTCATACAGATCGGCCACGGCCATCAGTTTCACACCGGGTACTTTGAGCGCCGTTCGGGTATCGCCCATCCCCATGATCCCCGTGCCAATGCAGGCGATCTGAATGTTGTCGTTAGCGGTGATCTTCCGTTCAAGCCAGGGGATTTCATGGGACGCATGCGTAGGCTTGCGGCCAGCGAGCAATTCATGTACGGGACTGGCGGCCAAAAGCGCACCGCCCGAAAGCTTCTTGATAAAATTCCTTCTCGGGTTGGTATTTTTCGCGGGCATAGGTGATCTCTGTAATTAGTTGGTTTGAAATTGCAGTTTAAAATACAAGAAATCCTCCAAAATCGAAGGAATTTCGATGATTATGGGGATTATGACAAAAAACATTCCGCTACTTGTTGGAGCGTATTATTTAAATATTACTTTTGCATCACAATTGAGCGGCCAGGTGGTGGAATTGGTAGACACGCTACTTTGAGGGGGTAGTGCCCGTTTGGGTATAGGAGTTCGACTCTCCTTCTGGTCACCGTTTAATAGTGCGTTTGGTAACAACCAGCGCACTTTTTTTGTATCCGGACCCCTCCTTTTGCCAGCCCGCAACTACCATCCCGTCCTATCCAAGCCGCCCGTGAGAAACTTCCTTGCCCGACGTAAGGAGCTATCTCCGACAAATTGCGTTGCCGCCAGGCACACTTGTCCTGATCTGACATGTACAACATAAAGTAACCATCCCCGGATGACGGCATAAGGCTTCAAGAGTTTTCTGAAATACAACAATACCTCGATTCTGTTGCATTATACACATTGTAACGCTATATTTACAAGCACTTGAATAACCCCCGATAAAACGTTAATATCTTGAATTATCCCCTCTGCAAGAAAGTTTTCTTCCTGCTCGGTATGGCTGCGGTGTCTGGTCTTGCTGAAACCCTCGGTCAGTGCCTGGAAAAGATCAGCCCTTCCACCCATGAAAAAGTACACTACCACAAAGTTCCGCTCGTGGGAAAGAAAGAATATCTCACATTTTCCAAAACCGGCGACGAACGCATTTTCAGCTATCACAACGACGAATTCCCCCTTGTATATCACGTGCTGATGTTCACGGAAATACGTTTTTTCTCCAACAGAGGGGCCTTCTCCCTGTACACTACCACGGCGGATCGCAGCAACTGGCAACGGGATTTCGTACTCTCCAGCCCCCTGACACCGAAAGATCTCGAAAAAATGAAGGACATCATCAAGATCCAGGTGTTGCTTACCGATGAGACGCGCGTGTTCAAACTCGATAAAAAGAAAAACGAAGTGCTGAACAAAGCCATCGCCTGCATGCGCTAGCTCAGACGTAGAAGAGCTCTTTATTCAACAAGGCTATGATTTTATTGAAATCATCGGGATTGGATGCGAAATCCATATTGTTCACGTCGATTTCCAGGATTTTGCCATCCTCGTAATTTTGGCTGAAATCTTCGTAATAACGGTTAAGACTGGCAAGATAGTCGGTCGAAATATCCGCTTCGAATTCCCTGCCGCGCTTTTTGATCTGCGACACCAGCTTGGGAATATCCGCTTTGAGATAGATCAGTAAATCAGGTTGCGAAACGGTACGAATAATGGATTCGAACAGCAAAAGGTAAGTCTGGTAGTCACGCTCGACCAGGACGCCCGATTCATACAGGTTCCGGGCGAAGATGTAGGCGTCTTCATAAATAGTGCGGTCCTGGACGATCGTCGAATAGGTAGTTTCTTTGATCTTTTGCACCTGGGCAAAGCGGTTGTTCAGAAAATACACCTGCAAATTGAACGCCCACCGGTCCATATCCTGATAAAAATCAGCCAGGTAAGGGTTTCCTTCCACCGCCTCGTACATCACTTCCCATTTGAAATAGTCTCCCAGCATTTGGGTCAGCGTGGTCTTGCCCGCGCCGATGTTACCGATGATAGCAATGTGCATAAAGAATCAGGATGAGATGAGCAGATCATGAGTGCTTACAAAAATATGTATTTCAGTGAATACTCAACATCCGCAAAACTGATTTTCCGCATTTTCTTAAAACTGTCGCATTTCGTATATTTGCGGCTGATTTGGAGAAAAGAAACTGCGCGAAACCTTCTGCCTTTCTCCACGGATTCATTAAAAGTTAATGCAATGAAGCCTTACAGGGTTATCTTATATTACTATTATACACTTATCGCTGATCCTGACACCTATCGGGACGAGCACCACATGTTCTGCGTCAACCACAATCTGCTGGGGAGGATCATCGTGGCGCCCGAGGGCCTCAACGGAACTGTTTCAGGAACGCCGGAAGACTGCGAGGCCTATATGGAGTATGTACGGTCAGATAAGCGGTTTGCGGGTGTCCAGTTCAAAGTGGAGGAGCACGATCAGATTGCATTCCAAAAACTGCATGTCCGCGTGAAAGATGAAATCGTCAATTCCGATCTTCCTGTGAACCCGCTTGTGCGCACAGGCAAGCACCTCGAACCGGCCGATTTTAAAAAACTTCTCAACGACCCGGATGTTGTGCTGGTAGACATGCGCTCGGACTACGAACACGAAGTCGGGAAGTTCAAGGGGGCGATCACGTTCGACATGCATAACCTGCGCGAGCTACCCGACCACGTGCACGAGATCGCGCACCTGAAAGACAAGAAGGTCGTTACCTATTGCACGGGCGGGATCAAATGCGAAAAAGCGAGTGCCTACCTGCTCGATCAGGGTTTCACGGATGTTTACCAGCTGCATGGCGGGATTATTCGCTATGGACTGGAAGAGGGCGGGGAGAATTTTGACGGTAAGTGTTACGTGTTCGACAACCGTATTACCGTGGATGTTAATAGCGTTAATCCGACCGTCATATCCAAGTGTCACATCTGCAAAGAACCCAGCGACCGCATGGTGAACTGCGCTAATGCGGAATGCAACAACCACTTGCCGATCTGTGAGAAATGTGGAGAAGATATGGAAGGAGCCTGCTCCGCCGAATGCAAAGCACATCCGGCGAAACGCCACTATGACGGTACGGGATATTACGTAGTGCAAAGCAACCACTACAACCCCATGCAGGGACTGAAAAGCCAGAAACGAAATATCAGGAAAATGAAGCTCGCATTGAAGACTGAATCGGCCTAGCCGGTTCAGTCCAATGTCTTTTCAAGGATGTAGTCGTTCATCCAGTAGGGGCCAATGGGAATATCTTCCTCACCCACTATCCGGAAGCCCATTTTTTCATAGAATGTCCTAGCCTTGTTATAGCGGTTGACGTTCAACGACAACACTGTTCCGCCCGCCGATCTCACGTAATCTTCTGTTTCACGCAAAAGATATTTGCCTGCTCCGGTCCCCTGCGTGCTGGGAAGGACATATATTTTATGTAATTTGAATTTTCCGGGCTTTTCTTCATGGACGGATGAAAAACCCTCGGGATTGTTACCGTTCAGGAGGATTATAAAATGGTGACCGGATTCTATCTGATGTTTAAGTGAAGCGGGAGAATATATTTTTTCAAACATATAATCGATCTGTTCCTGGCTAAGGATGTCACGGTAAGTAGGTTCCCATGTTTTTTCCTGAATTGTAATAATAGTTGGAATGTCCTCTGCCGAGGCATGCATTGTTGCGAATGAAGGCATATTGCTTAAATTTGGCAGCTTGAAAAGCGCAAGTAAATATTTATTCACCTAAAAACCATGTTACTTCATCGGCGCATATCCAGCAGGATAGCGCAAAGGCACCCGATAAGTAGAAATATATGAAACCCCTCATTTTAGTTACTAATGATGACGGCATAACGTCAAAAGGAATCCGAACATTGGTAGAAATCATGCAGACGCTGGGAGAAGTGATTGTTGTCGCTCCAAACAGTCCGCAGTCCGGAATGGGACACGCAATCACGATCGGCGAGCCTTTACGACTTTATTCCACCCATATTTTTGAAGACGTAACAGAGTACGAATGCTCGGGCACCCCGGCCGACTGTGTGAAACTGGCCAAGAACTATGTTTTGCAGGACCGCAAGCCTGATCTGGTGGTCAGCGGAATCAACCACGGCAGCAACAGCTCTATCAGCGTGTTGTATTCGGGAACGATGTCGGCCGCGATCGAAGCAGCGATCGAAGGAATCCCCGCGATCGGGTTTTCCCTGTGCGATTTCCGGGAGGACGCCGATTTCAGCCATGCCGTTCCGTTTATCAAATCGATTACCGAAGAAGCTTTAAAGAATGGCGTACCCAATGGCGTTGCATTGAATGTCAATATCCCTGCAAAAACCGAACTCCCGCTGAGAGGTGTTAAAATTTGCAGGCAGGCACGTGCCAAATGGCAGGAAAAATTTGATTACCGGGTAGATCCGAACGGACGCGGATACCTGTGGATGGCCGGAGAATTTGTCAATTTCGACACAGAGAAAGAAGATACCGATGTCTGGGCACTGGATAACAACTTCATCTCGGTGGTGCCATGTCAATATGATCTGACAGAGTATGAAGCGTTGAAAAAGCTATCGACCTGGGATTTGTAATTTAACATCAGCTATGGCATTAGTAGGCAGTTTATTAAAGAAAGGCATCCATTTCAGCAACATCGTTGCCAACCGCCGCAAGGCAAGTTTGCACCAGCAACAGAAAAAGACCCTGGCCAAACTCCTGGCTAAGGCAAGATATACCGAGTTCGGCGAGAAGTACAACTTTGACGAATTGCTTTCCACCATCCTGTTTGGTGAAAAAGGTGCATTCTACGACCTGTACAAGCGTACGCTCCCCGTTTACGACTACAACAGGATCTTCAACGAATGGTGGCATAAGTCGCTGGAAGGTGAAAAGGATATCTGCTGGCCGGGTCAGATCAAATATTATGCACTGAGCTCGGGGACTTCTGAGGCCGCTTCCAAGCAGATTCCTGTCACGAAGGCCATGACGAAGGCTATCCAGAAAACCAGTATCCGGCAAATCCTCTCGTTGGGGCATTACAAGGATCTCCCACCGGATTTGTACGAAAAGGGCTTTCTGATGTTGAGCGGCAGCACCAACCTGAATCCACATGATAATGGGAGCCTCGAAGGTGATTTGAGCGGTATTCAAATTCAGCAGATCCCGAGGTGGTTCCGCCCCTACTACAAACCCGGTCAGAAAATCGCCGCGCAACGCGACTGGGGCCTGAAGCTGGAAGAGATTACCCGCGTCGCCAGTGAATGGGACATCGGGTTTATCGTAGGCGTACCGGCCTGGATACAGCTTTTAATGGAGAAGATCATTGCACATTACAAGGTAAATAACATTCACGATATCTGGCCGAATTTACAGGTTTTCGCCCATGGCGGGGTCTCTTTTGAACCGTATCGTAAAGGCTTCGAAAAACTGCTTGGCAAGCCGCTGATCTATATTAATACATACCTGGCGTCCGAAGGCTTTATCGCCTATCAGACACGCCCCGGCGCGGAAGGTATGGAGCTGGTGTGCGACAATGGTATTTTTTTTGAATTCATTCCATTTACGCCCAAAAACTTCGATTCCGAAGGTACGATGCTACCCGACGCCGAAACGCTGATGATCGATCAGGTGGAAGAAGGCAAGGAATATGCCCTGCTGCTTTCGACATGCGCGGGAGCCTGGCGCTACCTGATCGGTGACACGGTGAAGTTTGTAGATAAGTCGCGGGGCGAAATCGTCATTACGGGACGAACGAAACATTACCTGAGTCTTTGCGGCGAGCACCTTTCGGTCGACAATATGAACAAGGCCATTGACCTGGTTTCGCGGGAAATGGGGATTTCGGTCAAGGAATTTACAGTTTGCGGAATCGAGTATGGCAGCCTGTTCGCACATCACTGGTACGTGGGTGTGGAGGAAACCAATGTGGACGCAGATATGCTCAAGAAAAAACTGGATGCAAAGCTTGCCGAACTGAACGACGACTACGCCGTAGAACGCAGGCATGCATTGAAGGAGGTCTTCGTGACTGTTCTTCCTAACCAGGCATTCTACGACTGGATGGAATCGAAAGGAAAGCTCGGCGGCCAGAACAAATTCCCGCGCGTTTTCAAGAAAGACCTGATCAGCGACTGGCAAAACTTCCTGAAAGCGGAAGGCTACGTGAGAGAATAATCCTACTTCAAAAAATTGGAATAAGCAATCTGACAGGCGATGAGAATAAAAACCACGCCTGTCACTTTGTTGAACACCGTCACGACGCGGGGTGTGAAGACCCTTTTCAGGCGATGTGCAAAGACTGCGATCGCACCTTCCACCAGAAACACGGCGATCACACTGGCCGTAAAGAACAACAGCACCTGATTGAGGTTATAATGGAGGTTGGTCCTGATGTATGACGCGATGGTTACCCAACTGATGAAATTGACCGGATTCAATCCATTGAGCAGGAAGCCAGTGGTGAAGTAATACAGCAAATTCCCGAACCGGGTCTGCGGGTAAGCGATCTTGGGCTGGCCTTTGATGAGGTTACTCAATCCCAATGCGATCAGAAAAACGACGCCTGCACCGGCCATCCATTTCTGGAAATTGGGAATATCCGGCAACAATGCCGTACCAAAAATCGCGAAGAAAACGAAGATGATATCGCATACAAAAACGCCGAATGCGATTTTGATACCGGTCCGGTAGCCATTATCGACGCTATTCTGGACCAGTGAAAAAAAGACGGTCCCGAAGGTGAGGCACAAAGCGACACCCGTGAGCGTCCCATACAGTAGCGCTTGAAACATATCAGATACCTTTCAGTCTGGCAGTCATTAAGATGGCGCTTACTGAAAGCGAATCGGTAATTTCTGAGCGCATTACCATTTCTACGGCTTCTTTCAAAGGCAACTTCCATACCTGCAAGTCCTCGGTATCCTCAGGCTCCGCCTGATCCTGGATGAGCTCTTCGGCAATGTAAAGAAAACCCTCCTCATTGGTTGCCGAATTGGAGGTATGAATGCGGGCCAGTTTAGTCCATTTATTGGCGATGAGGCCCGTCTCTTCTTTCAATTCGCGTTTGGCAGCTTCGAGCGGATCGGTCCCCAGCAGGCCTCCCCCCTCGGGGATTTCCCACGAGTACTCTTCTATCGCATACCGGAATTGCCCTACCAGGTAAATGTTGTCCTCGCTGTCCACCGGGATGACGCCGATCGCCTGATTTTTGAATTTGACCAGACCGTAAATGCCTTTGTTACCCGACGGGTTAATTACGTCACGGTGACTGAGTTCCAGCCAGGCATTCTCATAGACGGTTTCAGACGAAAGTGTTTTCCAATTATTTTCAGTGGATATAACCCGCATTTTCTTAGTATTTTTGACTCCTCATTGACAAATCTCAAATGCAAATAAACCAAAATAAGCTTAAACAACGTCTCATCATGCTGTCTTTTGTAGCCAGCATTCTGCTGACGGGATTGAAGTTTTTTGCATTCTATCTTACGTCTTCCAATGCCATTCTGAGTGATGCGCTGGAATCGATTATCAATGTAATCGCCAGTGGATTTGCCTTTTACAGTGTCTACCTTTCCTCTCAGCCCAAAGACCGCAACCATCCCTACGGGCATGGGAAAGTGGAGTTTTTCTCGGCAGGTTTCGAAGGAGCGTTGATTATCATCGCATCGCTTTTCATTGTGATAGAAGCTGTAAAACGAATAATGGACCCGGCCCCGATCCAGAACCTCGCGGAAGGCTCGGGCTTTATCCTCTTTACTATTTTTGTGAATACCGCTATCGGGTATAAGTTGCTCACGGAAGGCCGGCGGGCCAATTCACTGGCGCTGGTAGCCGATGGAAAGCATTTAATGTCCGACAGCATCAGCAGCGTGGTGCTTTTGCTGAGTGTCGGACTGATTATGCTGACGGGTTACACCTTGATCGATAGCTTTGCCTCCCTGCTTTTCGGGCTCTTCCTGGCATACAGCGGCTCGCAGCTCGTGAGCAAGTCGGTAGCCGGGTTAATGGATGCCAGCGATGAACTGCTGCTGGAAAAAGTGATCCAGACATTAAATGAGAATAAAAAAGATGAATGGATTGACGTGCATAACCTGCGCGCCCAGCAGTACGGTTCCGATCTCCATATCGACTGCCACCTGACGCTACCTTATTATTGGGAGTTGCAAAAAGTCCACGAAACCATTCATGATTTCGAGAATATCCTCAAAGACTCTCAACCAGGCGAAACGGAAATTTTCGTGCACGCGGATCCATGCGTATACCAATGTTGCTACTTTTGCAGGATTGACAACTGTCCGGTCCGCCAGCACGCATTCGTGCAGGACATTGAATGGGACGCAGCGAAACTCGTCAAAAACGAGAAGCTGTACCGCGAAGCCAGAATCAATATTCAGGAATAAACATAAATCTAAATTCTAACCAATCATGGACTTTTCCCGTCGCGATTTTCTTAAACAAGCCGGAGCCGCTGCATTCGCTGCCACTGCATTTACAGATTTGTTCGCTGAACCAGCTGCCAAAAAACTCTGGTTTGACATCTCACTGGCTGAATGGTCATTGCACAAAGCCCTTTTCGCGAAAAAACTTACCAACCTCGATTTCCCTGAACTGGCGAAAAAAGAATTCGGCATCTCCATTGTAGAGTACGTTAACCAGTTTTTCAAAGACAAAGCAGAAGATAAAACTTACCTGGCCGAGCTTCTGAAAAGAGCCAAGGACAATGGTGTAAGCAATCACCTGATTA
This sequence comes from Dyadobacter ginsengisoli DSM 21015, assembly GCF_059568735.1. NCBI lineage: Bacteria > Pseudomonadati > Bacteroidota > Cytophagia > Cytophagales > Spirosomataceae > Dyadobacter > Dyadobacter ginsengisoli. The sequence goes on from NZ_JCANTY010000005.1 coordinate 93,371, forward strand.
TGATCGACGGTGAAGGTGGCCTCGGCGAATTGGATGCCGCGGTTCGCAACAAAGCGGTTGAAAATCACTACAAATGGGTGGAAGCCGCCAAATACCTGGGCTGCAAAACGATCCGCGTGAATGCATTCGGCAAAGGTTCGGATGAGGAAATCGCCAAAGCTGCGGTGGACGGCCTGGGTAAACTGGGCGAATTTGCTGCCAAAACCGGCATCAACGTGATCGTCGAAAACCATGGCGGCTCTTCTTCTAACGGTAAATGGTTGTCGGGCGTGATGAAGCAGGTCAATATGAAAAACGTAGGTACTTTGCCGGATTTCGGTAATTTCTGCATCAAGCGCTCCGCTGATGGCTGTGCGGAATCATACGATCGTTACCAGGGTACGCAGGAACTGATGCCTTTTGCAAAAGGCGTGAGCGCGAAAACTTACGACTTTGATGAAAAAGGAAACTGTGTGGAAACAGATTACACCAAAATCCTGAAAATCGTTAAAGCGACCGGATTTAAAGGCATTGCGGGTATCGAATATGAAGGAAGCAAACTTTCGGAATATGACGGTATCAAGGCTACCAAGGCGTTATTGGAACGTGTAGGACCGACGGTATAGTGAGTTTATGAATTCAAAGTCAATGAGTTAAATTATTGACATAAAAAAAATGGCTGATCGGTTTGGTCAGCCATTTGTATTTATCTGGGCCTAAATGGTTACTGTCATCCTGAGCGGACGGGGCCGCCCGCTCAGGATGACAGTAACGTCCCTACATTCCGAGGTAGCTCAGAAACTCCTTCTTGGTCATCTCTTCTTCGAACTTCCCACCATAATAGGCTGTAACGGTAGAGCTTCCCGAGTCGCGTATCCCTCGTGACTGTACGCACATGTGCTGCGCGTCGATCACCACGGCTACGTCCTCAGTTTGTAACGCTTCCTTCAATTCATTGGCGATCTGAACGGTGAGCCGCTCCTGTACCTGCGGGCGTTTGGCGTAATACTCCACAATCCGGTTCAGTTTCGACAGGCCGATCACCTTGCCGCTTGAAATATAGGCGACATGCGCCTTGCCGTAGATCGGAACAAAGTGATGCTCGCAGTTTGAAAACACCGTAATGTCCTTTTCAACCAGCATTTGGTTGTATTTATATTTATTGTCAAACAGCGCAATCGCAGGTTTGTTCTTGGGATCCAGACCACTGAAAACCTCCTTAATGTACATTTTTGCAACGCGCTTCGGAGTACCTTTCAGGCTGTCGTCCGTCATATCAAGGCCCATTATCTCCATAATATGTCGGAAATGCTTCTCGATGAGCTCCATTTTAAGCTCGTCCTCCATCGCGAACGCGTCCTTGCGGAGGGGAGTCTCTATTCCCGAAAACAAATGATCGTCACCTACCTCCTCGATGTCCAAAGCTTCACTGGACTGGATATTCGACAAAATTCCGTTCTGTTTCATACAATCTGATTTTCAGGTCAAGACCTGCTTCTATTTTGGGTCTTATAATTGAATAAATAACGATCACGATGTTCTCCGCGGTCGGATTAAGGGTTTTGAATTCTTCAACGTCGAGATTCAGGTTCCGGTGGTCAAACCGGTCAATAACGGATTCCTTCAATATGGCGCTCAACACTTTCATGTCCATCACGTAGCCGGTGTCGGGGTCTACGGGACCCGTTACCTGTACGATCAGCTCATAATTGTGTCCATGAAAGTTGGGATTATTACACTTTCCGAAAACCTCCTCGTTTTTTTCCTCCGACCATTCCGGATTGTGAAGACGATGGGCCGCATTAAAGTGCTCCTTCCGGAACACCGCCACCTTTTGCACCATATTTAAACCACTTAAAAATTTACATTAACCCTGGATGTCGTTACAAAGTCTGTGTCCAACACATCCAAGGGTTCCGAGCATGCTGTGAGTCGCTCTCAGAAGTCTCTTGCTTTGGGTAAACGCTGTAAGCTAGTAAATTGTTCAATTCGTTCCTATTTCATTATGTCCGGACAGTCGCCGCTCGTGAATTTTTAGTTAATAAAAAAATTTAAAAATCTCGTTATTGCTTGTAAATTGCGCCCCTGGATCAGTGAAGACCAAATAATCTTTTACTATTACTACCTGAACCTTTCAACAGATTCTGATATGAATAGACGTGATTTTCTGCAAAAAACCGCTTTGGCTGGCCCCGTAGCGGGGATTATTCCTTCATTGTACACTAAAAAGGAGAAACCGGCAGGAAATGTTCGTTTGGGGTTTATTGGTGTAGGGCTTCGCGGCCGTAATCACGTGGAGCAGGCCCTGTTCCGCCCGGATGTAGAGCTCAATGCAATCTGCGACATTGATCAGAATGCGATCAACATCACACTCGACAAGATCAAAAAGGCTGGTAAAAAGGCGCCCGCCGTGTATTCCAAAGGAAGCGAAGATTTCATGAACCTCGTTAAACGCGATGACCTGGATGGCGTGCTCATCGCGACGCCCTGGGAATGGCATGTGCCGATGGCTATCGCTTCGATGAATGCCGGAAAATACACCGCGGTGGAAGTTTCAGCCACCGTGACACTTCAGGAATCCTGGGATCTTGTCAATACTTTTGAAAAGACCGGCTCGCATTGCATGATCCTGGAAAATGTCTGCTACCGCCGCGACGTCATGGCCATCCTTAAAATGATCCGTGCGGGGATGTTTGGTGAAATGACCTACGCGCATTGCGGTTACCAGCACGATCTGCGCGGCATTAAGCTAAATAGCGGCCAGAGCAATGAAGGACACGGCGTCGAATTCGGTGCGAAAGGCTATTCGGAAGCGAAATGGCGCACGCAACATTCGGTCCACCGCAACGGCGATATTTATCCTACCCATGGCCTGGGTCCGGTAGCGCACTGGCTGGATATCAACCGGGGGAACTGCTTTACCTACCTGACCTCAACCAGTACCAAATCAAGAGGACTGCATAAATACATCGTCGATCACGGCGGCAAGGACCACCCCAATGCGAAAGTCAATTTCAAGCTGGGCGACATTGTTACTACTGTTATTCAGTGCCACAACGGCGAGAACATTGTTATTGTGCACGATACCAACTCGCCACGCCCCTACTCACTTGGTTTCCGCGCGCAGGGCACGGAAGGCATCTGGATGAACGACGGGCACAGCATTTATTTGGAAGGTGTATCCCCGAAAGAGCACATTGGCGAACCCGACAAGCCCTACCTCGATAAAAATGACCATCCGCTCTGGGCAAAATATGCCAAAGAAGCCGAAAACGCCGGCCATGGAGGGATCGACTACTTTGTACTGAGAGGCTTTGTAGAGGCCATCAAACGCAAAACCGCTCCGCCGATCGACGTATATGACACCGCCGTATGGAGCGCTATCAGTCCATTATCGGAGCTTTCCATCGCCCGCGGCAGTTCTCCCGTCGAAATTCCTGATTTTACGAGAGGAAAATGGAGAACTAATCAGCGGATCTTTGGCCTGAATGAAGAATATTGAGTATTATAGCAAAACCTGACCTTAACCAAACAAATAACCCGACAACCTAATCCAATACGACTTAAATGAGCAAAAAGAACAGTTACCTGGGCCCCCTCTTCATTATCGGCATTCTATTCTTTGTGATGGGTTTCGTCACATGGGTTAACGGAACACTGATCACTTTCTTTAAAAAAGCATTCTCGCTGGATAATACCAGTTCCTACCTCGTCACTTTCGCTTTCTTCATCTCCTACACCGTCATGGCGATCCCCTGCTCGATGGTTTTGAAGAAGACCGGTTTTAAAAACGGTATGTCGCTGGCCCTTGGTGTAATGGCAGTGGGCACGCTGATATTCATTCCTGCTGCTGAGATGGCTTCCTATCCTTTGTTCCTGGTAGGTTTGTTCACGATCGGTATCGGACTTACTGTCTTGCAAACCGCTTCCAACCCCTATGCCACGATTCTCGGCCCACGCGAAAGCGCTGCACAGCGGATCAGTATTATGGGTATTGCCAATAAATCGGCCGGTATTTTCAGCCAGATCATCTTTGGTAAACTCCTACTCGCGGGCGCATCCACAGGCGATCCTAAGTCGGAACTCGACAAGGTGGCGATGCCTTACCTGGTGCTGACAGCCGTGTTGGTGGTGCTTGCACTGGTGATCAGAATGTCGAAAGGATTGGTAGAAGTGAGCGAAGAGGAAGATGATGCACCGGTGTTGGGGCAACCGGTAGCGGCACAGAAAACAAGTGTATTGCAATTTCCGAACCTCGTACTTGGTGTTATCGCATTGTTCTGCTACGTGGGTGCTGAGGTTATCGCCGGCGATACGATCATCAGCTACGGCGTTTCACTGGGCTTTCCGGAAGAGGAGGCGCGTTTGTTCGGGACTTACACATTATATGGTATGATGACCGGCTATCTGCTCGGTATCGTACTGATCCCTAAATATGTATCGCAACAGGCCTATTTGAAATTTTCGGCCATTCTAGGTCTGATCGTGACAGTGATCGCCATCAATTCCACGGGTTTCACCTCGGTAATCTGCATTGCGATTCTTGGCTTTGCCAACGCGGTGATCTGGCCTGCATTGTGGCCACTGGCTTTGAGCGGTTTGGGTAAATTCACAAAAATCGCTTCTGCATTGCTTGTAATGGGTATTTCCGGCGGCGCCGTGCTACCTTTGGTGTACGGAGGCATTGCCGACTCCATCGGCAGTACGCAGAAAGCCTACTGGATTTTGGTCCCACTCTATATTTATATGCTGTATTTCGGCTTTGCAGGCCACAAAAAGAAAAGCTGGTAGTTCAATGAAGATTTCAACTCCCGGCCGCATTTGCCTTTTCGGGGAACACCAGGATTACCTGGGGCTCCCCGTGATCGCAGCGGCCATATCGCGAAGAATTAGTGTAGACGGTGGTTATCGCGATGACAATAAAATAGTACTGCACCTGCCCGATCTGGGTTCGAAAGAAGAGTTTTCACTGGACACAACTTTCCCGTACGTCAAGCAACGCGATTATTTCCGCAGCACGATCAATGTAGTCAAAAGAAAGGGCCTGACATTCTCGAAGGGCTTTGAATGCACGATCCACGGCAATATCCCGATCAATTCCGGCACGTCCAGCTCCTCGGCCCTGATCGTTTCCTGGGCACATTTTCTGGATAAGCTTAGCGACAACCCGCTGAATTTCTCAAAAAAGGAACTCGGAGAGATCGCCAACGCGGCCGAAGTATTGGAATTCGGAGAGCCGGGTGGAATGATGGACAACTATTCGACCGCCATTGGCAATGTCATTTACCTGGAATCGACGCCGGTCATCAAAGTGGAGGCACTTACGCCGAAGCTCGGTACGTTCGTACTGGGCGACTCGCTGGAACCGAAGGATACATTAGGTATTCTGGCCCGCTGCCGTTATGGAATGGAGGAAGTAATCAAAATCGTGACTGATTACGACCCATCCTTCTCCATTTTCACCACACCAGCCGAAAAACTGGGCGATTACAAATCACTGTTATCCGAAGACCAGTTAAGCCTGCTGAATGCGAATATCGAAGACCGTGATATTCTCGTGGAAGGAAAAGCATTGCTGATCGAAAGTTCCGAAAACCACACAGGCCAGGATTTCGACAAACACTTCGGCAGCCTGCTTTACAAACATTACCAGAACCTGCGTGACCACAAACGCACCTCAACGCCGAAGATCGAACGCATGATGAATGCCGCATTGAACGCAGGCGCATTAGGGGGAAAGATCAACGGCTCAGGCGGCGGCGGCTGCATGTTTGCGTACGCACCCACGCATGCGGAAGAAGTAGCAGCAGCCATTGCGCGTGAAGGAGGCAAAAGTTATATCATTACAGTGGACGAAGGCACCCGGATGGAAGGATAATCTTCCATCCGGGGCGCTTTGCCACCTTATTTCCCGATCAGCACGCGTTTCGTCTGCACCGTCCCATCTTCGAAAGCTGCCTTGAAGAATATGCTCCTTTCAACCCCGCGTGCAACTTGATCGTCGTTAGATTTTCCGTTGCACCCGGTAAATAGTCCTGCACAATCCGCTGCTGTCCCATAGACTACGTTTATCCCGCGCCTGAAATCTACATCCAACGGATGGTTTATACGACAGTTGCGAATCAGTTCCACATGATTTAAATGCACGATTGTAATTCCGATTGTGTTTTTGTTTTAAGACCTTTGTCATTCATGACATTTCAATGACCGTGATCACACCTGCCGAACAAAAAACCAATATCTACTGTCCTTCACTGACAGCGTACCAAAGACGCGAAACCACTACGATCAACATCGGTGGCATCCCGATGGGCTCGGACTATCCGATCCGCGTGCAGTCGATGACGACGATCGATACGATGGATACACAGGGCTCGATCGACGAAGTGATCCGGATGGTGGAGTCGGGTTGTGAGTATGTGCGCATTACCGCGCCCAGCGTGAAAGAGGCACAGAATCTTGAAAATATCAGGAACGGACTACGCAAACTCGGCATTGATGTTCCCCTGATTGCCGATATCCATTTCACTCCGAACGCTGCCGAACTGGCAGCGCGCATCGTCGAAAAGGTGCGGATCAATCCGGGTAATTATGCAGATCGCAAGCGTTTCGAAGTGATTGATTATACCGATGCCTCCTATGCCGCCGAACTGGAAAGGATCAGGGAGAAATTCATTCCTTTGGTCAGAATCTGCAAGGAATACGGCACGGCGATGCGTATCGGGACCAACCATGGTTCCCTTTCCGACCGCATTCTGAGCCGCTATGGCGATACGCCACTGGGCATGGTAGAGTCGGCGCTGGAATTCCTGCGGATCTGTGAAGAATTCAACTACTATAACATCGCCTTGTCGATGAAATCCAGCAATACACAGGTGATGGTGGAAGCTTACCGCCTGCTGGTGCAACGGCTGGATGAGGAAGGATTGAAGCCATATCCATTGCATTTAGGTGTAACCGAGGCCGGAGAGGCTGAGGATGGCCGTATTAAATCGGCAGTCGGGATCGGTACTTTGCTGGAAGATGGTCTGGGCGACACCGTCCGGGTGTCGCTGACGGAGGCTCCTGAGAAGGAAGCACCGGTCGCGCGCGCGCTCATTGAGCGATACACGACGCGCCCGTCGCATGCACCCATCCAACCGATCGATCATTGCCCGATCAACCCATTCCAATACACACGGAGAGATACTTACGAAGTATATAACATAGGCCATCTCAATGTGCCTCGGGTCATTGCCGATTACTCCGATATTGAAATACAGCAGCTCGACGACCTGAAAAGCATCGGCCACTTCTTTTTGCCCGTACCTGACAAATGGGCGATGAACGACCAGGGCGCAGACTTTATTTATACCGGTAAAAAGCCCGTTCCGTTCATGCTTCCGAATGGACTGAGAGAAATCCTGGATCAGGAACAATGGAAAGGCCATCCGGATAAACAAAACAAATTCCCGTTGTTTCAGGTTGCTGAATGGGAATCCGCCGGCGAAATTTCCCGGCAGCTCAATTTTATCAGCGGCGATATCCATACATTGCATGACGCCTTCCTCGAAAAGCTGAACGGGCACAGCCAAGTAGTGCTGGTCCTGCGATCGGACAATGCACATGCGATGCCTGAAATGCGCCGGCTGTTTTACAAATTGACAGAACTGAAACTCAGAGTGCCCGTTATTATTCAACGGCATTACCAACCCGACCAGGGAGATAGGCTCACATTGTATGCAGCGACCGACATAGGCGGTTTACTCGTGGATGGCTTTGGCGACGGTGTGTTGCTCCGTCCCGACTTTGAAACCGATGCAGCTCATACCGACAAATTAAGAGCTGCATCGGCCTACAACAGCATTGCATTCGGGATCCTGCAAGCCGCACGCACGCGGATGTCGAAAACGGAGTACATTTCCTGCCCTTCCTGTGGCCGGACGTTGTTCGATTTACAGGAAACTACTGCGATGATCCGCAAGCATACCGAGCATCTGAAAGGTGTTAAAATCGGAATCATGGGCTGCATTGTGAACGGCCCGGGAGAAATGGCGGACGCGGATTATGGCTACGTTGGAATGGGTAAGGATAAAATTGCCCTGTACCGCGGCCAGGAAGTGATCAAGCGATCCGTACATGCCTCTAAGGCGGTGGAAGAACTCATCGAATTGATCCGCGAGGACGGCCGGTGGATCGAGCCGGAAGAGCGTGAGGTTTTGGTTTAAATTAAAGGCTCGGCATGAGCCATACTGATCAGTAAATATTATGAAAAGATACTTTCAATTGGGTGAGGTGTTTTCGTACTTCATTCGTGTGTTCCGAAAACGCGACCCGAATAGCCCCGATTCGTTCAATTTACGCATGATGCACGGGATCAACCGAATCTCGATCGTCATGTTCCTGATTTGTGTGATTATCATGATCGTCAGAGCGCTTACACGATGAACCTCGAAACATTACGGGATTATTGCCTGAAACTCCCGGGCGTCACGGAAGAATTGCCATTCGGCCCCGACACATTGGTATTTAAGGTAATGGGGAAAGTTTTCCTGCTCACACCCATGGATACTGCCCGCCACCAGTTCAATGCGAAATGCGACCCGGAAAAAGCCGAAGAGCTGAGAGCAACCTATCCCGATGTGAAGCCGGGATACCATATGAATAAAAAGCATTGGAATACCGTGTACGTCACGGGAAGTGTCCCGAGTGAAACGTTATTCGGCTGGGTGAAGGACTCGTATGAGCTGGTAGCGGCGAGTCTTCCGAAGAAGGTACGGGAGGAATTGGCCGTTATAGACTAAAAACGACCGTCACCCTGATCGAAGTGAAGGGCATTGTGCAGATGCCCTTCACTTCGATCAGGGTGACGGTCCTGTATTAAAGCGGTTCTTTTGTATGCCCTCAAACGCCGGGCTACCCCGTTCGCTCAGGGTGAAAGTTACTTCGCTGCCTTCATCTCCTCATCCAAACGCTTGCTCAGCGTTTCACATACCCCTTCGATCAGATCCGCCATGCTGCGGTCATTGGTCGCGGTGAGCAAAGTATCGGCGATGCCGCTCATGAGCTCAATATAGAAGCGTTTCATTTCAAATACCTCCATATCCTTTGTCCAAAGATCGATTTTGAGCGTACCGCGGTGGTAATGATCCCAAACTGCTATCGCAATAGCACGCGTGTCGTTGATCCCCTCATTGGGGTTGTCCGTAGCGTCCCAAAAGATTTTCTCCGGTATATTTTTATCGTCGAGTTCAACGGTGAAATGAATTTCTGACTTTTTCATATGAGGTGTTAATTTTTGACAAAAGTAAGCATTTGGTACATACCGGGGCCGGTAAACTTACTTTCCAGCCTGACTAAACACCTTTTTGAGCAAATCGCTCACCCTGGCAACGGGATCTTTCCGGATCTTTTTTTCCTCCTGGGCAATGAGAACATACAGACCATCAATGGTTTTCTGCGTTGCATATTCTTTCAGGTTCGGGTTCACTTTTTTGACCAGGGGAATCTGGTTGTAAGTGTTAACGATGTCCGCATAGTACTGGGTGGCCTTATTGAGTTTCAAGGTACTGTCCACCACCGGAAAGAATGTATTGAAGAGCTCACTATTCGTCGACTTTCTCAGGTACTGGGTCGCCGCATCGTCCTCGCCTTTCAGGATGCCTACGGCATCGGGTACGGTCATGGAGGTAATGGCCTTTACAAAAATCGGTTTCGACTTCTTGGCAGCATCTTCCGCAGCCCGGTTGAGCGACAACGTGAATTTGTCCACCTCTGCGCCCAGTCCCATTTTACGCAATGTTTCTGCTACTTTCTGAGCCTCAGGCGGAACAGCTATCTTGATCAACTCGTTTTTGAAAAAACCATCGACCCTGGACGCCTCCGCAGAACCGTTGCTGATTCCAACGTTCAGTGCTTCTTTCAATCCCTGAACGATCTCATTCTCACTGAGTCCGCTACTTTTGCCACCGCCTTTGCCGAGTAACTTCCCGAGGTTGAACTGTGCATGGGATAGGTGACTGAAAAAGAGCCAAAACAGCGATAATGACAGGATTTTGTATTTCATTACAATAGAGTTTGTTAATATTTCACTAAGGTTCAAACGTACTCAATAACGATTAATTTTACTTATTTTTGGGAAAATAACGGTCCCATTTAACGTGTTCTGTACCTATGATTTCCTCTGCCAGGGCTGAAATAATTACGATCGGAGACGAAATCCTTTTCGGACAAATCGTCGACACCAACACCCAATGGATTGGCACACAACTCACTGATATAGGCATTCGTCCGGTAAGGAAAACTTCTGTCGGCGATAACAGGCCGGATATCCTCGATGCTTTTCGACAGGCCAGCCAGCGTGTCAATGTCGTGATCGTCACCGGCGGGCTCGGGCCCACGCGTGACGATATTACGAAACACACTTTCTGCGAATATTTCGGCACCGAGCTCGAAATCAACCAGGATGCATTGGCACTCGTTACCGAGTTTTTCGCCAAACGTGGTCGCACCATGACCGAGTTGAATATCCAGCAGGCCGCACTCCCCAAAAACTGTACCTACATTCCCAACCTTTGGGGAACCGCTCCGGGGATGTGGTTTGAAAAGGACGAAGTCATTTACGTGTCGCTGCCGGGTGTTCCTTACGAAATGAAAAGCCTGATGGAGTTTGAAATACTACCACGGCTTAAAGCGAGGTTTTCGACTCAAATCATTCAACATAAATCCATCCGGACAATAGGCATCGGCGAATCTTTCCTTGCCGAAAAAATTGCAGGATGGGAAGATGCGCTTCCCGAACACATCAGGCTGGCCTATCTCCCGCATTTCGGGCAGGTAAAACTCAGGCTCACCGCTACGGGAACGGATCAGGCAGTGATCGAACGTGAGCTGTCCGAACAGGTAACCTCGGTGTTGCCCCTCATCGAAGAATATGTATTTGGCTACGATTCCGATGAGCTGGAAACCGTGATCGGAACATTGCTCATGAACAGCAATGCAACCATCGCAACTGCGGAAAGTTGTACGGGAGGATATGTGGCAAACCAGATCACCAGTATTCCGGGCTCTTCGCGTTATTATGAAGGCTCCGTGGTGAGTTACAGCAATGAGGTTAAATTGAATGTGCTGGGCGTATCCGGAGAGACATTGGAAGCTTATGGAGCCGTGAGCGAGCAAACAGCCCGCGAAATGGCCGAGGGAGCCCGCAAGGTAATGAACACTACATTTGCCATTTCCACAACCGGTATCGCCGGCCCGGACGGTGGCACGCCCGAGAAGCCCGTCGGTACAGTATGGATAGCCTGCGCTACGCCTGAGGAAACCTTTACCCAATTGCTGACATTAAGGAATAACAGAAAAATCAACATAGAACTAACGTCTTCCTACGCACTTAATCTGCTGAGAAAAACGATCTTAAAAACGTCACTTGCAGTAAAAAGTTAAACGGGGACTGAATGGCAAGGTATCGGAAGCAGTTTTCCTTACCTTCGAAAAAACACCAATATGAAAATAGTTGAAATGGTAATGCCTCCGATGGGGGAAAGCATCATGGAATGCACCGTACTTCACCTGCTCGCCGAAGAGGGCGCGAAAGTACGCATCGATGATTCCATTCTCGAAGTCGCTACCGATAAAGTAGATACCGAAGTACCCTGCCCCTACGACGGTATCCTGACCAAATGGCTTGTGCAGGTGAACGACGTGGTGCCTATCGGAAGTGCGGTGGCGCAGATAGAGGTAGCCGACGATGTTGTTGGGGAAACAGCCATTGCGCCCATACTTGTGGAAGAGGAGAACGACGTGATTTCTACGGTGGCAGGGCTTGAAAAAGAAATCGAAACGGCGATCAACAGGAAACCGGAGCCTGCCCTGGAGCTCAAACATTCCAATTCAGAGATCAACCCTTTTTATTCTCCGCTGGTGCTCAGCATTGCCCGGGAAGAGGAAATTTCAGAAAAAGAACTGGCCAGTATCCCCGGGACCGGACTCGAAAACAGGGTGACGAAGACCGACATCCTGTCCTATATCCGGCAAAGACGCAACAAACCGGATAGTTTTGTTCCCTCCACGTCACTCAACGGTGCCAACGAGGTCATCGAAATGGACCGCATGCGGAAGATGATCTCACAGCGCATGGTCGACTCCAAACGCATATCTGCGCACGTGACTTCCTTTATCGAAGCGGACATGACGCCTGTCGTGAACTGGCGCGAGCATGTCAAAAACGAATACCGGAAGAAAACCGGGGACAGCATTACATTCACCCCCATCCTGATCGAAGCCGTCGTAAAAGCGATCAAAGACTATCCGCTGATCAACATTTCCGTCGAAGGGGACAAGATCATCAAAAAGAAAGATATCAATATAGGAATGGCCGTGGCATTGCCGGACGGCAACCTTATCGTGCCGGTCATTCACCACGCCGATCGGTACGACCTTCCCGGGCTTGCGCGCAAAGTCAACGACCTGGCCAGACGGGCACGTGAAAACAAGCTGAAAGCCGACGACCTTGCGGGAGGGACCTACACGGTTTCCAATATCGGCGCTTTCGCCAATCTCATGGGGACACCCATTATCGTGCAGCCGCAGGTAGCAATCATGGCGTTTGGTGCGATCAAAAAGAAACCGGCGGTCATCGAAACGCCTCAGGGTGACTTGCTGGGTATCCGGAGCCTGATGTTTATCTCACATTCATATGACCATCGTGTTGTGGACGGGTCGCTGGGCGGTTTGTTCCTGAAACGCGTAAACGATTACCTCGAAAACTTCGACACCAACAGAACGCTTATCTGATGCTGAGACTCACCCTGGATATGGACGATGTGCTTGCCAACACCCACGAAAAGCTCATCGACATTGTCCTGAATGATTTTTCGACTACATTGAACAGGGAAGATCTTCAATCGCGGGGCCTGCGCGAGTTATTGCATCCAAAACAGCTCTCGAAGCTGCATAAGATCATGGATTCTCCCGGCTTTTTTGCCGATATCCCCGTGAAGGAAGGGGCAGCCGATACGGTCCACACGCTTTCGAAGTATTACGAATTGTTCGTAGCCACAGCCTGTATGGAGTTTCCTAATTCGTTCCGCGACAAATTCGACTGGCTGAAACGACATTTTCCTTTCATTCCCTGGACAAATGTCGTTTTCTGCGGATACAAAAGCATTATCCGGTCGGATTACCTGATCGATGACCATGTGCGGAACCTGGCCGCATTCAAAGGGAAAGGGATTCTTTTTACGGCCCCTCATAATTTAAGGGAAACCTCGTATAAGCGGGTTTCCAGCTGGACAGAAGTTGCTGAACTATTTTTGCATAGCGTATGAAACTGTTACTGATTGAGGATGAACCCAAAACGCTGCAATCCATCCGGCAGGGATTAGAGGAGAACGGCTACGAAGTGGACATCGCCTACGACGGGCTGATCGGTAAGCAATTGGCCCGCAGCAATGGTTATCAGCTGATCATCAGTGATATTATCATACCCGGCATCAATGGTATCGAACTCTGCCGCGAAATCCGCAGCTGGGGTGACGAAACACCTATTCTGATGCTCACGGCGCTGGGCACGACGGACGATAAGGTCACTGGCCTCGACGCCGGAGCGGATGACTACCTTGTCAAGCCATTCGAGTTCAAAGAGTTGCTTGCACGCGTACGTGCGCTCACCAAACGCGGGTCCACGGTCTCGCACACCGCTCAGGTCCTTCGCTTCGCCGACCTGGAAGTATCACTCGACGCCAAAACGGTGTATAGATCGGGCAACAAAATCAACCTCACGGCCCGGGAGTTTAACCTGCTCGTTTATCTCATCCGCAATCAGGGGCGGGTTATTTCCAAGGTGGAGATCGCAGAACAGGTCTGGGACATCGGGTTTGACACCGGCACCAATGTAATTGAAGTGTATGTCAACTATCTTCGCAAAAAGATCGACAGGGACTACCCCGTCAAACTCATTCACACGCAGTTTGGAATGGGCTATGTGCTCAAAGTAGAATAGATTATGCAGATCCGCACCCGACTTACGGTTCAGTTCTCCCTGCTGGTAAGCGGTATCCTGCTGATCACCTTCGTTGCGGTCTATTTCTTTACCTATTACAACGTTACCGAAGATTTCTATGACCGGCTGCGATCGAAGGCAAAGTCCCAGGCCGAGCTCTTACTGAAAGTGCAGGTTCCGTTGATCAATGCAGAGGTATTAAAAGCGCTGGATGAAACCAACCGGGACCTGATCTATGACGAGAACATCTTCATTTTCGACGAAAAGAACCGGCTGATTTACAGCAACTCTACTACACCTCAGCTGAAAGCCCTGCACGTATCGAACTACTGGCTCGATGAGATCCGCAAGGCCGGGCAGATCCGCTATACCGACGGCGACTACAAAGTGGTGGGTTTGTATTTCAAATATCCCTTTGGCAGGGCGGTCGTTATGCTGGGTGCCAAAGATTTGTACGGGCAGGCCAATCTCTCCAACCTCAGTACGCTTCTAACCGCGCTCTTTTTCATTGTGACCATTGTGGTGGCCCTGGTGGGATGGATATTTTCCAAACGTGCCCTCAGGCCTATTTCCAAAGTAATGAACGCAGTAGAAGGCATTTTACCTCAAAAACTTGATACCCGGCTCGACGTACCCAACCAAAAAGACGAAATCGGCCGTTTGACTACTACTTTCAATAAATTGCTCGATCGCATTGAAACGGCTTTTCAAATGCAGAAAATTTTCGTTGCCAATGTGTCGCATGAATTGAAAAACCCGCTTACAAAGATCAAGTCACAGCTGGAAGTGAGTATGCTGAAAGAACGCAACACTTCTGACTATCAGCTTACAATTAAGTCTGTACTTGAAGACATTCAGGAACTGGCGCAACTATCCAATACTTTATTAGAATTGGCAAAAGTGAGCGAAGACCAGCGTGATTTGCTGACAGAGGTCATCCGTGTGGACGATCTGCTGCTGGACTGCCGTATGAACCTGGCCCAGGCCAATCCCAGCTACAATATCCAGCTCAACTTCGACGACCTTCCCGAAGACGATGCCTGGCTTGAAATTACAGGGAATTCCACACTGCTGAAAACCGCATTCCTGAACCTGATGGATAATGCCTGCAAGTTCTCCGACAACAACACGGTAATTGTTACCCTACACCCATCGAGAGGCCAGTTGGGGCTCAGTTTTTCCGACAATGGCAAGGGTATTCCCCAAGAAGACCGGACGCTTGTTTTCCAGCCATTTTACCGGAGTGATAACACTGCGAGTATCAAAGGGTACGGTATCGGGCTTTCGTTGGTGGAACGGATCGTGAAGTTGCACAACGGCGGCATTTCAATCCAGTCTAATGTACCAAAGGGTACCACCTTCCGATTGCTTTTTTTACGCCTCTAAGCAAATTCTAACTTATTATTAACGCCATTCTAAGTATTGTTGATCTTATTTGTAATGTCGACAGAGCAAAAGCTCAGCGTCGCATTTCAAAGGATTTCATTTTTTGTGGTGTTAATAAGCAAATTTGGCAGGTGTCACTCACGCCTGCCAATTTTTTTGCCGCATTGGGTGAAGTGGTGTCATTTCTGGTCAGGAGTACTCAGCGGGAGTAGGATATTTGATCTACAAAAAAAGAGACAAAATCAGCATACTCTGCCAATTTCACCTCTCACAATTTATGACCATACCTGACTACCAATGATTAGGCGAAGCCCTCAGTGCTTCTTCCGAATCTCGATAATCTTCAACCTGTTCAAAAGTTTGATCACCGGGTAAGTCGGATCGACCTCAAACCATTTCGAACCGAAGTTGATCGAATTGGGTCTTTTATGGTGGTTATTCTGGAACAATTCCCCCATCATCAGGAAATCGAAGATCAGGGAGTTTTTAGACTTGTCGTCGTTGTCAAAGTTCTGGTAGCCGTATTTATGCCCACTCCAGTTCACGATCGCTCCGTGGATCGGCCCCATCAGGAAATGGATCGGCAGCAGGAAAAAGAATGCCCAGTGCATATCCAGATAGATGAAGGCAAGCACATAAAAAGCGAGGTAAATCACGCCCCAGCCCACACGTGAAATCCAGGAGTCGCCGAGCTTCTCGACAAAATTCCACTCCGGATAGTTGCGTTCGAAACGTGTCTCGATAGCGCGTTTGCGGTTCAAAACGGCATTGTAAATATTTTTGGTCTCCCACATCATGGTAAAAAGGTTTTTGGTATGATGCGGAGAATGGGGATCTTTTTCCGTGTCGCTAAACGCGTGGTGCATCCGGTGCAAAATAGCATATGCACGTGGGCTCAGGTAGGAAGAGCCTTGTGAAAGGTAAGTAAGCAAATAGAAGAACCGTTCCCACGGCTTACTCATAATGAACATCTTATGAGCGGAATAGCGGTGCAGAAAAAAGGTTTGACAGAATAGGGACAAATACCAATGTACAACAAATACAATCAGGACTATATACATGGAACGGCGTAAAAATTTTAATATGCTAAACTTTGTACAAAAGTAAGTGCCAAAGGTTAGAAAACCGAAATTTCCCAAACTAAATTTGGAATATAATCATAGCCCTCTGTCACAAATCGTCCCTGCATAGGGCATCATTGGATCATGAAAGCATAGCTGAGCAGATTGGCTCCCATTTGGAGTGCTTTTCTTCGCATTTCCTCAGGATCGTTGTAAACACTCTGATCTTCCCAGCCATTTCCGAGGTCGGTTTCGTAGCTGTAATAGCAAACCAATCGGCCCTGCCAGATCAACCCAAAACCTTGCGGTTGCTTTCCGTCGTGCTCGTGCACTTTGGGCAAGCCGTCCGGAAAAATATATTTCATACGGTAGATCTGATGATCAAAAGGCAGCTCGACAAACGAGAGCTCCGGAAAAACCTTTTTCATTTCCCTTCTGATAAACTGATCCAGCCCATAGTTGTCATCCACATGCAAAAAACCACCGGAAAGCAGGTAGTTTCTCAGGTTTTGTGCTTCGGCATCCGTAAAAACCACATTACCGTGCCCCGTCATATGCACGAACGGGTACGAAAAGATATCGGGGCTGCCCACTTCCACCACATCCTCCAACGGATTGATGTTCATTTTTAATTCGGAGTTACAAAACTTGATCAGGTTAGGCAATGACGTTTTGTTCGCATACCAGTCACCGCCGCCGCCGTATTTCAGCTTCGCAATTTTTAACGACGATTGCGCATTAACGGTGACCGCGATCCAGAGAAATGCGAGGGTCAGGAAGGTGCTAAGTTTCATCGGTGTGCGGTATATAATTTTAATTGACTGAATGAGTGAATGAATAAGTCCAAGGGGATCGGAACTGCCTTCTGGTATATTAGGAATGAGACAAATCCTTCTGTTTCCCTTCATCCCCTTCCTCCATTTCCCCATTTCTCCTGTTACACAAATTGTGCCAGGTTGATCGCGTGACAGCCTGCAATAGCGGCCGTTTCGGTTCTTAACCTTGTAGGCCCCAGCGAAACGGTTTCGAAACCAAGTTCGATGGCCTGCTCTACCTCTTTCGGACTGAAATCTCCTTCCGGACCTATTAGCAACAACGTATCCTGCTTTGCCTTTACTTTGCTGAACACATGCTCCACCTTATTTTGCTCCGGAACATAAGCAATCAGCTTAACCGCTTCAGAAGCGCTTCTGATAAACGTTTCGTATTTGCTGTTTACTGTTATTTCGGGTAAATAATATTGCTGGGACTGTTTCATTGCTGCGGCAGCAATTCTGTTGAGTCGGGCGAGATTCACCACACGGTTCAGCGTTTCGGGATTTGTATGCTCCGTTATTATGAAATCGATGCGCTCCACTCCTATCTCGGTCAATTTCTCTACCATCCACTCATTCCGCTCGGCTTTGCGCGTGGGTGCCACCGCAATGTGTACCGCAAATGGGCGCCGCTCCACAACGCTGCTTTCCACGACCTCGTAGCCAACATGCCGTCCCTGTATATTGAGGCGGCATTTTTGAAGCAGCCCGTTCCCATTCGTCACATAAATGAGGTCACCCGAATGCAACCTCAACACCTTAAAACTATGCCTGGCTTCCTCCTCATCCAGTTCAAAAACCCGAGGGTCAGGCTGATAAAATAAATGCATTTTTCCAATAATCCGATATGGTGGACGAAAAGCCGTCACACGTCCAAAAATATACAAAAATTCTTCAAAAGCGCCAAAAATCCAATCCCTCTCAAATTCTATTCCGTATTGAAAGCACAAAACCGATATTATTGAACTTTCACGCTATTATTTATATAATTACATAGAAATAACACCTGTTTTGCCACTTTTTACAAAAATTCACTCCGAAGGCCCTGATTTCAAAACGAGTCCGATTTATTAGAATAATGCATTTTTTACTGACAATACTACCACGAACACAATATTATTTTGCATAAGGTTAATTTTTCCTAACATTTATTTTTTGTAAATACATTTTTGCATTAATATTGTGCCGTTATAATTATTCGTCACCACTTTATCTAGTACTATTATGTCAAAGTCCAAGCTGGAATATATTTGGTTGGATGGCTACAAGCCGACCCAAAGTTTACGCAGCAAAACCAAAATTGAAAACAATTTTAGTGGAAAACTGGAAGATTGCGCAATGTGGTCGTTTGATGGCTCATCAACTGAGCAGGCTCCAGGCGGTTCTTCAGACTGTTTGCTAAAACCTGTTTACATTATTACTGACCCACAGCGTAAAAATGGATACCTGGTAATGTGCGAGGTATTGAATGCTGACGGAACTCCTCACGAATCAAACGGTCGCGCAACTATTGAAGACGGTGACAATGACTTCTGGTTCGGATTTGAACAAGAATATTTCCTTTGGGACAACGAAACCAACAAACCGCTTGGCTTCCCTGCTAACGGTTATCCGGCGCCGCAAGGCCCATACTACTGCTCAGTTGGCGCTGCCAATGCTTACGGCCGCGAGATCGTAGAAGAGCACCTTGACGCTTGCCTTGAAGCAGGATTGAACGTTGAAGGTATCAATGCCGAAGTAGCAGCAGGACAGTGGGAATTCCAGATCTTTGCAAAAGGTGCACAGGAAGCTGGTGACCAGATCTGGTTGGGCCGTTACCTTCTGGAAAGAATCGGCGAGAAATACGGTGTTTCCATCAACTGGCACTGCAAGCCTCTGGGCGCGCTTGACTGGAACGGAAGCGGTATGCACGCCAACTTCTCAAACTCTACATTGAGAACTGCCGGAAGCAAAGATACTTTCGACAAAATCTGCGAAGCATTCCGTCCTGTGGTAAAAGAACACATCGAAGTTTACGGTGCTGACAACCACCTCCGTCTGACTGGAAAGCACGAAACTGCTTCTATCCATGATTTCAGCTACGGCGTTTCCGACCGTGGTGCTTCTATCCGTATCCCTGTGGTAGTTCCTGCAAAAGGATGGAGCGGATACCTGGAAGATCGTCGTCCAAACTCGGCCGCTGATCCTTACAAAGTAGCAGCTCGTATCATCAAGACTGTTAAATCTGCTATCTGATCCGCAGAACAAAACATATAGTAACAAAAAAACCACCTTGCGGTGGTTTTTTTGTTGTTGATCTTACGGGAAATCAATCTTCCTCTTCACTTCCCGTAAAAGAATAGAGCGTCGGATCTAGCTCAACCGTTCCAGCAATGTAGCTGGCGATGAAATCGCTGATGATCTTATCGTTGATCTCCGTTTTATTCAGACCCACTTCCAGGCCAACACCGTATTCGAACTGATCGTCGATTTCGATGTGCTCGCGAACGGTGATCTCTTCGTTCTCTTCAATTTCTTCGATAAACTCGGTCAACAAAAGCTCCGCTTCGTCTTCTTGTTCATCGCTGATCTTGTAATTTGCCGGACGCTCGTCCGGTGAAATGTACCCGGGCATTTCCTTTTTGAGACGTTCGATCGCCTCGTCGTACACGAGTGTCGAGTGGTGCAGGCGCAACGTGAAGATCAATGCGTCAAAAATAACCTCCTGGTCTTTATAGGTGCCAACAAACTGCACGTGAGCATGCTCGTTGTTATCGCCATCGTCTTCGAATTCGTCGTCTACATATATAAAGTTCGCCCCTTCTGCCTGGCATTCGTTTTTGAGCTGGGCGATTTCTTCTGGATCAAATCCCGGATTCATATTTTCTTCTGTTTGTTTGGACTGCAAAACTACTCCAAAAATAGCATTTCACGATACTTCGCGAGCGGCCAATCCTCATCGTCGATCAGCAATTCGAGTTTATCGACATGATAGCGGATCTCGTCAAAATAGCCTTTCACTTCTGAACCATAGCATTTGGCGCGTTCGAAAAGGTCTTCCAGATTATTGGCCCTTTTACGGCTTTCAGTCATTTCGTGCACCAGCTTTTTGATCACCACCACGTGTGAGGAAATGTCGCGGATGATTTCCTTAATCGGTTCTGCTTCTTCAAGCATTTCCAGGTCCGTCAGCGAACGGGCCGTCTGTGCGAGTTTGAACTGGTATTTGACTACGGTCGAAACAATGTGGTTCAATGCAAGATCACCGATCACGCGGGACTCTATCTGCAATTTCTTCACATAGTTTTCAAGCTCAATCTCATAACGCGCGTGCAGCTCGCGTGAACTGAGCACGCCCATTTTCTCGAAAACGGAAACCGTCTTGTCCGTCTTATATGCATACAATGCATCGAAAGTCTCCCGAATGTTGCTCAGGCCGCGTCGCGCCGCCTCTTCGATCCATTCTTCAGAATAACCATTTCCTTCAAAAAGGATGTTTTTGGATTCCAGGAAATATCTTTTCAGAATTTCAACCGTGGCAACCTTCTTCTCCTCTCCTCCCGACAAGCGTTCGTCCATTTCCTTTTTGAAGTCCGTCAGCTGATTCGCCACGATCGTATTCAAAATGATCATCGGTGAAGCGCTGTTCTGCGAACTGCCGACAGCACGGTACTCAAATTTATTACCGGTAAAGCAGAAAGGAGAGGTGCGGTTACGGTCGGTATTGTCGCGTTGCAGGTTCGGAATGCGGGTAATACCCAACTTGTAATAGAAGTTCTCCCCCTTTTCGAGCGTGATTTCTCCTTTGTTCACCAGCTCTTCCAGCATCGAAGTCAGGTCATTCCCCAGAAACACCGACACGATGGAAGGCGGTGCCTCATTCGCACCCAGGCGATGTTCGTTACCTGCGGATGAGATAGAAGCACGCAAAAGGTCCGCATGATCATGTACGGCCTTCACCACATTCATCAAAAACGTCAGGAAGCGCAGGTTTTCTTTTGGCTTCGACGTCGGTGCCAGCAGGTTGATGCCGGTATCTGTCGAAAGCGACCAGTTATTGTGTTTTCCGCTTCCATTAATGCCCGCGAATGGCTTTTCATGGAACAATACCTGGAAATTATGCTTGTCACCCACTTTTTGCATGAGATCCATCAGCAATGCATTGTGGTCGATCGCCAGGTTAACCTCCTCAAATGTCGGTGCGCATTCAAACTGCCCGGGGGCCACCTCATTATGCCGGGTTCGCACCGGAATACCCAATTTCAACGCTTCGAACTCAAAGTCCACCATGAATGCATTCACCCGCGGTGAAATGGAGCCGAAATAATGATCATCGAGCTGCTGGCCGCGTGCCGGATTGTGACCAAAGACCGTCCTTCCGGACATCAGCAGGTCGGGCCTCGCATAGTAAAGGGCTTTGTCGACCAGAAAGTACTCCTGTTCAATGCCGAGTGTTGGCGTTACCTTATCGACGTCGCGGTTAAAAAACTGACAAACACCTGTTGCTGCCTTGTCGAGCATCATCAGCGAACGCAGCAGCGGTGCTTTGTAATCCAGCGCCTCTCCGTTATAGGAAATGAATACCGAAGGAATACACAGGGTTTTTCCGCCTGCGCCATTGTCCATCAGGAATGCCGGAGAGCTGGGGTCCCAGCCCGTGTAACCGCGTGCTTCGAAAGTCGCGCGCAGACCGCCGCTCGGGAATGAGGATGCATCCGGCTCCTGCTGAACCAGCGCGCTGCCCTTGAATTTCTCGACCGCCTTCCCGTCCATCGTCAGATCGAAGAACGAATCGTGCTTTTCGGCTGTCGTTCCGGTAAGTGGCTGAAACCAGTGCGTGTAGTGGGTAGCACCCTTTGAAATCGCCCATGATTTCATAGCAGCCGCCACTTCCTCCGCTACCTCGCGGTCGATCGTCGAGCCGGAGCGAATCGCATTGGAGATCTTGGTATACGCCTCTGCGGAAAGCAGGGTTTTCATAACATCATCACTAAAAGTATTGCTGCCGTAAAGGTCGGCCACTTTTTCTGTGGGAGGGGTCAAAACAGGAGAGACGCGACCCTGCGCGATCTCAAAAGCTTTGGAACGAAAAGTCATTGTATTTACTGATTTATATTAATTCTCCCCAAAATTATTTATTTACCAATAGGAACCACTATTTGCTCCGACATTTTCACATTAGGCGGCCAACGGTTACCACAGTTTGCGCATTTTTCGGAACTTTGCGGATTGTTCAATGATACCAATGCGTAAAAGACTTGAATTTGTGGTCTTATACGGGCTCAGCTGGGTTTTGATTTTCCAGTTTTTCCGTATTATTTTTCTGGCCTACCATTATAAAAAGGCATTAGAACTCCCTCCTTCACTTTGGGTCGCCAGCGCGCAGCATGGCTTGCCCATGGACATTTCATTTGCGGGGTATATTCTTGGGATACCGGCGTTGCTGATGATATTCACCGGCCAGCACTGGGAATGGTATCAAAAAACACTAACAGTTTATACCACCATTATCACATTCCTGATCACCCTCCTCACGGTGGTAGATCTCGAACTCTTCCGCGCCTGGGGCTTCCGGATCGACGGCACCTCGCTGCATTACCTAGAAACGCCTGCCGAAGCCATGGCCTCCATGGGCGCGGCCCCAGTGATTCCGCTTTTGCTCTTGCTTTTTGCATTATTCTTCCTGGTTAAACGGATCTTACAAACGATCATCAACAGGTGCACAGGTTCCTTCAGACGCGTGTCGCATCTGTTGATCGCACCAGCATTCCTGGCTCTCTCAGGAAGCCTGATCATCCCGATCCGCGGCGGCTTTCAGCTTGCCCCGATGAACGAAAGCGCCGTATTTTTCAGTGATAAAAGTTTCGCCAATTATGCGGCCGTCAATGTGCCCTGGAACTATATGCGTTCGATCCTGAATGAGAGTTATTCCAAAGAGAACCCATTTAAGTACTTCGGGGATAATCAGGCGGATCGAATGGTAGCCGGGTTGTATCACACGAAAGGCAGCACACAGCAGATCATCGACACTACCGGTCGCAAAAATGTGATTGTACTGATATGGGAGAGCTTTACCGCCAAGGTAGTTGGACCGCTGGGAGGCCTGCCTGATATGACACCGCAATTCGCCGCGCTCACCAAGGAAGGACTGCTCTTTACCCATGTTTACGCAAGCGGCAACCGTAGCGACAAAGGCATGGTCGCCATTCTGAGCGGCTATCCGGCCCAGCCTACAACCTCCATTATTAAGATTCCTACCAAAACAGCGAGCCTGCCGTCGCTACCGCGCGAGTTCAGGAAAAAAGGCTGGCATACCTCGTTCTACTACGGAGGCGAAACCGAGTTTGCCAATATGAAGTCATATTTCCTGCAACAAGGTTTTGACCGCATCATTGACAAAGATGAATTTGACGGCAAGGATATGAATTCCAAATGGGGCGCCCACGACCATATCGTGCTCAACCGGCTGCTCAGCGATCTGGACAAGCAGAAAGAGCCCTTTTTTACGACGCTATTTACACTGAGCAGTCATGAGCCGTTCGAAGTGCCCGTTAAAACAGCGATACCAGGCAATGACCCCGAGCACCTGTTCCTGAACGCTTTACATTATACCGACGCCTCGATCGGCGAATTCATTAAAAAGGCGAAGACCAAACCCTGGTGGAAAAATACTCTGATCGTCATCATTGCCGACCATGGGCATCCGCTGCCTGAAACCCGGAAAGACAAGCCTGCCGAGTTCCACATCCCTATGCTGTGGCTCGGGGGCGCGTTAAACGTCCCACCTGCACGCGTGGGTACACTTGCGTCACAAACCGACCTGGCTGCCACGCTTTTAAACCAAATGCACATGCCATCCGGAACTTTTACGTGGAGCAACGACATATTTAGAGGAGGTCGCACCGATTTTGCTTATTTCGCATTCAACAACGGACTGGGCTGGATGAAACCGGATGGCTTTCTGGTCCGCGACAACATCGGCGGCCATATCACCGAAAAAAGCGGCGTTTTGAACAAACAGGAAGAAGAAAACAGCAAGGCTTACCTGGAATCTTCTTTTGGCGATTATTTAAAGCGTTGATAATAAAAGGTGTAATTTTGCAGGATATTTGAAAACAATGAAAAAAGTCGCTTTTTATACACTGGGTTGCAAGCTGAATTACTCGGAAACTTCATCGATCGGACGGATGTTCGAGGCGAAGGGCTATTCCAAAGTGGAGTTCAACGAAAACCCGGATATTTTTATCATCAACACCTGCTCGGTCACGGAGAATGCGGACAAAAAATGCCGTAAGATCGTGCGGGAAGCACAAAAAATCAATGCGGACGGCTATGTGGCGATCATCGGCTGCTATGCCCAGCTAAAACCACAGGAGATTGCAGAAATTCCGGGTGTGGACGCTGTTTTGGGTGCCGCCGAGAAGTTCAGGCTGGTAGAATTAATCGATACTTTTGAAAAAACACCAACAGGACAGCCGGCGCAGGTTATTGCGTCCAGCATCGATCACGCGATCGAATACCATACCTCCTACTCGCTCAACGACCGCACGCGCACGTTCCTGAAAGTGCAGGACGGGTGCGACTATCCGTGCGCATACTGCACGATCCCGCTCGCACGCGGGAAAAGTCGTTCCGACAGCATTGCAAACATCGTGAAAGCAGCCCGCGATATTGCCGCCCGCGATGTGAAAGAAATCGTATTGACCGGTGTGAACATCGGCGACTTTGGTTTGCGCAATGGTGTTCGCGAGGAAACGTTCCTGGACCTGATTAAGGCATTGGACGAAGTGGAAGGCATCGAACGGTTCCGCATTTCTTCGATTGAACCTAACCTGCTGACCGATGAGATCATCGAATTCGTAGCACAATCCAGACGATTTGCCCCGCATTTTCATATTCCACTGCAATCGGGCTCCAACAAGGTGCTCGCCCTGATGAAGCGTCGCTATAAAAGTGAGCTTTACGTGGAACGTGTAGCGAAGATCAAGTCGCTGATGCCGGATTGCTGTATTGGCGTAGATGTCATCGTAGGACATCCCGGAGAGACCAGGGAGCTATTTGAAGAAACCTATCGTTTTCTGAACGAGCTGGACGTTTCGTACCTGCACGTATTCACCTATTCCGAAAGAGAGAACACCAGTGCGCTGGCAATTCGCCCCATTGTCCCGAAAAGCGAAAGAGCTGAGCGTTCCAAAATGCTACATATTCTTTCCGACAAAAAGAAAAGATTTTTCTACGAAAGCCAGGTTGGCAAGGAGGGCGTCGTACTGTTTGAAGATGAAATCCAAAACGGTCAAATGCTCGGATTTACTGCTAACTACGTCCGTGTAGCCGTTAAATACGATCCGCTGCTGATCAACGAAACCAAAGAGGTACGTTACGACCACATCAATGAAGATAGCTTGATGGAAGTTGTCGAGGTTGCAGAGGAGATCCTGGTGCACTAGTCTGCATGTCTGTCTATGCCCAGGACCTAAGTCCTGGGTTACAACAAAAGCCTGGCCAAATGGCCAGGCTTTTTCGATCTGTATAGGTTATTGGCAAGATTAAGCTTCTACAAGGAACTCGTCGTGCTGGCTTACATCCAGACCGGCTTTCTCGTCTTGTTCTGAAACGCGGAGCGGAAGGATGAGATCGACCAATTTCAGCAACAGGAATGAACCTCCGAATGCGAATACCGACACACCTACCAGGGCGATCACGTGGTTGATGAACAACTTGGTTTCGCCGAATGCCAGACCCTGGTCTACTACCAGCGAGTTAACACCGCTTGTTGCGAAAATACCGGTCATCAGCATACCTACCATACCACCTACACCGTGGCAAGGGAACACATCCAATGTATCATCCAAAGTTGAACGGGTACGCAGGTGAGCCACATAGTTACTAATGATCGCAGCCACAGTTCCAATGAACAGGGACGCAGGTACCGTTACGAAACCGGCAGCAGGCGTGATGGCTACAAGACCAACCACAGCACCGATACAGAATCCAAGAGCAGATACTTTCTTACCTTTTGCAGCGTCAAAAAGAACCCATGCAAGACCCGCAGCACCAGCAGCAGTGTTGGTAGTAGCGAAAGCTGAAACCGCCAATGGAGAAGCTGTCAGAGCTGAACCGGCGTTGAAACCGAACCATCCGAACCAAAGCAAACCCGTTCCCAACAATACAAATGGGATGTTTGCAGGAGGCAATACGTGATCTTCCAGCAGAGATTTGCGGCGTTTCAGGTACAAAGCACCCGCCAAAGCAGCCCAACCGGCAGACATGTGAACCACGGTACCACCAGCGAAGTCAAGCACACCCATTTTGAAAAGCAGACCATCTGCATGCCATGTCATGTGGGCAAGCGGCGAGTAGATGAAAACACAGAACAGGATAATAAAAAGAACGTAAGAGCGGAAGTTGATACGTTCAGCCATCGAACCGGTTACAAGCGCAGGAGTGATCACTGCAAACTTCAACTGGAACATTGCGAACAGAGCGAAAGGAATGGTACCCCAAACCGGGCCGTCCAATACGCCTTTGAACATAAAGTGTGTCATCGGGTTACCGATAAAACCTCCAATGTCCTCACCAAATGCGATGCTGAAACCGAAAACTATCCATATCACACTGATCACACCCATCGCGATGAAGCTCTGGAGCATCGTGGAAATGACGTTTTTGGTGTTGACCATTCCTCCATAGAAGTACGCCAGACCAGGGGTCATCAGCAATACCAGCGCGGCTGAAACAAGCATCCACGCAGTGTCACCCGAATTGATACCCTCCGTCACGATCTGTGTCGGAACATTGGGGACGAAGGCGCCGAGGATGCTGATTACCAGGAGAATAATCAGTGGGATAAAGTTACGTTTTTCCATTGTTGTAAATTGTTATTGTATTAGATTAAGAAGGTATTCGTGTGAAATGCGTCGGGATCAGAACTTGTAGATGAATGCAAGCCCAAACGTCGTCTGGCTGTTTTTGGTCCATTTGCCGTCTGAATCCTGAAACTGCTGTGCTTCTCCTGCACCGCTCAACTTAGGATATGCGTCCAGGCGGAATTCAGGTTTAACAAGGATGTGTCCGTCTGCCAGGTTGATGTTACCGGTCAGGGTAACAGAATTTACCTTCGTGCCTGCACCTGCGGGGGTAAGCAAGCCACGTACGCCATTATCATTGTTGAAGTACTCGTAACGTGCGCCGATTCCAAAATTGTCGGTGATCGCGGTGTTGGCATATACTGCAACACCACCCCATGACTCCGTCTTGACTGGACCACCCATACCCTGATAATCACCTTTTTGAGATCCGTACGCGGCGTTCAGGCCCAACAGGAATTTTTCAGTAATCTGGAAGCTTGTGGTAAGGTCAAACACCTGGTAGAAACCATCCAGCTGCTTACCTGTCACTGAATCGGGATTCGCTTCGTTGCTTCCGATATAGTTCAGGTAAACATTCCAGTTTTCAACCGGTTTGAAATACAACTGGCTGATGATCCCTTTGGCTCGGTTGTTATCACCCAGGCCATCCACATTGTTTACCACACCCACCATCAGAGAAGCTTTGTCAGAAAATGCGTAAGTGGCTTTCAATCCTGCATGGTAGAACGGGCCATTGTTGAACAGGTTAGAGAGTGAGTAGTTAAAGTTGGCCGGCGCGTCGATCACTTCATAACCGATATGTGTTCCGAACTGTCCGGCAGTCATAGAGAACTTGTCCGTGAATTTGTATGTAAAGTATGCCTGCTTAATCGCTAGCGCGGTGCTGAACAATGCGTTTCCATAATTACCCATGTTGGCGTTCGGACCGAAAGTCAGATCCACCACTGCCTCCGACTTGCTGTTGGTGTAAGCCACCTTAGCCTGTACAAGGCCCAGAGAGAACTGACCCGATTTCTGGTCGAACACGCGTGCATTAGTGGCACCCATGTTAGAGCGGGAAGTTGGTTTGTTGAAATTAGCCATGTAATAGGAGTCCAGGTAACCCGAGAATGCGAATGCTCCCTTGGCCTCCTCCTCGTCCTTGGCTTCTGTCACCACTGCCGTATCTGCCTTCACCGCCTTTTTCTCTTCTTCCGACTTCGCAAAACCCAAAAAAGGAACCATCAAAGATAATACTGTGCAATAGACTTTTTTCATAATTATATTCTGTTTAAGTTAATATTACTCTCCGGCTGCATTACTGGATCAAATATTGTACTTAAATTATATTTATCAAATAATATACGTGAAATTTATATCAAAAAATCCAATTTTCTGATTTTTGTCATGTTTTTTATAGTTTTTTAAACACAAAATTGGCAAAAATGACATTTTAATCAAAAAATTAATATTCTGTATATTCAGTTCAAAACGAAATTTTCTTCAAAACAATTGATTGGAATTAATAAGAAATTTTATTATTATAATGACATTTTTAGTGCCAGTAGGGCACAAAAAAAGCCTGCTAATCAGCAGGCTTCGGTTTCTTATAGGGTCAGCAGGTTTTTATTCACCATGCATCCATGCTTTTTTGGCAAGCAAAGTTTCTTCTTCTTCCTCATTGTCCGGATCCGGTACGCAGCAATCTACCGGACATACCGCAGCACATTGAGGCTCTTCATGAAAACCCACACACTCGGTACATTTATCTGTAACTATATAATAAAATTCGTCAGAGACCGGGGACTGCTTTTCTTTGCCGCTTACCACAGTACCGTCGCCAAAGTCTACCTCATCCAAACTCGTTCCATCTCCCCAAGTCCATTCTACACCTCCCTCATAAATTGCGGTATTCGGGCATTCTGGCTCACACGCCCCACAATTT
The DNA here is from genome assembly GCF_059568735.1 of Dyadobacter ginsengisoli DSM 21015. Classification (NCBI taxonomy): domain Bacteria; kingdom Pseudomonadati; phylum Bacteroidota; class Cytophagia; order Cytophagales; family Spirosomataceae; genus Dyadobacter; species Dyadobacter ginsengisoli. The sequence goes on from NZ_JCANTY010000005.1 coordinate 122,365, forward strand.
ATGCATTCATCGGTTATCATTATAGCCATAGTCGCCGGATTGTTTATATTTGTTGCTATTCTTCTGTTTAGAGTAACAAATATAACTATTTATAGTTTCCCAACAATCAGAAAAATAAAAACGGCACTTACAGTTAAACTTTTTAGAGTCACAGTAGAATGATATCAAGAATTCGGAGGATAAATGCATTCGCCAGATTGGGCCAGTTCATCCATGAAAAACAGAACGAATCGGTCTTAGAAGAATGGATTGAGGGGGCGAAAAGTAAAAATAACTGGTTTATCCCCGCCAATGTCTCCCGTTCGCTGCATGCAATCGCGACCCGGTACCTCGACGCTGGCGAGCTCCAAAAATGGACTAAAAAGTACCCCGAACCCGTGAATCCGCAGAAAGTAGGCGTAGTAATGGCAGGGAACATCCCTGCCGTAGGTTTCCACGACGCGCTATGCGTGCTGATCAGCGGCCACATCTTGATGGCTAAACCCAGCTCCGACGACCAGGTTCTGGTCCGTGCCATGCTGGATAAACTCATAGAAATTGAACCGGAGTTCGCTGATTCGATCCATTTTGTGGAGCGCCTAAACGATTCCGACGCATATATTGCCACCGGCAGCGACAATACGGCCCGTTACTTCCATTACTATTTTGCCAAGAAACCACATATTATCCGTAAGAACCGTACGTCGGTAGCCATACTGACAGGTCGTGAAACTACCGGGGAACTGAGGGCGCTGGGAAGCGATATATTGCAATACTTTGGCCTGGGCTGCCGCAATGTGTCCAAACTGCTGGTTCCGGCTGGATATGATTTTACCAAGTTTTATGAAGCCATCGAGGATATGGCGCCGGATTACATCAATCACCACAAGTATTTTAACAATTACGAATACAACAAGTCGATATTCCTGGTGAACCGGGTCCCGCATTTTGACAATAACTTCCTGCTCATTACTGAAAGCCAGACCCTGGTGTCGGCGATCAGCGTACTTCATTACGAAACTTACAACTCCCTGGAAGATGCGCAACAGATACTGGCAGAATCGAAGGAAAAAATTCAGTGCATTATAGGCGACCAATCGACCGGCATTGCGGGTGTCATTCCTTTCGGCGTAGCCCAGCTGCCAGCCCTGGACGATTATGCCGATTCCATCGATACGATGGCATTTCTTTCGGAGATAGGTTAGCCCTTCCCTGCCCTTCCTGATATCCATTCGAGGAAATCCGGAAGGGCTTTCGCCCAGGTCTCCGGATTATGCATCCCCTCCTTCACCTCCACATACCGGATATCAGTTCCCCATTTATACCCTTTCCTTTCCAGTTCGGCAATACATTCGAGTGTATCCTGTATCGAATCGATCACCCCATCGCCGTCCCGGTCATCGTATTCGTCCCAGGTGCCGCATTGAAACCAGTATTTCACGGGAGAGACCTTTTTCGTTTCGCGGATCTGCCTGTGCATAATGCGGTCGGTTTCCGAATAACCTTCGTCCAGCGCCTTCTGGCGCCACCAGAGAGAGCCCGAGAAAACGCCTGTGTTCGAAAATAGCTCTGGATGATTCCAGACCACGTCCAGCGCCATCAGGCCACCCAGCGAACAACCTGCATAGGTAATCCCGCTCGCTCTCGTATAGTAATGCGCAGTCAGATGCGGGATCAGCTCACGCACCACAAAAGAAGTGGTCGCACCGGCCCTGGTGCCCCTGCCCGCATAGTCGGACTGGCGGGCGATCCCATACTCGTATATGCGCGCGTCATTCGCGTGGATACCCGCGATCACACACGGAGCTATCTTTCCTGCCGACAACATTGCCGCTGCCGTCTCGGCCATTTGCAACTCCTCGAAATCCTGCCCGTCGTTGAAAAGCACCAGCGGATAACGCTCTGAGGCACTAAATGCCTGCGGAAGCAGAATCGTAACCGTTACGTCCCGCCCGAGATAAATGGAGGACAAGGCGATGTTGACAGGTATTATTTTTTGAGAAGAAACGGCTGAATTCACTGCAAATGGACGACTATGGATGAAAATAAAACCCGAAAGTTAATAATTTGCTTCCTATGATTTGTTTTGTATATTTCATTTATCAACTATAAAAACATCTTTGTTTGGAAGAGAAGCATATTAAATACTATTCTCATCATCTCGACAAAGACGTGGAGATGCTTGTGTACGGCGACTGGGGCTACCCCATCCTGCTCTTCCCGACGACGCTGGGCCGATATTACCAGGCTAAGGACATGGGTCTGATCGAATCCGTACGATGGCTCGTCGAATCCGGCAGGTACAAAATATATTGTGTGGACACGATCGATGCCGACTCGTGGTATGGAAAGCACCTCAATCCGGAGTACCGGGTCGCCAACCACGTTCAATACGACAAGTTCCTCAAAAACGAGCTGGTACCTTATATCAAGAATGAATGTAATGTCGGCAAAATTGGCGTTGCGGGTTGCAGTTTCGGCGGCTTTCACGCGGCTAATTTCGCTTTTCGACACCCCGACCAGGTCGCTTACCTGATCAGCATGAGCGGCGCATTCGATATCCGTAGTTTTCTGGATGGATATTATGACGACCTGGTTTACTTCAATAACCCGATCGATTTTATGCCCAATGAACAAGGCTGGCGCTTCGGCCACATGAAAATCGTGCTCGGCACTTCCGACTGGGATATCTGCCTGGACAGCAATGTGCGGATGTCCGGCATCCTCAGCGCCAACGGTATCGAACACTGGCTCGACGTCCGTGGATGGGAAAAGCACGATTGGCCGCTCTGGAATAAAATGTTCCCCGACTACCTGTCGCGGATCGTCTTGTAACAACCAAAAACACAACTCAAAACCTTTATATGAAAAAGATTGGAATCCTGTTTGGAATGGAAAACACCTTCCCGAACGCGTTTATCGAACGAATCAACAGTAAAAATGAAGAAGGCATCATTGCGGAAGCCGTTACCATTGATAAAGTAATTCAGGCAGCACCTACCGAATACGCGGTGATCATCGACCGTATTTCGCAGGACGTGCCTTTTTACCGCTCCTATTTAAAGAATGCCGCCCTTTCGGGCACAGCGGTGATCAACAATCCGTTCTGGTGGAGCGCCGACGAAAAATTCTTTAACAATGCATTAGCCGAAAGAATAGGCGTACCTGTGCCGAAAACGGTTTTGCTGCCCTCCAAACAGCGCCCTGAGAATACCTCAGAAACTTCGTTCCGGAATCTCGCATTTCCGATGGCCTGGGAAGAAATATTTCAATATGTAGGATTTCCGGCTTACATGAAACCGCATGACGGAGGCGGCTGGAAGAGCGTCTATCGCGTGGTAAACCCGCAGGATATGTGGATTAAACATGAGGAAACCGGCCAGCTGGTGATGATGTTGCAGGAAGAAATCGTATTCGACGACTATGTGCGCTGCTACTGCATTGGCCAGAAAGAAGTACTGATTATGCCCTACGAGCCCCGCAACCCGCACCATTTGCGCTACGCAGCCGACCTGAAAGCGCAGGACGAGGAACGCGAAAAACTGTTGGAAACCATTAGGGATTACACATTGAAGCTTAATATCGCATTAGGCTACGACTTCAATACCGTGGAATTTGCTGTGCGGGATGGCATTCCTTATGCGATCGACTTCTGCAATCCGGCTCCGGATGCCGACATTTACTCGGTGGGCCGCGATAATTTTGAGTGGGTAGTAGAAGCCGCAGCCAATATGGCGATCGAACGTGCCCGGAAACAGGTTCCCGGACAGATTAACCTGACCTGGGGTACATTCATTAACCAGGCTGTGAACAGCGTTCCGGCACCGGCAGCACCTAAAATTGAAGCCCCAGCGCCCGCAAAATCAGTCGAACCTGCCAGCGCCAAAACACCCGCCCCGGCAAAACCCACCAAGGCCATTGCGCCGAAACCGGCTAAAGTTGCTGAGACGACGCCTTCGGCCACAGAAGTCAAGGTAAAAGCGGTTGTTCCTAAAAAGACCTCCAAACCGGTAGAAGCGAAGGCTAAAACGGAAAAAGTCGCCGAACCGGAACCAAAAGTGCCCACTACCAAAGCGGCAGTCACCAAGGCACCCGCCAAAAATTCCAAATTGAAAAAATCCTGACAAACTAAAATTCAGCCGCTTTGCATTATGGCAACATTCACTCTGGGCATTGAAGAAGAATTTCAGACCATCGACCCGGTTACGCGGAACCTCCGGTCACATATGTCAAAGCTGGTTGAGGATGGGAAAATAACATTGAAAGAACGCGTCAAGGCGGAAATGCATCAGGCAGTGGTGGAGGTGGGTACAAATATCTGTCACAACATCCGGGAAGCGCGGGAGGAGGTTACCTATCTGCGTAAGATGATCCTGGACCTGGCCGACAAGCAAAACCTGCAGGTGGCAGCCGCCGGGACGCACCCGTTTGCGGATTGGGTCGACCAGCTCATTACCCCTGATCCCCGCTACGACCAGATTATCGATGAGATGCGGGATGTTGCCCGAGGTAACCTGATTTTCGGGCTGCACGTCCATGTCGGGATCGAAACCCGGAACGAAGGCATCCAGATCCTGAATGCCGTTCGTTATTTCCTGCCGCATATCTACGCGTTGTCGACGAACTCGCCATTCTGGTGCGGAAGGAACACGGGTTTTAAGTCTTACCGGTCCAAGGTTTTCGACAAATTCCCCCGAACCGGTATACCCGATTTCTTTTCGAGCGCAGCAGAATACGATGAATATATCGACCTGCTCATCAAAACGAATTGTATCGACAACGGTAAAAAAATCTGGTGGGACATCCGCTTACACCCTTTTTTCAACACCATCGAGTTCCGCATGTGTGATGTGCCTATGCGCACAGACGAGACCATCTGCCTGGCGGCGATCATGCAGGCGCTTGTCGCGAAGATCCATAAACTCCACAGCCAGAATCTGAGCTTCCGCCCCTACCGCCGAATGCTCATCAATGAAAACAAATGGCGTGCAGCACGGTACGGGATCAGCAGCAAGCTTATAGACTTCGGGAAACAGGAAGAAGTGGAGTATAAAATACTCATCCACGAGTTGCTCGAATTTATCGATGACGTAGTGGACGAGCTCGACAGCCGCAAGGAAGTCGAATACATCCACCAGATTCTTGAAATGGGCACGGGAGCAGACCGTCAGCTAGCTGTATTCGAACAAACCGGGAGCCTTAACGACGTTGTAGATTATATCGTTTCAGAGACCCGAATCGGGCTTGATTAAGAATAAAATCAATCATTTAGGTTCAAACCCGAACTATTCACCGCGATGTTTGTTTCAAATAGGTTACCCGATTCTATAACTAACGGCTGATTTGCTGACACGATCAGCCACCGATAAGATGACCACTAATCACAAACATTTCCGGATCGCGATCCTGGATATGTACAACGGACACCCCAATGAAGGAATGCGATGTATCAAGAAGATCATCAACGCATTCGGAGAGCAGGAAGCTGTGCCCGTCGAATTCATCGTTTTTGATGTAAGACAAAAGGCCGAAGTACCAGGCATGGACTTCGATGCCTATATCTCCACGGGTGGGCCGGGCAATCCGTCCCCAGCGGGCGAAGCGTGGGAAAAGAAGTTTTTTGGCTTTCTGGACAAAATACTGACTTACAATGCTAACCGGCGTAACCGCATCAAAAAGCATTTGTTTCTCATTTGCCATTCATTCCAGATGGCCTGTATTCACTGGCAGCTGGCCGCTGTGAGCAAGAGAAGAAAGACATCCTTCGGGACGTTCCCGGTGCATAAAACCTCTGCCGGTCGGAAAGACGCATTATTGGCTGCATTGAGCGATCCATTCTGGATTGTCGATTCGCGTGACTTCCAGGTTACCCAGGCCAACCAGTTCGCATTCGATAGTATGGGCGCGAAATTGCTGTGCCTGGAAAAGATCCGGCCGCACGTCCCACTGGAGCGGGCGGTCATGGCGATCCGTTTTGCGCCCGAAATTGTTGGAACCCAATTCCACCCGGAAGCCGACGCCGAGGGAATGCTCCGCTATTTCTTAAATGAGGATAAAAAAGAGGCCATCGTCAAGGCGCACGGCGAAGCCAAATACAACGACATGATCGAACATTTGAATGACCCGGATAAGATTTCGATGACGGAATCTGCCGTCATCCCAACCTTTTTGAAAAACGCATTTCAAAAGACATTCCAGCCAGCCTATGCATAAGCAAGCCCGGGAAACGTTCAATAACTCTTTTACAGAGAAAGGATACGAAGCATTCGTATCGTCGCTGCAATCGGCGTTTCCCGGTCAGCTGGATTTCAGGGTCGCCGAAACACCCATTTTTGTACCCAAAGAACTCACAGAGAAGATCATACGCGCGTCAGATGAGATCATTGAGACGTTGCTATCTCCGGATTTCCTTGAAAATACAAACCGCGCTGTCCCCTCAAACCAAAACGTGCCCGGCGAAAATGGGCATACTTCCTTCCTCGCTATCGACTATGCCGTGTGCCGCAATGCCGACGGTGAACTGGAACCACAATTGATCGAATTGCAGGGATTTCCTTCCATATTCGGCTATCAGGCATTTCTGTCTGAATCATTCAGGAAGTTCTTTGATGTAAAAGAGAACTTTACTTACCTGTTCAATGCCGAATCCGAAGACGCCTATGTATCAAAGCTTAGGACTTTGATCCTGGGTGACGAACAACCCGAAAATGTCATACTACTCGAAATTTTTCCTGAAAAGCAAAAAACGCGGATCGATTTTGCCGTCACCGAACGGATGCTCGGCATCAAGGCGGTCTGCTACACGAAATTAATCCGGGAAGGGCGGTCGTTGTTCTACGAAAATGAGGGCCGGAAAGTAAGGGTCAAACGCATTTACAACCGCCTCATCTTCGACGACCTCTTCAGTTATCCCGGTCTGCAGACCAGCTACCACTTCACCGACGACGTTGATGTACACTGGGTAGGTCACCCCAACTGGTTTTTCAGGATCAGCAAATTCGCTATGCCGTTCCTGAATAGTGAATTTGTACCGGAAACACATTTTCTTAGCCACTATGAGGGAGAATTTCCCGCAGACCTGGAAAATTATGTTTTGAAACCCCTTTTCTCGTTTGCAGGCGCAGGAGTGCAATTACATCTCGATAAGCAGGCTCTGGAAGCCATTCTTGACCCGGAAAATTATATCTTGCAGCGAAAAGTGGCATACGAGCCCGTGATCCAGGCACCGGACGGTCTTGTCAAATGCGAAATACGAATGATGTACGGCTGGCCCGATCATGCATCCCGGCCCGAATTACTGATCAGTCTGAGCCGGTTGAGCCGGGGCGAAATGATCGGGGTAAGATACAATAAGGATTTTACCTGGGTTGGCGGCAGCGCCAGTTTTTTTGAACATTAAACATCCGGCCACTTTTTTAAAGTATTAAACTTTTAAAAAGTATCCAACATTTCCGAATGCATATTTCACATCGCCAGCATTTTTTTGACCACCTGGCGCAAACTTCCGATTTTCCGCTTGCCCTTGAAATTGAAAAGGCTGAGGGCGTTTACATGTATTCACCCGATGGGAAATCCTATATGGACCTCATTTCCGGCATCGGTGTCAGCAATGTCGGGCACCGGCATCCCCGGGTACTGGAAGCCATTCATGCGCAGCTGGACAAGCACATGCACCTGCTCGTTTACGGGGAGTATGTACAGAGCAGCCAGATTCAGCTCGCCAAAGCCCTGACAGATACCTTACATGTTGCCACGCCTCATCCGTCTGCCTTCGGGTTGATCGATAACGTCTATTTTACGAACTCGGGTACTGAGGCGGTGGAAGGCGCCATGAAACTGGCCAAACGCTTTACCAAGAGAAAGGAACTCATTTCCTGCTATAATGCTTACCATGGCGCCACACAGGGTGCGCTGAGCCTGGCAGGCGCCGAGTTTTTCAAAAGAAACTTCAGGCCGCTGTTACCGGGTGTAAAACACATCCGGCATGGCAACCTGCCTGATCTGGAAAGTATCTCGGAGCAGACCGCCGCAGTCATTATCGAAGTCATTGGTGGGGAGTCGGGTGTACGCGTTCCCACGCATGAATATATGCATGCATTGCGCGCGCGCTGCACAGCGACCGGCACCTTGCTGATCCTCGATGAAATCCAGACCGGGTTTGGCAGGACGGGGAGTTTCTGGGCGTTTGAACAGTACGGCATTTACCCGGACATTTTACTCAGCGCCAAAGGAATGGGTGGCGGAATGCCCATCGGTGCATTCATGGCCTCCCGCGAGATCATGAAAGTATTGAAAACCAACCCAATACTGGGGCATATCACGACTTTCGGAGGGCATCCGGTCAGTTGCGCTGCGTCGCTGGCGGCGTTGCGTGTTATCATCGACGAAAACCTCTCCACAGCTGCGGTCGATAAAGGCGAGCTGTTCAAATCATTATTAATTCATCCCAAAATCAAGGAAATCCGCGGAAAAGGCCTTATGCTTGCGGCAGAAATGGAATCTTTTGAAAAACTGAAAGAAACCATCGATCGATGCATAGAACAGGGTGTAGTCACCGACTGGTTTCTGTTTTGCGACAACTCCATGCGGATTGCTCCGCCACTTACCATCACCGAAGAGCAGATCAGGGAAGCCTGCTCGATCATTCTCGACGTCCTGAATTCTTAAATATATGAACTACTCCATTCAAAATGACCACCTGAAAATTGCTGTTCAGGAAACCGGTGCCGAGTTGTGCCAGATACAATCGACCGTAACCGGCAAGGAGTTTATGTGGAATGCCGATCCGGCGGTATGGGCCAGCTACGCACCTGTACTTTTTCCGGTGATCGGTGCGATCAAAAATGGGTTTGTCAAATACAATGGCGGTGAATATGCTGTGCCGCGTCACGGAATGGTGCGGAACAACCCCCATGTAAAACTGACCAATCAAACCACCGACAGTCTTACATTTACATTAAAATACAGCGAAGAAACGCTCGCGATATATCCTTTTGAATTCGAATTCACGATCACTTACAAACTGGAAGGAAACAGGGTAATCGTCGATCACAAAGTAATTAACCACGGAGACAAGCAAATGCTCTTCTCACTTGGCGGGCATCCTGCCTTCAAATGCCCATTACACGACGACGAGGTGTATGAAGATTACTATCTGGAATTCGAGGCTGTCGAAAACGATTCCACCTGGCTGCTCGAAAAAAACGGACTGGTTGGAAGTACGACCAAACCGGTTTTGGAACACACCAACATCCTGCATCTGAACGCTCATTTGTTCGACAATGATGCTTTGATTTTCAAACATTTAATTTCAAAACAAGTAAGCCTGAGAAGCACTAAATCCGGGCAAGTCATCACCGTGCATTACCCGGACTTTCCCTATCTCGGTATCTGGGCCAAACCAGGCGGCCACTTTGTTTGTATCGAGCCTTGGCTGGGTATCGCCGACAACGCCGATTCGGACCAGAATTTTGAAACAAAGGAAGGGATTTTGAAATTGGAAGCCCGGGGTACTTTCGGGGCAAGTTTTAGTATTGAGATCAATGAATAGCCTCTCGCCAGAGCGCTCAAAACTCGTTGACTTTATAACAAAAGCCTATCCAATGCCCGTGAAAATGGCATCGGACATTTCGGAAAAATTTTACCAGATCCATTTCAGCAAAGGTGATTTTTTGCTAAAAGAAGGCTCGATTTCGAACGAATACGTTTTTCTGACGGAGGGTTATATGCGGTCGTTCGCCCTGGCCCCGACGGTAAGGATATCACAACGGGCTTTCACGGGCCACAGCAGGTCGTATTTGAAATATCCTCCTTTTTCCACCGGATACCCTCGCGCGAGAACATACAGGCGCTTACGCCCTGCGTAGGCATTGCGATCACATACGCGACGCTCAACGAGTTGTTTCACGCGTTACCCGAGTTCCGCGAATTCGGCAGGAGCATTCTGGTCCGGGGATTCTCACATTTGAAATCCCGTATGCTATCGACCATCACGGAAACCGCGGAAACCCGCTACCTGCAACTACTTCAAACCAGCCCGGATATTTTCCAACATGCACCGTTGCGTGCGATTGCGTCCTACCTCGGCATTACTGATACCTCGCTCAGCCGGATCAGGAAGGAAATTTCGGGAAAGTAGGATGATGAGCGTTGCTGGTTGTTCTTTGTCAGGTTTGGGCATTGATTGTTGGGAGAAGTCAGTGTCACAGGTGATCTGCATTAATTGTCATTTGGCAAGATTTTTCGGGAGACGATTGGTTTTATTTACCCAGAAAATCAATCAATTACAATGGATATCAATCCGTTATTCCTTCCGACATTCTTTATTGTCATCGCAATCGCCACATGGATTTTGCTTTACCGGGCCACAAACGCTGCGTGGTTCCTGTGGCTTTTAGCATTGGTCTGGCTGCCGCTACAAATAATCCTGAGCGCGAATGGATTTTACCTCGACACGACCAGTATGCCGCCACATTTTGCACTGGCTATCTTGCCACCCGTACTTTTCATCGCCTATCTGGCAGTTTTCCAACGCAAAAGACTGGTCGACGGCAATTCATTGAAATACCTCACATTACTCCACACGGTCCGAATCGCAGTGGAGCTTGCATTGTTTTACCTTTTTGAAATGGGGAAAATTCCGCGGCTGATGACATTCGAAGGCAGTAATCCGGATATTATTTCGGGTATTACCGCGCCGATGGTTTGGCTGGCATATGGCAGGGGCATGATCGGTAACAGGGGATTGCTGATCTGGAATGTCGCCTGCCTGGGTTTGCTATTCAACATCGTCGTTCGGGCGATCCTTTCAGCCCCTACCCCATTCCAGCAATTTGCATTCGATCAGCCGAATGTGGCCGTTCTTAAAGCCCCGTTTGTGCTGCTGCCGTCATTCATTGTTCCTGCGGTATTGTTTGCGCATGTTGCGGCAATTATGAAAATAGAAAGGTCGAGGCTTTTTTAGGTGGACTATACCCCGTAAACAAAACTGATAACAGACGCTAAGCACCCACAGCTGTTGCCAAGAGCACGTAGAAAAAATTTTTCTCTAAGAGAAAATTGCTTAGACCGATCTGAGATCACGAGATTACTTTGTCTGTTCGGGGAGAGAGACTTTAAGAAAAAAGCCCCGTCACCGGGGCTTTAAACTCTTTCACAAATCACAACGATTATCAAACGGTCGCTTCGATCTGAGCATTCAATTTATCTTCCAGGGTTGTTTTGGGAACAACGCCTACTACTTTATCTACCAGTTGGCCTCCTTTGAAAATCATCAGAGTAGGGATACTGCGGATACCGAATTTAGCAGGTACCGACGAATTCATATCCACGTCCATTTTACCAATAACAGCTTTGCCATCGTACTCACCAGCCAGTTGTTCAACAACGGGTCCGATCATTTTACAAGGCCCGCACCATTCGGCCCAAAAATCTACAAGTACTGGCTTATCCCCTTTGATGAGCTCATCAAAAGTGCTATCGGTAATTTCAAGTGCTTTTCCCATGTTTTAAGTGTCTAATTGTTATTTATCAATCTGCGTTAATAAGGAATATTAATAACTAAAAGTTCCTCACCAAAATCAATACAAATCAGTTTAATGAGAAATTTACACCATGAAACCCCCTGAGCACCTTAAACAGCTCACTACTAGGTGCTACGCGGTAACCGCGGGACAACATTTCTACCTCAATATGCGTCTCAGGGTCCTTCACCGTCATACTTACCTGGCATCCGCCGGGGTAAGTTCCGAAGGTATCATTAAGGACCTGAATGAACTGTGCGTCGATCTGATCCAGCGTAAGGTTGATTTTGATCTTTCTGCACATCTTTTCCATGATTTCCGGCAGCAATTGTATCTGCGAGATCTTGAACTCAAACTGGTCTTCCTGCTTCCAGCGGTTCTGCACCTTCCCTTTGATGTACAGGAACTGCCCCACCTGCAGGTAGTTTTTAAAACGAATATAGTCCTCGCCACCGATCAGCATTTCCATGGCACCCTGATAATCTTCTATTTTAAAGATCATGAAGAGGCTACCATTTTTGGACATCCTCTCCTGTGCGCTCGTAACGATACCGGCTACGTTGATATCTTTGCCGAAATACCGCGGCGCACGCTCGCCTTCATGGATTTCCATTACTTTTTCAAGCGTGCAGTTGCAAAAATTGTCCAGCTCCGCGCGGAAAGTATCCAGCGGGTGTCCGGAAATGTAAAAGCCTACCACTTCCTGTTCGTAACGTAGTTTGGCTAGGTCGTCCCATTCTCCGACATCCGCCGGCTTGGGTTTTGCCAGCGTGGAGCCACCGTCGCCCAACATCCCGAACAGGGACGCCTGCGCCGAAGACTTCTCCGCATGGTAGTTATTCGCATACCGGATCAGTTTCTCGATAAATGTGCCGGTTTCGCCCTGCTCCACCGCAAAGTACTGCGCGCGATGATAATCCGTGAAGCAATCGAACGCACCCGCATAAGCAAGGCTTTCCAATGTCTTTTTATTGACCGTCCGGAGATTGACGCGAGTCATAAAATCGAATACATCCTTAAACGGACCATTCGCAGTCCTTTCTTCGATGATCGACTCTACGGCGGCGTCACCACTTCCCTTCACACCAGCAAGCCCGAAACGAATTTCCTTCTTTTTGTTCACCCCAAACTGCCGCTCCGATTCATTGATATCGGGACCCAGAACAGTGATACCGAGATTTTTACATTCTTCCATGAAGAACGTGATCTTGTCGATGCTGCCCAGGGAGCTCGTCAATACCGCCGCCATATACTCCGACTGATAGTGCGCTTTCAGGTAGGCCGTCTGGTAAGCAACAAAAGCGTAACAGGTGGAATGGGATTTGTTAAATGCATAAGATGCAAAAGCTTCCCAGTCCGTCCAGATCTTTTCCAGCTTTTTTGCGTCCAGCCCCCTTTCCGCCCCGCCTTTCATGAAGTCGCCTTTCATCTTGTTCAGCGTCTCGATCTGCTTCTTACCCATCGCCTTCCGCAATGTATCCGCCTGACCTTTCGTAAAGCCGGCTAACTTCTGCGACAAAAGCATCACCTGCTCCTGATACACGGTAATTCCGTAAGTATCAGCCAGGTATTCTTCTAATTCGGGTAAATCGTACGTGATCTCTTCCTGGCCGTTTTTCCTGCGGATAAAGTTCGGGATATAGGCTATCGGACCAGGCCGATAGAGGGCATTCATGGCGATAAGGTGCTCGAAACGATCAGGGATCAGGTCGCGCATGTGCTTCTTCATCCCATCGGATTCGAACTGAAAAATCGCATTGGTTTCTCCCCGCTGGAATAATTCAAAAACCTTGGGATCGTCCAGCGGCACGTCATCGATCACAATGTCGATATCATAGTTATTTTTGATCATCCGCAGCGCCTCCTTGATGATCGTAAGGTTTCGCAGACCCAAAAAGTCCATCTTGATCACACCTGCGTCCTCGATGATCTTCCCCTGATATTGTGTGATCAGGAAGTCCGAATCTTTGGACGTACTGACAGGGATGATCTCGGTGAGGTCGCTGGGAGCGATGATAATCCCTGCCGCATGTATTCCCGTGTTACGCACAGTGCCCTCCAATCGCCTTGCCTCCTGTAAAACACTCGCTTGCAAGTCGTTACCCAATGCTATGGCGCGCATTTTCTTCACATTATCCAATTCCTCAGGAGCAATGCCTTCCTTTTTCATCAAACTCCCCTCCCCTTCCAGCGGCGCGGTGAAGATCCGGTTGAGCGTCATGTTGTAGGTTGGCTTATCGGGCACCAGCTTGGCCAGTGCATTCGCATCGGGTAAGGGCAAGTCCATCACGCGCGCCACATCCTTGATCGCCGATTTGGCGGCCATCGTGCCGTAAGTCACGATCTGTGCAACCTGATTGTAACCATATTTTTTAACCACATAATCGATCACCCGCTGACGGCCCTCGTCGTCGAAGTCCGTATCGATATCGGGCAGTGAGATCCGGTCCGGGTTCAGGAAACGCTCAAACAGCAGGTCATACTTGATGGGATCGATATTGGTGATCCCCGTGCAATACGCCACCACGGACCCAGCTGCCGAGCCACGGCCCGGCCCGATAAAAACACCCATTTTGCGACCTGCATCGATAAAATCCGCCACGATAAGGAAGTAGCCCGGAAAGCCCATATTCCGGATCGTGTTCAACTCAAAATTCAAGCGATCTTCAACTTCCTGGGTAATCGTGCCATATTTAAACTTTGCTCCTTCGAAAGTCAGGTGTTTGAGATACTCCCATTGATTGAGCACGTCGGCGGTAAGCTCCTTTTTACCCACCATCTCAGATAATGTATGTGTTTTAAACTCGTCCGGGATCGGAAAGTTCGGGAGCAGGATGTCTTTCCGAAGATCCAGCGTTTTAATCTTGTCGACAATCTCATTGGTATTGTCCAGCGACTCGGGCAGGTCGTTGAACAGTTGCAGCATTTCACTGGTATTCTTGAAATAAAACTGATCGTTGTAGAATGCGAAACGCGAGCCTTTCGGAATGCCCTTATCGTCGTCAAAATCCTTGGCAGAGGGCGTACTTTGCTTATCCCCGGTGTTGATACACAACAGGATATCGTGCGCATTCCAGTCCTCTCTGTCCACATAATGTGAGTCATTGGAACAGATAACCTTCACATTGTATTTCCGCGCAAATTTGAGCAGTACTTCGTTAACAATATACTGGTCGCGAATGTCGTGCCGCTGCAATTCGACATAAAAATCATCGCCAAAAAGGTCGAGCCACCACCTGAATTCTTTCTCTGCTGCCTCTTCCCCTTGTCGGATAATGGTTTTGGGGACCATCGCACCAATGCAGCAGGTCGTAGCGATCAGCCCCTGGTGGTACTTGACGATCAGCTCCTTATCGATCCTGGGATACTTCCCGTACATGCCCTCGATGAATCCCAGCGAGCACATTTTCACGAGGTTCTTGTACCCGACCTCGTCCTTGGCGAGTAAGAGCTGGTGAAAACGGACATCCTTTTTATCCTTGGTAAACTGACGCACATGCCTGTCTTCGACAACATAAAACTCGCAGCCGACAATAGGCTTGATCCCCTGCTTGTTGCCTTCCGCCACAAATTCGAACACACCAAACATATTGCCGTGATCGGTGATGGCCACGGCGGGCATCTTATCTTCCTTGGCCTTTTTAAAGAGTTTCTTGATGTCCGCGGCACCGTCGAGCAGCGAAAACTGAGTGTGGCAGTGTAAATGGGAAAATTGCATATAATATGTTTTGGAGCGATGCGTCTTGCCTATTTTTGAATTTCTCTCAGGAAATAATTAAAGTTCCTCAGCCTCTTCATACAATACATAATTCATATAATCGGTAAAAGGTTTAAGCAATTGGACCCCTTTCACGATATCATTTCCAAAGTCCTTTGAAGCCACCTCTTTATCCGTATAACGGTGCATGAAGAAAAGCTGCTTACGTTTCAGCAGCTCAATTTCCGGATGGTCTTTGGGATAACCCTTCGGCGTTGTTTTCAAAGACTCACCATGTATTTCAGGATAATAGCTCCGAAACTCATCCTCTTCGATGATATTTTTCAATTCAGCCGCATTGTAATCGATTTCCTGCCGGAAACGCGCCAGCTGCTCGGTGGTCACATCCCACATGCCTCCACCAAGAAACGACTGGTCACCCGGCTGTATCTGCAAATAATAGTCGATTTTCCCGGAGCTCTTTCCACCCGGCCCGATTCCCGCAGCCAGATTATTTTTATATGGGGCCTTGTTTTTCGAAAAACGGATATCGCGGTTAATGCGGAGCAGACAGTCCTTCACTTGCACATTCCCCAGGTCCTGAAACTTGCCAACCTCGGTGATCAGGTAGCCAACCAGCTTTTCCATGTCTGCCTTGGCTGCGTCGTACAATTTCCTGTTTGCCTGAAACCAGTCCCTGTTGTTATTTTCTGCTAATTGACTGAGAAAGTGAAGTGTTTTAGAATCCATGACTCGTTGGTGAAGGTATAAAATTCAAATTTACTACGTTTTCTGATTCAATTTAACGAATTTTGGGATTAAGAAATGGCTGATGCTTGCCCAAAACTGCTAACCCGCTGAGAGCTATGAAGGTCCGGTTTTGGGCATATGAGAAGGGTGAGAAAGCTGCCGTCCCGATTCCGATGAAAGAATGCCGGGACAAGCAGACCCAACTTAAGAAAGGAGCTTTTCGTAAAACCAGCCCTTAAACCGGATCCCGGCACACCGCTTGGAGGCAACGTCTTCAAAATTCGATGGTAAGTAAAGAGCAAGGGAGAAGTGGGCGCATAAGAGTTATAACGTATTATTTCTGAAGAAGGGAAATTATACCTGCTTACCATTTACGACAAATCAGAATAAAGAAGCATTGCCCCGAAGCAGATTCGAATGCTGATCGAAACAATTTTTAACTAATTTCTATATATCCCGGACTAATTTCCGGCACTTTTCTAAAATGGCCAGAATCCTGACAGGCATTCAAAGTAGCGGACGACCACACCTGGGCAACATCCTGGGAGCCATCAAACCCGCCATTGAACTCTCTAAAAATCCACAAAACGAATCATTCTTTTTTATCGCGGACCTGCACTCGCTTACCACCCTGAAAAATGGGCCGGAACGCGGCGAATATGTGAAAGCTATTGCGGCAACATGGCTCGCATTCGGGTTCGATTACAAAAAAAACGTCTTCTGGCGCCAGTCACGGGTGCAGGAGCACACCGAGCTCGCATGGTATCTCAACTGCTTTACGCCATTCCCAATGCTGGCGAATGCGACCTCTTTCAAAGATAAATCAGAAAAACTGGCGGATGTCAATGCAGGCCTTTTCACTTATCCCGTGTTGCAGGCTGCCGATATTCTGCTCTACAATGCCCACATCATCCCCGTTGGTAAAGACCAGAAGCAGCACCTGGAAATGAGCAAGGATATTGCCAACCGGTTCAACATACTGGCCGGAGAGGAAATCCTCGTGCTGCCTGAGCCACAGATCGATGAGCGCATTATGACTATTCCGGGTCTGGACGGCCAGAAAATGAGCAAGTCTTATCACAACTACATCGATATCTTCCTGCCCGAAAATGAATTGAAGAAGATCACTAAAAAGATCCTTTCAGATTCAAAAGCGCTGGAAGAGCCAAAGGATCCCGCTACCGACATTACTTTTCAGCTTTACAGCCTGGTAGCATCGGCGCCAGATGTGGAAACCATGCGTCAGCACTACCTGAACGGCGGCTATGGCTACGGACATGCCAAACAGGCGCTCTTCGAATGCTTTATGGAAGTATTCGCTGAACCACGCCGAATCTTCAATTATTATATGGAAAACAATGATGAACTCGAAGGCATTCTGGTGGAAGGTGAAGCCAAAGCCCGTGAAATAGCTCAGGAGACCATTCAAAAAGTAAGGAAAGTCCTCGGGTTCAGTTCATGACGCAGGCCATAGACACGTTGATCCATTCCGACCAGGAGCTGTTTTTATGGCTCAATGGCATGCATACGCCCTGGCTGGACACGGTAATGTACTGGGTTACATACAAATTCACCTGGATTCCGCTGTATGTTTTCCTTATTGCACTGACGATCCGCACAGAAGGTAAAAAGGGCGCGTTCATGATCATCGCGGTGATCCTGGCCGTTGTGGTAGCAGACAAAATCACTTCCGGATTGATGAAACCCTATTTCCTGAGGTTCCGGCCCTGCCATGAACCGGCGTTGCAGGGTTTGGTACACGTGGTAACGGATTGCGGCGGCTCGTATGGATTTGCTTCCTCCCATGCTTCCACCAGCTTTTCATTGGCCATGGTGTGGTTCAGCCTCCTGCGGCCAAAAGTCCCTCATATGGCTTTTGTATTCGGATGGGCGATTGTTTACGCATACAGCCGGGTGTATGTAGGTGTGCATTATCCGCTCGATATTCTGGTCGGAGCACTGGTCGGATTGCTCACCGGATACTGCTTCGTTCAGCTTTATTATATTTTTTTAAAAAGATATTATCTTAATTGACTGATTTTATTTAATTTTGCGCAAATTTTAGTTTGGCCATGGGTTCATTCAATACAGTAAAAATATTCTCGGGGAGTCAGTCCGAATATTTGGCCAAAGACATTGCCAGGTATTATGGTAAGGAACTGGGAGGCTACACGTTGCGGAAATTCAGCGATGGTGAATTGTCCCCAAGTTTCGAGGAGTCGATCAGAGGTTGTGATGTTTTTCTCATTCAATCTACCATGCCTCCTGCCGATAACCTGATGGAGTTGCTGCTCATGGTGGATGCAGCTCGTCGTGCTTCGGCGCATTATGTGACGGTAGTAATCCCCTATTTCGGCTACGCGAGACAAGACAGAAAAGACAAACCGCGGGTGGCCATCGCTGCGAAAGTTGTTGCAAACCTGCTTACATCCGTCGGTGTGGATCGTCTGATGACCATAGATTTACATGCCGGACAAATCCAGGGCTTTTTTGACCTGCCGGTTGACCACCTGGAAGGAACGTCGATTTTTGTTCCTTATATCAAATCCCTGAACCTTAAAAACCTGCTGATCGCGTCCCCGGACGTGGGAGGAGCTGCACGGGCAAGGAATTTTGCTAAGTTCCTGAATGCGGATATGATCCTGTGCGACAAGCATAGAAAAAGAGCCAACGAGATTGCCAGCATGCAGGTGATCGGTGAAGTGGAGGGAATGGACGTAGTACTGGTAGATGACCTGATCGACACCGGAGGTACGCTTTGCAAGGCAGCGGAGATCATCATGGAAAAGGGGGCCAGCTCTGTAAGGGCGATCAGCACCCACGCGATCATGTCGGGTAAGGCGCATGAAAATATTGCCAATTCTGTGTTGGAGGAATTAATTGTTACAGATACAATCCCTCTTAAGCAACATAATGAAAAAATCCGCGTACTGTCAGTTGCAGAAATTTTTGCAAAGGCAATAGGTCGGATCCGCGATCATGAATCTATTAGTTCATTGTTTATAAATTATCAGTAAATTTTTTATTTTTTAACTTTCTTATAAAAATTCTTATGAAAAAGCATGAGATTGTAGGGTTTAAAAGAGCGAATCTCGGCAAGACGGAAGCCCAGGAACTACGTTCACAAGGTTATGTTCCGTCTGTGCTGTACGGTGGCAGTGAGCAGGTACATTTTTATGCACCGTCCATGTTGTTCCGTGAGCTGCTTTTCACACCGGATATTTATAACGTAACCCTGAATATCGAGGGTACTTTGTATAATGCGATTCTTCAGGAAAAGCAATTCCACCCTGTTAATGATGCGCTGATCCACGCGGATTTTCTTGAAATCATTGCAGGAAAGGAAATTAAAGTTGAAGTTCCTGTTAAATTGACAGGTACATCCACCGGAGTAATGAAAGGTGGTAAAATGAACCAAAAATTGCGTAAATTGCGCGTACAAGGTCTTGCGGATAACATCCCTGACTATGTAAATGTTGATGTAACTGAACTGGATTTAGGAAAATCTGTTAAAGTTGGTGCACTGAAAGCTGAAAATTTTGTTATATTGACAGCGGCAAGCAATCCGATCGCCTCAGTTGAGATTCCACGTGCGCTTCGCGGTACACTTGGTAAATAAGTATTTTATTTTTCATGGCTAATAGATGCAAACGTGCCGACCATTGGTCGGCATATTTGTTTATAGCCAGTTCCGGATTTGTTCTACCAGTACTTCGTTGATCCGCACATAACTTTCATGCGTCCAGCCACCGATATGAGGCGTCAGCACGACGCGATCCGAATTGATCAGATAATCGAACGTTACCTGCTGCCCGGCACTTAATTTCCCGATCTTTTCATTTTCCAGCACGTCCAGGCAGGCACCTCTAATCTTGCCGCTTTCAATTGCCTCTGCTACCGCTTGCAGCTTCACCACTTCCCCTCTTGATAAATTCAGCAGGTAAAAAGGTTTGGCAAAATCGCTGATAAACTGCTCATTCACCAGGTATCGGGTGACATCTGTCAAAGGAATATGCAGGCTCAGGATATCGGCCTCACGCATAATCTCTTCGATCGAAGATTCCATTGCAAATGCGTCGCCGTAATTGTCACGGTACCTGTCATACGCAAGTACTTTACAGCCAAAACCACTCAGTCTTTTCGCAGTAGCTGTTCCGTTATTCCCATAACCAATCAGCCCAACGGTTTTTCCCATCAGCTCCACGCCCCGGTTCCCCTCCCGGTCCCAGACCCCGCTGCGTACTTCACGATCCGCTTTCAGGATATTGTTAAACAAAGCCAGCAACATACCCAAGGCGTGTTCCGCCACCGCATCCCGGTTTCCTGTTCCGGCATGAAAAACCTGAATGTTTAATTCGCCGGCCACATCCAGGTCGATCAGATCGAGACCGGCGCCTGCCCTGGCTATGAAACGTAGCCTGGATGCATTCGCAAGCATCTCCCGGTCGAGGAAAGTCTTGCTCCGGATCATGAGTCCGTCATATTCGGGTAATGCATTTTGGATATCTGCTCTTTTGTACTCGGGATGATAGTCGTAGTCCCATTTTTGCGTGTCCAGCATTTCAAATAGTGAGTGATGCATGGAGTCTGCGATCAGGATTTTCATAGTAGCACGGGATTTTTTGTAACTTGCCGGTCGAACCGTGCGGCAAAAGTAATACAGATTTGCGCAGGGAGAACACATACAACAGCATTTACGTACATGAGCGACCAACACAGTGACAAACCTATAATCGGCGTTACAATCGGTGATTATAACGGCATTGGCCCGGAAGTAATCCTTAAAGCATTCGAAGGAAACCAGTTATCTAAATTATGCACACCTGTTATCTATGGATCCTTACGGGTCCTGAACCAGTACCGCAACCTGCTGGATATGAAAGACTGGACTTTGCACGGAATTCAGAAAGCCGAGCAGGCAAACCCCAAGCTGACCAACGTCATTACCTGCTGGCATGATCACCAAACTGAAATCCAGCCGGGAAAAATCACAGCCGAAGCCGGACAAGGTTCATTCGCGTCATTGAAACGGGCTGTCGAAGATTTGAAAGAAGGAAAAATACAGGCCCTCGTAACCGGCCCTATTAACAAGGACAATATTCAGAATGACGACTTTAAATTTCCGGGCCATACGGAATTTCTCGCCGAGGCTTTCGGAAAAGACGAAGCATTGATGTTTATGGTAGCGGGCGATCTGCGTGTAGGAGTCCTCACCGGCCACATTCCCCTTCAGAATGTTCGCGAACAGATCACGGTTGAAAAGCTGACAGCTAAAATCGAACAGATACTGCAATCGCTCAAAGGTGATTTTGGCATCAAAAAGCCTAAGCTGGCCATTCTGGGCCTTAATCCGCACGCCGGAGAAAATGGCCTGCTGGGCAGCGAAGAAATCGAAGTGATCCAGCCCGTCATTAAAACGTTTAAAGAGAAAGGCAACCTGGTAGTAGGACCTTTTCCCGCAGATGGTTTCTTCGCGGCCGGTACATACAGGCAGTATGATGCCGTCCTGGCTATGTACCACGATCAGGGTCTCATTCCGTTCAAAACACTCGCCTTCAACGAGGGTGTGAATTTCACGGCAGGGCTTTCCGCAGTGCGTACCTCGCCCGACCATGGCACGGCTTACAACATAGCAGGAAAAAATATAGCTGAACCGGGATCGCTGCTGCAAGCGCTTTACCTGGCTTGCGATATCTCTCGTTTCCGTGTCTTCAATGCCGATATGGAGAAGAATGCGCTCATTTCGAAGCCCCAACCTTCTGAGAGCCAGCATCCTGCCAAATCTGGCGGAAAACAACGGTTTAATTAATCAGCTTCGGCTCACCGGCTACCGGCGATTGAAGTACTCTCATTTACCAGAAAAATAATCCCCGAGCGGACCAACCGACATTACTATGTTAAAATCTATGACCGGATACGGTGTATCCAACATCGAATCCGATTCAATCAATGTCACTGTGGAAATCAAGACATTGAATTCCAAATTCCTGGACATTTATTGCCGTATCCCGCGCAACTATTCGGAAAGGGAAATTGAAATCCGGAACCTCATCACCCAATCGCTGGAACGCGGCAAGGTTGAATTTACATTGACCGTCCAACCCGTAGGCAAAACGATCGCGTCGACATCGGTCAACCGGCTGCTCGTCAATGCCTACTATCAGGATCTTTCGGATACCGCAGCCGGTCTCGGATTCGTTCCGGAAAGCACCGAACTCCTGCGCATTGCCCTTCAGATGCCCAATGCCTATAACAATGAAACCGTGGACGAGTCGAGCCGGGAAAACGACTGGGCGCAGATCAAAGTCGCCGTCCTGGAAGCATTGCGTAAATGCACGGTGTTCAGGGAGCAGGAAGGCCGTATGACCGCCGAAAAATTTGCCGAATACATTAAAACTATTCAAACCTTGCTGGATCAGGTAGCCGAGCAGGACAAGCTGAGAATACCCGCAGTACGCGAACGTTTGGAAAAACAAGTCCGCGACTTACTTTCCGATGACAATTTCGATCCCAACCGCTTCGAGCAGGAGTTGATCTATTATGTCGAGAAATTTGATATTTCGGAAGAAAAGATACGTCTGGCCAACCACCTTACCTATTTCATCGAAACGTTGAAAGCATCGGAGAGCAATGGTAAAAAACTGAATTTCATCGCCCAGGAAATCGGCCGGGAAATCAATACCATCGGCTCGAAAGCCAACGACGTTTCTATCCAGCATCTCGTGGTCCAGATGAAAGACGAGCTTGAAAAGATCAAGGAGCAAACCATGAACATTATCTGATGCCCGAAGAGAAGCTTCCGCTTTCCTTCTTTTCCGCCTATGACACATGCACCCTCGCACAAAAATTGCTGGGTTGCGAGCTGGTGCATGAAAGTCCTGACGGCACGAGCAGCGGCGTTATCGTGGAAACCGAAGCCTATCTGCGGGACGACCCGGCTTGTCACGCATTCAACAGGCGAACGCCGCGTACAGAGCCGATGTATGGCATTGCCGGCACCGTATACGTGTATCTGATCTATGGCATGTACCAGTGCTTCAATATTGTCGGCAATGCGGAAGGCATCGGAGAGGCGGTGCTGATCCGCGCCCTTCAACCCACGTCCGGCATCGATCTCATGGAAGCGCGCCGGCTCCTCAGACCGGGTCGGAACCAGGTAATTACCTGCAATCCGCAAATCAGCCTGCGGGAGCTTTGCCGCGGTCCCGGCAAACTCGTTCAGGCCATGGGGATTCAAAGATCTCTTCACAACGGTATCTTGCTTGGAGACGGACCGCTCCACCTGCTCGCCCCCGCAAACACTCCCGCCGGGATCGTGGCCAGCCCGCGTATCGGTATTAATGTGGGCCGTGAACTTCCTTACCGATATTATATAAAAGACAATACTTTTGTAAGTAAAGGTTAGATACCGGGGTCTTATTACACAGACCGGGTACGCTCAAACGTCCTCGCACCTAACTGACACGGAATCAAGAATATATGAATAAATTCTACAAATTAATTCTCTTTCTGTTAGTCGGATCGGCGCTCGCCGGAAGTCAGTGCACGTCCACTGGCGGAGACAAAAACGCGAAAGTGGAAGATATTGTCGAGTCGATACCACAGGAGGATTTTGCCGAGGACACTGCGCTGATTTATAAATACCACAAACTTGCATCCAAGTATCTTTTCCAGGACGCAGAGAAATCCATGTTTTACTCCAAACATGTGCTCCGTCTTTCTCAAAAACACCAATGGGGAGAAGGTAAATTACTGGCCTATAATCTGCTCAGCAGCTATTATCTGCTGGACGGCAGTTACGACGTGTTACGG
This sequence comes from Dyadobacter ginsengisoli DSM 21015, assembly GCF_059568735.1. Taxonomy (NCBI): domain Bacteria; kingdom Pseudomonadati; phylum Bacteroidota; class Cytophagia; order Cytophagales; family Spirosomataceae; genus Dyadobacter; species Dyadobacter ginsengisoli. The sequence continues at coordinate 146,125 of NZ_JCANTY010000005.1, forward strand.
GAGCTTTCCAATGAAACCATGACGCTGTCCAGGCAGCTCAATCTGCCGATGTACACTGGCCATGCCAGGCGATTTCTGGGAGAAAGCTATTCGGAATACCGGCAATGGGATTCCTCCCGCATCAACTACGAACAGGCAGTGCAGATCTTTACCCGTCTCCAAGCGGACAGTTCGCGGGCACTCAGTATTGAAAACCTGGGCAACTGCTACCGCGAAAAAAGCATGTATGACGTAGCCCGCAAACTCTACGATCAATCTTATCAGATTTTTGACAAGATGAACTCGGATTGGGGACGCGCAACAGTACTACAGAGCATGGGCTACATGCACGTGCGCCTGAATAACCATCCCGAGGCGGAGAAATATTTCAAACGCAGCATTGCACTCTTTCGGAAAATAGGTAACCGCTACGGAGAAGTCAACTGCCTCAACGATCTCAGCAATACTTATTACTATCAGAAAAAATTCGACGAATCTATTGAAGCCGGCCTGAAAGCGCTGGAGTATTCCAAAATCTACCATTCCACTCAGCAAACCAACTGGGCACTGGTGACGCTTTCCCGGTCTTATAAAGCCAAAAATATGCTGGATGTTGCCCTGGATTACAGCCAGGAGGTCAACCACACGCGTCGCATGATCCACGACGAAACGATCAAAAGACAGTACACCATGTATCAGCTGATGTACGATAATCAGGTAATGGACTCTGAAATCCAGAAAAAGATTATCGAGGAACAGCGGACCATCCAACGGTTCCTGATAGGCTTTTCATGTCTCTTTATTGCATTCACGGTGTTCCTGTGGTTCAACAACAAAAAACTAAGGAGGAAAAATGCCGAAATTCAGGCTGCAATGATCGAAGGTCAAACGATTGAGCGAAAACGGGTCGCCGCCGAGCTGCACGACCATCTGGGTGGTACTCTGGCATCCCTGAACTGGTATCTGTACGGAATTGACAAAAAAGTACTTTCACCGGAAGAACAAAAAATCTACGATAGCGTGCATCAGATGGTCGGTGCGGCATACCGGGAGGTCCGTAGCCTGTCGCACAATCTCATGCCCGCTGAACTGGAAGAGCATGGCCTCAGCATGGCACTGCACAGGCTGATCAGCAAACTGAATGAAAACAAAAACATTGCATTCACCTTCAACCTGAAGGGAATGGAAAACAGGCTCAACAACAAGATCGAATTTGAACTATATAGCATTGTCCTCGAACTAACCAATAACATTATCAAGCATTCCGGAGCCTCCGAAGCCACAGTCAACCTGACAGAAAACCTCAAAACGATCGTCCTGGTGGTGAGCGACAATGGTAATGGGATGGTCGAGCCAGACCGCCAGGGAGTCGGACTGAAAAACATCAAGGGCCGTGTGGAAAGTCTTCACGGCAAGATCAACATCCACAGCGAAGAAAAAAACGGGATCCGGGTCGAGATCGAAATACCCAAGGTCTTCATCAAATGATTATTCGTTTCGTACAAGACTGTACCCATCATTTGGTCGTTACTTCTTAAGCAATGATTTAAGCACCCTCATGAATATTACTGAAAAAGCAAAGGATTTCGTCACCGAAACGAAGCAAAGCCTGTCCGACGATACCTTCGTAAAACTATCGCTTGGCAACTATAAAGGATCAGATGAAACCCTTAAAAATATCTACGTCAAAAGAGTCCTGATCAAAAAAGAGCCCCGGTTCAGTCTTACCTACCGCCATAAAACACGCGACATTACCAAAAACCAGACGCCAGAGGAATTCAACGAACTGCTGACCGCCTGGATCGGTATCGATTTTCACGTCGCAACGTTGCAGACCACCCGTTCCGACCTTCGCTTTGAAGTTTACGCGAGCGGTAAGGCTACATTAAAGAAAAGCGAGGTGACAGGCCGGGATGCTCCCTCTCTGGATCACGACAAGAATAAGAAACGGCTCATATCATCCCGCAACAATGCCTATCTGCACGATCTCAAGATCACCGATCAGCAGGGGAATGTATATAGCAACGCCCAGGATAAATTTCGGCAGATCAACCATTACATCGAAATCCTGAGCAGCCTGATCAGGGAGATCTCACCCTGCAACGACATCCGGGTCGCCGATATGGGGTCGGGTAAAGGCTACCTCACATTTGCGTTGTATGACTACCTCAAAAACGTCCTGCAACTCAATCCGCAGGTTACAGGTATAGAATTCCGGGAAGACCTGGTAGCGCTTTGCAACCGCATCGCGGCGAATGCGGGCTTCCACGGACTGGATTTCCGCGAGGGCACAATCGGGGCATTCGATAGCACCGGAATTAATATGCTGATCGCCTTGCATGCCTGCGACACCGCTACCGATGATGCGATTTACAAAGGCATCGAGGCCGGATCCGACCTGATCGTCGTCGCCCCCTGCTGCCACAAGCAGGTCCGGCGTGAAATCGAGAAACATCACGTAGAAAACGAGTTAGGTTTTTTGACCCGGCACGGAATTTTTCTGGAACGGCAGGCAGAGATGGCCACCGATGGAATTCGCGCGCTGATCCTCGAATACTTCGGGTACAAAACAAAAGTCTTCGAATTTATCTCCGATGCTCACACGCCCAAAAACGTGATGATCGTAGGAACCAAAGGGCCAGCAAGCGAAAAATCACAGGCAGTCGTACTACGCAAAATCCAGGAAGCCAAAAAGTTTTTTGGTATTGAGTACCATCACCTTGAAAGATTGGCGGGGATTTGAACCGTTAGAATGTCCCTTTTTACGTCGTATGTGCGTATATTTGCAACTTTTTGTGAACTGAATTATCGAATATGTGGAATAAAATAGCGACTTACATTATCCGCTACCGGCTTTTGTGGGTTGCATTAGTGCTAGTATCGACCGTCTTCATGGCCTATGAGGCCAGCAAAATTGAGCTCTCCTACAATTTCGCCCGCATCCTGCCATCCAACGATCCTGTCGAGAAAGAATATCAGGATTTCAGAAAACTTTTCGGCGAGGATGGAAGTGTAATGGTGATCGGCTGGCAGGATCCACAGCTTTTCGAAATCAATAAATTCCGTGACTGGTGCAAGCTGTCCCAAAAAATCAAGGAAACAGAAGGGATCAAAACTGTGCTGTCCCTCGCGAATGTGTATAAAATCGTCCGCAATGATAGTCTCACCCGTTTCGATTTCGCCCCTGTTATCCGCCAGATCCCGGGCACCCAGGCCGAAGCCGACAGCCTGAAAAAAGAAATTGCCAATCTTCCGATTTACGAAGGTCTCGTACTCAACAGCAAAACGAACGCGACCCTCATCGTCATCACCTTCAATGATAAGGAACTGAACTCCAAGCGCCGTCTGACGATCGTTGATGATATCGAAAAGATGGCCGATGAATTTGCCGTCAAATACAATACCGATCTGCATTATTCGGGGATGCCCTATATCAGGACCGTCAACATGAAGAAGATCTCCGGTGAAATGGAGCTCTTCATGGGATTGGCAGTTTTTGTGACGCTGCTTATTCTTTGGGCCTTTTTCCGCTCACTGCGTCTCACGCTTTTATCCATTATTGTGGTGCTGATCGGCGTGGTGTTCTCCGTTGGTATTTTGCATTTATTCAATTACAAGATCACCGCATTAACCGGCCTGATCCCTCCCCTGCTCATTGTGATCGGCGTTCCGAACTGCGTTTTCCTGATCAACAAGTACCAGGCCGAACTCGTCTCGCACAGCAACAAGGATGAAGCACTGCGGGAAATGATACGGCAGATCGGCTTGTCAACGTTCCTCGCCAACATGACCACCGCAATCGGCTTTGGGGTATTCTACTTTACCAACAGTATCCTGTTGGTTGAATTCGGTGTGGTCGCAGCCATCAGCGTCATGGTAACGTATGTACTTTGCCTCGTGCTGCTACCGATCACGCTGCATTATATGAGCACCCCGAAGTCTCGCCATTTGAAACACCTGGATGGAAAATGGGCCGCGGGCTTCCTGAAAACAGTCGATCACCTGGTCCACAACAGGCGGAAGGAAATCTACATCGCTATGGTGGTCCTCATCGTTGTTTCCGCATTTGGGATGACGAAGATCAAAACCATTGGCTACGTGGTGGACGACCTGCCCAAAAAAGATGTGGTGTATACTGATCTCCGCTTTTTCGAGAAAAATTTCAATGGCGTACTACCTTTCGAGGTAATGATCAATACCAAAAAACCCAATGGTGTTTTTGCAGATCAGGCCAGGACCTTGTACAAAATCAAGGCCTTCCAGAACGAAATGGCCAAATTTCCGGAATTCTCGAAACCGGTCTCCATTGTAGAAGCGTCTCGGTTCCTTTACCAAGGATACCGCGGGGGTGATGCCAAATATTACGCATTGCCAGGCGTGCTCGAACTGAATAAAATGACGCAGTACGTACAAAGCCAGCAGGGCGCGGCAAAACAATTGACAGCCTTTCTGAACGAAGACAAGAGCGTTACCCGCCTGAGCTTTCAGATGGCAGATGTGGGCTCTGAACGAATCAAAGAGCTCATGAATCAGATCCGCCCCAAAGTGGATTCGATTTTCAGTCCGGCACAATATAAGGTAAGCCTTACCGGACACAGTCTGGTTTTCCTCAAAAGCAACGACTATCTGTTGAGTAACCTTTACGAGAGCCTGCTGATCGCCATTGTCCTCATCGCTATTGTCGGCATGGTGTTATTCCGTTCGGTCCCCATTATTCTCCTGTCGAAACTTCCCTGCCTGATCCCGTTGGCCTTAACGGCCGGCATCATGGGGTATTTTGATATTTATTTCAAACCAACGACCATCCTTATTTTCAGCATCACCTTCGGGATCGCCTCGGATGGCACCGTCTACTTTCTGACGCGTTACCGGGAAGAGCTCCATAAGAACGGCCTGACTCCTTCCAAAGCTGTGACACGTTCGATTTTTGGCACCGGCCTGAGCATGATATACACAGCGGTGATCCTTTTCTGCGGGTTTTCGATTTTCGCCGCTTCCAGTTTCGGAGGTACCGCTGCTATGGGTGTGATGGTTTCCATTACGCTGCTCGTGGCGATGTGTACCAACCTGATCCTGCTTCCCGCATTATTGTTGTCTATTGCTAAAAGGCAGGGGAAAAATGTAAAGCCGAGCTAGTATATTAGCCGCTATTACATAAACTCCTGTCACTGTATGAAAAAATTCTTTACCGCTCTATCCCTGTCTCTGGCAGGGATAGTCGTTCCTGGCCAGGCCCAAACCGGTTATCAGGCCGATTCCATCTTCATCCGCAAAATCTTCGACACTTCTCTCAGTGAAGGCAAGTCCTACGAATGGCTCAGACATTTGACCCAGCAGGTAGGTGCACGCCTGAGCGGCTCGACCGGTGCTGCAAAAGCCGTTGAGTACACCAGATCCGTGATGGAAGGTGAACATTTCGACAACGTTTTTCTGCAAAACGTCATGGTCCCACACTGGGTAAGAGGGCCGAAAGAAAAGGCACAGATCATTAATGGCAAACAAAAGACCACAGTGCCTATCGCTGCTTTGGGAGGCTCCGTTGCAACACCGAAAGGTGGTATCAAAGCGAAGGTCATAGAAGTTAAAAGCTTTCAGCAGCTCCGTGAACTGGGTACTGAAAAGGTAAAAGGCAAAATCGTCTTTTTCAACCGGCCCATGGATCCCACCAAGCTGAATACGTTTGAAGCGTACGCCGGGGCCGTGGAGCAGCGGGGTGCCGGTGCAAGCGAAGCGGCCAAACTGGGGGCAATCGGGTCTTTAACCCGATCGATGACCACTCGCCTGGACGATATACCGCATACCGGCAGCATGCGTTATGCCAGCGGTGCACCAATGATCCCGGCAGCTGCCATTACAACCAATGGGGCAGAATTACTCAGCAAGACGTTAAAAGAAAATCCAGATACCGAATTTTATTTCGAGCAAAACTGTGAAACACTCCCGGATGCACCATCCCATAACGTGATTGGTGAACTGAAAGGGAAAGATAGTCCGGGTGTGTACATTACCGTGGGTGGGCACCTCGACTCCTGGGATTTCGCGCAGGGCGCGCATGACGACGGCTCGGGCTGCGTCCAGTCTATTGAAGCCCTCCGGATATTAAAAGCATTGGGTTACAAGCCCAACAATACCCTGCGGGCCGTCATGTTCATGAATGAAGAAAACGGCCTGAAAGGTGGCCTGGCGTATGCCGACTCCGCGAAAGCAAAAAAGGAAAAACACCTGGCTGCCATTGAATCGGATCGCGGAGGCTTCACACCGCTAGGCTTCGGAATTGTGGGAACGCCTGCACAGAAAGCCAAAATCATGCAATGGACCAAATTGTTCGCTCCCTACGGCATCCACGAGCTTGGACCCGGTGGCGGCGGTGCTGATATCGGGCCATTGGCGCAGCAGGGAACAGTATTACTCGGCCTGATACCCGATTCGCAACGGTATTTCGACTACCATCACGCCGTCAACGACACATTCGACGCCGTCAGCAAGCGCGAGCTCGAACTGGGTGCAGCCGCCATGGCTTCGATGTTATACCTGATAGACAAATACGGCTTATAATTCCGGACTTAAACCCGGCTACGATAAGATACCCTAGGCAATTTTGTGCCTAGGGTATCTTATCGAACGACCGGTCCATCCAATCCTCCGGGATGTCATCCAGCGCCTGTTTCAGCTTTTCCGCCCATATCGCTGATATTTCCTGCATGTCCTTCTGCTCGTAACGATGCTCAATCATCGCGAAACTGTCTTTTTTATACAGTACAACGTCGATCGGGAAATCCACGTCGTTGTTGCTAACCCGTGTTGAATCGAATGACAGGAACCCGGCCTTCAATGCCTGTTTCATGCTTGAATCCTCATTCAGGACACGGTTCAGAATGGCTTTGCCCTGTCCCGAATTACCGATAATGACGTAAGGAGAACCTTCATCCAGCTCCACCCAGTTGCCTTCCGAATACAACAGGAACAATTTATGGTCTTCATCGTCCTTCAACTGTCCTCCTACGATGGAGTTCAGATTGAATTTGAATCCGGACCTTTCCAGGCTGGCCTTGTCCTCGTCGGCCACACGCTTGATCTGCTCGCCAAATGCATTGACAGCCTTGTAAAGTTTGTTGTAAACCACACCGTCATTGATCAGCTCTTCAAAATAGTGCACTGCCTTATCACGCACCGAACGCAGACCGCTCGTCATGATAAACATCGAGTAATGGTCCTTTTGCTTGATGTAAACCTTTTTCTTCGTCGTCGTATTGGTGCCGGCGGTAATGCGGGTATCGGACAGCGCAACCAGTCCTTCTTTTACTTTTATTCCTAAACAATAAGTCATTTTACTACACATTTAATCTTCCCGGGCGGGCCCAATTACGATCATACCCGTTCCTGATACACTGAAATCAGCTTCAAAAATACCAAATCATAACCTTAACATCACAGAAAATCCCTTTTTGATGTTTATTTATGAAATTGCCGAACGGCTTTTATTTCAAAACCAACAGCCTGCCGCCGCCATGATCCACACCATTCATCTCTTTCCCGAACTCGACGATAAACTCATTGAGCTACTAAAATCACTGCAACCCGAAGATTGGAACAAACCTACCGTTGCCCGTATGTGGGCCGTCAGGGATGTTGCCGCCCATTTACTGGACGGCAATGTGCGCGTTATTTCCGGACGCGACGGTCATTACACCGCGCCTGACCTGGAGATCAACGGCTACGACGATCTCGTGGCCTATCTCAACCAGTTCAATGCCGATTGGGTGAAGGCCGCTCAGCGAATCAGTCCGCAGTTGCTCACCGAGCTGCTCGAATCCACCGGGAAGCAATATTCCCAAATTATGGCAGCACAGGATTTAGACGCCAACGCCCCGTATCCGGTGTCCTGGGCCGGTGAAACGATTTCAAAAAACTGGTTTCACATTGCCCGTGAATACACGGAGAAATGGCATCACCAGCAGCAGATCCGCGATGCCGTGGGCAAGCCTGGAATTATGACCAGGCGCCTTTTTCAGCCGCTGATGGACACCTTTTTAAGAGGGCTCCCGCACACATACCGCAATACGCCGGCGCAGGAGGGTACAGCTATCGCCATTCAGGTCGGGCTGGAAGAGCCGATCACTGCTTACAACGTACGCAGGAACGGTCAATGGGTTGTTGAAGAGGCATTAGAGGACCTCGCCGATGCGACGATCACGATCCCCGCGGACACTGCCTGGAAACTATTCACAAAAGCAATGAGTCCGGCGGATGCCGCCGGTGCTGTCACGATCACGGGAGATGAGGCACTTGCCAGCACTACATTAAACCTCATTGCAGTCATGGCCTGATCTTCGGATCGCAAAGGAATTCCTTACCACTTGGCCAAAACCAAATCTCAATCAAATCGATCCAAAACCGGTCGAAAAAGGTATATAGGACATGAAACTGTACCCATTGATCATGATCCTGTCATTCGCAGCCTGTGCTGGGTCATCGGAACCCGAAGCGGGAAGAAGCGACCCGGCTCCGGAAGAAACAGGCACCCTCACCTACCTGGCATTGGGCGACTCCTACACCATCGGGCAGAGCGTCTCCACCGATGAGTGCTGGCCGGTTCTGCTTTCGGGCGAACTGAAAAAAGTGGGCAAAGCCGTCAGGGCACCGGATATTATCGCCGCCACCGGTTGGACGACGCGAAATCTGCTCGATGCATTGGAACAACGTCACCCGTTCGGACAGTACGACCTTGTATCACTGCTCATTGGCGTCAACAACCAATACCAGGGACGTAACATCGAAGAATACCGCGCCGAGCTTCGCGACCTGCTCGACCATTGCATTATATACGCAGGCCGAGAAACCGGACGCGTTTTTGTACTATCTATTCCGGATTGGGGCGTTACACCTTATGGCGCCGGCAACCGCGAACAGATCACCAAAGAAATCAACCGTTTCAACACCGTGGCCGAAGAGGAATGCGCCAAAAAGAAAATACGGTTTCTCGACATTACGTCCATATCCCGCGAGGCGCTCAATGACCCGTCCATGATTGCCGCCGACCAGCTTCACTTCTCCGGCAAAATGTACCAGCGGTGGGTAACTGCCATCCTGCCTCAGGTGAAATCACTTTTAAAATAAACTAAAAACCCCTGCTATTTGGCTAGCGGGGGTTTATGCACTATTATTCCAAAATTCTAATAACCTTATTAAGCTTCTTCCAGCGCTTTCAGTCGAATTACAAGTCCGTCCATACTGTCCGATGGCCTTAGCTGGCAGGAAAGCCTGCTGTTTTGATCAGAGTTGGGAAGCGTGTCCAATGTATCCAGCTCGTTGTCATTAGACTCTGGAAGCTTATCCATCCCTTCCAGCACCTCGATATGGCAGGTGGCACACAAAGCCATTCCGCCGCAGGTGGCCTGAATGTCGTATTCGTAGGCTTTGAGCAATTCCATGAGACTGAAACCCATATCCGTAGGGATTTCCAGGCTCTGCCGTTCTCCTGAATCGTTCTCTATGAAAATATTGATCATGGCTAAAATGGATTAACACCGTTAACAGTGGTGTATTTAAAACTTAGTTTCTGATCCGGGTGGACATACTTGAATGCGCTCTGCATCATGATGGCCGCCTCGTGAAAACCGCACAGGATGAGTTTTAGCTTGCCCGGATAGGTATTGATATCACCGATCGCGTAAATGCGGGCGATATTGGTGGAATAATCCAGTGTGTCTACCACGAGTGCCGATTTTTCGACGCCCAGGTTCCAATCGGCAATGGGGCCGAGTTTGGGACTGAGGCCAAAGAGAGGGATGAAATGATCCGCCGGAACGCTTGTCACAGATTTGTCGTTGCCCAGCACGGACACTTCTTTCAACACGCCGTTTCCATTCAGGCTATTGACCTGTGCCTGTAAAATGAGGTCGATTTTTCCTTTTCCAGCGAGTTCGAAAACTTTTTCGGCAGAATCCGGCGCCCCCCTGAACGTGTCGCCCCTGTGCACGAGGGTAACCCGGGAAGCAATGTCGGCAAGGAAAATCGTCCAATCCAACGCCGAGTCACCGCCTCCGGCCAGCACCACGTTCCGGTCCCGGAACTGCTCCGGCCTTTTCACCATATAATGCACCCCCTTGCCCTCGAAGTACTCCAATCGCTCTACGGCCGGTTTACGCGGTTCGAAGCTCCCAAGCCCCGCGGCAATCACCACCACCTGGCAATGCACAGCGGTACCTTCATTGGTCCGCACGATGTAACTGCCGTCGTCCTGTTTTTCGAGTCCCTCTACCCTTTCTCCCAGTGTAAAACCCGGTCTGAACTCTTCGATCTGGATCATCAGATTTTTCACCAGGTCTTCGGCGATGATGCCCGGCGCACCAGGAATATCATAAATGGGTTTTTGGGGATAGATTTCAGCAAGCTGCCCGCCCACTACCGGCAGTGCGTCGATCAGATGGCAGCGCATTTTAAGTAGTCCGGCTTCGAAAACAGCGAAGAGCCCCACCGGTCCTGCTCCTATAATACAGATGTCTGTGTGAATCATGATGAATGTGAATGAGAATTTTGGAAAACTTTCGTGATCCAAAAGTAGCGGTCATCCACACCGGAAGCCAATCACAATTGGTTATCCATTATAACCAAAAGTTATGGAATCAGCTATCCGTGATCATAAATTGCAGCATATCCGGTAGGATTTCAATATCAACCTCCAAAGGTTTCTCCACTTTCAGCCTTTCGTCATCGGCATGGATATCCTTTCCGTCCCACATAATCTTTACCTTTTTGGCGCGGATGGTTGTAAAACTGAATTCACTGTCCTCCTTCCCATTGATCCTTCCGAGCAGGAAGGACTCGAACTTCTTCCGGTTCGCTTCCGAAACCATAACCACATCCAGCATGCCGTCGCCCGGATCGGCATCGGCAGCCAGCACCAGATTGGGGCCCAGGGACCGGATGTTCATAACCTCCACCATGATATAATTGCCCGAATGCTCCACGCCATCGGCGATGATGGTGCAGGGCCTGGCTTCGTAGTTCTGCACTATGTCGTACAAGACCACCCTGGCCGCCTTCAGTTTTTCCTCCACACTATCACCGATCTCACCTTCGATCTTGTCCATTACTTTCATCAGTTTCGGAAAAATTCCGTAACCGAATGCCTCGAGAAAGAACAAATCATCCCCCAGTCCATGGATCTTACCAATATCAAACGATTTCAAATGGTAATGATGCCAATGTGGGACAATGTCTTTGGCGTGTCCTTCGATCTGTAAGGCAGTCGCGATATTATTGGCGGTACCATGTGGCAGCAATGCGAGCGGATATTGCTTGTCCAGCAGTTTTCGCTTCATCAATGCCTTGGCGGTACGCCGTACAGTGCCGTCACCGCCCGCGACGATCAGAAAATCCGTATCATTTTCGAACGTATCCCAGCCCTCTTCCTTGACGGAAGCATAGGAGCATTCAAAACCTTCTTTCTTAATCAGTTTGACCAGTTCTTTTTTGGAAAAGTCATTATCCCCCGCGCTGGGGTTGTGTAGCAGGATGGTTCGTTTCATATCAGGTTATAAGGCATACCTCCCTCCCATAAAAAACATACCAGGCATAATTTTATTAATATTCACCGAAAACGCTATACGTTATGAAGATATTGGTAACCAACGACGACGGCATATATAGTCCTGGCTTAGCGGCACTGGCCAGGATCGCCTCGCGTTTCGGGGAAGTTAAAATCGTGGCGCCGGACGTGGAACAATCCTCTATGGGTCATGCCATTACCGCCTCCCGGCCGCTTTCCTATAAAAAATCCCCGATTGAATTTCCGGGGATCGACGCCTACCGGGTCAACGGCACGCCGGCCGACTGCGTGGCACTGGGCCAGCATCTGTGGGACAAACCGGATGTGGTGCTTTCCGGGATCAACTTGGGGCCGAACCTGGGGAATGCCATGTGGCATTCGGGAACACTCGCAGCGGCCAAGCAAGCGGTGCTCTTCGGGATCAAAGGGATTGCATTAAGCACGCCGACGGACATCGAGCCCGATTTCGACGCACTCGACCCGTTCGTCGAAAGAGCGCTGGACCTGCTCTTTAAAAATCCGCACCTGAACCTTGTCAACGTCAATTTTCCGCACGATCCCAAAGGCGTCCGGTGGACCCGGCAATCGGTGAGGCTGTACGACAACAACATCGTCCCTGCACTGGATCCCATGGGCCGCAAGCACTACTGGTTCACCGTGGTTCCGCTCGAACCGGCGGAGGAAGGCACCGACCGCTGGGCGATCGAAAATCATTTTGTTTCGATCACGCCGCTGCGGTTGGATCTCACCAATGAAGCAGAACTCATAAAAGCCCAGCTGGCCTACCCGATCACCTGACAGGCAGAAGGCCCGATAGCTTCCGTCAGGGGAAGCCATCGGGCCGGTAAATCATTTACGCACATTCCTGATTTAGTGCAGAATCTCGTATCCGACAGGTACGGGATTCTGTTTTTATAAAAGTCTTGCATTTGAATTAAGGGGTAGAACCGCTAAAATGCAGTCTTCTTCCCAAACAACCATTTTATTAATCAATCCTGAATCCGAAGAATCAGTTTTTTCCCCACCATGAAACAAACCAATATTGGAAATTATCGCTGGGTTATTTGTGCCTTACTCTTCTTTGCAACCACTATCAACTACATCGACAGGCAGATTCTTGGATTACTCAAACCCACCCTCGAAACGGAGTTCAACTGGACAGAAAGCGACTATGCCAACATCGTAATGGTTTTCGCGGGCTGCTACGCCGCGGGATACATCGTTTTTGGCAATATCATCGATAAAATCGGCTCCAAAATGGGGTATGCGGTTTCCATTATCATATGGAGCGTCGCCGCCATTGCCCACGCATTCGTCAAAAGCACTTTTGGATTCGGTGCCGTTCGCGCGGTGCTGGGGCTCGGCGAAGCAGGTAACTTTCCAGCAGCGGTAAAAGCCACCGCTGAATGGTTTCCCAAACGCGAAAGGGCACTGGCAACAGGGATTTTCAACTCCGGTACGAGTATTGGTGCTGTGGCTGCACCCATTCTTGTCCCCTGGCTGCTGGGCTCCTACGGCTGGCAAGGTGCTTTCCTCATTACCGGCGCGCTCGGATTTATCTGGTTGTTTTTCTGGTGGTTTATGTACGAAATCCCGTCACGCCATAAGAAATTGAGTGCCGAAGAAAATGCATTTATCCACAGTGACAACGAAGCCGGGGACGGTGAAAATCAAAAGCCTATTCACTGGACCAAACTGGTCAGTCTCCCGCAAACGTGGGTATTTATTGTAGGTAAATTCCTGACAGACCCTGTTTGGTGGTTTTTCCTTTTCTGGCTGCCTTCGTACTTTGCCACCACTTTTGCACTCGATTTGAAAAAACCAAGCCTGCATTTAGCGATCGTTTATACGGCAACTACTTTCGGGAGCATTGGCGGCGGCTATTTGTCCTCCTACCTCATCAAAAAAGGATGGGCGCCATTACGGGCACGCAAAACCACATTGCTGGTCGTGGCATTTGCCGTCATGCCGATCATCCTCGCGCAGTTTGCAACCGATATTTGGACCGTCGTCGGCATTATCGCCATTGCTACTGCCGCCCACCAGGCATGGAGCGCCAATATTTTCACGATCGTGTCCGACATTTTCCCGAAACGTGCGGTGAGCTCGGTAGTAGGGATCGGCGGCATGGCAGGCTCACTTGGATCTACGTTTTTCCCGCTGCTGGTTGGCGCATTACTCGACTACTATAAGGTGCTGGGCAATATCGGCACCGGGTATAACATCCTGTTCGTGATCTGCGGACTGGCCTATATCATCGCCTGGCTGATCATCCACTTCCTGACCAAAAACATGAAACCGGTCGAAGAATCGTTATGATAGAGGCCCAACGCATCGCAGCAGCGCCATGTCCATTATGCAACCAATTTTGCTGAGAATACCATTCTGATGAAGAAATACCGTTATCCCCTTCTGTTTCTGACGGTTTCGTTTTCGTTGATGTATTGTAAAACCAACAAACAAACCACCCAGCAAACTGTCTCCTCCTCCACGACCACGGCGGCCCCTGAGGAGAAACCAGCTGGAACTTCTGGAAAATCTCCTTTTGTACCGGCTTCTCAAACCATCGCCAAAATGCAGATCGAAGATGGTTTCGAAATTAAGCTGGTTGCATCTGAGCCGCTGGTCAGCGCGCCGGTGGCCATGCAGTTCGACGACAATGCCCGTATGTGGGTAGTCGAAATGACTGGTTATATGCCCGACACCATTGGTACAGGCGAAGATATTCCCAATGGCAACATCGTGATCCTTGATGACAAAAATCAGGACGGTGTGTACGATGACCGCCAGGTAGTGATCGATTCGCTCGTACTTCCGCGCGCTATTTGCCTGATCGAGAATGGAATACTTGTCGCGGAGCCTACCAACCTCTGGTTTTACGAGCTGAAAAACGACAAGGTTGTCAAAAAAACGCTGGTAGATCCCAAATACACCGAGGGCGGCAATGTGGAACACCAGCCCAACGGCCTGCTGCGCGCGATGGACAACTGGATCTATAATGCCAAATCCGACAAACGTTATCGTCGCGTTGGCGGAAAATGGCTCATCGAGCATACCCATTTCCGCGGTCAGTGGGGCATTTGCCAGGACAACTACGGCCGGCTTTATTATAACAACAATTCCCAGAACCTCCTGGGTGATTATTTCCCCGCGGGACTGGGTGCCTGGAATAAAAACCAGAAAGGTGTCGCCGGCTACAACGAGAAGTCCGTTGCCAATAACAAAGTATACCCGCTCCACCCGACCCCGGGTGTGAACCGTGGCTACATGAAAAACATTCTGGACGACAGCCTGCGCCTGAACGAATTTACAGCGGCTGCCGGACCCGTTATCTACCGCGGTGACCTGTTTGGCAAGAATTTCGATTTCAACGCATTCGTACCGGAACCGTCGGCGAACCTGATCAAACGCGATTTCCTGAATGAAAAAGGCTACGTGGTCAAAGGGGATATTGCTTACAAAGGCAAGGAGTTCCTTGCCAGCACCGACGAGCGTTTCCGTCCGGTAAGCCTTTATAATGCCCCCGACGGCAGCATGTTCGTACTCGACATGTACCGCGGTATTATCCAGCACAAAACCTATCTGACGCCCTATTTGAAAGACCAGATCGGCAAGCGCGACCTTACCCAACCGCTTTCGGCAGGCCGTATTTATAAGATCGTCCCGAAAGGTTCGCAACCCAAGCCGGTTATCATTCCGGACGGCGCTCAGGAATTGGTGAAGCTGCTCGGCCATCCCAACGGCTGGGTTCGCGACCGGGCGCAGCAAAAACTGATCGACGGAAAATACAACCAGACCATACCCGCATTGCGTGAGGCGATTAAACAAACTGCCAATCCCCTTTTTGCCATCCACGCATTGTGGACGCTCGAAGGCCTGAATTCCCTGAAACCCGAAGAGGCATTGAGCTGGATCCGGCAACCGGCCTGGACCTTCCGTGCGCAGGGGCTATACGCCTCGGCGTCGGTGATCACGCCTGGTTCGTACCAGCAATATGCAGCGGCATTTGACGGTATCGTTGATTCGGGCGATACGCTGGCAGCTCCATACATTGCATTGCTGTGCAAAAGCATCGAAAAATTTGACCAGAATGTGTCGCGTGGGCTGCTGAACAAGCTGGTGGTTAAATATCCCAACAACCGCTACGTGTCCGACGCAGTGATCAGCAACCTCCAAGATCAGGAAGAAATCTTCCAAGGGGCTATCTCAGCTTCAGTATCTGACCCGAATGCACTGATCAACAAACAATTGACCCGCGCCATAACGGCCATACGCAGCGCACAAGGTAACCGGAATCCCGAAATGCTGAAAAAAGAATTTCCCAAAGGCGAAGCATTGTTCACTTCTGTATGCCAGACCTGCCACGGTGCCGACGGCGGAGGCGTCAAGTCACTCGCTCCACCACTGAACCAGTCGGAATGGGTAACCGGCAATAAAGACAAACTGATCTCGATCGTCCTTTTCGGTCTCACGGGGCCAGTCAAGGTGAACGGACACGTATACCAAACACCCGAAGTGAGCGGCGACATGCCTGGCATCGGCTACGACAAGGACATGCCCAACGAAGACATCGCCCAGCTCCTGAGCTACATCCGCCGCTCCTGGCGCAACAATGCCGACAAAGTCACTACCGAAGAAGTCACCAAAGTCCGCACCAAACTGACAGGACGCGAAAAAGCGTTCACAGAGTCAGAATTGAACGGGATTTGATCGCTGAAAACGGTTCTGTTGATCGCCGCCCTCTCGCCGCTAATTGGCGGGCAGGGCGGCGATCAGATTTTGGCGCAGGAGTATTTCCAGCCGTTGCATATCGCTGCGCATTAAATCGATGCTATTCTTCTCAGGCTCTTCGCCCGGCTTTCGTGCCACTGCGGTCAGTTCGCTGATCGTAGTTTCCGGCTTCACAACGAGCAACTCATCTAGTGTCATCTGCCCGAACAGGTAGGCAACGAAACAAATCAGGCAGACATCCAGGGCCATAGCCAGGGGTCCCAACAGCCGCAACGACGGAGAAGATCTATTCCTTTCCCAATCCATATAAGTGCTCTGGGAAACACCGACGCGTTCGGCTACCATGCGCGTGCTCAATTTTCTCGCATCCCGGAGCGATCTCAGCTTTATTTCCATCTGCATACATCGAGAAGGCTTCCGCATTTCCATAATTCATAGAAATATCTGTACCAAATCTATCAAATGAATTGTCCAATTAGTGAACGGAAATTTACAGCAAATTGAACGATTTTTTCCAATTTCATTTCACTATATCTACATATAATTGCACAGGACAGATAAAAGTCAAATGACCTGATAATACCCACACTCCACCCCGCAGGTTATCAACCGATTTCGACATTATATTCAATACGTACCTGAAAACATGATGAGTCTTTTATCCGCTTTATCGCGCCGCGACAATGTCGTTGAGTCGGTCACCCATGTTGTAAAGCTCAACAATGTCCGTATTTCAACCGGCACAATCGAATCCGATCTTCAAAACCATCCCGATTATCCCGCCATGCTGGCGGTAAGCGATGTGCTCACCGCCTATCACATTAAAAATATTAGTATCAAAACCAGTATCGAAAAGCTGGGCCAAATGCCGACACCCTTTCTGGCGCCGGTATTTATTAAACCGAATGAAGAAAAACTGGTCGTCGTTCTCAATACTGACGAACATTCAATCGAATACATTCATCCTGAATCCCTAAAAAAAACCTCAGCGGACATTGCCGATTTCCAAAACAAATGGACATCGCGCACGCTAATGCTTATTGACGCCAGCGAAGCAAAACCGGAAAAGGATTATGATCGGAAAAAACGACAGGAAAAGACAGATTATTTTCAAAAATCTGCCCTGGTCCTTTCGCTTCCTGTCGTGACATTGGCCGCGTGCGGCGTTGCCGTCCTGACGCAGGGCTGGGAAATATCCTGGTTGCCGGTTGTTTTTACCTTACTTACGCTGGTCGGCCTCGTTACCTGCGGTTTACTGATCTGGTACGAGCTGGATCAATACAATCCGGTGGCGCAAAAGATATGCAAGGCCAGTAAAAAAGTGAACTGCAGCGCCGTCCTCAACTCAAAGGCAGCCCGTATCGGTGGCGTTGGCTGGTCTTCCATCGGCTTCGTTTACTTTGCGGGGAGTAACCTTTTACTCCTGCTCAACGGTCCGACCAGCCCGGCATCGCTCTCCGCGCTGACCTGGCTGAACGCCGTAGCGCTTCCCTACACGATTTTTTCGGTTTACTATCAATGGAAGGTAGCGAAACAATGGTGTATCCTGTGCCTGTCCGTCCAGGCTGTTCTGTTCCTGCAGGGAATTACGGCGCTGTACGGTGGCTGGCATATGACATTTCCGGTTCAAATGATCTGGACCATGCCGTTCCTGATGGTCGCCCTTGTGTCTTTCCTGCTTCCGGTACTGGCGCTTGCGTTTCTCATGCCAGCCTATCGTCAACTCAAAACCGGGAAGCGGGACAAAACAGAGCTGAACCGGCTAAAACACAGTTCACAAATTTTCGAAGCATTGCTTTCCCGCCAGAAAACAGTGACCGAAGACCCCTATGGCCTGGGAATCGAGCTGGGCAACCCTGCCGCGAAGCACAGGATCATCAAAGTATGCAATCCGTACTGCGGCCCCTGCGCCGAAGCGCACGCCCCGATGGAAGAACTCGTCCGGAACAATCCCGACGTAAGTGTCCGTATCATTTTCACGGCCTCTAATGCAGCCGGGGATGTGGCTGCCCAGCCTGTCAGACATTTTCTGGCAATCGGGGAAAAGTACGGCCGGGATACACTGCATCATGCCCTGGACGACTGGTATGCGGCACCTGACAAAGACTACGACAGGTTTGCCGCCCAATATGCGGTCAACGGAGAGCTTGCCAGGCAGGATCACAAGATCGATGCCATGAGTGCATGGTGCAATGCTACGAAGATATCGTTTACACCCACCTTTTTTGTGAACGGGCATCAGCTACCCGAAATCTACGGTGTAAGCGACCTAAAATATTTCCTTTCCGAGTAATTCGCGATCCGCCCGGGAGGCAATATTCTTTGCCGGGTGGCAAAGTCTCATTTCTTAATTCCAAATCTCAACCTTATGAAGAAATTAAAATTGGAAGACCTGCAATTCGATGACACTGAAATCCTGTCAAGGAGCCAGTTGAAAAACGTATTGGGAGGATCGGGAGGAGCCGTGTACTGTACAGCGCAGACTTTCAACTGCGCCGCTTCTTGCAGCTGCCCCAACGACGGCTCGAACATGTATCAATGCTGGTCCAACAACGATGTGGCCACCTGCATATGCGGCTACGCCAACGTGGTAACGACCCACCGGTGCTAAAAAGGCGTTGAGCAAACCAATCCGGTACCAGTTCCCGCGACGGTACCGGATCATGGCACTCAAGGTTAATACGCATTTCAAAACGCTTTCAAGGCATTATAAGTCTTTTGGAAGGACCTGCCCGCAAAGCCAAGCCGCAACGCAGTTTGCGGGTCATCTGAAATTCAGTAGCGACCAAAATATTTTCTTCCGGGTAATTCGCGATCCGCCCGGAAGGCAATATTCTTTACCGGTTGGTAAAGTCTCGATTCTCAACCCCAAATCACAATCGTATGAAGAAATTGAAATTGGAAGACCTGCACTTCGATGACGCTGAAATCCTGTCACGGAGCCAGTTGAAAAACGTACTGGGAGGATCCGGAGGCGCGGTGTATTGTACCGCTCAGGCCTTTAATTGCCCCAGTGTGTCATGCAGTTGTCCTGTCGACGGAACCAATATCTACAATTGCTCCGCGGGTACAGATTTCGTTACCTGCGTATGCGGTATTGCACCTACCGTCACTACGCATATGTGTTGATTTTCCTTTCAGATCAGATACCCTTCCAAGAGTGTCTGGTCTTCCCGCTGGGCATGCATCGCATTCCTAACCTGCATTCTCTTCCGGAAGTATCTACCAAAATGGATCTATGACAGCCATTCCCACCTACATTATTAATCTTTCCGACCGTCCCGACCGGCGCGCCCATGCACGGGAGCAGTTTGAAAGCCGCGCGGAATTCGACTATGTACTGGTCGATGCCGAACGCCATAAGATCGGGGCTGTGGGTCTTTGGAACACAATCAGGAGCATCATTTCTGAGGCTTGCGACCGCCATGACGATTATATTCTTATTTGTGAAGACGATCATCTTTTTACGGGGCATTATTCAAAAGATTTGCTTTTTGAATGCATTGAAGAAGCCCGGTTAGCGGAGGCGGATATTTTGCTGGGCGGCCTCAGTTCTGTCCACAGTCTTTTTAAAATATCCCGAAACCTGATATGGGCAGAGGGTTTTACGGGCGCACAATTCACCATCATTTTCAGAAAGTTTTTTAGACAAATACTGGAAATCAATTTTCTCGATTCCGACAGTGCTGATTTGAAACTATCCCAGGTCAGTCCCCATATCTATTCGGTTTATCCGTTCATTTCTATTCAGAAAGATTTTGGTTATTCCGATGTAACATTGGCTAATCATGTGGAGCGCCGTGTCGACAAACTTTTTGCGGATTGTTCCAATGCGATTCAATATGTCCTGGATAGCCAGGCCTTTTACGGGTTCAATACAAATCCGGCAACAATGCGTTTCGACGATATCGTTATTCCCGTGTATATCATCAACCTGCCTGAAAGAACAGATCGGCGGCAACATATTGAAAAGCAATTTATCGACAAAAAAGAATTCACTCCCGAATATATAAACGCGAGCAAACATTCCATTGGAGCGGTAGGCCTTTGGCAAAGCATCCGGCGGATTGTCGCGACAGCATTGGAAAACGACGAGTCGGTGATCATCATTTGTGAAGACGACCACGAATTTACCCCGGATTATCATCGGGACATGCTCATCGGCAACATCATCAGCGCCCACCGCCAGGGTTGCGATGTACTTTCGGCGGGGACAAGCGGCGGGTTCGGGCATGCGCTGCCCCTGGATACCCATCGCTACTGGGTAAACCACATCCTTTCAACACAGTTCATCGTGATCTACCGGAAATTTTTCCAGAAGATCCTCGATGCACCATTTGATGACACGGTGACTGCCGACAACTTCCTTTCCGAGCTCACCAGCAACAAAATGGTCATCTACCCATTCCTTTCAACCCAGAAAGATTTTGGTTATTCTGACGTCACGGCCGTTCATAACCAGCAGGAAGGACTGGTTTCCGGTATGTTTGCAGCAGCCGCAGGGCGGCTGGAAAAAATCAGACGACAATACAACCGTTTCCTGGCCCACCATCCGGTTTCAGAGAGCCGGGATTAAAAAACAGGGCATTGCATGTCACAAATTTGAGACATTGCTTTATCTTTGTCTTCACAACTATGAAAGACACCGAACAAAGCATTATCGAGGCCGCGATCCTGATCTTCAATGAAGACCTTTCCGCACCGCTTGAGAAAGTGGCCGATCAGGCGCAGGTAACCCGCAGAACCTTGCACCGGTATTTCAAAGACCGTAAGGAACTGATGGACAAATGCCAGAAAGAAATCCGGAAAGCTTGCGCGATTGCGATGTCCAATGCTTACTATGCCTCGGAAAATCCGCAGGAAAGGCTGGAAACGATGTTTTACGCTGGTCTCGACTGCGGTTCGAAAAACACTTTTTTGCATAAACTACACACACTCCACGACCATAAGCACCAGACGGCTAATGAAGAATGCTCGGAATACGACCACACCTTCGAGCTCTGGAAAGGGAACCTGCAAGTGCTGCTCACAAAAGGCATTATCAACCAGGGCATGACCGTTGACTGGATTCATAACTTCTTCCAGAGCGTGGTGGTGGTATTCATTAATTCACAGCAAAAAAGAGCGCTCAGTCGGTCGGAAGCGCGTGAGCTTGCGTGGTTTTCATTCAGTAAGGGAATTGGGATTTAAAATTTTTTGTTCAACCGTGTCTCATTTTTGAGACATTTATATATTTAAACATGCTCAACCACCAAAACTTCGACGTCGCCATCATCGGCGGCAGCTACGCCGGACTATCCGCTGCAATGACACTGGCCCGGGCTCGCAGGAACGTCGTCATGATCGATAGCGGCAAACCCTGCAACCGCCAGACACCCCATTCGCATAACCTCATCACACACGACGGTAAGACGCCAGCCGAAATTTCCGCGCTCGCACGTGAGCAGGTACTCGCCTACCCGACCGTGCATATGCGCACGGGACTGGTCACGCACGTACACGGAAGCGACGGGACATTTACCGTCACCACGAGCGATGAACAGACACTCCAAGCCAAAAAACTCATTTTCGCCACCGGTATCCGCGACATTATGCCCGACATTGCGGGCTTCGCCGAAAGCTGGGGCATCAGCGTGATCCATTGCCCCTACTGCCACGGTTACGAGTACAGCGACGCCCGCACCGGTGTGCTGACCAACGGCGAAATGGCGCTCGAATACGTGAAGCTGATCCGAAACTGGACTGCCGACCTGACGCTCTACACCAACGGCCCGGCGACATTCGACGAAATAGCCAGGGAGAAAATGCTGGCATTCGGCGCTGAAATCGTCGAGACACCAATCGTTTCATTGGATCACGAAGACGGATCCCTCAAAACTTTACATCTTGGCGATGGTTCTACCCGCACCGTTACCGCATTGTACCATCGCCCCGCATTTGTCCAGCATTCACTACTGCCCGAAGAATTGGGTTGCGCACTGACGCCGCAAGGATTTATCAAAGTCGATGAAGCCCAAAAAACGAACATACCCGGGATTTACGCCGCGGGCGATAACAGCGGCGCGTTCAGGGGGTTAACGGGAGCAATGGCATCCGGCACCATCGCCGGCGCCAGGCTCAATCATGAATTAATCAACGAAGCTTACTGATTTTGCAGGGGTAATGCGGTAGTTTTGTGCGAAGAGGCTGTCGGCCGTCGGCTGTCTGCTATCGAAATTCAATTGTTACTATTTATCTGAAATTCAAAAAAGTCGACTGCCGAAAGCCAATGATTCTCTTCAACACCACCGCCCCGATCGTTATCACCTGTTACAAACGCCTTTCCCAGTATCTCGAAAACGAGGTTACGTCGCTGGGGTTCCGGGTAGAAGAGACATTTGCAACGGGTGTACGGCTCAACGGGACGGTCAATGATTGCATCAGACTGAACCTTAACCTGTACTGCGCCAGCCAGGTGCTGTACAGCCTCGGCTCGTTCAGCGCAAGGCATCCGGACGACGTTTATCGCTTCCTTTCCAAAATGGAATGGGAGAATATCCTGGCCGAAGACGCCTATTTCTCGGTGACCAGTAACGTCATGACCGAAACCGTGAACAACAGCATGTTTGCCAACCTGCGTGTAAAGGACGCCATTGTGGACCGGTTGCGCGACAAGAAAGGCGTACGGCCATCGAGTGGCTCCGAGCTGAAAGGCGCTGTCGTGCACCTGTTCTGGAAAGACGATCGGGCCGAAATTTTCATCGATACCTCCGGAGAATCGGTTGCGCGGCATGGATACCGCAAAATCCCGGGTAAGGCTCCCATGCTCGAAGCACTGGCCTCGGCCACAATTGTAACCAGCCGCTGGGACCGTAATTCCGTATTCCTCAACCCGATGTGCGGCTCCGGAACGCTAGCCATCGAAGCAGCACTGATCGCCACCAACAGCCGTCCGGGTCTCTTCAGAGACAACTATTCTTTCATGCATTTGCTCGGCTACGATGAAGAGGTATATTACAAAGAGCAGGACAAACTGGAAGCGCAGATCATAGAAGTACCCGGATTACGGATCATCGCTACCGATCATGACGCAAACGCGATCACAAACGCCAAAAAGAATGCGATCGCCGCGGGCGTTGCCAATATGATTGAGTTCGATACCTGTGATTTTGCGGACACCGAAGTCCCGGGTGACAATAAGGGTGTCTTCTTCATCAATCCGGAGTATGGCGAGCGCCTCGGCGAGATCGGCGAACTTGAAGAAACTTATGCACGGATTGGTGATTTTATGAAACAGAAGTGTGGAGGATATTTCGGATATGTGTTCACCGGCAACCTCGACCTGGCCAAGAAAATCGGCCTGAAAGCCAAACGCAGGATCGAGTTTTATTCGGGCAGAATCGATTGCAGGCTGCTGGAATACGAACTTTACGAGGGTTCGAGAAAAGTTTGACGAAAATTGCTGGCATGGCATGCAAGGTTTGGCATAATATTTAAATAATACCAGACATAACCATTTAATTATTGTCATGAAACAATCACAAAGTTCGGGAACCATGCCGCAAGGCCAAGTCCAGAACCGGCCTGAAAACAAAGACAATCTGGATAGCAGGCATCGTGAAGAAGAAATGGTGAAAGGCAATCATATTACCAGCAACCAGAAACAACACAATAGCCTGGGAAAACAGCGAAGGTAGCGTTATAGCACCTTTTTAAATGGTTCCTAAGTGGAGACGAAGTCCGCATGAAACGAACATCCGGACTTCGTTTTTTTATGCCCCTACCATTCCCCTCGCAGCAACTTCACCGGCCCCAGCAAGCCTGAAGGCAACAACTGCCAGCTGTCGGGAATCGTGATATTCGTTTTTGTAAATCGCTGATCCTGAGGCTTTCCCCTGTCGCCCACCAACCTGTTCCGCCAGGTATTCACTACTTCTATTTCCAGATCATTATTTCCCAGTTTCAGCGCACCGGCCACCGAAACCCGGAACGGTGGTGTCCAGACGGTCCCTACTTCACGCCCATTGAGCCTGACGCGTGCAATACCCACATCTTTTACTTCCCCCAAATCGAGAAAAAGTGTTTTAAAATCAGGATTATCGTTTGAAATGTTGAAACGGATGCTGTACACCGCTTTTCCCGAATAGTGTTTGATCCCTTCTTCGGGGCGGTCCGTCCAGCTGACAAGCCCCTTGAACAATACTTCACCAGGCCCGCCCCATTTGGGATCGAAACGGACCTTCCAGGTACCCGTCAGCAAACCGGCTTCAGCAAGAACCAGGCTGTTGGTCTTCGCCTTCCCGGCAGCGAGGGTGTCCACCTGCTTGCGGAAAACCACGAAAACAGACCCGTAGGGATCCAGGTCCAGTGGGACAAACGTCCTTCCGTCCCGTTGGCTGAAAGCCTGAGCACCCATGCTTTCACCGGTAACGGCGTTCCACAACTCAGGCTGCCGGCCTGTCATGCGAAATGCAGCCATTATCTGCTTCGCGTCCTTGTTCTGGTTACTCACGAAATACCAGTCTGCATCGGTGTCGGCGCGATGGATGAAGTCGAAACTATCGCCTTCCTTCTTATCCATGGCCTGAAAATCAAGCGGCAACCCATTCAAACGCAGCACATCATAAGCTGTTTTACCCCAAACAATGCGGCCCTTGCCTGCCTTCTTTTCTCCCATAGCCTCGCTTACGTCACCCCAGAGCATTTCAGCCACTTTCCTAAACTCCGCCTCCTTTTGAGGATAACCCACCAGACTTGCAATCGACAGCGGCTTATTGCCGATCACCGTAGCTCCGGCGTTCACGAGCTCTTCCACCTTTTTCAATGCAGCATAGGAAAGCACCTGATGGTCCGGCAATGCCAGCACCTTGTATGAAACGCCATGAGGCAGTGTAATCAGGCCGTTTTTAAATTGCAGATCGAGCAGTTTGTCTTCGTTGATCAGGTCATAATCATATCCCGGCAACGCTTTCGCCGGATCATCGTCCTTGTAGCGGCCAATGTTGGGAATGTGGTCACCATAGTAATAAAGCACGTCGGAAACGGCTGTTCCGTGTTGCAGCATATAGTGGCACCTCGTGAGGTATTGGATAAAACCGGTCGAATAGTCCCACCATGTTACATTCGGGTTGAAATGCGTTCCGGCGAAGTATTCTTGCCCCGGGAGACCCATTTCTTTGGGGGAAGAAGTAAATGTATGTAAATAAATGAGGTTCAGTCCGGCACAGAATTCATGATCGGCGCTGGGCTTCATGTCGGCCCAGATCACATCATTCCAATGCGGGCCAATGGTCGTGAACGATTCGGCTCCAACCAGTTTTTTGTTGAAGATCTTTGCAGCGCTGGCCGCCTGTTTCACAAAAAAACGGTCAACCGGCTTGGAGCGGTGCGGCGAGGGAGACCAGAATTCGCTCATCATGATCTCGCTGTGGCTGTAATTTTTCAACCCTTCGAACGGACCGGCATGCGGGCCGGCCGATTCAGGCTGAATGCCCATTCCGTACTTGCGTGCATTGGCAGCGAACAGGCGGTAGTGGTGGTCGGAAATACAGTCACTGATCGTCTTCCGGAAATCGGACAGAAAGCGATTGCTCATTTCACGGTTTTCGACAATTCGGCCCGAGAGAACCGGCAAATAGGGCGTGAGATCATACCCCCGCCTTTTTTTAAACTCTTTCTCAAAACCGTCGGTCCAGTTCATCCCCCCGGCTTCAAAGCTGTCGGTCTGAAGATATTTCAATGTTTTGCCTGCCTTACTTCCGATCATGCGAAGCAGGGGCTCCACGTGGGTATTCCAGTACCGGTCGAAATGCTTTTCATTCATATAGTCGATCACCCTACCCTGCCATTTTCCGCTCGAAGTAGACACTTCCGAATGGGTTGTCGTATACCCGATACGGAGCACAGTCCAGTCGCCAGCCGGGGCGTTCCATTTCAACCTTCCGTTTTTGAAATTACTGCTGATATCCATGACTTGCGCGGCCATAGCATCTTCTTCGCCCGGCGTACCCGGAATGTCGGTCAGAAGCGGCCTCGTTTCCGGCACCGACCAGCCTACTTCCTTCGCAGCCGATTTGCTTTCAAAATCACGGATTGGCTTCCGGTCCGGCAGGCTTTTGAAGGGAAAAGCCAGCACGCGTATATCGCGGTAATATTCATCCCTTATTTTCGGCATAGGCAACTCCACAAGCACTTCCTTTCCTCCCTCTACCTTTGTTTCGGATACCGTTACCTGTTTGGCAGCTTCGTCGGGTGTAATATCAGGCCCACCCAGGTTCCAGCCACTTTGAATGCTCAACGACATCACAAGCCCGAGTCTGTCCGCTTCCTGAATGGCGTGCAGGTACAGTTCCCGCCACGCCGGCGAGCCAAACATCGGCCCTTCCGGCACCTGCGCATTACCACGTTGCTCGGCACCGCCCGCATCGAAAATGCAAGCCCCGCTGAACCCCTTGGCTTTCATCTCTTCGAGGTCTCTGGTAATCGTCTCCTTATTAGTATTGCCATTCAACCACCACCACCAGCAGCGGATGCCGTAACTGGCGGGCGGATTTCGGAACGTCGTTCCTGACAATTTATCCACCTGCTGGGCCATTGTAAGTTGCTGCAAGCCCAGGAACAGCAGCAGGAGTAACGGGTATCTTATGTTGCGCATAATCATATCGTTCTGTAACCGTAATTAAAAGCCGGTACGGCGGTTAACATACCGTCACCGACCCGATTGCCAGCAGTTTCGCCAACTTCTCTATTTTCGGACCGATATGTCCTACCCCCACTGCACAGTGATGAGCCGGGCCATGGTAATTCCAGTTTTCCATAAAACGTTTTGCGCCGATGGGGAAGCGGTAGCGGCTATTGGTATTGCCAATTTCCAGAATAGGCCCCGGTACCGACTCCCCCTCAGCCACAAGCAGGATCACCTTCCCGTCGACAGTTTCCACAACCGATAGTAAGGTCACAGGCCCGTGCGACACACTCATCTCAAC
Source organism: Dyadobacter ginsengisoli DSM 21015 (assembly GCF_059568735.1). NCBI lineage: Bacteria > Pseudomonadati > Bacteroidota > Cytophagia > Cytophagales > Spirosomataceae > Dyadobacter > Dyadobacter ginsengisoli. The sequence continues at coordinate 173,350 of NZ_JCANTY010000005.1, forward strand.
CGAAAGCCCATTACCGACCTTTCCGTGATAGACATACAGCGGCTTCACTTTGGTTTTTCCTTCCGCAATGGCAATGTGTCCGGGGCCATCGTGGCCCATCAGCACCACATCATCCCGAAAATCCATGGCATAATATTCCGTGAATGAACCACCGGCTCCAAATGCGTCCATGATCTTCATGGCCTGTACATTCTTAATTTCATACTCTCCGGCTACGGGCACCCCCCGGGCCGTGAGCAGCGAGGTCCCCAATATCACCGAACTCATCGTGTTTTCATTCAGCGGATTGCCAGTGCCCTTGTGGTAGTACGCCAGCGAGCCCAGCTTGTGTATTTTCACCAGTTTGTCCAAAGCCACTGCGGTTCGCGCAGCTCTGACCAGTTCCTGCTCCGGGCAGTCCGGTTGGATATCAAAGGCATTTTCAAAAGTATCCAGCATGACTTGCACCTCGTTGTCAGAAACATTTTCGCACAGCGCGGAAAGTTCGTCGACCTCTATGATTTCCACATGACCACCGAAAGTCGCGCATTGCAGCGTGAGATTAGAGTAAATGTCGAGCATACCTCCATAATAATTCCCCATCACACCCAACCGGTTGTGGTACATGGTGTGCGCCACTTTTGCAGCCTCGATCCATTCCTGCACCTCATACCAGACGTCCGGATCATCATGCAATGTACCGGTGACCTGATAAAATGGAATGCCCGACCGGCGGAAAACGTTCGCAATTTCGGGAACCGGGCATGCGGAACAAAAAGCCAGCCATTCACCGGTCATGCGTGTGCGGTCGTTCAGGGCGTTAAACCATTGATAGTCGATCGACGGTTCAGGGGCCAGGTTCAGGACAATCACCGGAACTTTCGCGCGCGACACTACCGGCAGTACTGTCGATGACAGGGCATATGTCGTCACATACAAAAATATCAGATCCACATCCGCCTGCCGGAACTGATGGCCGGCGTCCAACGCTTTCTCCGGCGTATCGATCAGCCCCAGGTTGACGATCTCTGCTCCGTAACCGGCGAGACGCTCCTCCACCACGCTGACGTATCCCCGCAACCGCCCTTCGAGCCCCCCGAACTGGTCCCAGTAAGCCTCTAATCCGATACCAAACAATCCCACGCGCAAAGGGTATCCATTTTGTTTTTCCATATCAAAAAGTACAGGTTTGAATAAATTTGGCTAAAACAAAGGAGCCGCCTGACGCCGCTCAGCCCTTTTGCCATGCCGATACTCCGACAAAATATTCTTTAACTTTACAAAAGTAGGACAAAAAGAAGCCTCTGGTCAATGCAGGAATTGATCTGTCATTTGCACAAAGTGATATGAAACTATATCGAAAATATTTTAATGCTAACCAACCGGAAACGCAGGCCGGTACGGAACCAAACTGGGGCGTTTCGATCCGTAATGTCGGGCACAACACACACCCGGCTGGCAGAGCGTACCCCGACCCGCAACACCCGGACGGCTATCAATTCGACTGGCAGCATGGCAGGACCCTCAGGGAATTCCAGCTCGTTTACATTTCCCACGGCAATGGCATATTCGAATCGGCGCATGTGCCACCGACGCCGGTGAAGGCTGGCACTGCTTTTCTGCTCTATCCCGGGGTGTGGCACCGTTACAAGCCTGCCGCAGACACGGGCTGGGAAGAATTTTGGGTGGGTTTCGATGGAGATTACGCCGAATATCTCATGCAGCAGGACTGTTTTACGCCTCAAAACCCGCTGCTCGCAATCGGTTTCGACTCGGAACTGCTGAACGTGTTCATCCGGCTGGTTGACACATTGAAATACCAGGGCATTGCGCACCGGCAAATGGCTTCCTGCCTTGTGATCCAGCTGCTGGGGCTCGTGTACGCTTCGGCCCTGATGACCAACCGCACCCGCTCCGCAAAAGAGCGGATCGTTCACCAGATCCGGTTTCAGATTCATGAACAATGGGCAACCTCGTTGGAAATGCGACAGCTGGCGGCCATAAACGGAGTCGGGTACGTATGGTTCCGGAAAGCGTTCAAGGAGGTTACCGGCATCGCCCCGGGCCAGTACCACCTCGGGCTCAAAATCGACAAGGCTTGCCAAATGCTGCGGGAAACATCGCTTTCGGTGACCGAAGTAGCACTTCGCTCAGGTTTTGAATCGGAATTCTATTTCTCCCGCGTTTTCAAAAAGAAAATGCGGCTCACGCCCTCGGCCTATCGCGGGAATGCGAAGTAACGATCGGATCCAATTTTCCGGACGCTTCGTCGTTCCTATCCTGATTAACGACCAACACCTCTAAAACCGAACAAATGAAAGGATACCTGACAGGCCTTCTCCTCCTCTTGGGCGCGGTTTCTTGCGAATGGATCGGCAATACGCCGAGTTTCGGGGACGATTTCACTACCTACACCATCAAGGCGGGCAACCACGAGGTAGAACATAACCTGAATACTCCATTTACTTCTGGTTCGATGCGTTTTCAGGCTGTGTTTGACAGTAGCTGTATCTACCAGTCGGCCGTCCCCGAAAACCAGAACGATATCAACAAACTTTACGGCTTCTCCGATTGCAGCTCGCAACATCAGAGCAATAGCGCGCGTTTCGGCTGGAACTGGCGCGAAGGTGCACTACGTATTTACGCGTATATCTATGTAAACGGGATCCGCCAGGAACGTGAACTGGGCACGGCGGAACTCAATGAGCTCACCAGCTTCCGAATCGATACCCGCGAAAACACATACGTCTTCACTTACCGCGGAATAGAAACCGTGATGCCGCGCCATTGTTCCGGCGGAGTGGGGCTGGCCTACAAGCTGCTGCCCTATTTCGGCGGAGATGAGACGGCTCCTCACGATGTTCGGATCAAAATCAGGACTTTATAACATTCATGTAAACCGAAACCGATTCGGGGGGAACCACCAATCTTCCGGCATCGACGCGGTCGGGCATTGCCGAAGACCCATTCCAGAGCGGATCCGATGAGGCGATCAGCTTGAACCAGACCAGATGGTCAAATGGCAGAAGTACCTCCTGATTTGATTTTGAAAAATTGAGAATCCCTGTCAAATGCTGATTTGCCCCTACGCGTTGAATGAAAATCACCTCTTTCTCAGGAAAGGCTTCTGCCGATAGCCCGTCACGGTCACATTCGCGCAGAACATCCTCCCGTTTACGCAACCGGATCCAGCGCCGATAGTAACGCAGCATAGTGTGATGCGGCTCCTGCACAGGCAGCTCCCATTGCAAAGTGGAATTCCGGAAGGTCAAAGGAGACAACGGATCGGGCGCTTCACCCTCCGGATGAAAGGCTGCAAATTCATTTTTCCTACCCTTTCGCACCGCTTCCGCCAGTTCCTGATCGGTATGGCTTACGAAATACTGAAAAGGATTGGATTCACTCCATTCCTCTCCCATGAAAAGCAACGGAATAAACGGGCTAATGAAAACGGCACCTGCCAGCAGTTTTTGCATTTCAAAACTAACCAGCTGGCTCGTCCGTTCACCCAACATGCGGTTACCGATATGGTCGTGGTTTTGAGAAAAAACAATGAACTGATGCCCCGGAATGTCGTTGGCTTTCATCCCGAACTTCCTTTTCCGGTGATCGGAATAAATACCGTCGTGCACATAGGCGTCACGGAACGATTTGGCCAGCGATGTGACGGGATCGAAATCAGCATAATAGCCATTTTTTTCCTGACCGGAACTGACACGCAAGGCATGATGGAATTCATCGACCCATTGCGCGTCCATTCCATAACCGCCCACCGCAACCGGTTTTACAAAACGCGTGTCGTTCAGGTCCATTTCAACCATCAGGTGGTAAGAGCGGCCGGTTTCACGGGACAGGATGTCGGTCTGCGCCCGGATTTCCTGTAAAATATGTACAGGGCTGAAATCCTTGATCGCATGCACCGCATCCAACCGCAGTGCGTCAATGTGAAAGTCCCTGAACCACATCAATGCATTCTGCACAAAATAGTGACGTACAGCATCAGACCAGGCATCATCGAAATTAATAGCATCTCCCCAGGGCGTGTGATATTTATCGGTAAAATAGTGCCCGAACCGCCCAAGCACATTTCCCTCCGGACCCAGGTGGTTGTAAACCATATCGAGGATGACAGAGATCCCTCTCCGGTGGCAGGCGTCGACCAGGTGCTGCAATGCCGCCGGGCCGCCGTAGGAGTCCTGGACACTGTATGGAAAAACGCCGTCATAGCCCCAGTTACGTTTTCCGGCAAACTGCGAAACCGGCATAATTTCAATCGCATTCACACCCAGCTGTTCTAAATGGTCGAGTTTTTGCTCAATCCCCCCGAAAGTTCCTTCCAGTGTGAACGTGCCGGTGTGCAGCTCATAAATGATGTAGTCTTTCATCGGAATGCCCCGCCAGTCAATATCTGTCCAATGGAATTCACGTGGGTCAAATGCGCGGGAAGCGCCGTGTACGCCTTCTGGTTGATGCCTTGTTGCCGGGTCCGGAAAAGGGCCCTCGCCATCGAGTTGGAACGCGTATAAATCCCCTGGCTTCAATGCAAGTGTGTGGAGTGTCCGGAAGCCATATTCCCGTGCATCCAGGTCGAGCAGCTCACCTGACGATTTCAACTCCAGCGCGACCTTTTTCGCCTTTGGGGCCCATACCAACACACGAGCCCTCCCTTCGGCATCAAACGTGACACCGGGTTGCATGGCCATCAGATCGTTGTAGTTCATATCTTTTGTTCTTCCAATGTATGTTTAAAAACCACCACCGAATGGCTGTCGACAGTGAAAGACTCCCCGGGTTTCAGCACCTGCCCGTCATCGCTTACGCAGGCATCGGCAGTATCGATCACCTTACGCCATTCTCTGCCATACTTTTCCGGTGGTAATGTATATTCTACGGGTTCAAAGTGCGCATTGAAGATAATATAGAAGCTGTCGTCGTAGATAGGCTTGCCCTTGGGGTCCATGTGCCTGATCCCTTTGCCATTCAGGAAAATACCGAGCGATTTTGCAAAGTCGTGGTTCCAGTTTTCATCAGGCATTTCCTGGCCATCGGGCAGAAACCAGGCGATATCTTCCAGGCCGATACCTTTGATCGGCACGCCACGGAACCAGTGCCTCCTGCGGAATGACGGATGCGCTTTACAGAATGCGATGAGCTTTTGAGTGAATGTCAGGAGTTCGGTATCTGCCTGGTCCCAGTTAAGCCAGGAAATCTCATTGTCCTGGCAATACGCATTATTGTTCCCGTTTTGAGAACGCCCCCATTCGTCCCCGGCCACCAGCATCGGCACGCCCTGTGACAGGAAGAGTGTGGTGAGGAAATTCCGCTTTTGCCTGTTGCGCAGTTCGATAATGTCTTCGTCGTCAGTGGGCCCTTCTGCCCCGCAGTTCCACGAGCGGTTGTATCGCTCCCCGTCGTTGTTATCCTCTCCGTTCGCATCATTACGCTTATCATTATACGAAACCAGATCGTTCAGGGTAAATCCGTCATGCGCCGTGATGAAATTGATGCTTGCCGTCGGCCTCCGGTCTTCACCCTTATATAGATCCGAACTTCCCGTAAAACGTTCCGCAAACTCAGCGAGCATGCTATCGGCCCCGCGCCAGTAGTCGCGCATGCAGTCTCGATAGCGGCCATTCCATTCGGCCCAGCCGATGGGAAATTTGCCAACCTGATAGCCATCGGAACCGGTATCCCAGGGTTCGGCAATCAGCTTAACCTGTGAAATGACCGGATCCTGGTGAATGATATCAAAAAATGCGCTCAATCGGTCCACTTCATGCAGTTCGCGTGCCAGCGTCGAGGCCAGATCGAAACGGAAACCATCCACATGCATTTCCGTAATCCAGTAACGCAGGCTGTCCATAATAAGACGCAGCACATTAGGAAGCCTCGCATTCAATGTGTTACCGGTGCCCGTATAATCCATGTAGTACCTGCCGTCTACCAGCCTGTAATAGGCCATGTTATCGATGCCGCGGAAAGAAAGCGTAGGGCCCATCTGGTTGCCTTCGCCAGTGTGGTTGTAAACTACGTCCAGGATCACCTCTATCCCAGCCTTGTGCATTTCCTTGACCATATTCTTGAATTCAATAACCTGCTCACCCTGTGCGCCCGAACTGCTGTACCGTACATCGGGTGCCAGGAAACCAATGGAATTGTAGCCCCAGTAATTGGTGAGCCCTTTCTCCTGCAAATGCCGGTCGGATATGAAATGGTGAATAGGCATTAATTCGACTGCATTGATCCCCAGTTTTTTGAGATACGCTATACTTGCCGGATGCGCCATTCCTGCATAAGTGCCGCGGATCTCTTTCGGAATATCGGGATGCAGACAGGTAAACCCCTTCACGTGCGCTTCATAAATGATGATATCGTGGTACGGGATCCCGGGCGAAGCCACACCTTCCCAATCAAACAGATGGTCCACTACAACGGATTTTGGAATATAAGGTGCACTATCGAGTTCGCTGAAACTGAGGTCCTCCTCGGGGTCGCCGATCACATAACCGAAAAGTGCATCATGCCATTGAACCGTACCGGAAATCGCCTTGGCATAAGGGTCGATCAGCAATTTATTTGGATTGAAGCGCAATCCGACCATAGGTTCATAGGAGCCGTGAACACGATAACCGTAGAGCTGACCTGGTTTCAGGCCCGGTACATAAACATGCCACACGTGATGCGATACCTCCCTGATCTGAATTTTCACATGCTCCGAAGCGGCATCGGCACTTTCAAACAGGCATAGCTCCACGCCTGAGGCGCTTTCTGAATACAAAGCAAAATTGACTCCTTTTCCATCCCAGGTGGCGCCGAGCGGGTATGGCTCCCCCGGGTACACCCTGATGTTACTCCGTTTAGATTCATCGACGACTTTTTTATTGGCGATTTTTCTCATAGCTATTTTTTAAGATTCACGACACGTTTCTACCCGTGCAACTGGCATTCTGACTTCTGCCATCGGGCGTATTTACCGGGGAAACGTGTCATCGATGCAGCCTTGCGATACAAAATTATGCCAACGGACGCAACGCACTTCCGGGAAGAATTTCCCCAGTCGGGCCGAAAAATCGTGCTACCCGCAACTCAGTGCGGGTCAATCGCTGCGGCTCGGGCCGGGATCAGCTGCCGTGAAAATTGGTTATTCATCAGGCACTTCCGACGCGGTTGCGGATGAGTCGCTTTTTTTACATGAAATATGGACCATTCGACGACTTACTGGTATAATTTTTGTATAATTCCGGGAAACGCACACGGCAACACTCGTACACACACTTAGTTTTATTGATGTGTTCAAATGTCTACGTATATAGATCCTGGTGTTCGCATTCGTAGGAATCAATGCCCATATTACCCGAAACTATGATCCTCATTGTCGACGACAGGCCGGAAAATATCTTACCGCTGAAAAAAATCCTGGAACTACACCACTTTAAGACCGACACGGCGGAATCGGGTGAGGAAGCGTTGAAAAAAGTACTCAATACAACCTACTCGGTCATCATTCTCGACGTACAAATGCCCGGTATGGACGGCTTTGAGGTCGCAGAAGCCATAGCAGGTTTTGGCAAAGCACGGGATACGCCCATTATTTTCCTTTCGGCCGTCAATAAAGAAAAAAGATTTATTACCAAAGGTTACTCCTCCGGCGGAATCGACTATCTGACCAAGCCTGTGGACCCTGACATTCTGCTGCTGAAAGTCAAAACTTTTTACCGGCTGTTTGAACAACAACAGGAACTTAAACTGATACAGGAGTCGCTGCGCAATGAAATTGAAATCAAGAAAAGTGCGCAGGACGAACTCGCTACACGCATGCAGGAATTGCGGTTCATTCTGGAATCCCTTCCCCAGATCGCATTCACAATCCGCACCGACGGCAAGATCGAGTATGTGAACCAGCATTGGTTCCAGTATTCCACCAACGCGGAAACCTTCCCCGATACACACCCCGAAGACCATTTGTGTGACCAATGGCAGGAACATTTCTCCAACGGTGTGGAGTTTTCCGGCGAGACCCGTTTGAGGCATCTCGAAACAGAAGAATACAAATATTTTTTGCTGAAAATCATCCCCATATTGCAAAACGGAGCTATTGTTCGCTGGGTCGGCACATTTACGGACATTCACCAGCAAAAAATGGCCAATGAAGTATTGGAACATAAAGTAGAGGTGCGCACACGGGAACTGCTTGATAAAAACTCGGAACTGGAAACCACCAACCATGAATTGCAGCAATTTGCCTGGGTGGTATCGCACGACCTCAAAGAACCATTGCGTAAAATACAGACGTTCAGCCATTTAATTAAAGACAAATACCTAAACGGCAACGAAGAAGCCACTTCCTATCTCAACCGGTCGATCAGCTCTTCGGCCCGAATGTCGCGACTCATCAGCGACCTTCTGGATTACTCCCGGCTTTCGGTGACGGCAAATTTCCAACCCACGGACCTCAATGCACTGCTGGACGAATTGCTGGCGGACTTTGACGAAACGATCCGGGAAAAGAAAGCAGTCATCGAAAAACAAAAATTACCGGTAATCGATACGATTCCCAGTCAGATCCGCCAGGTTTTCCAGAATCTCATCAGCAATGCGCTGAAATTCTCACGTCCAGAGGTGCCGTCGGTGATCCGGATCAGCTATGAGATCACCGAATATAAGGAGCTGGAAGGTCCCGTATCGCCTGATGGCAGCTTTTGCAGGATTATCATCGGAGACAATGGTATCGGCTTCGACGAGAAGTTCCTGGACCGTATTTTTGTTATTTTCCAGCGTCTCAACAATATCAATACCTACGAAGGGACCGGCATAGGACTGGCCATCGCCAAAAAGATCATGGACAAACACAATGGACTGATCTCAGCCCGAAGTGCCGAAAACGAAGGTTCCGAGTTTGTACTCGTGCTGCCGCTCGTTCAGGAAGGTTCGTTAACACCCGTTAAAACAGAAAATTAGTGCGCCGCCGTTTATGAAGAAAGTCTCCAACTCTATCATCCAGCAGTTACAGATCGTATTTTCCTTCTCCATTCTGCTGCTGTTTTTCAGCTTACTGGCCTCTTATTACAGCACTCAGAAGCTCATCAACAACTCGGAGCTCGTGAACCATACCAATGAGGTTCTGATTGAGGCTGAAAGCATTATGTCCCATATGAAGGATGCCGAGACCGGGCAGCGCGGGTTTCTGGTAACCTCCGACCCTCAGTTTCTGGATCCGTATAATGGTGCCTACGAGAAAACGACCACGAGCTACAATAACCTGGTGGAACTGACGGCAGATAGCCCGTTGCAACAAAAAAACCTGCGCGAGGTGAAGGCATTGTACGAAGCGAAGTTTGGCCAGATGCAGAACATCATCGACATGGCCAGAAAGGACCCCAATTTTTTAGCGGATACCGATGCACGCCTTCGTGAAATGGTCCGTGGCAAAAAAATCATGGACGATCTCAGGCTCGCCACGGAACACATTAAGGAGGAAGAAAGCCAGATCCTCGTTACCCGTCTTGAACAACAGCAGATTTATATCAAATACACGCCCATTCTCCTGGTTGCGGCGGCCCTGATCTCGATCCTGATTACCATTTCTTCGTATCTGCGGATCAAGAACGATATGGACAAACGGATCGCTCAACAGCGGATCGATGAAGAAAAATACACGGAAACACTGCAGCGGATCGGTCACATCGAACAGGTTACGCAACAGGTGTCTTCGGGAGACTACTCGGCCAGGGCCCGGGATGACAGCGACGACGAGATCGGCAGGATCTCGTATGCCTTAAACAAGATGACCAGTTCACTCGAACAGACTTTTAACGAATTGAGTCTTCAGAACTGGTTGCAGGCAGGCGAAGTACAGGTCAACGACGCGATACGTGGCGAACGGGTGCTCAAAAAGCTGTCTTCCAATCTCATTAATACCCTCACCAGCTACGCCGGCGCACAGCTGGGTACTATTTACATCCTGAACAACAACTGGCATTTCAACCTCACTGGCAGCTTTGCAACCCAAAATGCCCCTGAAAAATTGATCGCGGGCCAGGGACTGGCCGGCCAGGTAATCGAAAGTAAGAAAACATTGCTTGTTCGTGATATCCCGGAAAACTACCTGAAAGTCACATCCAGCCTCGGTGACGCCAACCCGGCGGCCATCGCGATCCTGCCGCTTGTTTATTCTTACGAATGTATCGGGGTGATAGAGCTGGGTTTCCTTAAAACACCTGACGATCTGACGATGAAGTTCCTGGAAGACAACCTGGAAACAATAGCCAGCGGAATAAATTCGGCTTTGGATTACGTAAAACTTCAGAATTTCCTCGAAGAAACCCAGGCACAGTCGGAAGAGCTTCAGACACAGCACAACGAGCTAGAAAACCTGAATGCCGAACTGGAAGCCCAGTCACAGAAATTGCAGGCCTCGGAGGAAGAGCTGCGGGTGCAGCAGGAAGAGTTGCAGCAAACCAACGAAGAATTGGAAGAGCGAAGCGGGCTCCTTGAAGAGAAGAATCTCGAAATCCTCAAGAAGGCGGAAGAGCTCGAACTGACGACCCGTTACAAATCCGAATTCCTGGCGAATATGTCGCATGAATTGCGCACACCTTTGAACTCGATCTTACTGCTGAGCCGGCTGCTGTCCGAAAACGATGAAAGGAATCTGACCAGCGAACAGATCGAATATGCGACGGTCATTCAATCGTCCGGCAACGGATTGCTGGGACTGATCGACGAGATCCTGGATCTCTCCAAAATCGAGGCGGGCAAAATGGACCTGGACTACGTCACGGTTTCCATTAAAGAAATCAGCGAGGACATGAAGGGACTCTTCGCACCGGTGGCCCGTGAAAAAGGGCTTAATTTCTCCGTCAACGTTGAAAACGGCGTGCCGCCGGTTATTGAAACGGACAAGATGCGAATGGAACAAATCCTGAAAAACCTGGTTTCCAATGCATTGAAATTCACTTCACAGGGGTCTGTAGACATCACGATCCGGCTCCAGGAGGGTAATGATAAAATGCTCTGCTTTTCCGTACGTGATACCGGCATTGGTGTAGCACCCGAGAAGCAACACCATATTTTTGAAGCATTCCAGCAGGCCGACGGATCTACCAAACGCAAGTATGGCGGTACCGGCCTTGGGCTTTCCATCAGCCGCGAACTGGCCAAATTGCTTGGCGGAGAAATATCCCTGACGAGTGTCGTAGGTCAGGGCAGTGAGTTCACGTTGTTCATTCCATTGCGGCAGTCGTACGGGTTGACAGAACCTGATACCGGAAACTTTTTCGGCAATCACCACGAGGAAATGTCACCGAAAAGCGCCCCTAAAACCGAAAATCAGTTCGTCAGTGCCATTATACCCGAAAGTATCGCCGACGACCGCGCTACGATCAGCGACCGGGAGAAAACAATTCTGATCGTCGAAGACGATACTTTTTTCGCCAAATCACTGCTCGATTACACCCGTCGGCAGGGCTACAAGGGTATTGTGGCAGTTCGAGGCGATGAGGGGCTGGAACTGGCAAAGACCTTTAAACCCATGGGCATTCTGCTGGACATCCAGCTACCGGTCGTCAGTGGGTGGGAAGTGATGGACCAGCTCAAAAAAGATCCTGAAACCCGGCATATTCCCGTACACATTATGTCGTCGCACCGGATGAAAAATGAAAGTCTGATGAAAGGTGCCGTGGACTTTATCGATAAGCCGGTGGCCGTCGAGCGGATGGATGAAGTCTTTAAAAAAATCGAATATGTGATCAGCAAAAAATCTAAAAAAGTGCTGATCGTGGAAGATAATTCTATGCATGCCAAGGCATTGGCTTATTACCTGGGCACTTTCGACATCAATTCAGAGTTGAAAAGCGACATCGATGAAGGCATCCACGCATTGACCGCCAACGAAGCCGATTGCGTGATCCTCGATATGGGTATCCCCGACAAAAAAGCCTATGATATGCTCGAAGAGGCTAAGAAAAACCCGGGCTTCGAACATATTCCGATCATTATCTTTACCGGAAAGAGCCTTTCGATGACGGAAGAACTCCGGATTAAGCAGTACGCGGATTCGATCATTGTAAAAACCGCCCATTCTTATCAGCGGATGCTCGATGAAGTCTCCCTTTTCCTGCACGTGGTGGAGGAAAACAAGAAGTCGGGCAGGCAGAATGGCGAGCCTCGGAAACTGGGCGGCCTGGGAGAAATTCTGAACAACAAAACCGTCCTGATCGCCGATGACGACGTCAGAAACATTTTCTCACTTTCCAAGTCATTGGAAAACTACAAAATGAACGTGATCACTGCCCTCGACGGCAAGGAAGCACTTCAGAAACTGCAAGATACCCCACACGTGGACGTAGTGCTGCTCGACATGATGATGCCGCAGATGGACGGGTATGAAACTGCCAAGCGCATCCGCGAAAATCCCCGTTGGCGCAACTTGCCTGTCATTGCCGTCACCGCCAAAGCGATGACCGGTGACCGGGAAAAATGCATCAATGCGGGAGCTTCTGATTATATTACCAAACCCGTCGATATCGACCAGCTGATGTCGCTGCTGCGGGTGTGGCTTTACGAAAAATCCTGACCCTCTTTCATGGACAAGAAAAAAATCATGATCATCGACGATGATGCCCGGAACATCTTCGCGCTCAAAGCGACCCTGAAATCCAAGGGATTCGAATGCATTGCCTGTTCCGGGGCTCCCGAAGCACTGCATATCCTGCGTACGGAAGAACCCGTCGATGCAGTCCTGATCGACATGATGATGCCCGAAATGGATGGATATGAAGCTATTCCGCTCATCAAAGACATTGGAAACAGACACGCCACACCCGTATTTGCGGTAACAGCCCAGGCCATGGTAGGCGACCGGGAAAAATGCCTGCAGGCCGGAGCCGACGACTATATTTCCAAACCCATTGATGTTGAAAAACTACTGAAGTTGCTTAACGCTATTTAACGTATGATGGAAGAGGAAGACATCGATCTTTTACTCAACGACCTGTTCGATCTATACGGTTACGACTTCACGAGGTATTCGCGGGCATCTCTGAAACGGCGTATCGTAAGGCTGTGCTCACTGGACAAATTCCCAAGCTTTGCGGAATTGCGGTATCATGTCCGGACGGACCCATCCTATCTCAAACGTTTTGTGGAAGAGATCACGGTGAATGTAACCGAAATGTTTCGTGATCCATCATTCTACAAATCGCTGCGCGAAGACATTCTGCCGGTGCTGGGTACCAAGCCCTTCATCCGGATCTGGCATGCAGGCTGTTCTACCGGCGAGGAGGTTTATTCGATGGCCATTCTTCTTAAAGAGGCCAACTTGCTCCGAAGGTCATTGTTATATGCGACGGATCTCAATCCAAGTGTTCTGGAAAAAGTGCGGAAAGGTATTTTCCCCCTCGCGCTGATGAAGCAGTATTCTGAAAACTACATCACATCCGGCGGGACCAGGGATTTTTCGGCCTATTATACTGCCCAGTATGGACAGGCCAAATTCGACAGTGAGCTCGCCGAGAAAATCATTATCTCGACCCACAACCTGGTCTCCGACAGCTCGTTTAATGAATTCGATCTGATCCTCTGTCGAAATGTGCTCATCTATTTCGATAAAGACCTGCAAGACAGAGTTTTGAAATTATTCGATGCCAGTCTGGGTACGTTGGGGTACCTGGCACTGGGGACCAAGGAGACCCTGAAATTTTCGGCCGTGCAAAACAAGTTCAAGCAACTTAACCGGGAGAAAATATGGAAAAAAGTCATATAGCGCGTCCCTGTGATTTCCTGGTCATCGGTGGCTCGGCTGGTAGCCTGGAAGTGTTGTTCAAACTCCTCCCCCTGCTCCGCGAAGATCTGCCTTTTCCTGTTGCACTGGTCTTGCACCGGCGCAATTCCGCCGATTCCTCCCTGACCGGTTTGCTGGCTTCGAAAACCCTCAATCCGACGCGGGAGGTGGAGGACAAAGATCCGGTCAGTCCGGGAAATATCTACCTTGCTCCGGCTGACTATCACTTACTGATCGAACGGGACCACACTTTTTCCCTGGACTACTCCGAAAAGGTCAATTTCAGTCGCCCGAGCATTGATGTCACATTCGAGTCTGCTGCGGAAGTATTCGGATCAGGCCTGGTGGCTATCCTTTTGTCCGGGGCCAATGAGGATGGCACCGCAGGCCTGACGGCCGTCAAAAAAGCAGGCGGGACCGTTGTAGTCCAGAACCCCGGCACCGCGCAAATGCCCTTCATGCCGCACCACGCCATGACCCATTCCCACGTCGACCATGTGCTCAATCTGTTGGAAATGGCAACGTTTATCAATGCGCTCCGCTAGCATTTGAGACCCGATCGTTGATTTCTACCATAAAAGGCATTTTTAGTCCTTCTTTTTAAATGCTTTTATAGGGAAATTTGTAAAAGAGGATCAGACTTCCCGAGCCTTCATAAGCGACTAAACAAGTACGATCATGGCAAAGCCCAGTAAATTATATAGTGTCCTGTTCAACAAATGCCCCCGCTGCGGCGAAGGCGATTTTTTCATCACCAAAAGTGCCTATAACCTCCGCAATTTCGACAAAATGAACCGGAACTGCCCGCATTGCGGCGCCGACCTGGTTCCTGAGCCCGGATTTTATCAGGGTGCATTGTATATGAGCTATGCATTTTATGTGGCATTCATGGTGATCTATTTCCTGATCTTCGTGAATTTTTTCGAACAATACCTGGACTACTTCCTGATCAGTATCATCCCGATCCTGGTCATTCTGACGCCTCTTTTTTACAGATTGGCGCGTCGGTCGTGGCTGGCTTTGTTCATCAAGCCCATCTCTTCTGAAAAACGTTCGGTATAGCCGTTAACCCGCATTACTCTTCCGGAAGTCTTCGGGCGTCAGGCCGGTTTCCTTCCGGAAGAACTTGGTGAAATAGGAATTATCGTTGAAATTCAGCTTGTACGCTATTTCGGACACCGTCAGATCCAGGTTGATCAATAGCCTTTTTGCTTCTAGCACGATCCGGTTCCGGATGAGTTCTCCCGCCTGCCTGCCCAGGTGTTCCTTGCAAAGTGCATTGAGATGGTTGGGCGTCACATTCAGCATATCAGCGTACTGGCCCGGCAGCCTCAGCCGGTCGTAATGCTTATCGATCAGGCGGATGAAGTTCCTCACCGTTGCATTTTTCCCCTTTTCCGAGCTCTTTCTCCTGTCTACCGAATCACTTTGCTCGATGGTCAGAAAGATCCGAAGCAGCAAAACCCGTGCGATATCGTCACGCCAGGCAGTGGCACGGTCATTCTGCAACAGCAACTCTTCAAACAATCCGCAAATATTCTCCCGAACATTTTCACTGAGGGTCAACACATTGTTGCTGGTGTCCTGGTCAAAAAAGGAAAACGAATCGAGGTAATCCGGTTGCAGCAGAAAGGATTTAAAAAATGAATCAGAAAAATTGACAACGTAACCTTCCATTTCCCCTTCAAAATCCCACGAATGCACCTGCCCGGGGATCATGAAATAAATCTGGTAGGGAGCGGCCTGGAAATGGTGGAAATCAATGGTATGGCGGCCGCTGCCAGCGGTAAAAAGTACCAGATGGTAGAAGCTGTGGCGATGCGGAAAGAACAGGCTCTGATGCTCGTGGATGTAATCCGAAAACCGGGCGACCATCATGTGGTCTTCGCGGTATTCTGAAAGCGGGCCGATGTCTAGCCGGGGAAATGAACCGTGCATGGATGGAACCGTAAAATAAGTCAGTCCCGGCAATTTAAGGTTTATTCACGACTTTAATCCTGTTTCGTATCTTGCGGAAGTTTCCAAACCTCGTTCCTGTTATGTGGAAGGCCTTTGCATTGAGTTTGGCGTTCGTGGTGCTTGCTGCATCGTCGAGGCAGGGTGCTATCGGCGTGGAAAACTGTACCACGCACTTCCGGGTGGACGCCAAAGAATTCGCCGCACAGGTAATAAAGTTAAAAGCTGCTATCGATGCTATAGACAGCACCGATGTACGCGGCATCGATAGCGCCAAACAGGCGCTTCGCGATTCGCGGCTGGCTTATAAACGCATCGCCTACTTTCTCGAATACTTCTTTTTTACTTCCTCCCGGATCTACAACCGGCCGCCCAAAAATGAAATCGAGGAACCCCATCTCGAATATATGGAACCTGCCGGCTTGCAGTATATCGAAGCACTTTTGTTCGACGACCCCGTTGTTCACAAAGTGGAATTGCTGCAGCAATGCGAGTTATTACAGGTAGCAGCAGATGATATGCCCGCATTGCTTTTCAATTTTAAGGCCAACGATGCGCAGATCCTGGAAAGCGTCCGGATCGAGCTCATCCGGATCATCACGCTCAGTATCACGGGTTTTGACGCACCGTTATTGAAAAGCGGACTCGACGAGGCACTCGTTTCACTGCAAACGATAAATACAGTCCTGAAACCATATATAGAACATTCAGACGATGACATTGTCTGGAAATACCTCCTTTCCTGTGAGACCGATATTACAAAAAGCAGAGATTTCGACAAATTCGACCGGCTGCATTTCCTAACCCGCTCTGCACTGCCCTTACAGGAGCACCTCGGCCGGATGATCTCCCGGATGGGATTGCAGCTCAATGAGAAGAAGATTTTAAACTATAATGCCAAAAACCTGTTCAGCCTCGATGCATTTGCCCCGGCGGCTTTTGGAACAAACACGACCAGTAAGCCCGCCCTGGCCGAATTGGGGGAAAAACTCTTCTTTGAAACCCGATTGTCGGCAAATGGAACTCGTAGCTGTGCGTCCTGTCACAACCCGGTTTTGTATTTTACGGACGGGCTTGCAAAAAGTACAGGCATCCACCCCGGCCAGACCGTCAGGCGAAATGCACCTTCGCTGTTGTATGGGGTATTTCAACACACCCAATTCTGGGATGGACGTGCCAAAACGCTGGAAGATCAGATCCGTACCGTCATCCATGATACACTCGAAATGGGTGGCAGACCTGCCGAAACGATCCGGGGACTGGCAAAGGAGCGGGCCTACCGCCGCCTTATCCGGAAAGTATCTCCTGACCGGAAGTCCCTTAACGACACCATTATTTACAGATCGATCGCGGCCTTCGTGCGCACATTACAACCTTTCAAGTCGGATTTTGACCGTTATATGGCAGGCGATGAAGTGGCACTCACAGACCATCAGATTAATGGTTTCAACCTCTTTATGGGTAAAGCGCAATGCGGCACCTGCCACTTCGCGCCCCTGTTCAATGGCCTTATCCCGCCGCTGTACTTTCAGACGGAATTTGAGATATTGGGCACCACGGCATCCGACGATTTCCTAAAACCCGTAGCAGATCCCGATCAGGGCCGTTTCGAAACCCTGCCAACCCCCTATTACCGCGGGGCATTCAAGACACCGACCGTTCGCAATGCAGCTGTAACTGCACCGTATATGCATAACGGGAATTTTGGAAGCCTGAAAAAGGTGATGGAATTCTATGATAAAGGAGGAGGCGCAGGTCTGGGTCTCGACATTCCTGACCAAACCCTTGCTTCATCGCCCTTAAATCTGACCGATCAGGAAAAATCGGATATCATCGCCTTTATAAATGCACTCACCGACCGTCTATGAAACAACATTTACTTTCCTTCCTGCTATTCATT
The DNA here is from genome assembly GCF_059568735.1 of Dyadobacter ginsengisoli DSM 21015. Classification (NCBI taxonomy): domain Bacteria; kingdom Pseudomonadati; phylum Bacteroidota; class Cytophagia; order Cytophagales; family Spirosomataceae; genus Dyadobacter; species Dyadobacter ginsengisoli. Next base: position 190,965 of record NZ_JCANTY010000005.1, read on the forward strand.
GCGGCAGCTGCCGCTTATGGTCAAGGCGCGCTGCTACGCGGACCGTATCTGCAAGCGGCGACGCCTACCAGCATCGTGATCCGCTGGCGAACAGATAAACCTGAAAATTCAGTGGTCAAAATCGGTGCCAGCCCCCAGGCTCTCGGCCAAATCATCTCCGATAATGCGCTTACGATGGAACACGAGGTGAAGGTCACCGGGCTTCAAAGCGAAAATCGGTATTATTATTCCATCGGCTCACAGACAGGTGTTTTGCAGGAAGGCGACCAGAATTATTTCCAGACAACCGCCGTCGCAGGCAAGCCGGGCAAATACCGGTTCGGCTTCCTCGGCGATTGCGGCACCAGCGCAGTCATACAGCAATCGGTGCGCGATAAACTCACCGAATACCTGGGCAACGAGTATATGAACGCCTGGTTGCTGCTCGGCGACAATGCCTATTCATTCGGGCAGGATGTAGAATACCAAACCCACTTTTTTTCCAAATACAAGGATAATTTCCTCAAAAAGAATCCCCTCTATCCCTCGCCCGGCAATCACGACTACGACAACGATAATCCAGCCAGGCAGAACGACCACAAAGTACCTTATTACGACGTTTTCACCATGCCTGCGCAGGGTGAAGCAGGCGGCGAAGCCTCGGGAACGGAATCGTTCTACTCGTTTGACTACGGGAATGTACATTTTCTATCCCTGGACTCCTACGGCCGCGAGGACAATGCCACCAGATTGTACGATACGCTTGGACGGCAGGTCCAATGGATTAAAAAGGATCTTGCCGCCAACAAAAATAAGGGCTGGGTCGTCGCCTACTGGCACCACCCACCCTATTCGAAGGGGTCACGCGAATCCGACGGTGACCCGGAAATGACAGGGATACGTCAGAATTTTATCCGTATTCTCGAACGCTACGGCGTGGATCTGATCGTATGCGGGCATAGCCACGTGTACGAGCGATCGCGGCTCATGAACGGGCATTACGGATATAGCAACACCTTCGATGCAGCCAAGCACGTGATAGACGCGTCGACCGCGAAATACGACGGAAGCGACAATTCCTGCCCTTACATTAAAATTACCCCTGACAGCCGCGGCACAGTGTATGTCGTGGCTGGTTCCAGCGGGCACCTGGGCAGCCCGAAGGCCGATTATCCGCACAAGGCTATGTATTATTCGAATGCGGAGGTCGGTGGTGCGCTCATGATGGAGGTGGAAGGCAACCGGCTTGATATGAAATGGATCACGTCTGACGGCACCATCCGCGACAAGTTCACCATGGAAAAAGAAGTGAACAAGGAAACCACGCATGATATCTCACAAAATGCGTCGGTCGATTTGAAAGCTTCGTTTGTAGGTAGTTATGTCTGGAATACGGGACAAACATCGAGAACGATCACGGTGCAGCCTTCCGAAAGTACCGACTACACGGTGAAGGACGACAAGAACTGTGTTCAGGATGTGTTCCACGTCAGGGTTCCCAAGGCTGACCCCGCGAAGTTCATCGGATTCAAGGTTTCGAAGGACGATAAAAACCTAGTCACGTTAACCTGGACGACGAGTGCCGAAAATGAACTGTCGCATTTCGCAATCCAGAGGTCGACAGACGCAAAGAATTTCACGGAGATCACCAGGGTACCCGGCGGACCCAATTCCCAACAGAACAAGGACTACACTTCTGTGGATACCGAAAGCCCCCGACTGCCCGTCAATACGGAATATTATTACCGCGTTGTGGCTACGGCAGCCGACGGAAGATTACTCTATACGTCCATTAGCAGCGTATTGCTAAGGGATCTGATCCTTTCTGCCGACCCCAACCTTGCGCTCGATATCGAGGTCATTCCTAATCCGTCATCCGCAAGCCAAATGCAGATCCGCACCACGGTGCAAGCCACGCAGATGGCGGAACTGACGCTCACCGACGTTTCGGGAAGAATATTGGATAGCAGGAAAATGACGATCAGCCATACGCCTGCGGCCTTCCTGCCCAGCGAGCTGCCCACCGGGATTTACTTGCTGAAGGTAAGGGTAAACGGCAGAAGCGTGGTTAAAAAGCTGGCGATCCGTTAACCACACTTCCTTCAAACGTGTTGCCTATTTCTTGACGAATCTCCCGGTTTGCTCCTGGCCGTTGGCGTACGCAATGCGAACTATGTATGAGCCGGCCTGCAAGTGCCCGGTATCAATCACCCAGGGTGCTCCTTCCTGTGCCGCTGGCGACCGGAACGCCACGCGACCACCCGAGGCATTGTACAACCTTACTTGCCGGATCAGACCGTGCCCGGACCGGATGATCAGACTCGCAACCACCGGATTAGGATAAATCTCCATATCGGATGTCTCATCCAAACGAATGTCTTGAATGCTGCTGTAAGCAAACGTACCATCCTGATCAACCATTTTCAGGCGGTACAAATTGCTACCTGCCCGTGGATTGTCATGTACAAATGCATACCGCTGTGTGAGGGAGCTTTCGCCCTGAGCAGCCACTTTCCCGACTGTCATCCAATTCTTCCCCTTAGCATGGCTGTGCTGAATTTCAAAGAAATCACTGTTTACTTCCAGACTCGTCGACCATTCCAGTAATGCCGTTTGACCCTCCTTTCGGGCTTTGAAGCTGATCAATCGCACCGGCAGCTGGACACACCCGAGATCCACCTCTTCGCGTGTGGCGCAGCCAGTCTTATTGCCCGAGATGAACACGGCCTCCACGGGTTTGGTTTTAAGTATTTCACAAATTTCACTGGTCGCGCAGGTTTCCAGCTCCGGGCTATCTATGATCGTGATCGTACCGGCCACTACATTCAAACTGCTCAACCCGGCGAGGCTCGTCAGCGACGAATCCGCCCAGATCAGCAGCCCGCCACCGATGAACTGAAGTCCGGCCAGGCCATCGAGGCTCTGAAGACTGTCGTTGGCAGAAACAGAAACCGAGTCGGTCACCGATACCAGGTTTTCGAGCCCGGCGAGTTCCCGGAGCATGCCGTTTTCCTCAATGAACAACCGATCCACGGTAGTTAATCCGCCCAGCCCCTGCAAATCGGTCAGCGAATCATTACCGGCAACGACCAACGTCCCGAATGCTCCCAGCGATTGCAGATTTTGCAAACCCGAAAGGCTGCTTAATGAAGGATTGAAAATAACCTGTAAATCGCCGTCAATAGCGGTAAGCGACGACAATGCCGATACGTTTTTCAGCGAAAAGTTGGCGGCGATCTGCACTCCCAACTCTCCTACTGTCGTTAACCCGTTCAAGCCATCCAGGCTTTCCAGTAAAGGATTGAGCAGGATAGTGACCTCTTCGCCGAACGATGGTATATTTTCCAGTCCCGTCATTTGCTTCAACCCGAGGTTGAAAAACAGGTTAAAACCACCGCCCACCGCGGTAACGTTGCTTAATGCGGACAGATCGGTCAGACTGTCCGTTTCGGAGATCGTCAGATACCCGCCGATGGATGTGAGCTGGTTCAAACCATTCAGATTGGCGAGCATCAGATTGTAATCGAGATAAAGTTCGTCGCCTATGGATGTCAGTTGATTCAATCCCGCAAGGGTTTCCAGGCTGTCGTTGAAATCGAGATATACACCCCCTCCGATCGAAACAAGCCCTTCCAGGCCAGACAAATCCTTGATTGTAAGATTATTAGTAATTTCCAAATCACCGGTCAGACTCGTTATGGCCTGCAAACCAGTTAGTGTCGGCAAATTTTCATTAAATCCGATGTGCACCGAACCACCTACCGATGACACGGTCAGGTCACTGATCGAAACCAACGCATCACTGGCTCCGATGACGAGCGAACCGGCCACAGAGGTAATGTTTTTGACGCCAGCGAGGTCTTCGACCAGGTCATTGTTGTCCAGGATCAAATCACCGTTCACCGAAGTAATGCCCTCCAGACCCGCCAGGCTGCCCAGCACAGGGTTGTCGTGGACTTCCAGCGTGGAGTCCGCCAGAACAATGTTATTCAACCCGTTCAGGCTGGTAAGGGTACTGTTGTAATGAATGGAGATGATACCCTCCACACCTGTGAGCGTATTCAGAGGCGTGAGGTCTGTGATATCGTCACCTTCGATGGTCAGGTCGCCGGGAAGCACTGTGCAACCGGGATAGTCAGTCTGAAAACTGTTGATCGACGCCTGGTTAGTGAAGTTGAGGGCTGTGGGGCATTGCGCATTTGCGGCGAACGGCAATAGTCCCGAAATCAGGAAGTAAAGTTTTTTCACGAAAAAGAAGGGTTTGTTTGATTAAGAAGATTTTCAATGAGTTAGCAAGAAAATCCTTTGAACCGCAAACCCTACTTTTCGTAGTAATAGTTCCCAGTATTTTACAATACTTTCTTAGAACCCGAATTTATTTATCGAACAATTACGCTGCTGTGGATCGGGCACCAGGCTTTTTCAGGATTAAAGCTGAAATGAGTGACACCGCCAGTCCCACCGGCAGGATTTCGGCATAAGTGAAAAGTATGACCATCAGCGGGCTTTTGTACAAATCTTTATACTCGGCCATTTCCACGACTTTCTTATCCAGTTCCGCCTGCGTAGCCCCGTCCGCCTTGACTTGTCTGAGCACGTGCGCCGTGTATTTATCCATGAAATCGGGGATGAACAGGTAATAATCGATCAGCCAGACAACCACATACACTGTGGAAGCGACCAGTGTGATATACAGTCCGATTTTGAAGGCCTTACCAAACGACAGGGTGCCGTGGTTATATTTATCGCGGTAGTTTTTGATACCTACAAAAACCATGGAAAAGGAAAGCAGCATCGCTGCATAACCGAGCAGCATATTACCTTCAAAATCCTCCTGATTGTAGCATACCGCCACGGTCGATATCATTAGGGTGGAAACGACGGCACCCGAGATAAGGCCGCAGATGATGATGATCCTCTTCATAATGCTGTTTGTTTAAATAGCTGATAATGCTGCGAATTTGAGCGATAAGAAGCATTTCCGATTCATACTTTCGGGTGATTTTGCACGTGGAGCGCCCCCGTTCACACCGAAGTATGATCAGGGGATCAACCGTAGCCGCCTGGCCCTTTCCACCGCCTGGGTCCGGTTCCTGACTTCCAGCTTTTCGAATATCCTCGATGAATGTGTTTTGATTGTATTGAGCGAAACGAAGAGCCGCGAGGCGATTTCCTGGTTGCTCATTCCCTCGGCGACCAGTTGCAGCACTTCCAGCTCGCGCAGACTCAGCCCCAGGCGTAACCTTTCCTGCTCGTTGACATTGAATTCCTCACCGGCAGTCACGTACACCTCACGTTCTACAATACGCGTTTCCACCTTCGGGGTAGTCAGTTTCATGGCCAGCCAGATGCCCAGCCCTGTAAAAAGCAGCGCGATGGCCCCCACGTAAATTTCGATGATGTGGCCGATGATCAGGAATCGTAATTCGAGCCATTTCAGTACAAAAAGCAACAAGGCAAGTGATATCCCGTAAAGGATCACCTGCCTGTGTTTTTGGTAAAAGTCGCCGATCGTTCGTAAATCCATTTGTAACCAGTCCATTGGGATGCCAAAAATAAAAATTTTCGGCAACCTCATGGGCTTGCAATGCAACACTTTCAGGCGAATACTCAGGGCTTCTCCTGTATAATGTCCTTGATTTTTTCACACATCTGCTTGATGCGAATATAGGAAGCCTTACTATTTTCCTGCCGGTCGAGATAAATCATGATCTCCCCCGGCGAGGCCTCCCATTGGAATTTGGTTTCGTCATCGAGTATCGTGGTAATATCAATATCCCGATCCGACTCGATGCGGGTGGGTGCGATCTGGCTGTTGATGAATCGATGGATGCGGGGCGACTTCGCTTTGTCAAACTTGGCCGAGAACCGGTAGTAATCATCGGCATCCTTCACACGGATATGGAGCCCACTGTTGTTGCATGACCAGGCGACCGCAGCGATCGCGCATACTGTAAAAAAGAATAATCTGATTTTCATGGCTGTAATTGTTTTACAAGGTACTATGCAATATACAGTACTAGAAAATAAATTGCAAATCCTTCTTCAAGAATGTCGGAGAAGTCTTGGATAATATTTGACAGAGAGGCTTATAGCCATTACTATCTGCTCCTCGTCTAGCGACCGATAGCAATCATTTGGCTATGTGCCGATCCGTCCGCCATATGTAAAACCAGGAAGTATTCTCCGGCTTTCAAATTGGGAAGATTTACCTCGGGTGAACCCGATTCTGATTGAAATGCCAGCGTACCATTCAACTGATAAACCTGCACACGCTGAGGCACCTGGCCTTTACCAAGTGATAGATACAATTTGTTTGTCGCGGGATTGGGATACACAAAGGCCTCATTTTTCTCAATGGCCGGACTAAAACGGACCACTTCAATATTGCTAAAAGCATAGGTTTCATCCTGATCCACCATTTTCAAACGATAGTAGTTTTGTCCGGGCTCAGGATTTGCATCTGCAAAACTATATTCCTTCGCCGTCACTGAAGTTTTGGCGGCGGTGATCGTCCCAACGACTGCCCATTTAATGCCGTCCGGGCTTCTTTGTATTTCAAAATAATCACTGTTCAATTCTTCCGCCGTCTGCCATTTCAGATGAACCTGCTTTTCTAATCGGGTCGCGTCGAAACGGATGAGTTTGACAGGTAATGCGACATCGTTCTCGAAACGAACCAGGCCGAAGTCAAAGTCATTTTGAGCATTGGAAGAGCCCGCCATAACAATATTGCCATTTTGCTGCAGGACAATAGCAGCTCCATAGTCAAAGCTGCCCTGAAAGTCGACAGTTACCTTTCCTCCATTACCAAAAGTATTGTCTAAAAACCCGTTTGAATCGAAACGCGCAAGGGCATAGTCAACTTTTGATCCGTTGCTCCTCGCTGTGTAGCCACCAGCCAGTATCTTTTGATCGGGCTGTAAAACCAATGAGTAACCCTTATCGTCAGTGTTGTCGAATGATACAACAGTCATTCCGTTTGTACCGAAAGTAGTGTCTAGTGCACCGAACGATGTGAACCTAACAATTACTAAGTCCGAATAGCCACTGTTGGTCCTGCTTTCGGCCAAGACGATGATCTTGCCTTCGCTATTTATTACTATTGATGTTGCTACGTCGCGATGTTGCCCTATCTCTAATTCTACAACACCCGAATTCCCAAATGTATTATCCAGGGCTCCGTTTCCATCCAATCGCAACACAATTATTTCTTCTTTAACCTCCGTAGTAACAGGGTTGTATATTTCAGAGCTGCCCACAATAACAAGTCTACCATCTGCCTGTACAGCGACTGCATATGCGATATCCCACAGTTTGGGATCACTAGCCGGAACAATTACCAAACCATCACCACCAAAAGTGTGATCTGGTGTTCCATCCGGCTTATACTTTGCAAAAGCCATGTCAATTTCATCGAATTCGTCATCTCCCGTGTATCCAATAAGAATAATATCCCCGTCGGGTTCAATAAGAACCTGATTAACTATATCATTCCCTCCATTAAAATCGGTTATTATAATTCCATCCATCCCAAATGTAGGGTCTCTTGTACCATCTGGATTATACCTCACCATTACAAAATCGTAGTTAGTGCCGGTCAACGTGTAACCAGCAGCAATGATCTTCCCATCCGCTTGCAAAGCACCAGAAAAAGCAATATCGTCTTCTCCGTTGATGACCGTGGTAACGTTACCGTTCAGCCCAAAATCATTATCGACAGATCCGTCCAGATTGTAGCGAACAAGTGTAAAATATCCTCCTAAGCCTGCATATTCTACTGGCATGGAGGATCCTACAACTACAATTCTACCATCAGGCTGTATCAACACCGAACTGGCGTCATTTCTAGTCTCATCCACATTTGTTAAAATTTTCCCTCCCTGGCCAAAAGTTAAATCCAGTGAACCCGGTTGAGCGGCAAGGCGGCCAGACGTCGCCAGGAACAAGCAAAAAAGCAGATAATTTCTAATCATGTCTCAGGAAGATTAAAGTGAGGAATGATTGAAATTATCCGCTATTGAAGTGTAAGAAGATTACAATGTCCAGCTTGATAGTATGGCTTATCGAATGGTTCGGATGAAAGCAAAAAACCCCGGGATAGCTAGCGATTCACAAGAATCGTTTGGCTATGGCATGATCCATCTGCAAGTTGTATTGTAAGGCAATAAGTACCTGTTTTAATATTTGGAAGATCTATTTCAGACGATTCTGCATCTGACTGAAATACCAGAATGCCATTCAGGTCGTAAACCTTCACGCTCTTAAGAATTTCTCCCTTTCCCAACATCAGGTATAACTTATCTTCAACCGGATTCGGGTATACGTTAATGCGCCCCAGGTCGCCAGTTTGAAAGAATACCGGTTTGATACCGCTATAAGCAAATGTCCCATCCAAATCGATCATTTTCAGCCGGTAAAGATTCTCTCCTGTCCAGGGTTTGGAATCGTTGAAATGATATGCTTGCAGCTTTTCGGAGTTAACGGCCGCCTCTAGCGATCCGATCGATATCCATTTCTTTCCATCCCGGCTCCGTTCTACTTCGAAATGATCGCTATTTGCTTCCATTGACGTTTGCCATCTCAATTGGACCTCAGCTTCCCTCAACGTGGCGCTGAAACTGGATAATTCTACGGGCAGCGAAGCGTCATTGATATATCGGGCTAACGCTACGTCCGCGTGGGTATTTGTAATTGTATGTCCCACGATTACTATCTTTCCTTTTGAGTCCATCGCCATGGCTGCGCCCCGATCCAAATTGTTGCTAAAATCCGTTGTTACTTTTCCGTTATTTCCAAATGCCATATCTATTAAACCATCCGCGTGAAAACGTGCCATGGCAAAATCCCATGTGGTTCCATTCTGTACAACGGTCATACCAGAAGTCAAAATCTTCCCATCTTTCTGAACAACCATATCCAATCCGAAATCATAGGCATTGTCAAACGCTGTCAAGACTATCCCTTGATTGCCAAAACCAGCGTCCAGAGTACCGTTAGCGTTATACCTCACTAATGCAAAGTCGTTAAATCCTTCATTTACCGGAGACGATCTTCCGAATATCAGAATTTTCCCATCGGATTGTAGTTGAATCGAATTTGCCACATCGTCGCGCCCTATCGAAGGCAACACGATTCCTCCTACGCCAAAACTGTTATCCAGATCTCCATTTGCATTTAACCGGGCTGCAATAAAGCTCCGGTTGATCTCCTGTGTAGTCTCATCCAAAACTTCCGTAAATCCGGCTGCCAACACTTTCCCATCCGCCTGCATTGCCATAGAATTAACGTATTGAGCCAACTGCGAACCTGGTTCGTCCATTTGTATAATGACTTTTCCATTTTGACCGAAGCTTCCATCCAATTGACCGTCGGGCAAATACCTGGCAAATGCCATATCCGTCATCCAGGCCGTGCCAGGGCCACCGGTTGAACCGGCGAGTATTATTTTGCCGTCAGGCTGCAATAGAACCTTTCTCGCGCGGTCGTCATCTCCGTGACCATCGGCATCTCCGTCCCCAAAATTGGTCGTTACGATTCCGCTTTGACCGAACGTGAGATCACGTAAACCTTCCACTGTATACCTCACGAGAGCAAAATCAAAGTCATCGTCACCTTTCCACGTATACCCCGCTACCAGTATTTTCCCATCAGGCTGCAAAGCTCCGGAAAAAGCAAGATCCTCGGTGCTTCCCAGCGTGGTTTCGACAATTCCATCTATGCCAAAAGTATTGTCCAAAGTTCCATCTGAATTATATCGGACGAGGCAAAATCTGCCTTGATACTCCTGGGGGCCTGTATATCCGACCGTTACTATTTTCCCATCCGGCTGAATTAGCACCGAGTTCATAAAGGTTTCACCATTACCGACATTCGTCGTTACTTTCCCTCCCTGGCCAAATGTTACATCCAAGGAACCCGATTGGGCGACGAGGCGACAAGACGTCGCCAGGAACAGGCAAAAAAACAGGTAATTTCTAATCATGTCTCAGGAAGATTAAAGTGATAAATGATTGAAATTATCCGCTACCAAATTAAACTTTTGCAAGAATGTTCAAGCCGCGCTGATCACTTAGCCAGCGGGTCGTGTTCATTCCTTTGCACGGAAAGCTGATGTAACCTATTTATGTTTAAATTGGGTTAAACAAAATTCATGATATAGCCTTGAACACTTTTATACTTTCCTTCTGCCTGCGTGGACGAAAGCATTCCTTATCCGGTCTGAGAATGCTTTGGCTGGTTTTACCGATCTTTGTCTTTATACAAAACGCTCGCGCCCAGACCAAGCCCAACGAAGATTCCCTTTACATCCGCCAGCACTACTCCAAGATCGAGCGGCAGATTCCGATGCGGGACGGGGTCAAGCTTTTTACTTCCATTTACATTCCCAAAGACATTTCGGCTTCCAAAACCTATCCCATGATGCTGAACCGCACACCGTACAGTGTGGCTCCCTATGGGGAAGATTTGTACAAAACATCGCTGGGACCAAGCATGCTGTTTGCCCGGGAAGGCTATATTATTGTTTATCAGGATGTAAGAGGAAAATACATGTCGGAGGGTGATTTCGAAGCCTACCGGCCATTTATACCCGTCAAAAAGGCTCAAACCGACGTGGACGAGAGTTCCGACACCTATGACACGATCGAGTGGCTGCTCAAAAATATCCCGGACAACAACGGCAAAGTAGGCAGCTGGGGCATTTCGGCGCCGGGTTACTATACCACCATGACAGCCGTGGAAGCGCATCCGGCATTGAAGATAGCGTCGCCGCAAGCACCGGTCACCGACTGGTTCATGGGCGACGACCGGCATCATAACGGGGCATTCTTTCTGATGGGCACCTTCGCATTCCTGTCCTCGTATGGTGCGCCACGGCCCGCGCCCACCCCCAAGGGAGCACCCCCGTTTTCCGCGTATGGCACGCCGGATTCCTATGAGTTTTACAAGAACATGGGACCTTTGAAGAACTTCAATGAACAGATTTTCAAAGGTCAGAACCGCATCTGGAACCAGATGATGGAGAATGAAACCTATAACGATTTCTGGAAAGCCCGAACGCCGGTGCCGCATTTGAAGAACATCAAACCGGCCGTCATGGTGGTCGGCGGGTGGTTTGATCAGGAAGATCTCTATGGCCCACTGAAAACCTATCAGGGCATTGAAAGCAAAGGGCCCAAATCGCCTAACCTGCTGGTAATGGGCCCCTGGATCCACGGTGGCTGGTCACGCGGGACGGGTGAATCGCTAGGTAACATTCGCTTTGGCTCCCAAACGAGCGCATTTTACCAGAAGGACATTGAACTGCCGGTATTTAATCATTACCTCAAAGACCAACCTGATCCCAACCTTCCCAAAGCCTATATTTTCGAGACCGGTTCGAACGAATGGCGAAAGTATGATCAGTGGCCACCCAAAAACACGGTCGAGAAGAAACTTTACCTCCATCCGGACGGCACCCTTTCATTCTCGCCAACCATGACGATCATGCAGGTGGGTGTAAAACCTTCTTTCCACGAATACCCTAGCGACCCGAATAAACCGGTGCCCTATACGTCGGAAGTCCGCATAATCCGCGGCAGCGATTTTATGTACGAAGATCAGCGTTTTGCTGCCACCCGCCCGGATGTGCTGGTTTATGAATCGGAAACACTAAAAGAGGATGTAACGATCTCGGGTAATGTCTTCGCCGATCTTTTTGTTTCGACAACGGGTACTGATGCCGATTTCGTCGTCAAACTGATCGACGTTTACCCCGGCGACGCGCCGAACGACAGCCCGGTAAACCCCAACATGAAAATGGGAGGCTTCCAGTTGCTGATACGTGGCGAGGTAATGCGCTCGAAATTCCGGAAAAGCTTCTCCAAACCCGAACCGATGACGCCGGGCAAGATCGAAAATGTGAGATTCGACATGCAGGACGCAGCTCACCGTTTCAAAAAGGGTCACAAAATCATGGTCCAGGTCCAGAGTTCCTGGTTCCCGCTGGTGGACCGTAATCCGCAAAAGTTTGTAAATATCTACGAGGCCACAGAAGCTGATTTCCAGAAAGCAAAACACAGGGTTTATTTGTCGGGTCAAGCGTCCTCGTATGTAGGGGTGCGTGTGGTGGAATAGTACAAAAAAGCAGCCCCGCATTTGCGGGGCTGTAACTTACTTACTTGCTCGGGCAGCATTTTCAGAATGGCCGCCTGTATCTTTTAATCCGGCGATCATCTTCTTCATTGCCTCCATTTCCCTTTCGAGGCGAGCCACTGCTTCATTCTTGTCATTCAGCTCTTTCACCGCTTCGATCAAATGCGGGATCAACCCGACGTAGTTCACCGATTTCAGGCCGCCTTTGTCTGTGGTAACCAGTTCCGGAAAGATTGCCTCCACTTCCTGCGCGATCACGCCGGTTTGCAAGGTTTGGTCTTTGGTTTTGTTTTTCCAGTGGTAGTGATAACCATCAAGACTCGACAATTTCGCCAGACTGCCGGACAACGGGGTAATATTCATTTTCAAACGACGGTCAGATGTATTGATCAGCTTTCCTTCCAGGTGGATGTCACCCTTTATTACTGCTTTTTTGTAGGCAACGAGCTCGTAGGTATATACACCATTTTTTGCTTCCAGATAACCATCCTCAGATATCGTTGCGACCCATCCGTGATTGATGTGGTACATTCCCATGGTCTTGTTAGAACTTATTCCCCAAAAGAACGTTGGTTTGTTCTGGTCATCGTTCATCCATATTCCAGGTGTTAAATTCGGATTGTGCTTCAATCTCATCCTGCTGCCGACATCAAGTATAAATTCCGGATTAATAGCATTATTGCCAATCCCAACATTTCCATTCCTCAAAACCGTCATGGCATTAGAGCGGCTTTCGTTACTAAACCCGTTTCCAATCTGAAAAAACCTGCTCAACGGATCAAACGAAGGATTCAGGCCGATCGGGTCCTGATTGTTATTAAAAGAGCCCAGAGCAACGCTTCCAAAAGCTCGCGCAACCGTTCCCGCCCCGATCGATACGGCGTGAGGGCCGGAAGCCATAGCGCCATCCGAGCCCATAGCCAATGAACGTTCACCGGGCGATTTGACTTCATAGCCTATCGCAGTAGCGCCTTTCCCGTCGGCAACAGCACTACGCCCAATGACAACCGCGTCTTCGCTATTCGCAAAAAGATTGGATCCGATTGCCACCGAATTGAGGCCGGATGCAAATGAAAATTTCCCCATCGCGATCGAACCTTCCCCCGATGCCTTGGTATTAAAACCCGTCGCAAATGAATTGACGCCGATGCCATTATGATCCCAGTAAGCAACACCATTCATGTCCAGCGATCCGGCGCGGAATGCACCCTTTCTGGGATACCAGATCAAATTGGCCCCAGCCTGCACATTGGAAAGGCTGGGCCCTGACCCAACGGTACCTTTCTGGACAATGGGATAATTATTCATCCATTGCTTTGCGATGAGGGAATAAGGGACACTGAGCAGTGGCGTGGTGCCCATGTCCGTGAAACTATCCGCATCACCATCGGTATCGATCTCGGTTTGCATGAAGTAGTCCTTGGATCCCTAGTCGATGTTCAGAAATGCATTGGTACCGACCACCAGGTTGAAAACACCGCTTGCATTGGTCTGGGGCGAGTTGGTTTGCTCATAAACAATCGGACCGCCGGGCGAGTCTTCATGGATCTTCACCCTGACCGAGACGGTGGCGGTACCGACAAGCTTGCCGTTGCCGTCGCGTGCTACACCCTGATAACTAAACTTGAACGGGTTTTGCGAGAATGCCGCGTGATGCAGCAATGTAAGCAGCCAGAACGCAATAAAAATCTTTCGGTTCCGGGGTAGCAAACGGTAAAGAGGGAGCAAAAAAGGCTTGGACAGGTTTACCATAATTTTCGGGATGGATTAAAATGTGACACTTGAATTTAGTGTCCGATGATAAGCATCCCGTGCAACAAGCCACATATCCGATATACGACCGGTCCTGCTTAAAAATCAAAAGGAAAACGCCATAAAACGCTGATTACAATACTTTTACTTTAATCAGAATAAGTTTCGAAGTATTCCTATACTACACTGCTGCACTGCCTTCGCGCAATGTCCGATATCAGCTATTCTTTTTCAAACCGATTGTAAAGATACTTCCGGCACCCAGCTCGCTCTCGACTGTGAGTGTACCATCCTGGGCTTCAATGAATTCACGACTAATGGCAAGCCCCAGTCCGGTACCTTCCTTGGTTGAACCGGGGACACGGAAGTACCGGTCAAAAATTTTGTCTTTATACTCCTGCGAAATACCCTGACCGTTATCCCTCACAGCTATTTTCACAAAATTCTGATCTTCTTCCAAACCAATGTGGATGTTGGAATGGTCGTAGGAATAGCGGATTGCATTGGAAATGAGGTTGGTCAGCACCCAGGCCGTCTTTTCGGAATCTGCCAGGACGCTGGTTTTCACCCCGTTTTCATCGACCAGCAACCGGATATCCCGGCTTTCGGCCTGCGTTTCATTGGCGGCGACGGCATAATGCAATATCTCCTGAGGCGAGGATCCGGCAATATTCAACTGGATCTTACCGCTTTCCACCTGAGTAATGTTCAGCAGCTCGCCGGTAATTTTCAGCAAACGGTCGGCATCCTCCCGAATGCTGTCGAGGAGGCCCCGCTGTTCATCATTGGTTTCACCCACCCGCTCGTTACGCAGGAGATCCAATGTAATTTTAATGGAAGAAATGGGCGTTTTCAGTTCGTGCGACACGTTCGCAATGAAATTAGTTTTGGCAAAATCAAGCTCTTTATAAGGTGTCACATTCCGCAAAATGATGACATGACCGATCGACCGGCTCGCCGACTCGCCTGTCGGGACAATGGAAATGTCAACATATTCCTTTTCAAAATAGCTTTCCTTGCCGTCGGCGTAGATTTTCATCGGTGCGGCCTCGCCATTCCCCTTTGTATCCGGCTCAAAAATGTCACGTACCAGTGAGCGGATCAGATCGTTATGTAAAGCCACTTTCGCAGCATCCCGACCGATCATTTCACCCGCTTTGAGCCCCGTGACATTGCGGGCCTCTTCGTTGGCGAAGATTATCGTCCGATGCTCATCCAACCCGATTACCGGATCGTGCATATTATCGATGAGCGTTTCAACCCGTTTCTTCTCGATCATCAGTTTGGCCAGGTTACTGCTATTGTATTCTTCCAGCTTCTCGGCCATGGTGTTGAACGACTGCGCCAGTTGCCCGTACTCGTCCCCACTGCCAAAGTGCACCCGCTCGGTATAGTTCTCGTTCGCAATCTGCCGGATACTCTCGGTCAATTCCCGGATCGGGTTTGCGATGTTTCCCGGCAGGTTGACAAACAACGTGAACGCGATAATGAAACACAGTGTACCTGTGATCCCGATCCAGACCATCGAACTTTTGGCAGTTTGACTGGCGATGTGGCTTTTGCGGCTGATCGCATCGAGGTTGATGCTCATAATTTCGGTCACGTCGCCGCGGATCTGGCCGATCAGCTGCTGATCCCGGACGTCTGTCGCCAGTCTTTCAAAATGACGGGTCAACTGGTCGGTCAGTTCTTTTTCTCCGATCTCGGTAACATTCTTTTGCTGTGCTTCCAGGTTCTTTTTGAACTGGTCGAGCGCCCCCGCGTGAATTTCCAGTTCGTCGAGCGCTCTAAGCATCTGCCGGGAATATACCAGAGAGTTATGGTTAGCCACGAGGATATTGCGGGAATCGGCTGATAACAGGCTGACCTGCCGGATGCCGACAACTGCCAGCACGGTGATCATCGCGAAAAGCAGCCCGATGCCCAGCCGTAATTTGGTTTTGATTTTCATTTCAGGAAAGTATTATGAGGTCAATGTCGGAAGAAGACATTTTATTTAAAAGTCCGTTGAACACATTCGTCGCCAGGATGACTTTGAAGAGGTTCAAATGCGGCTTTCCGATGCATATTGTCGTGATTTTATTCTTTTCGGCCACTTCCACGATCGTTTTGGCAATGCTGCTGTTCTCCATTTTGATCACATTGCCTCCCAGCTCGGTGGCCAGCTTGAAGTTATTGATCAGATGCCGCTGCTTGGCCAGCCCGATCCTGCTCGCCGATTCGCCCGGCGTTTGTACATACAGCAAAAACCAGTTGCTATGGTAGTAATTGGCGAGCCGGGCGGTTTTACGGATGACCTTACGCGCCGTCTTCTCATTACTGCTGATGCATACCAAAAACCGTTCGTGTTTCAGCGCCATACCCGGCTGGATCTCACTCTCTACCTTCCGTTCGACCTGCGATGCCACCTCTTTCAGGGCCAGTTCACGCAGTTGCAGAATATGTTGGGGTTTGAAAAAGTTCTGCAATGCGGCCTGGATCTTTTCCTCCCGATAAATCTTACCTTCTTTCAAACGGCTAATCAGCTCATCCGCGGTAAGGTCGATATTCACGACTTCATCAGCCATCCCCAGCACTTTGTCGGGAATACGCTCTGCCACTTCCACACCCGTAATTTCGCGTACTTCCTGGTTCAGGCTTTCGATGTGCTGGATATTTACGGCCGAAATCACATTGATCCCGGCATCGAGAATATCCAGCACGTCCTGCCAGCGTTTGGCATTCTTGCTGCCCTCGATATTGGAATGTGCTAGCTCATCGACGATCACCACTTCCGGGCGGAGGGTGATCACAGCCTGGACATCCAGTTCTTCCAGCTCCTTCCCTTTATAAAATAGCTTCCGCCTGGGTATTACCGGCAATCCTTCCAACAGATCGTGCGTTTCCTTGCGGAGATGGGTTTCGATATAACCGATCTTTACATCGATACCGGTACGCAATAACGCGTGCGCCTCCTGCAACATGCGGTACGTCTTACCGACTCCCGCACTCATTCCGATGTAGATCTTGAATTTGCCTTTCCTCGATTTTTTAATCAATTCAAGAAAGTGCTCCGCATTGCTGGCTTCCATGCTTTTCAGGGGTTACCGGTTAGGGTTGATATAAGAAAAGCCCACCCATATTCCGCCTCTCGTAACCGCTGCCACGGCGTTGCCTTCCCGCATTTTCTGTACAATACCCGCATGCGTCCTTTTGGAAATTCCGGATCCCCTGAGCAGCGCGGAATGTTCCATTTCTTCTGTAATCAGTCTGGTAAATTTTTCATCGTCTATTCCGGCGATGTGTATATCAATCGGATCAGGATCCTTTTTCATGGTTGTCAGCAATGGCTGTCATTCAATTGTTTCAAATGTATTTTATATAAAATATCGGGAATGATGTGTCCCGGTAGGCTGGTGATGTTCCGCCCTTTGGTCCAGACGGTGGCATAGACGAACACATTTTCGATCAGCAGCCTCACCATCATGTCGCCTTCCTGGTAGATGCGTTCCGCCAGCGCGAAGCATTGGCGAGCCGGTTCGAAATGCCGTTGCTCGATGGTGTTTTTAGTACAATCCGACAGGTAATGGATCGATGAATGGATAGAAACGAAAGTACGCGAAGATAATTCCGCACAATCCGCCCCCGCCAGGCGGGGAAGTTCATTTCGTAACAGGTTGATAATTTGTAATTGGGTAAACATTGCAATGTAGGGTTAGTGGCCGTTGCCGGCGTTGTCACCAGTAATCTCCGCCATTCAGCCAGCCATTGTTGGTGTTATCACCAACAGCGCTATTCAGCCATTCAGCCATTGTTGGTGTTGTCACCAACAATTGGCCGTCAGGTATGATACCTTTCTCAATTCAATGCAAAAGTCAGTGCTGTGGTCACGTAAGTTTTGTCCTTCGACAAATCCGACTGCCTCCTGCTAAAAATCGCATCGCGGCTATTCAGGAAATGGAGACACATTATTGCCGGTCGAATCCTGGGCATTAACGTGGGTGAAGGAGGCAATGGCAAGGGCACTCAGTAATACGGTTTTCATAAAATGGTCAATCTGTTCAATCATAGCCGCGCGGAAGAAAAAGGCACCGCCCGCTACGACGGCACTGGAAGCGGGCGGTGTCGATGGTATTATCGAAGCTGATCGAGCTCCAGGTTCAGTTTCAGCACGTTCACCTTTTCCGGGCCGAACATGCCGAGTAATGGCCCCTGAATATGGTCTGCTACCAGCTTTTTCAGACGGTCGCCGGGAATGTTACGAACCCGGGCAATTCGATCCACCTGCACCAGTGCCGCCTTGGCAGAAATATCGGGGTCCAGACCGCTCCCACTCGCGGTTACCAGTTCTACTGGAACCTGTGATGGCCTCACATCCGGGTTATGCACCAGGAATGTATCGATCCGTGCTTTCACCACGCCCAGGTACTCTTCGTTGGAAGGGCCCTTGTTGCTGCCACCGCTGCCGGCTGCATTATAACCCACCGCGGAAGGCCTGGAATTGAAGTACTTATCATCGGTAAACGACTGCCCGATATTGGCATAATAACGTTTCCCGTTCCGTTCGATTACCTCGCCTTTTCCATGGTTCGGAAACGCCTGGGCAATACCCAGGATCACCAGCGTGTACACGCCTGAGAAGAATAACAGCGTCACGATTGTCAACCGGATCGCTGGAAGAATGTGTTGTTTCATGGTTGGTTTAATTTTTTTATTTTTTGAGAAAAAAGAAAATCTTATGGAAGCTGTTTTGAGAATTCAATCTTCTGAATTCACTGATGAGTTGACAGAGAAAATCAAAGCATTGGTTCGTGGTAAAGAGAATTCAGAGATCACCATCAGCATTACCGACCAAGCTTCCGCAGGGATTCTCCGCAAAGAAACCCGTGAGGAGTATTTCGAACGTCTTGAAGAAGCCATCAATAATTTCGAAAAAGGTAACGTGGTAACTTTCAGCGGCGACTCTTTTGAACTTTTCAGCAAACACCTGGCTGAAAAGGGATGAAAAACACCATTATTGATCCTAGCGCATTTGAAGATCTTGCTCATTGGGCCAAGACCGATCCGAAACTGGTCAGGAAGGTATTCGAACTCATTACTGACATTCATAAACACCCTTTTGAAGGACTTGGTAAGCCTGAGGGATTGAAACATCAGTTTAAAGGATATTGGAACCGAAGAACCTCCGACGAGCATCGGCTGATTTACAAAGTCTTGACTTCCGTTGAGATATTCGTGCTGAGCGTCCATGGCCATTATGAGCAATAGCTTTAAAACCACACACTCACAACCAAATCAATCGCCTTGATCCCAACGAATGGCACCAGCACACCTCCCAATCCGTAGATCAGCAGATTCCTCCTCAGCAATGCACTCGCACCGATGGGTTTGTACGCTACACCTTTCAATGCCAGCGGAATCAATAAGGGGATAATCACCGCATTAAAGATAACAGCCGACAGGATCGCGCTTTCGGGGCTGTGCAAGCGCATGATGTTCAGGCCTTGCAACGCCGGAATGGAGGCGATGAACAAAGCGGGCACAATGGCAAAATACTTAGCAACGTCGTTGGCGATACTGAAAGTAGTGAGCGTACCGCGTGTCATAAGCAGCTGCTTGCCGATTTCGACAATTTCGATCAGCTTCGTCGGATCGTTATCCAGATCGACCATGTTGCCGGCCTCCTTGGCAGCTTGCGTACCGCTGTTCATCGCCACGCCTACATCTGCCTGTGCGAGGGCGGGTGCATCATTGGTACCATCACCCATCATCGCCACGAGCTTGCCTTTCTGCTGCTCGGCTTTAATGTAGTTCATTTTATCTTCGGGCCTGGCTTCGGCAATGTAATCATCTACCCCGGCCTTTTCCGCAATATATTTAGCAGTCAGTGGATTATCTCCGGTTACCATCACCGTTTTCACACCCATTTTACGCAGTCTTTCGAAACGTTCCTGAATACCCGGCTTGATAATGTCCTGCAACTCGATCACACCGATTACCTTCTCATTTTCGGCCACGACCAGCGGCGTACCGCCGTTGCTGGATATGTCCCTCACCTTATTGGCAATGTCCTCGGGAAACGCATTACCGGCTTTTTCACTGAGCCTGCGGATCGCATCCGACGCGCCTTTTCGAATGCGGGTATCCAGGTAGTCGACACCCGAGCTGCGGGTTTCGGCAGTAAATTCAATGAATGTAGGATTCTCGACCCGCAATTGGTCCGGATGAATGTCGGCGAGTTCGATGATCGACTTACCTTCCGGCGTTTCGTCGGCCACAGAGCTTAAGGCGGCCGCGGTAATGAAGTAACTTTTATCCACGCCTTTAGCCGGCCAGAAATTGGTCGCTTTTCTATTCCCGATGGTGATGGTACCTGTTTTATCCAGCAACAGGGTGTCGATATCGCCCGCCGTTTCCACCGCCTTACCGCTTTTGGTGATCACATTGGCACGCAATGCACGGTCCATACCGGCAATACCGATCGCGGAGAGCAACCCGCCGATCGTCGTCGGGATCAGACAGACGAAGAGCGAAATGAATGCGGCGATCGTAATGGGTGTATTTGCAAAATCACCGAATGGCTTCAGGGTGATGCATACGATGACAAAAACCAATGTAAAGCCTGCCAGAAGAATTGTCAATGCAATTTCGTTGGGCGTTTTCTGACGGCTGGCGCCTTCTACCAAAGCAATCATCTTATCCAGGAAACTTTCGCCCGGCTCGGTGGTCACTTTGACCTTAATGCGGTCGGAAAGCACTTTGGTACCACCGGTTACGCTACTTTTATCGCCGCCCGCCTCCCGGATCACCGGAGCCGATTCACCGGTAATGGCACTTTCGTCGATCGTCGCGAGGCCTTCGATGATTTCACCGTCGGTAGGGATAATATCGCCGGTTTCACAAAGAAAAATATGGCCTTTCCGCAGCTGCGATGATGGGACTATTTTAATCTCGTTGACATACATTTCACCTATTGTCTGTATCCACTTCGCGGGCGTTTCCTCACGCGTTTTCCGCAAACTGTTGGCCTGGGCTTTACCCCGTGCTTCGGCGATAGCTTCGGCAAAATTGGCAAAAACGAGCGTCAGGAAAAGGACCGAAAAGACGATCAGGTTGTACAACAAGCTGCCTTGCGTTTTTTCGCCACTCATGATCCACACATTCACGATCAGCATCACGAGCGTACCGATCCAGACTGTGAACATCACAGGATTACGGAACATAATTCTCGGATTCAGCTTCACAAAGGCTTGCGCCAGCGCCTCCCGTACGAGATCCCCCTGAAAGAGGGATGTATTTTGAGTTTTCATTTCTGATTTCAGTTAATTATTGCATTGAAAAATATTCGGCGATCGGCCCGAGGGTCAATGCAGGGAAGAAGGATAACGCAGTGATGATCGCGATCACGGCAAAAACCATGATACCAAATGTGCCCGTGTCGGTTTGTAGTGTACCCGCGCTCTCCGGAACATGTTTTTTGGATGCCAGAATGCCTGCAATGGCTACCGGACCGATGATCGGGATAAATCGGGAGAGAATCAGCACAATGCCGCAACTGATGTTCCACCAGGGCGTGTTGTCACCCAATCCCTCGAAACCACTGCCGTTATTGGCGGCGGAAGAGGTATATTCATAGAGCATTTCGCTTAACCCGTGGAAACCGGGATTGTTCAGTGTGCCGGCGGTCAGCTCGGGCATGGATACGCCTAATGCCGTGGCCGCCAGGATCAGCAGCGGGTGAAGCAGCGCGACGATCATCGCAATCTTCATTTCCCGTGCCTCTATTTTTTTACCCATAAATTCCGGCGTACGGCCCACCATCAGACCGCTGATAAAGACGGCCAGAATGATGAATATGTAAAAATTGAGAATACCCGCGCCAGCACCGCCGTAAAATGCATTGGTCATCATGGACAGCATTTGCGTCAACCCGGACACCGGCATAAAGCTGTCGTGCATGGAGTTAACGGAACCCGTGGAGATGACGGTAGTGGCTATACTCCAGTATGCCGAGGCCGTGGTTCCAAACCTGGTCTCCTTACCTTCCATCGCACCGGAAGACATATCAACGCCCATCCGTGCGATCTTTGGGTTACCGTTCAGTTCAGTGACAACGGTAGGGACCGTCAATAGCAGGAAGCCGAGCGTCATTACCCCGAAGATCATCCACGAAAGCCGCTTACGTTTGACATAATACCCTAATGCGAAAATCATGGCCAGCGGAATGATCATCTGCGCGAACATTTCAGTCATGTTGGTTGCATAGTTGGGGTTTTCGAGCGGGTGCGCCGAGTTAGCCCCGAAAAAACCGCCTCCGTTGGTACCGACGTGTTTGATCGGCACGAATGCAGCTACCGGACCCGTGGAAACCTGGACTGTGTCGCCCTGCAGGGATATCATGGTATCCTTGCCATCAAAAGTCATGGGTGTGCCGTTTGCAAGCAAAATGATCGCGATCACAAACGATACGGGCAGCAGGATCCGCGTGCAGGATTTTACCATCAGATCGTAGAAGTTACCGAGCTTGTCGGTAGTTCTCTCCTTCAATGCAATGATCACGACCGCAGCAGCTGCCATGCCCGTTCCGGCACTTACGAATTGCAGGAACATCAAAAACAACTGGCCCAGGTAGCTTACTCCGCTTTCGCCCGAGTAATGCTGCAGGTTACAGTTCACAACAAATGAAATGGTCGTGTTGAAGGCGAGTTCAGCCGATTGCGAGGGGTTGCCGTCGGGATTGAGTGGTAGCCAGCTCTGGTTCATCAGGACGAACATGCCGAAGAAAAACCAGACCATATTGATCGTCAGTAATGCGGACAAATGCTGTTTCCAGTTCATTTCAACGTTTGGCCTGATCCCGCTCAAACGGAAAAACCCTTTTTCCAAAGGGTTGAAAAGCGGGTCCAGGGGTGTTTTTTCTCCTCCGTATACTTTCGCAATGTATTGGCCGAACGGTACCGCCAATGCGACCGTAGCGACGAATAACGCGATAATGCCAAATAATTCAGTGTTCATTGATTTGGGTGTTTTAAAATTTTTCGGGCTTTACGAGCACATAGCACATGTACACGAAGACCAGTATCGAGACGATGAATAGCGGAAGCATGATTTCAGATCTTTTCGAAGTAGTGAACAGTTTTGTAAAAAAGAGCGAAGCTCAGTGCTCCGGCTCCCAGAAGAAGGATCGTTGTCATGATCAGAGTGATAATATTGTTTGACATGCCAGCACTATTGCCATCATTGTGCCCCGGCGCCACATTCTTGCACAATAGACTGTACAGCAATTAATTAAGCATTTACATTCCAAATGGGCACAAAAAAAGCCTATCAAAATGATAGGCCCGTTTATCACAATGGAATTCCGGTTGATAGAGATAAGGTGTTTAGAGCTTGTACTCGTCGACTTTGCGGTACAACGTAGCGACGCCGATTTCCAGCAGTCTGGCGGCTTCGGCCTTATTTCCGTTGGTGTAATTTAAAACCTTTTGCAAATGCAATTTTTCGGCGCTGGCGAGCGAGAATGCCGACATATTTTTGCCACTCTCCTGCCTGGGGTGCTGCATTTCGAAAGGTAGGCTCTCTACATCGAGCACAGGCCCATCGGTGAGGATCACACTCCGTTCGATGACATTTTTCAGCTCCCGGATGTTCCCGTTCCAGGGATTTTTTTCCAACGCTGCCACGAAATCCGGCGACAGCGTGCTGATTTTTTTGTTGGTTTTCAATGCAAACTGGGCAGCAAAACTGCCTGCCAGCGCTTCAATGTCCGAAGTGCGTTCACGTAAAGACGGCAATGTGATCTGGAATACCGATAACCGGTAAAACAGGTCGCTTCTAAACTCGCCGGTCTCGATCAGCTTGGGCAGGTCCCGGTGCGTGGCGGCGATCACACGCACATTTACCTTGGTAGCGTGCGTCTCGCCGATCTTGATAAACTCACCGGATTCCAGCACCCGCAGCAGTTTGGCCTGCAACTCCGGTGCCAGCTCACCGATCTCGTCCAGGAAAATCGTACCATTGCTGGCTTCTTCAAAAAGCCCTTTCTTGTCGCGCACCGCACCGGTGAATGCACCCGCCTTGTGTCCGAACATCTCGCTTTCGAGCAGGTCTTTTCCAAATGCCGAGCAGTTAATCGCCACAAATGATTTCTTAGCCCGGTTACTGGCCTGGTGAATGGATTGAGCGAATACTTCTTTACCGGTCCCGGTTTCACCCAGCAACAGAACTGTGGTGTCTGTGGGCGCTACACGTCTCGCGAGATCGATGCTGGCCTGCAATCTTTTGGACTTACCTATGATAGCATCAAAAGAATGTCTTTCCCCGAGCTGCTTTTCCAGGCTGATAACCCGGCGGTTGAGTTCGGCCTTTTCCATGGCCTTATACAAAAGCGGGATGATCTTGTTGTTGTCGTCACCTTTGGTAATGTAGTCGAATGCGCCGTTTTTGATGGCCTGTACACCGTCCGGAATATTGCCGTAGGCAGTGAGCAGGATCACTTCCGGGGAAGGGTATTTTTCTTTCAACAATTTCAGGAACTCCACGCCATTGCCGTCGGGCAGCTTTACATCGCAAAGCACGACGTCCGGCTCCGATTGATCCAGCTTTTTCCAGGCTGTTTTGACGTCACCTGCCTCGATCACGTCGAAACCTTCCAGCTTTACCACCCGGGCCATGAGGCCCCTTAGTTTTTCTTCGTCGTCGATGATCAGAACTTTTTTCATGGCTTGTTCTCTGCTTGTCTCCCGCGCGAACTGGCTGGGGCTCCGGCTTGAAAGCCGGCATTAATGGTATTGATTTGGATGGAGGCAGTATGACCAATAGTCGTATATGACCCTGATCCTCTTTTTGAGGTCTTCGAAACTGTTTTCTTTTTTGAAAAAGCCCTGGATTGTGGAGTCGTACGCTGTTTCGATCACCAGCGGATTATCTGCAGTGCTCAGGAACACGAACGGGATAGCCTTCCTTCGCAGATATTCGTTCTGATCGATTCGTTCGCGCAATTCCAGCCCATTCATGACCGGCATATTGATGTCGCAGATGATCACGAATGGCTGCTGCTGGGTCGTTTCCAGGTACAGCAGCGCTTCCAGACCGTTATTGAAAAACAATAGCTCGTTGGGTATGTCAAGCTCCTCAACGACGCTTTTGATTAAGAACTGGTCGTCGGCATCGTCCTCTATGGAAATAATAGGTCCTTTTACTGACATCGCCAGGTAGTATTAATGACTAAAATCTGGCTACAAATTAAAGCAATTATTGCTTCCGATTTCAATCGGCCCAAATTCCTCCCATAAATCCCCTCCGCGTAGTTTTTGATCCGTTTCACGTAGGCTACCAGCCATTCTTTGGACATAGTTTTGCAACGAAATCATTATCAGCCATGAAAACAAATCAAAACATGAAAAAACAATTTCTAACACTGTTAACACTTGCTACACTATTTACAGGTTGTACGGATCACGATGTATCGACCACCCGGTATCATTTGGACGACACCTCGGTAGCGGAATGGAAGGGGTATCTCAAAACCGGCTATTTCAATGAAGGGTCGATCGGGGTCGAGAGCAACAGTCTCATCATCGAGGACGGTAAAGTTAAAAGCGGTGCATTCACCATTCCGGTTTCCTCGATCATCAACTTTAACCTTCCCACCGAAGAGGTTAAGCATCAACTGGTTCACCACTTGCAAAGCCCTGATTTCTTTAATATGGCACTGCATCCGGACGTAACCTTCGAAATCACGGTCGTCGCCCCATTCTCTGGCAGCGGTGACGACGTGGTAAAAGATGCAAATTACCAGGTGGCAGGTCATTTAACGATGTTAGGTAAAAGTAACCCAGTCACATTCCCCGCCCGTATCGATATCAGCGGCGATTCTTTCAAAATGGAAGGAAAAGTCCGGATTGATCGTACTTTGTGGGGAATGACTTACGCCACGGAACCCGGCCTGCCGGATGATGCATCCATTAAGCCGGGTATCGATGTGCATTTGAAGCTGTCAGGGAAGAAAATGTAATGTGGTTGTTGGTGTTATCACCAACAACCTGCGGTGCGCCGTTGCCAATGCCGTGTTAGTTGACGCCGGCATTGACAACGGCATTGGTACTTTTCACAAAAACATCCCGCCCGAAACTTCGATCCGCTGCCCGGTGATCCAGCGCGAATCTTCCGAACAAAGGAATGCGATCACGCCGCCGATGTCGTCGGGTTGGCCCACACGGCCGAGTGCGGTAACGCTGCTGATGAACTCCGTCAGGCCCGGGTGTTTATCGAATGAATCGCTGTTGAAATCGGTATAGATGGCTCCCGGCGCCAACGCATTAACAGTAATGCCCCTGCTGCCCAGTTCCCTGGCCATATAGCGCGTCAACGTGTCGATCGCGCCCTTCATGGATGCGTATGCAGCATACCCGGGTGTGGAAAAGCGCGCGAGGCCGGTGGAGAGGTTCACAATCCGGCCACCGTCGGCGATCAGTGGCAGTGCTTTTTGAGAAAGGAAGTAAACCCCCTTGAAGTGCACGTTCATAAGGTCATCAAAATCCTCCTCGCTCGTTTGACCGAATGCCGAAGGACGGCTGATACCTGCGTTGTTTATCAAAAAGTCGAAGGAAGTCCGGTTCCATTTGTCCTTCAATATACTTGAAAGCTGTAAAAAGAAACCGTCAAAAGCCTTGACATCCGCGGTATCGAGCTGAACTGCCACTGCCTTTTGTCCCAGCGCTTCAATCACTGCTACCACTTCTTCCGCTTCTTGTTCCTTGCTGCGATATATCACGATCACGTCGTTCCCTTTTTCTGCCAGGCGCAATGCCATGTTTTTTCCCAAACCACGACTACTGCCGGTAACCAATGCTATTTTACTTGCTGATTCCATCTTTCTTATTGTTTAAAATTGATGGAACAAAGGTACCGGGCAGTATCCCGCCGGATTTGCGGGTTTCAAATCAAAACTTACGAAATTCAAATCTTACACCCGGAATGCGCGCGGGCTCAGTGTGGTGTGCTTCTTAAAAAGGTTATTGAAATGCGATGGTTCTTCAAAACCCAGACTGTATGCGATCTCCGACACATTCCAGTCGGTGTGTTTCAGCAGGATCTTGGACTCCTTGATAATCCGCTCGGTGATGAGCTCGGTAGTCGTTTTACCGGTTATCTCCTTCAAAACCTTATTCAGGTAATTCACATGGATTGAAAGCTGGTCTGCATAATCCTTGGCCGAGCGCAGGTTCAGCTTCTGGTGCGGCGGCTCTACGGGAAACTGGCGTTCAAGCAGTTCCACAAAAAGCGAAGAAACCCTTTTGTAGGCATTGGTTTCTGTAAACAAAGAGGTTGCAGGCTGCAATTTCTGCCCGAAATGGATCAGTTCGATCACATAATTGCGCAGCAGATCATACTTGTATGCGTAATCCGACTCGATTTCCCTGAACATCTTTTTGAAAATATACTTGATGTCCTCGATCTGCTCATCGGTAAGGAAGAAGATCGGATTACCACCCGGCCTGAACACCGGCAGTTCCCGCAGCCGCACACCACTATTGTCCTGCGTCAGGAAATCCTCGGAGAAGATGCAGAAAAAACCAGCCTGGTTATCGTCCTGGGGCACATAATTATAAGGGATCAGCGGAGTCGCGAAAAGCAATGCATTATGCTCGATATCAATAACCTTGTCCGCATATTCCGCGCGGTTGCGGCCAATAATCAGGCTGATTTTATAATAGGCCCGACGATTATAGGGCATGGCACGGTTCTTCGCAAACGCCCGGTAAAGTTCGTCCGTCCGGAAGATATTGAAATGCCCAACTTCCTTTTGAAGCGGTTCCGGGATCAGCTGGGAAGTGTCCTTATAGAACTGTTCGATAGTCGCCGTCTTCGTCATGCCATAAAGTTACGAAATTCAATCTTAGAAAAATGAAGGGAGGAGTATGAACGAGGGAGGACGAGGAGGATGGGGAGAATGGCGAGAATGGGGAGGATGAGGAGGATGGAGGAAGGGAAAGGTGACATTCGCTCTCCCTTCCTCCCTTTTCTCCATTTTCTCCCTTCCTCCCTTCCTTCTCACTCATACTCCACAAAAGATTCATCCGCATAGCACCAAAGCCATTTCTCGCCGGGCTCCGCCGATGATGCCACGGGGTGGCCGGTGCGGTGAAAGTGCTTGGTCATATGCTTGCCCGGCGAACTGTCGCAGCACAATGTGGCACCGCAGGTCTGGCAGGTGCGCAGGTGTACCCACCAGCCATCGGCCTTCCTGCATTCCTCACAGGCAAGTTCGGTCGCCACCTTAATCTCCTGAATATCGCTGATATGCTTACAAACCTGATCCATTATACTTCGCTTAAATATTGGTGAACAAAACTGATGGACATCGATCCTTCGCCTACTGCGGAGGTCACGCGGTTCATCGCGCCTGCGCGCACGTCACCCGCAGCAAAAATGCCGGGTGAGCTCGTTTCAAGCAGGTACGGATCACGGTCGACTTTCCAGATCTGCTTGAAATTGTCGTAATTCTTCATATCCCGGCCGGTTTCGATAAAACCTTTGGTATTCTTGATGATTTCCAGTCCTACCCAGTCGGTGTATGGCTTGGCGCCGATGAAGATGAACAGGGCGTCGGCGGGCACATCGCGTTCCTCGCCGGTATTGAGGTCTGTCAGCTTCAACCCTTCGAGGTGGTCGCTGCCTCTGGCTTCCACAATTTCCGTGCAGCCCAATACGCTGATGTTTTCGGTACCCGCAATCTGATCGATCAGGTAGGATGACATCGACGACGTCAGGTCGTTTTTACGGATCAGGATATAGACATTCCGGGCAAATTTGGACAGATACATTGCCGCCTGTCCTGCCGAATTACCTCCGCCGAGCACATACACATCCTTGTTTCCGCACGAGCTCGCTTCGGTACTCGCAGCGCCGTAATAAATTCCTTTTCCAGTAAAATCACCTATTCCCCGCGTTTCCAGTTTCCGGTAATCCACACCCGTCGTGATCACCACGGCTTTGGCGTTGATCTCCGCCCCGTCGCCCAACACGACGGTTTTATATTTATCCTTCAATTTAATCTCCTTCACAAACTGCGGTGAGAGGAATTCCGTACCGAACCGTGTGGCCTGGGTAATGGCGCGGCGCGTTAATTCTGCTCCGCTCAGGCCAGTCGGAAAACCCAGGTAATTCTCGATCCGGGAACTCGTTCCCGCCTGACCACCAGGTGCTTTCCGCTCGATCAGTAAAGTACTTAAACCTTCCGAAGCTCCGTACACCGACGCCGCCAGCCCGGCTGGTCCGGCTCCGATGATCACTACATCATAGATCTGCTGTTTTGTCTTGGGATTCAGACCGATACGGCCCGCAATGTCGATCAGCGACGGGGTTTTCAACAGCGAGCCATCTTCAAAAATAACGACCGGAAAATCGACCGGGCATAGATGGTTGTTTTCTGCAATCAGCCTGCCCGTGTCGTTCGACTCGGCGTCCAGCCATAGGTAAGGCACCAGATTTCCAGCCAGAAAGTCCTTGATTTCGTGCGCTTTGGGTGAAAACTGGTAACCTATTACTTTAATACCCTTGAAGTCGGGGCGGTAGTTACCCTGCCAGTCACGCAACAGCTCGTCGACGGCGGGGTATAGCTTTTCCTCCGGCGGATCCCAGGGTTTCATCAGGTAATAATCCAGCTGGACGTCATTGATAGCTTTAATCGCCGCCTCGGTATCGGAATAAGCTGTGAGCAGCACCCGTTTCGCGAAGGGGAACAGCTTCATCGCTTTTTGCAGGAAGTCGACACCCTGCATTTCCGGCATGCGCTGATCCGAAATGAACATTGCCACTTCGTCGCCCCGGTTCTGCAATTCGAGCAGGCTTTCAATGGCTTCGGCCACGGAAGTAGTACTTAATATCCGGTATTTATCACGGTAGTGGGCTTTCAGGTCACGGCTAATGGCCCTGAGCACCTGTGCGTCGTCGTCAATGGAAAAGATAATGGGCAAAGCCATAGGAGCTTTCTTTAAGAGATGGTTGAGAATTAAAATTATCCATTAAATGGGAAACAAACCAGAAATTCGGTGCGGCCCGGCTGTGAATGCAACGTAACGGTGCCATTATGCTGCTTCACGATGCGGGACACCACGTCCAGTCCCAGCCCGGTGCCTTTCCCCACCGATTTAGTCGTAAAAAAAGGGTCGAAGACCTTCGAACGGATTTCCGCCGGCACGCCCGGACCATTGTCGCAGATCGTCACCTTTACAAATTCCTTATCACGCCGGGTGATAATGGTCAATTCAGCGGCCGTCTGGTTTTCCAACGCATCGATCGCATTGTCAATCAGGTTCGTCCACACCTGGTTCAGCTCGCCTACCATCGCTTTCACGGGAGGCAATGTCAGGTCAAAATCTTCGGTGACCTTGATGTTGCCCTTTTTTAGCTTGTAGTTCAGCATGATCAGCGTATTGCGGATGCCAATGTGAATATCGACCACCTCGCGCTCACCCCCGCGGTCCATATGCGTGAATGTCTTTACCGAGCCTACGAGCTCGGCGATGCGCTTCGAAGCTTCCTGAATGTCCGCCACCATGCGTTCCGTGGTCAGGCTGTTGTTGATCCACGTGAGTACCGGCGAGAGGTCTTTTTGATTGATCTTGCTTTTCAGTTCTTCCAGGTCATCTTCACCCACACCAAACTCAACAAGGTTATCCGCAATGTCGTCGCATCCCTCGATCTGGTGAACATCCAGCCAATCCAGGATCTCGTCTTCCTTCTCCGACCGTTTCATCATCGAAAGTACCGGACGGTTGACATTACTGAGCAGGCTCACCATTTTGCCGTTGATCAGGTCGATCTCGTTATCCGACAAATGGATCGACAGCAGCGACCGGAACGAATCCGGCTGCATCAGCAAATGCTGTTTCAGCGAAGCCGAACTGCGCACAATGGCAGCAGCCGGGTTATTGAGCTCGTGCGCCAGACCGGCCGAGAGCTTACCCAATGCCATCATCTTTTCGTTCTGCTGTTCCAGCTCGGTAAACTCGCGTACCCGTGACGTCATCACGATCACGAGCGCCTGCGTGAGCTCATAATGCGAGATGATCAGTTCTTTCAACAGCTCTTTGGGGAACGTCATCAACTGTGTCGTTTCGAGGCACACGCCGTATGCTATCCCGACTTTCCCCCGCGAAAAAGGAAGGATACCGGTAACAGCGCCCGGCAAGAGCTGCGAGATTACATGCTTGGCATTGTTCTGTACCCGGTACAGTTCGATACGCCCGGAAAAGATAATATGCGTTCCGGAAATCGGTTCGCCGGGACGGGTCATCAGCTCGCCTTCCTGGATTTCATAATGCTGGCTGCGGTCGATCATCCATTGCAGCTGGCTCTCAGGAACATCCTTAAAAACTTCAATGGCCTGCAAGTCTTTTACAGTGATATCTTTCATACGGAGAAAGCGTTGGTAGTTTCGTCAAAGCGCCCAATTTCGAAATAAATCGGCATTTAGGCGGATTTTTTTGGTTAAACCTGCCGAAATAGACTTTGAAGCACACTCGGGGCCATGAATCGAAATCTACCCACCAGACCGGCTCATACAATACCCCCTGTTACCACCCGGCTATAAATCTTGTATTCCGGCAAACCTCCCATGCCTTCCGCCATGCTGATTTCTACCCAGTCGCGATTGTTCGGATGCACGAATGCGCCGTTACACGCAGGGAATAGTTGTTTCAAACGTTCAAAGGACTCAGCTTCCAGGTTGATCTCCTCATGCCCCAGCTCGGTGGAAAGGTAATACCCCGTACATAGCCCCAGTGAAGTTTCAAACTCAATTTTAACCATACTCCCCACGATCTCCTGCTGCATAATCTCGAGAACGACCTCCTCGCGCAGGTCATCCGCTGTGCCTAATGTCTCTTCCTGGTCTCCCAGGATATCTATAACTGCCATTTGATGTGATTAAAAGGTGATTGGTTCCCGGTGAGAACTCAAAAACCATTCCCTGTTATCCGCCTGATAGTTTCCGGCCCCGGCGGTACGATTATTGCATTCCGAAGCCGTACAGCAAACTGAAAGTGAAAGTGGAGCGAAACATACACATCGGCACCTCGGGATGGAGTTACAAACACTGGAAAAGTATTTTTTACCCCAAAGACGTGGAAGCAGCGGACTATCTCGCATTTTACGCCAAACATTTTCATGTTGCTGAGATCAATAACAGCTTTTACCGGCTGCCACAGCAGGGTACTGTTGAAAAATGGGTCAATAGCGTCCCGAAAGACTTCATTTTCTGCCCTAAAATGAGCAGATATCTGAGTCATCTCAAGAAACTCCACGATCCGGAAGAGCCGCTTGAGCGCTTTTTCAAAATATTCGAGCCATTTCAAAAGCATCTGGGCCCCGTACTGGTACAACTCCCGGCCAATGCGCCTTTTCATGAAGACCTGGTCGCGCCATTCTACGAAATCCTGCAACGCGATTACAGCGAATACCGGTTTGCACTGGAAGTACGCCACCCTTCGTGGTTCAGCGAGGCGAGCATCCGGTTGATGAAAAAGTACGAGATTACGCTAGTCTTCGCCCAATCGGATCGCTACCCTTACCACGAGGAGGCCACCGCCAAAGACATTTACGTCCGCTTTCACGGACCGCATTCCCTGTACAGCTCGTCCTACTCCGACGAAATACTGGAAAACTACGCCGCCAAGTTCATCGACTGGATCGACAAAGGCCACCAGGTCTGGGCATTTTTCAACAACGATGTCGGCGGCCATGCTTTAAACAATGCCAGAACATTAGGGAAAATGATCGCCGGAACAGCAGTACCCGTACATTAACTACTCAACCAATTTTAACCATGGGCCTCACCAAATACAACGAGAAACGCGCCTTTGAACGCACTCCCGAACCTAAAGGCGGTAAAGCCGGCAAAGATGAACTGATTTTCGTGATCCAGAAGCACGACGCCAGCAGGCTACATTATGATTTCCGCCTGGAAATGGATGGTGTGCTCAAAAGCTGGGCTGTACCCAAAGGCCCATCCACGGACCCGTTGGTGAAACGGCTGGCGATGATGGTGGAGGACCACCCTTACGATTATAAGGATTTTGAAGGCATCATACCCGAAGGCAATTATGGCGCCGGTACCGTCATGGTCTGGGATTTTGGCACTTACGAACCTTTGGAGGAAGTGGAAGGAAAAAAAGGCAAGGAAAAAATGCTGTTGAAAGAACTGCGTTCAGGTTCACTGAAATTCAGGCTGCATGGCAAAAAGCTGAAAGGAGAATTTGCGTTGGTAAAAACAAAAGGCATGGAGGAGAATGCCTGGCTGCTGATCAAGCACCGCGACAAATATGCCTCGGAGGAGGATATTACTGAAAAAGACCGGTCAGCAGTGTCCCGGAAAACATTGGAAGGCATCGAAAAAAGTGCCGACCATGTCTGGATCAGCGATCACGACGAGGGCAAATCCGCAAAACCCGCAAAAAAACGCGCTAAAAGCGCAGCCCGGGAACCGGCTGAAAGCGACAAGGCTGAAAAAAAAAGTCCGGAGCCCGACATAACAGCAATCCTGCGAAAGGGTAAGAAACAAAAATTTCCGAATGGCTTACAACCGATGCTGGCGACACTGGTAAACGAACCGTTCGACGACGACGCCTGGGAGTTTGAAGTCAAATGGGATGGCTACCGGGCATTGGCATACCTGCAAAACGGTGACGTAAGCCTGCAATCAAGGAACAAGAAATCGTTCGATGACAAATTTTACCCGATATACCAGCAGCTTTCCCAATGGAAAATCAATGCCGTGCTGGATGGGGAAATCGTAGTGATCAACGACAAAGGCCATTCCGACTTCAACGCATTGCAGAACTGGCGAAGCGAGGCCGACGGCGAGTTGGTATTCTATGTTTTCGACGTCCTTTGGCTGGAAGGCAAGAGCCTCGTGCATTTACCATTATCCGAACGAAAAGCTATTCTGAAGCGCATCGTAGACGAAAGCAGCCCCGTTCAGTTGGGATACAGCATCGAAGCCGAAGGCAAAGCTTTTTTTGATGCGGCTAAAAAAATGGGGCTGGAAGGCATTATCGCCAAGAAGTCGGACAGCGAATACTATCCGGGCATCCGCTCCCGCGACTGGCTTAAAGTCAAGATCAATAAGCGGCAGGAAGTGATCATCGCCGGCTACACCCTGAACGACGACTCCCCCAAGCCATTCAGCGCACTCCTGCTCGCTGCTTACGAAAATGGCGAGCTGCGCTATGTGGGCAAGGTGGGCACCGGCTTCAAAGAAAAGCAACAAAAGGAAATGCTGGCGCTCTTCAAACCATTGGTTACTCCCAAAAGCCCCTTTAAAGAAACACCGGACTATAACAAACCGTCGCGTTTCAGGCCCAACCCGCCGCACGCCAATGTCACCTGGCTGAAACCCGAACTCGTGTGTGAGATCAGCTTTACAGAAGTGACCGCCGATGGCGTTTTCCGGCACCCGTCCTTCGAAGGAATGCGGGAAGACAAGTCGGCCAAAGAAGTAGTTCGCGAGATCGAGAAGTCAACGGAAGAGGTAGTCGAAGAGACTGAAAACACTCATGAGGAAATTATCAGCAAGCCGGACAAGGCAAAAAGGAAAACATTGCTGAACCCCAAAGAGGAGACGCAGGTTCGTAAGATTGGCGGCCGTGAAGTGAAGTTTTCGAATCTGGGCAAGCTTTACTGGCCGGAAGACAAGATCACCAAACGCGATCTGATCAACTATTATTACCAGGTAGCTCCCTTTATTCTACCCTATCTGGAAAACCGTCCGCTTTCTTTGAACCGGTTTCCCAACGGCATTCACGGAAAGAGTTTTTACCAGAAAGACGTCACCGGCAAGGTTCCGGACTGGATCGGGACGTTCCCTTATACCTCGGAAGGAGAGCAGAAGAACTTCATGCTCTGCAACGACGAAGCAACGCTGCTCTACATGGCCAACCTTGGTGCCATTGATGTGAATCCCTGGAACAGCCGCATTGAAAAGCCCGATAATCCCGACTGGTGCCTGCTCGACCTCGATCCCGACACCAGTAATACCTTCGGACAGGTGATCGAAACTGCCCAGACCATCAAAAAATTGCTGGATTCACTCGGTGTACCTGCCTACTGCAAAACTTCCGGCTCCACAGGCCTGCATATCTACATCCCGCTCGGCGCAAAATACTCGTACGATCAGTGCCAGCTCTTCGCCGAATGGGTGGCGGGACAGGCCCAGCAGCAACTTCCCGACTTTACCAGCGTGGAACGGCTGACCAAAAACCGCAAAGGCAAATTATACATCGACTATCTGCAAAACAGGCCAAAGGCCACATTGGCCGCCCCTTATGCCGTCCGGCCCAAACCAGGTGCCACCGTGTCTATGCCCCTGCATTGGGAAGAGGTCAGAAAGGGACTCGCACTGAAAGACTTCACGATTCACAACGCGACCGCCCGGATACAGCGCGAAGGCGATCTCTTCCAACCCGTTTTAGGCGAGGGCATCGATCTGGAAGAGGTGATCGGAAAGATTGATGTCACCACCGGTTGAAAGTCAAAATCCTCGTAGTTTATATCAATAAATAACCAGCTCAACCTGCATTGTAGTAGTAATGTAGGGGTGATTTTTCCGTGAAAACATTTCACTTGTGCAATATGAGGTAGTAATGTAGTAATGCATTGCTGCCTGGTGACCCCACTGTGCCTATACCTTTGCAGGCGATACGCAAGTATCACTTTTTCAATAATTAATTGAGCAAAGGTCATTTACCTGTCTACTAAATTTTAATACTAACATCTATGAGCAAAAAAATTGTACTATTATGTAGTGTGCTAATGCTATATGGTCTTGTGCAGACGGCCCTCGCCCAGAGCCGTGTTGTGAAGGGCAAGGTCGGTGTTAAGGGCAAAGGCGAAGAGCTTGTGGGCGCGACTGTGGTGGTAGAGGGTACCAACTACGCCACGATTACCGATGCTTCCGGAAATTACTCCATTGAAGTACAGCCCAATTCGATACTGGTGGCTAGTTTTATCGGCATGCTGACCCAGAGGATCGAAGTAGCTAACCAATCGGAAATCAATTTTGAATTACAGGAATCCGTCGACAATCTGAACGAGGTGGTCGTGGTCGGCTATGGCGCACAGAAAAAGAGCGTCGTCACCGGTGCGATTTCGAGCGTGAAGGCCAGCGACCTGGAATCGATGCCGATCAACAGGCTGGAAGAGGCATTGCAGGGTCGCACGTCCGGTCTGACGATCGCCTCCAACTCCGGGCAACCCGGCTCAGCCGCCACTGTTCGGGTACGCGGGGTGACAACGCTGAACAACAACAACCCGCTTTGGGTGGTAGACGGCGTGGTGGTAGACAACGGTGGTATCGGCTACCTCAATCAGTCTGATATAGAGTCGATTGAAGTATTGAAAGATGCTGCTTCCCAGGCCATTTACGGTGCCCGTGCAGCGGCGGGCGTGATCCTGGTTACTACCAAAAAAGGAAAAGCAGGCGGTATTCGCGTCAACTATAATGGCTACATCGGTGTGCAGGGGCCGGCCAAAAAACTGGATCTGCTCGATGCTACCCAATATGCAACCATCCGCAACGAAGCGGCCGTGAATGCGGGACAAACAGCACCCTATCCTAACCCGGCATCGTTCGGTAAGGGAACCGACTGGCAGTCATTGATTTTCAATAACAGCGCCAAACGCCAGAATCACGAGCTGAGCATCAGCGGCGGATCCGAGAAGTCAACCTTCTATCTGTCACTGGGTTACCTTGATCAGGAAGGCATCGTGGCTACGGATATTTCCAAATACAAAAGAACCAGCATTCGTCTGAACTCGGAACACAAACTGGCCAAATGGCTCACATTCGGGCAAAACCTGGGTTACGCGCACGATAAATCGATCGGTTTGGGTAACACCAACAGCGAATTCGGCGGTCCGCTGAGCTCAGCGATCAACCTCGACCCGATCACACCCGCTGTGATCACC
Source organism: Dyadobacter ginsengisoli DSM 21015 (assembly GCF_059568735.1). Taxonomy (NCBI): domain Bacteria; kingdom Pseudomonadati; phylum Bacteroidota; class Cytophagia; order Cytophagales; family Spirosomataceae; genus Dyadobacter; species Dyadobacter ginsengisoli. The sequence goes on from NZ_JCANTY010000005.1 coordinate 227,781, forward strand.
GACCCGGCCATCGCCAATGCGGCCCCATACACAAACAAGGGTATCCAGCGCGACGCCAACGGCAATCCATACGGCATCTCTCAGGCAGTTGGTCAGGAAATGAGCAACCCGCTTGCGTATATTCAAACCCGTTTAGGCAATTACAGCTGGTCCGACAACATCGTGGGTAATGCCTACCTGATGGCCGAGCCGATCAAGGGCCTGCAGCTGAAGTCTACCATCGGCAGCAAGCTGGCATTCTGGGGCAATGAAAGCTTCACCCCCATCTCCTGGCTGAATGCGGCCTCTGTAACGTCGCAAACCAACTTCAACCGCACCAACAACCGCCGTTTGGATTACAACCTTGAAAACACCATTTCCTACACCCGTGCATTCGGTCTGCACAATGTGAACGTGCTTTTGGGACAAGGTGCTTACCTGGACAACAACACCACGATGACGAGCGTGACGTTCTTCAACGTACCGGCTACCAACTTCGACGACGCGTCCCTGAACTTCAAAGTACCGGCCGACCAGCGTAACTCCGACGGCTCGGAAGGGGCAAAACACACCGTAAGCTCGCTTTTTGCCCGTTTGAACTACGATTACAACGAGAAATACCTCGTTCAGGCACTGATACGTCGCGACGGTTCGTCCCGCTTCGGTTCCAACCACAAATACGGTGTATTTCCTTCATTCTCGCTGGGATGGGTATTGTCCCGGGAAGATTTCTTCCCTTCGATCAATGCGGTTAACTTCCTGAAATTCCGCGGTGGTTACGGGGTGGTGGGTAACGACGGCATCGGCGATTTCGCCTACCTGTCGACCATCGGTAGCGGTCGTAATTATACCATCGGAACCTCAGGCAGTTACATCATCGGATACAGCCCCAACGCACCGGCCAACCCGGATTTGAAATGGGAACAGACCAGCCAGACCAACATTGGTTTCGACGCGACGCTCTTCAATAATGTGAATGTAACATTCGAATGGTTCAAAAAGGCTACCAAGGACATTCTTCAAAATCCACGCATACCGGGGTACGTAGGCGCGATCTCCAACCCTGCGGCCAACATCGCCGACATGGAAAATACCGGTGTGGAACTGGAATTGGGTTATCGCAAACGTCTGGGTGAAATCGACTTCTCTGTGAGCGGTAATGTTTCCTACATTCAAAACAAAGTCACCAACCTGGGCAATGGTGTGGAGTACCTCTCAGGCGGTGCCAGCTTCCAGGGAGCGCCCCCTATTACCCGCACCCAGGTAGGCCAACCGATCGGCTCGTTCTTCGGGTATGTGAACCAGGGTATTTTCCAAACCCAGGAGGAAGTCGATTCACACGTTTCTTCCGACGGCAAAAAGATCCAGCCGAATGCAAAACCGGGTGATTTCAAATGGGAAGACCTCAATCGCGACGGCGTGATCACTGAAACCGACCGCACCTTCATTGGTAACCCCACTCCGAAGTGGAACTACGGCTTGACCCTCAATGCGGCTTACAAAGGATTTGATATCGTGGTGTTCGGCCAAGGTGTTGCCGGTAATCAGATCTTCCAGGGATTGCGTCGCCTCGATATCGCGAATGCGAACTGGCAGACAGACGCCCTGGACCGCTGGACCGGCCCGGAAACTTCCACGACCTTCCCTCGTATCGTGAACGGCGACCCAAACAAGAATTTCCAGAACCCTTCGAGCTACTATCTGGAAAAAGGCGACTTTTTCCGTCTAAAAACCCTGCAAATCGGTTACTCGCTCCCGGCTTCGCTGATCAGCAAGGTGGCTATGAAAAAGGCACGCGTGTATGTAATGAGCCAGAACCTGTTTACCCTCACCAAGTACACCGGCTATGATCCTGAAATCGGCGGAAGCGTGCTCAGTATCGACAAGGGTATCTACCCGCAGGCGCGTTCGTTCATGGTAGGTTTGAACATTGGCTTTTAATTGATTAATACGAATAAGATGAAATTGAGATATAACAAATTCGCGACTGCACTGGCATTTACTGCCGGCATGCAGCTTATGTCTTGCTCTGAAAGCTTCCTGGATGTAAAACCAAAAGGGCTGAACCTGGAAGCCAACTATTACCGCAACCAGGAAGAGGCTTTCAATGGCGTGGTGGCCATATACGACGTCGTGGGCTGGCAAGGCAACGGCTACGTAAGCACCATCGCCACCATGAACGCAGCCTCCGACGACCACTTTGCCGGGGGTGGCGGCCCGAGCGATATCATGGATTTTCAGGTCATTTCCAACTATACCCTAAACCCGACCACCGGACCACAGGGAGAACTCTGGCGAAAAGGGTTCTCCGGCGTATTCCGCGCCAATGCCCTTCTGGAAAAGCTCCCTGGGGTGCCGATGGATGAAACCCTGAAAAAGCGTTACGCTGCGGAAGCGAAATTCCTGCGGGGCTACTTCTATTTCGAGTTGGTAAGGCTGTTCAAGAATGTGCCTTTGTTTACGAGAACTATTTCCACGCAGGAAATGTACGATGTGGTGCAAGCGACGCCCGGGGAGGTGTATGCACAGATCGAAAAGGACATTACCGAAGCGACCGCCGATCTTCCGGCGACGATCAACGTAGCAACCGAGGGCGGACGCGTCGGACAGGGCGCAGCACACGCGCTTCTCGGCAAAGTTTTGTTGTATCAGCAAAAATTCGCGCCGGCGGCGCAGGAATTGGCGAAGGTCAACGGGACGCCGGGCGGCAGTAACCCCTACGGCTATAAGCTGCTCGACAATTTTGCGGATCTTTGGAAAACCAGTAACAAGTTTAACAGTGAATCTATCTTCGAGCTGTCCTACACCAATACCTCTGCCGGGGGATGGAGCTGTGTGTCGTGTACCGAGGGAAATGTGATGAACATCATTACCGGTCCGCGCGGCTACAATCGTAAGTCGGACACCGCTCCGGATTATGTATCCGGATGGAGCTTCCTACCGGTAACGCCCTCGCTGTTTGAGGCGATTCACTTCGATCCCCGCAACAAATCCACGGTTGCCAACCTCGACAGCCTTGAAAAAGCGGGACTGGTGTCTTATGAAAAAGGGTACATGAATACCGGCTACTTCCTCGAAAAATTCGCGGGACGGCAGTCAAACCGCTGGTCGGGTGCCGGTGTTCCTGAACTGAACTTCCCACAGAACATGTACGATACCCGTCTTGCAGACACCTACCTGCTGGAAGCCGAAGCACTGGTGCGCGGATCCGGCGACCTCACCCGGGCGGCTGCACTGCTGAACGCGGTACGTGCACGGGTAGGACTGAAACCGGTGGCCGCCACATTTGAAAACATCAAGAAAGAGAGACGCCTTGAACTGGCGGGCGAAGGCCACCGCTGGATGGACCTCGTGCGCTGGGGAGATGCTCCTACCGCATTGGCCTCCAAAGGCTTTGTAGCCGGTAAAAACGAAATTCTTCCGATTCCTTTGCTGGAAATGGAAAATACGAAAATCGAGCAGAGTAAAGAATGGGGCGGGACAAAGTAGTAGTTCCGCACCATTGATCAGAAAGGCTTGGAGCATTGCTCTAAGCCTTTTCTTTTGACTCGTCGAAGTGGAAGCCGAGGAAAAAATTGAACATATTGACCTCCGTAGGCAACTGCAACTTCTTGCGAAGCCTGTACCGGCCTACCTCCACCCCCCGGAGTGAAATATTCATCAGCTGGGCAATTTCCTTGCTGGAAAGGTTCATGCGCAAATAAGCGCTCATTTTCAGTTCATTGGCTGTCAGGTGGGGATATTTTTCCTTCAAAGCGATGAGGAAGTTGCTGTGAACATTATCGAAATGCCGCGAAAACTGGCCCCAATCCTTGTCGACCTTGTTTTCATCGGCCACCACTTTGATCATTTTTTTGAGATCATCGTTGATCTTTTCGTCCTCCGCATTCCTGGTGATTTTAACGAGGTCTGTTTTTAGTTTGGACAAAAGTTCGGCTTTCTGGACTAAATGCATTGCGGAAGTCGCGAGATCTGTGTTCTTATGCAGGATTTCCGCTTCCAGCTTTTCATTTTTCAGTTTGATGATCTCCTTTTCACTCTTTTCAAGTTCGAGCTGGTGAAGGTATTGCAGCCTTTTCTGTTCTTCCAAATGTTGGCGCTGCTGGTGTAAAAAGCGCTTTTCCTGCCATTTGTAAAACAAAAACGCCAGCCCTAACAGGAGCACCCCATAGCCCAGGTACGCCCAGATCGTCTGGTACCATGGCGGCAGGATCACGAATGCATAGCCCGCAGCCGCCGACTCACTTCCGAAGTTATTTCGTGCTTTCACCAGGAATTTGTAATGTCCCGGCGGCAAGTGCGTATACTCCTTCGTGCTTCTCGATGACCAGCTGGACCAGTTGTTATCAAAGCCTTCCAGAAAATACGAATACTCGATGCTCGACTGCTGACTGAACAGGGTTGAAGAAAATTCAAAACCAACGGAATTGAGTCGGTTCGCAATATGGAGGATGTTTTTTTCGGGCTGCTTTCTGACTTCGTTTACCTCCCCGAAATAACCGCCAAACAGCAGCGAATCCGACTTTCCAAACGACCGCATTGCGCTGATCTGAACGTTGATATGGCTTTTGTTTTGCTTGTACCGCCGATAATTGATGTGGAAAATGCCTTTTTCGCCCCCCACCAAAATATTTTGCTCGTTCAGCGGGTGAATGTACTCGAAACCGGAAACCATTTTGTGGTTCAGTTCCGGTAGGAATATCATTTTGGGGGTACCGTTGCCTACATCCAGTACGCCAAGCTCTTTTCCGCGTACAAACCATACATTACCCGCCTGATCTTCTTTAAGATAACGCACGCCCGGGCCTTTGAAAATACTGTTGTAATAGGCCGAAGCGATGAACCGGTCCTTTGCCGCATCGTATTCATAAATGCCTTTTTCGGTCGCTACCAGAATCTTGTTTTTGATTTTATACACATAATTATGGTTGAGCGAAAGCGGCAGGCCCTCCTTGTGCGTGTATTGCCGCGCAGCCGATTGCCCGTTGTCTGACAACGCTACCTTGAACACACCACGATAAGGGTGTGATGTCCAGATCACATTCTCCTCACGTGCATCCGAACTCAGGAAGCGGGAAGCCACGTCGAAGCCCGGTACATTGCCGGCAGGATGGAATGCCTGACCATCGTGTTGCAGGAAATTAATTCCGTTATATGTCCCCACGGCCACGGTTTTGACAGGATAAATCCGGGATACCGGCAAAAAGCCCCAGAAGCCGTTCCGCTTTTCAATGGGCCGGGCCACATTGTTTTCAATCTCAAAAATGCCTTCATGGTGCGCCATCAGCAGTTTTCCGTTGATCTCGGAAAGGCCCCATACCTGCCCCCTCGATTGCTCCACAAATGAGAACGCGCCTTTCACATAGCTCAGGTCCCCGAATTTCCCTACCGTTGCCACATACAGCCCGTTAGAAGTCCCCACATAAAGGCGGTTCCTGAAAATAATGGACGCATAGCCCGATTCGTCTTTCGCAGCCGCCGGGTACATACTCTTGATCGCGTTGTCGTAAGCAATGAAATCGATGCCGTTGTCGAGGCCCAGCCAGAGGTTTTTATCGTGATCCCTGAAAACGCTGAGTACATTGTTATTCTGCAATCCATCGGCGCGGGCGAAACGGTGAACAAATACCCCCTCGTTGGTCACGATGTAACAACCGCCCAGGCTGGTTGCCAATGCGATAAGCTTGTCATTGACACGGGTTGCGGCGTAAATGCGCTCATTCCTGATCTGATCGATAAATGCAGATGGAAGCCTTTGGGCCTGATCGCCCGCCAGCCGGAACAAACCGGCGTCCATCGTCACCAGCAGCGAAGTATCTTTGCCTAACGGCAGCAGCGCCGTGGACAAATACTCGTCCGGCAGGTCTCCAGATGTGATCCAAGGCATCCAGCGGCCATTGTCATAGCGTAAAAGTCCGCTGGCAGCGTCCTGGGCGACGGCCACACCATTGGATACGCCCATAAAGCGCCAGTGCGAGCCTCCCTTGAAGACCGTCACGGCTTTATCCTCATATATAAAAATCCGGTTGCTGGCTCTGAAAAATACGCTTCCGTTAAGCACCGCCACATTCCAGATGTCGGCAAAACCGCGGTCCTTTTCTTGCACGAGATCGCGCAGCGAAACATAATGCAATACCCCGCGCTGGTCGGGGGTGAAATAACCAAACTCGTTTTCTCCCCCGATGTAAATGCGGTGATCCGTCCCGATTTCCATCGAGCGCACCTTGGTTTTGTTAGGTAACGGATAGGTGCGCCAGTATACGCCGTCGAAAGTGAGCAAGCCCTCATTGTTGGCGAAGTACATAACACCGTTACGGTCCTGGCGGATCGCCCAATTCTGGGTACCGGCGTGATAGGTTTGTTTGGTATAGTTGACTACTTCGGGCAGACCGATGGTATTCTGGGCGCGAGCGAGGCCGGAGAAGAAGGCTAACGCCAGCAGAAATGCGATCACAATCTTATTCAGCATTTGCAGTACACTGGTCGGGAGGTTGACGTAGTTGGAAACCACGCCAGGGCATTTATTTCGCAATTTCGTCTGATTGTTGTAGTAATGTAGTAGTCCGTCATGCACATTCCCGTGCAGGTTCCCTTACATTTGAACTCGCAATATATTACATTATTTTCAGTGTTTTTCAACATAATCGATTACACTGCATTGTTTAATAACATCATTTCAATCACTGCGATCCAAATGAACTTTTCATTCCCTAAACCTGCATTATTCCTGTGTTTCTTCTTGCTCGCCTCCCATGTAGCCGCCGGACAATCCGGGAAAGGCAAAGTCGACTTCTGGCTTACCAATTTGGACAAATCCGCGCTTTTCCAACGACAGCCCCAGCTCACTTTCTGGAAAATGAGCAAGAATGCCCGTCTCATTGAAACACCGGTTGTTCATATGAACCCGAAGCATAAATACCAGGAGATCGACGGTTTTGGCTTTACGCTTACCGGCGGCAGCGCATCGCACCTGATGGGAATGAGCCAAACGGCACGTACTGCATTGCTGAAAGAGCTTTTCTCGACCGAAGAAAACGGCATCGGGATGGCTTACCTGCGTGTGAGCATAGGTGCATCCGATCTGAACGAAAAGATTTTTTCATACAATGACCTCCCGCAGGGTCAAACCGACCCGGAAATGAAGCATTTTGACCTCGGTCCCGATCGTAACGACGTCATACCGATTCTGAAAGAGATCCTGACGATTTATCCAAAGCTTAAAATCCTTGGCTCACCCTGGTCGCCACCGGTTTGGATGAAGGATAATGGCGATACCCGGGGCGGCAGCCTGAAACCGGAATGGTATGACGCCTACGCCAGCTATTTTGTGCGGTATATCCAGGATATGAAAAAAGAAGGCATCCGCATCGACGCTATTACGGTACAGAACGAGCCATTGCATCCCGGCAACAACCCTAGCCTGCTGATGTTGGCGAAGGATCAGGCTATTTTTGTTAAGAGCCATCTCGGCCCCGCGTTTGAAAAGGCCAAAATCGACACTAAAATCATCATTTACGATCACAATGCCGACAAACCGGAATATGCAATTTCGATCCTTGACGACCCGGCGGCGAAAAAATATGTGGACGGCTCCGCATTCCACCTCTATGGTGGCACCATCGATGCATTGTCGAAAGTACACGATGCCCATCCGGAAAAAAGCCTCTATTTTACAGAACAATGGATGGGCGCGCCGGGCGATTTCGCGAAAGATCTCCCGAACCATATCAAAAACCTTACGATAGGGGCTACGCAAAACTGGGCACGTACGGTGCTGGAATGGAATCTGACCAGCAATCCGCAAAATCGGCCATTTACGGATCGTGGCGGCTGCGACCGCTGCCTGGGTGGCGTTACAATCGATGGAGACAAGGTTACCCGGAATGCGGCTTACTATGTGGTGGCCCACGCTTCGAGGTTTGTGCGGCCCGGCTCTGTGCGGATTGCGTCGGGCACAAACGTGACAATCGGGCGCCCGGCAGATGAAAAACTCCTGCATGTAACCTTCCTGACGCCGGAAGGCAAAACGGTTTTGATCGTGTTGAACGATTCCGATGCCGAGAAGAAGTTCACCATTCAGGACGGCGCAAATGTGACGGTGGCCGTTTTGAAGGCAGGTTCAGTGGGGACGTTTGTCTGGTAGCGGCAAAAATTTCTGTTCCGTGACTTGCCCGCGAAAGTCGGTAAGCATTACTTTTTGCAACCCCTTTCGCGGAAGTGCCACTCCCCTGCCCGATTGCGATAAATACCCCGAACCATAGTTCAGCTCTATGCGTATTGTCCGGCCGTTGGCATAGCTCGCTTCAAGCAATGCGTCCTGAGACATTGGCCTGATGTAAATGTCCTCGTCATTTTCAACGGTGCGGAATGCCAGTAGTGGCCCATTGTTTTGCGCAGCAAGTACCAGACTGCTTCCATTACCAAGCGTCAACTGCGCCATTCCTTTGGCGTCGCCAGGAATCAGAATGCCGCTCCTTGCGGCAGTTACCGGCGTAAATCGTCCCTTCCCATTGCCGGTCAGCAGCAACCCGTCCAGGCCGTCCAAACGCCCGCTGATCGATTCGGTAGCGTGGCTGTTGCCCGAAAGCAGCAGATCAAGGTGTCCGTCTTCGTCAAAGTCTCCTGAGACAATCCCGTACACGGCGCCCAGTTGCGCAGCTCCGGGTAAGTCGTGCCTAGCAAACCGCCCATTACCCTTATTTTCCAACATAACGGACTGCATTGTTTCGCAAACAAGTCTCTTTGCGTCTTTCAACTCTTCCGGTTTAAAGATATCGGTGATCTTCGCTTTGGAATAATCCGCATAGTAAATGAAACGCTTTTTGAGAAAATTCATCTGACTGTTCATTTCGTCGCGAGGGTGAACCGGGTAGAGATCGTTGCCGATGTAGCGGGCCATCACCGGGTCCATGGTACCACTCTGGTCGAAATCCTTAGCGAGCATTGTCACCGGCCTGTCGTTGGAAGATTTTCCCTCACTATTGAGCCCTACATTGCCCAGCACATAATCCGTATCCCCATCTTCGTCGAAATCACCGGAAGCAATGCTGTTCCACCAGCCCGTGGTGTGTGCAAGACCGGTTGTTGCAGTCGTATTGGTGAATTTTCCGTGGTTATTTTTATAAAAAGTAATGGGCATCCATTCACCTGCCACAATCAGGTCGACCCAGCCATCCTGATTGAAATCCGTCCACAATGCGATGGTTACCATGCCGATGTCTTTCAGCGCGGGTGCGAGACTACTGGTCACTTCGGTAAACCTGCCACCGTCGTTTCGCAGCAGGTAGCTATCGCCGGGCAGCGGGTACATGCCGGGCGATAATCTGCCGCCGACAAAGAGGTCGAGATCGCCGTCGCGGTCAAAATCAGCCGCATTGACGGTGGAACCGCTGCCGGTAAGTGGTGGCAGGGCGCTCGTATCAATGCTGAGATTTCCCTTACCATCATTTTTATACAGCCGGTCCTGGTAGTATTTCGAACCGGGCTCAAACTCATTACTCCCGCTCACTACATAAAGATCCTGATCGCGGTCACCATCCGCGTCAAACAAGAGCGCCCCCATATCTTCTTCATATTTCTGACCATTCACCAGCGGACGGGCAGAAAACCGGCCCTGCTTATTTTGCATAAAAATGTTTCCCGACTGGTTGAATGCTCCGCCGACGTAAAAATCCTCCAAGCCATCACCATTAATATCTCCTACCGCAATGCCCGGCCCATTCTGAGACAGTAAATGCGGAAGAAGCGGTTGAATTTTAAAGTCAATATAAAGGTCGTCCCGATGCCGGAACGTAGTGCCCAGGCTGGTAGTCTCTGTGAAAAGGCTGGCAGCGAATGCTGTTTTTGTGTTCGCCGGGCTTCCTTTTTGCGATGATGACCTCGCATAGTCGAGTTCCAAAGGCTGGCCCGTCGCAACATTTTTTAATACCTGTGACCGGGAATCGGGCCAGAGAACGACAACGCTGTCCAGCTTTTGAGTTTTACCTACACCAAAATAAACCCGGTTGCTCTCCGTGGACGACTGATACCCCCGGTAGGGAGAATGTTCCAGGAACTGTTTACTGCCGGCATTATAGACCCAGACTTTAACGCCCAACGCATTGGGATTCATCGCAGGGCCTTTCAGTCGAACGGTCAGTTGACGGCGATCAGCCATTTCTTCCGAATGGTTTTGGTAGATAAATGCCTCCTGATCGATGTTGTTCGTCACCAGATCCAGGTCACCGTCACTGTCCAGGTCGGCATAAACGGCGCCGTTCGAGAACGATGGAATGTCGAATCCCCAATCCGCGGATTTGTTTGCGAACGTGAGATCGCGGTTATTGGCAAAGAGGTAATTCGGCAAATGCGCCCCTTCAACCTGTTTCAATGCTTCGGCTAGTTTACGGCTATCACCGCTACCGGACCGCATTTGCTGCTCGTGCTCGGCCATCCGGTACATTACGAAGTCGCGGTTGGTAATGTCTTTGGGGTAGCCGTTGGTGATCATCAGGTCGCGGAAACCATCGTTGTCATAATCGGCAAATAAAGCGCCCCAACTCCAATCAGTTGCTTCTACACCCGCATAGCGCCCTACTTCGCTGAAAAAAGTATCCCCGCTGCCTGGCCGCTCTCCGTTGTTGTGTTGCAGGGTATTCCGCATAAATTGCGGCTCGTAGCCCATCCGGAGCTCCGACAAGTGGCGGTCGTAGTTCATCAGCCCGAACATATTCTTGCGACGGACATTGTCCTCGGGCAGCATATCCACCGTAATGAAGTCGACCAGGCCGTCGTTATCAATATCGGCTGCATCGTTGCCCATGGCCGAATAGCTCTGATGCTTGAAATAGTCGGTGATGCGATTTTGAAACGTGCCGTCGTGCTGATTGATATACAGCAGATCGTTGGAAACATAGTCATTGGAAATGTACACGTCCTGCCATCCGTCGTTGTTCACATCCACCACCGCGATACCCAGTCCGTAGCCTTCTTCCAAAATCCCGGATTCCTTCGAAACATCTGTGAATGTGCCGTTCCCGTTGTTTCGCAGCAGCCTGTCCGCATTGGGAGAGGAACCGTCGCTTACTTTTTGGCGGATGTTGTTCGGCCCCCGCATATTCATTACGTTGGTAACGAGGTAGGCATCGAGATCGCCATCGTGATCGTAGTCGAAGAAGGCGGCCTGGGTGGTATTTCCTGCGTAATCGAGACCGTAGGTTTTAGCTTCTTCTTTAAATGTGTTGTTCTTCTGATTGACAAACAACAGATTATCTAGCAGTCCAGCCTGTGCCGGGCCTGCCCGGCACACATAAATATCGAGGTAGCCATCCGCATTGATATCGACCATAGATACCCCCCTTGCCCACCCGCCGGGAATATGGATACCGGATTCTTGGGAAATGTCTTTAAACCGCATCGCACTACCCGCTGTGTCCGTTTGGTTGAGATACAGTTTGCTCTCGGTCATATTGCCGGTGAAAAACAAATCGGGCTTTCCGTCATTGTTGATATCGCCGGCTCCTACACCGCCGCCATTGTAGAAGTATTCGTATGTGAGGATGTTGAGCTCGTCACTCTCTTTCAGGTTATTAGCAAAACGCACGCCGCTCTCGCCGGAAGGGAGCAGCTCAAAAAGTCTGCGGGGTTTGTCTTTCGTCGTACACCCGATTAGCAGGGTCATCCAAAACAGTAATAGGGAGAGACGGGTCATCCGGGTTCGCAGTTAATGGGCTGCATTGATTTTGGAAAAAAAACGGACTTCATACAGTTCCTGATTCTTCCCCGGAAGATAGGGCTTCTGTTTCTTCTTCAATATCAACCGGTTATCAGTCAATTTAAGAATTTCGAAACCGCTCAGCCGATGACCGGTAGAGTCTGTATAAACCAATGAATCCGCAGCAGGAAGCAGATAATGATAGGTTTTCGACTTTTCCTTTTTACGCTCCGCGAGTAGCCCGTCGCTTCCGTACTCGAATGTCGACCAATGCTCATCAAAAGTGTTGTTGGTAAAGCTGAACCCATTCACAAAGTTACTGATCGAGTCTGTCCGCCACACACCGGCAAGGTCGCGCTCCTGCATGCGTATGGGGACGTTGCAGCTGCAAATTGTCACTGCGATGAGCATCAATGGAAGTTTTCGAAAAAGGGTCATTGCGTTAGCAGGGCATTGGGTGCGCCGGTACTGTCACGTTGAACGCAGTCGAAGCACATACGGCATCGCCAATATCCTTCGACTGCGCTCAGAATGACAGTACCGCCAGTCTGGTTATTTAGTCACTAATTGTCATGCACTCATTCAATAATTCTCATTCTGTTTCAAAACCCCATTACTCAAATCCACTTCGCGTTGCGGTAGCGGGAAGTAATAATGTTTGGGTTTGATGAAGTTACGGCTCGGTTTGAATGGCCCTCTGGCAATTTTGTAATGTGCTGCGATATCGATCAGCCCCGCTTTGTCCCAGCGCATCAGATCCTGGTGGCGCTCGTTTTCACCCGCCAGTTCCACACGGCGTTCATGCATGACATCGGCGATCTTGGCGCCTGTTTTAGCAGGCAGACCGGCACGTTTACGGACCGCGTTCAGTTCGGCGTCGCCATTCTGTCCCGAACGGATCTTGGCCTCCGACACCAGCAGGTACACATCAGCAGAACGCAGGAAAGGCGCATTCAGGCTCTGGCTCATGTCTCCTCCTTCGGTAAAGCTGGTGTATTTACGGAATGAGTGGCCGGTAACCCGCGTCATATCGGCCGTAAAAGTGGTTGTACCGGCTGAGCCGCGCTCCACTTTGTCGCCCGGACTGTAAATCGAATAGGCCCGGCGCGGGTCTCCTTTCTCAAATTCCTTCACCAGATCGTCGATCGGCTCGTGGAAACCCCATCCTCCGAAAACCTGCGGCGTATGGTAGAAGGTAGGCGAGTTGTCGGTCGTCCAGCCGGTTTCATATTGCAGTGAAAAAAGGATTTCCGGATTGTTCTCGGTCACGAGCTGGAAGTTTTGGTCGTACTTGTCAGCCATTTTGTAAGCGGCATTTCCGATAATCTTCTGGCCCGATTCGATTGCCTTGGCCCAGTTTTCCTGGTAAGCATACAGTTTGGTCAGGAAACCATTCGCAGAGCCCTGGGTAACGCGCCCCGACTCGGCATCTGCGTAACTGACAGGAAGCAGCGCCGCCGCTTTTTGAAAATCGGCCTCCGCCTGCGCACGTACTTCGGCCAGCGTAGACTTCGGTTTATTGTAGTTATTTTCCAAAGCATCCGCTTCCAGGATAATCGGTACTTCGCCATAGATCAGCGACAGCCGCCAGTAAATGAATCCTCTCAGGAAATATGCCTCTCCCATGCTGCGGTTCCGCAACGTTTCATCCATCGTCACCTTGGGCGCATTGATGAGCACCGCGTTGGCGCGCGAGATGACTTCATACTTGGTGGACCAGGTAGCCAGGATGTGCGAGTTTGCCGCGTCGAACGTGAACATTTCGAGTGAAGTTTCATCCGAGTGATCGCCCGCACGGTTCATATCATCGGAACAATTGTCGAATGTGTATTCCGTGTGCGCAAAGCCATCCTCGTTCAAAAGCGGTGCATAAATCGCATTGGTGGCAGCCACGACGTCATCGCCATTACGCCAGAACTGCTGTGATGTGACCTGCCCGTATGGTGTGCTGTCGAGCAGGTCGTCGTTACAACTTGTTGCGGCCATCAGAAAAATCCATCCGGCCAGTATATATATCTTTTTCATGTCGGTTATCTGGTAGGGGCGAAACTATGCCCTTTCTGTTTTTGGATTAAAATGATAAAGTTGCTCCGATGGTCCACGTGCGTGCGAGCGGATACTGCGCATAGTCGACATTCAGCTGACTGTATTGCCCTGCCGCCCTCGCATTTGCGTCGCCTCCGACATAACCCAGCTCCGGATTCAGCCCGGTATACTTGGTGAAAGTGAACACGTTCTGTCCCGTCACGTAAATTCTCGCCGCTGACAGCTTTATTTTCTCGATCACGGTTTTAGGTACTGAATAACCCAACGTGAAGTTTTTGAGACGGAAAAAATCTCCTTTTTCAATGAACAAATCCGACGGGCGGAAATTACGGTTCGGGTTGTCGATGCTCAGCCTGGGAACCGTCGTGCTCGTTCCTTCACCATGCCAGCGATTACTGGTTTCCTGGTAGAGATTAAACGAATAGCTGGCGTCCAGTCCCTGCATTCTGTCCGCGTTGAAGATAGAAACGCCGCCCACTCCTACGAAGAACAGGTTGAAATCAAAACCTTTGTAATTGAGGCCCGCGTTCAAACCATAGTTGATTTTGGGCTGCGGACTCCCCAGGATGGTCCGGTCCTTGTCGTCGACAATGCCATCGCCATTCAGGTCCAGAAACCGCACATCGCCCGGGTGGATCTGACCGTTGGTTTTACGGTCGTCGTTGGCAATGTTGGGGTCCGCATCGATTTCACCTTGATTTTGATATAACCCATTGGCTTTATACCCGTAAAATGTGCCATATGGGTTGCCCTCGTAGGTCCTTACGATTTCCTGCTGCCCGCGCCCATAGAGCTGCGAGGCCAGAAAACCGCCCGGTGTCGCCAGCTTGGTGATCCGGTTGCTGATCAAGGTCGCATTACCGCTTACATTAAAAGTGAGATCTCCGAACGAATGACGGTAGGATGCTTCGATTTCAACGCCCTTGTTACGGAGCTGACCGATGTTCTGATCAGGAATAATGGACGTACCGATCGTTCCCACAGATGGGGGCGCCAGCAACATCTTCTTAGTGTCCTTGATAAAGTAATTGACCGACAGATAAAGGGCATTTTTCCACAATCCGGCTTCTACGCCAAAGTTGGTCATTTCGGCCGTTTCCCAGCCAATCTGCAAATTAGCCAGCCGGCTTTGCGCCGCGCCCGAGATTTCACTCTGGGTGCCGCCTGCTCCCAGCGCATACCGGTAGGAGGAGTTGATCAATGCCAGGTATTGCAGCGAGTTGACGTTCTGGTTACCCAGCTGTCCCCAGCCGCCGGTAAGTTTGAAGTTGCTGAAAACCGGTAATGCATTCTTGAAGAACGCTTCTTCCGAAAGTCTCCATCCCAAAGAAAATGCCGGAAAATAACCCCAGCGATTGCCGGGAGCAAATTTGGAGGAACCGTCGGAACGGAAAGTGGCAGTCAACAGATAACGGTCCAGGAGTGAGTAATTAGCCCTACCAAACCAGGATGCCAGTGCATCATAGCTACGGTTGCCATTTTCACCGGCCACGGATACGATTGTACCGGCATATTGCAGATAGCGGAGCGATGGGTCTTCACTGGCGAAATCACGGCCGCGCTGGCGGGCCGAAATGCTGTTGAATGTTTGAGAGGTATACCCTCCTACCAGGCTCAGGCTGTGAGCCCCGAATTTTTTGTCATAAGAAAGAAAATATTCCTGAAGAAACGACCAGTATTTGCCGTGTGTAAGGTCCAGCTGGTTGTAGGAGTTGGTACGAAACTGGTCATTGATCTTGACTTCAAAATTGGTATTCTCTGAAAAAGTAGCATCCATCGCCAGGTTCGCCCGCAATTTCAGTCCTTTCAGAATTTCCAGTTCGCCTGTAAGGCTTCCGAGAAAACGGTTGCGGATATTGTTCTGATCCTGTGTGTCGACCGTGAAAATAGGATTATTGATATCCCCGAATGCGCCGATCCCCTTGGTGGTGCTATAAGATCCGTCCGCATTGTGAATAGGCAGGCCCGGGTGGAAACGGATCGCGCTCCACAAAAGGCCAGTCTGTGACGACGTCGTATTCGGGGCAGTATTGTGTGTATTGGTAAATTGCAGGTTCTGACCGATTTTCAGCTTTGACCCGATTTTATGATCCGAATTAACGCGTAAAGTGTAACGTTTGTAGTACGACTTCCCGATGATCCCCTTTTCATTATAATAGCCTCCCGAGATCGAGAATGAGGAATATTTACCTCCGCCGCGGATCGCCGCATCGTAGTTCTGGGTCACACCCCGTTGCAGCAGCGCTTCCTGCCAGTTGGTTTGCTGCTTCTGGTACTGTTTGTCTTCCCAGATCGGCGGGACAGGCAATCCGTCATTTTTATACGCTTCCTGTTTCAATGCGGCCAGCGAGGGAGCATCGAGCATGTCCAGAATTTTAATGCGGTTGGTTACCCCGGCATAGCCGTTGAGCGTCACAGCAATCGGGTTGTCGAATGTTCCCCGCTTCGTGGTGATAATGACCACCCCGTTCGCTGCACGCGTTCCGTATATCGCAGACGCAGACGCATCTTTCAGTATCTCAATGGATTCGATATCGTTGGGATTCACGTCGTTCATGGAACCCGCCGGTACCCCGTCGATCACCACCAGCGGATCTGCATTGTTGACCGTTCCGAAACCCCGGATCTGGATCGTCCCGGCGTCACCAGGCGCACCACCATTGCGGATAATGTTCACGCCCGCAGCACGTCCCTGTAATGCCTGCTGCGCCCCGCCCGAGGGAAGATTCTGAAAATCAGACCCTTTCACCGAGGAAACCGCGCCGGTGACGTCCTTTTTCTCCTGTGTTCCGTAACCCACCACCACCACTTCTTTCAATGCGTTCACGTCGGGGGCCATGCTGATGTTAATCAAAGAACTATTGCCCACGACGGCATCCTGGCTGACATACCCGATGAAGGAAAAGCGCAATGTCACATTACCCTCCGGTACATTGAGTTGAAACTGACCATTCTGGTCTGTCGTGGTCCCTTGCTGGCTGCCTACGATCAGGATATTAACGCCAGGCAGCCCGTCCCCTTTTTCATCTGCCACTTTTCCTGTGATGGTGCGGTCGGCTATAATGTCCGTCGTCGCGGAACGAAAAGGGCTGGCACTTTGTGGGTCGCTCTTTTTTCTGAGCAGGATGCGGGAGTTGCCGACTACTTCATAAGACACATTCAATGGCGTCAGCAGCTGGTCGAGGACCTGGTTCAAAGATCCCTGAAGCTGTCGTGCCGATACCGTGCTCCTTCCGTGGATGCTGTTGGTACTGTATACAAACTTGACATCGGCCTGCTTTTCGATCTGCCGCAGCACCTGCCTGATTTCGAGGGATTCCGTTTTCAGCGAGATCTCCTTGTTCAGTAATTCCTGGCTATATACGTCGTGTGCCATGGAGATTCCACAGCATATCAAAGCAAGCAAAAGTTGTTTAGCCGTAGCACTCATGACTTTGTAAACAACCCTTTTGTAGGGTATTTTTTTATGCATAATTTTAAAGGTTTTTGTGAACTGAACAACTCAAAAACAAACGGTGCCCTTCTGCCAGGAAGGGTATTCAAAGGGCCGGACATGTTAGCGCATGGCCGGCATTTTTATTAAAATTCATCTTATCCTAATGGGTACAACCTTCGCCCGAAACAAACAGCGATGCACCCCTACGCTCATATTCCACATTGACCGCCTTGCAGATCAGGTCAAGCTGATCGAACATCGGCAAGTCGTTGAGGTCACCGGTAAACAGGCAGTTTTTCAAAACATCACCTTCTACCACGATATCTATTCCGTAAGTCTGTTCCAGCGCGGCTAACACATCAGCCGCAGGAATCTCTGAAAACTCAAATTTCAACCCGGATTCCAGCGGCTTTACCACCGCGGGATTACGGACGATCCCCAACTCCATTTTTCTGGATTCCTTGTCAAAAATCACCTTCTGATTGGGTGTCAGAATGAAACCGTTACGGCTTGTCACCTTGTTATCTGTATTTTCATAAACAGAGACCCTTCCCGTCACCACCTGTACCTCGATGGACCCCGCTCCATCATAGGATTTTACCCGAAACGAGGTACCCAGCACCTGTGTCGCCAGGTTTTCAGTCGAAACAATGAACGGCTTGGTTACATCACGCTTCACCTGAAAGAATGCCTCCCCATGCAGGTAAACCATTCTTTTACGCTCTCCAAAGTGGTCAGGGTAGCTGATACGGCTGTTGGGTTGCAAGATTACGATGCTTCCATCCTCCAAGGTCAGTCGCTGTGATTTCTTTGACGTATTTTTTACCGCAAACCCTTCATTATCATCATCCCAAACTGATGCAAAGGCGGGGAAATATAGCTGGTGTTGCACCGGAGCGAGCCATAATACGCCGGCAATCAACGCGACCGATGCCGCCGCTGCCATCCACCACCATCCTGTTTTGATTGGCCTCCTGGTGGTATTGGAGAGTAATTTCCTGCGGATGCGCTCCCCTATCTCGTCTTTTTCGGATAACAGTACGGCCGAGTCTTCTACCGGATTCTCTTCCAGAAACTTTTCCACGCATTCTCCCTCTTCCGGGGTAGCCTCTCCGGCCACATATTTTTCGATCAGCCTGTCGTAATTGTATGGTGTCATCAGCGCTGGCGTGTATAGGTTTAGTTGTTGGAATAATAGGTTCGGAGATTCTCCTTCAATGCTTTCAATGATTTCGTGATGTGGTACTCCACGGCTTTTTCCGTCATATTCAACGCCTCCGCGATGTCGCGGACCGACTGGTTTTCAAACCGGCTCAGATGAAAAACACGGCTTGTTTTTTCGGGAAGTTTCCGCATTACCTCGTCCACAGCACTCGACAAGTCCGAAAACTGCACGATTTCGTCGGTCGAATAGGTTTCCTGGATCTTGTTCAGGATCAGATATTCCTGGTATCTGCGCCAGGTGATCTGCGATTTGATAAAATTGGTTACCCGGTATTTCATCGCGATCACCAGGTAGGTTCCGAGATTCCGGATTTCGGTATCGATGCGTTTTTTCCAAAGACTCTCGAAAATGTCATGGACCAGTTCTTCTGACTCCTCCCTGGACCCCACCTGATGATAGGATATGCAAAACAGCTTATACCAGTAACGATCGTAAATCTCCTCGAAGGCACGCTTGTTGCCTTCCCGGAGCTGCGATACCAGCTGTTCATCGGTTAGAAATTTAGTCATGAGGGTGCTCCATTACCGGATTTACATGTATAGTCAAACAACTCCAGTCAACCCCTAAAACGATTTCTAATTTTTTTTAAGAAATCTTATTCCGGGAGAAATTTTCTGAACTCGGAATCGATCTGAAATTCGCGAACGCCATATTTCAGCATGCGGACGCAGTCCCGCTGCGCATCGGCCATCACGTCCGCCGATTTACGGTAATGGAATTTATTTATAGCGGCAACCACCCGGATGCCGTTCTTCGCCGCCCATTCCAGGTCTTCCGGAGATAAATTCACGGGTCGTTCAAAAAGATAATAGTCGCTGGCTTTATAATGCGGCAGCCGCATATTCGCTTCCAGCTGCTTCCGTGAACAACTCAGTCTTATCTTACCCGTAAAAAACGCGGTCGACTCGTCCGTCCCGATCATCAGTGCCTGCTCCCTGAGCTGATACCGGTCCAGCAACGCGACCACCTGCCCGAACAGCGTCGTATCGAGCCCGGCAATTTTGTTGTCGAGCATTACACTCATTCCTTTTTCCCGGCAGAATTTCAGGACATCTTCCAGCAATAAAGGTGTATTGCCATCCAGCTTGCTCCGGAGCAGTTGAATATCCTCCCACCTCATATCCGTTACCTTTCGGTTTACGCCGTAAAACCGCACGAAGTCGGCATCGTGGTTGGTAACGAGCCTACCGTCGGCTGTGACGCGCATATCGGTTTCAATCATCCCGTAACCGAGCCTGGCAGCTTCGTGCAAGGCCGGCAGACCATTCTCCGTGAAAGTACTGTCGGCCACACCTCCCCGATGTGCGATGAGTTTTACGACATCCTGCGCGTAAACGCCCGGCTGCGCCAGCGCCCACACCAGATAAAAGAGTGTGTGAAGAGTTTGTTTCATATTTGCTGCGTTAGTCGGATAAAAATAGGGATGATCGGGATCGTCAACGCCATCTTAACAATAATATAAAGTACAAAAAAACCGGCATTTAAAATGAATTTTGCCGATCGCTAACTGTACCATGCCTGTCATTCAACAACTTTGTCTAGCCCGAATTTTACTCTTTTGTTTGTATTGCTTAATGAAACGGAAACACACACTATGCGTTCCACCTATACACACACTCATTTTCCTCCACATATTTAATAATCCATCTTCAGTCCGCCCAGCGGACTTTTTTTTTGCCTTTTTTCGGCTCTGGAAACCGCAAAATCATTTGCACGCGAGTCTGTGTGCGCTGATCAGCCAAACTTTTCATATTTTGCGGCAACACTCCTCCTGAGCCACCACGGGCAGGGAATCGGCAGCTGTTTCAATTCACTTTCCGAATGACTGCTTATTACAAATTATACAAAAGTGTTATCTGGATCATACTATTTGCGGTTATCACCGTTTTCTGGTCTTCTGTTTTCACCCTGTCCTTTAATTTCCCCTTCTACGACGATTTCGAGAATATCGTCCAATTCATTCTCCGTTTCCGGGAAAGCAACGGCGTGCGGGACAAGCTGGTGCTGCTCTTTGAACAGAATTTTGAGCACCGCGTACTTTTTTCGAAGCTCATTACGCTTTTACAATACGCCTTGACCGGCCAGGTCAATATCCGTTGGCTGATCGTCCTGGGCAACATTAGCCTGCTGGGTATTGCGGCACTGTTCTATATTTTCTACCGGGAACAGAAACTTTCCCTTCCTGCATTGCTTGCTATTTGTTGCCTGCTGTTCCAGGTTCAGCACTATGAAGATACGATTTCCTGGGCTACATGCAGCTTGCAGCACGCGCCTTGTATTTTCTTTTCCCTGGCGTCGTTTCATCTGGCATTTAAACGCGAGCGCCCATATGCGAGCGCCACACTGGCGCTTCTTGCCCTTTTCAGCAGCGCCAACGGACTGGCCGCCATTGTGATCTGGCTCGTTATTACCTGGCTGGTTTTCCCGCAAAGAAAGAGCGTTGTCTGGCCAACCGTACTATTGGTGGGGATTACAGCGGTTCACCTTGCCACACTTACGATCCATTCCGGCTCTCTGGTCCGCAATTCATTCAGTAATGTGTTGCCGAAATCCCTCCTGCTCTTTTCTTTTAGTGGTCAGCTTGCCGATCCTCAACTGTTCGGGAAAACATCCAGTATACTGCTGGGTGTTTGCACCACCTTGCCGTTGATTATTTTGTTCACACAGATGGTCCGCCGGAAGCAGCGGACGATCAGCCATCTGCAGTGGCTGTGCGCAGCCGGGATTGCCGCATTGCTTTTCGTGGGTTTCCTCATTGTTTTTGCAAGAGGTGAGGAACCGGATCATACTGGTTATCAGATGGGTCGGTACAAGATATACGCAGCGCTGTTCGGGGTTCTTGCCATCGGTTTCTATGACGGCTACGCCGACCGTTTCAAAACGGGCGTTTGGTTACGGCATTTTGTTACAGCCGGAACGGTAGTGTTTTGCGCCTCCACTTACTATCTTTATTACGGCGACATCCGCTATTATCGAAGCGCCATCGAGGCAAACCAATATAATTTCCTGTGGAGCAAAAGGATTTACTACCCGCTGATTTACCAGGATAGTCTTTCAAAACAATATCTTCTTGAAGCCCAAAAAAACACTTTGCGAAACACTATCCCGTCGCCAGACGCCCCCCTTCTGCATATTAACTGGAAAAACACCGCAGCTTCGCTCAACGTATATCAATCGGATGATCCTGCTGTCATTAATCTGAAAAACGAAACTTTTCATGAGCGCGAAGGATATGATCAGCTCTTTGTAGCCGCATTGGAAAAGGACAGCCCGAAGTATCTTTTCAAGGTTGAAAATGACTACCCGAATGCGGTGAGAAGTTTTTTGACCACATTCAAAAGGCCTGCCTCGCCGGGGTTTCGCTGTCAGATCTTTAAGAACAAAATGAAAGAAGGAATTTATGACCTGCGCCTCGTTTCAATAAAAAAGGGCCGTAAGGCCCGGGTGTATCATTTACTGACGACTTCTATCTAGATCAGCGTCTCGGCCATTTGAAGAAAGATGGCCCTTTTATAGTATTCCGGGTCATACTTGACCAGGACCTGCGTCCCTCTCCGGATAGCGTCGTATTTTCCATAAGGAAGTACCTCTTTCATTTCGGCTACAAAATCAGCGCCCGCATTCGGTTTGACTTTAACCTGTACCTGAAACTCTGGTAAGTTATTCAGGTACTCTCCTGTTGGACGAATGGTCAGAACCGTTGCGTTGGCTTCAACCCCTTCCTTCCGGATTTTTTTCTTTCTCTCGGCAGCGATCCGCTTGCGAACGGACGACAAAGTCCAAAATGCGATCATGCAGATCAGCATCAGTGTAACGCCTATTTCTCTTGTATTGATTTCCACAGCTAAATTTTAGTTAAGAGTAAGTGGTCCAAAAATAATGGAATAACTCTAAAAAAAGTACCATTTCAGTTATCAAACGGTCGATCTTGTTAGCAAATGGCAAAAGTCATTTATAGAAGACAAGTTTTTCTCCGGAAAGCGCAAATTCGGGGTAACGGTCCCCCTATTCGTTTAAATATTCCGCAGCACAGTTTTTACAGGTATTTTTACTAAATTATCTTCAAATAATGCCCGATCAGGCTATGGCATGATTTTCCTGGCCGTGGAATTTTTCGATCAATCCTAATTAAACCCGATGACAATGGAAATCAAATCGAATCAGTCTACCGGCAATCGCCCGGAAGGTGACCGCATTCTCGATGCGCCCTATGTTTTCACCGATATCCCGATGTATCTGGAACAGCTTAAATCCGAAAAATCATGGGTAAAAAACGATCGCAATGCCATTACGGTCTATAAATCTGAAAAGATCACAATCGTGATATCGGTCCTGAAATCCGGAGCTATCGTCAATGACCATTCGATCGATGAATGTCTCACATTTCAGGTATTGTCGGGGGAACTTAAGGTTGAAACAGAAGGCCGGGTATTTTACACCACAAATGGCCAGATGATGACGTTCCATTCCGGACTGGCACATTCCATCCAGGCTTTGACCGATTCTGAGATTTTGATCACGACCTATAAATAATGGATGTGATCACTGGCAGAGTTTTTGCGGAGACATTCGTAAAAAGATTATTATGCCTTCACAAATCATCATGAAGTGTAGCGAAGCACTGGCTGACCGCCAGCTGACGGTTGCATTTGCCGAAAGCGCCACTGCCGGCAGGCTATCGGCCGAGTTTTCGATGTGTCCCGAATCCGGGCGCACACTCAAGGGAAGCCTGGTTTGCTACGATGCTGCGCTCAAGGAAAGTATTCTTCATGTTCCCAAAGACATGCTGCGTAAATTCACCCCGGAAAGTGCAGAAGTAACCCGGGAGCTCGCCGAGCGCCTTCAACGATTTATCCCCGCCGACCTCCATATTGCCATAACAGGCCTTACCTGCCCCGGCGGGAGCGAGACATCCGAAAAGCCCGTCGGCACGATGTTCATCCATTTATTTATGAAGGGAAAATCCGTTGCCGTCCGGGAAGTTTTCGCGGGTTCACCTGAAAAAATCGTATTGCAATGCATCGATCGCACCGCTGCGCTCATTCTGAACGAGATACCGGTGGTCGCAGGCAGCCGATAACGGGCGTGATTGCAGGACCTGACGGCCGCTGCCAAACAACAAAAAAACAGGCGAGTGATCTCGCCCGTTTTAGTTTACCGATGAAATACCCCATTAATGATATGCTTTTTCCGAATCGCGGAGCCTTTTAATGGTGTCATGCCCATTTCGAATCGTTGCTTTCTGGCGCGTGATGAGCGCCCTCAGTTCCGGGGTCAGCTCTTCGGACTTCAGAGCTGACTCGTAGGCTTTCTGAGCAGCGTCCTCGCCAAACTCGGAGTTATCCAGCGAAGTCTTGCGCCCATCACTGCTGAATGCCGCGCGCACATCCATCCACACCCGATATAATTTGCCTGAAACCATTGTACCGGTTGCCGGTTCGCCATCCAATGCCGTGACTTCTCCGCTCAGTTCCAACACATTGTCGCGGCTATGATTTGCGAGGCTGTTGTACAGTGATCGCAGATCCGTATCACTGGCCTCTGTTTCGTCATAGGCTTTTTCATAACCGGCAATGCGGTCATTGTTAATCAGTATCAGGTCATTCAGTACTTCTATAATTTCCGTATTTCGTGCCATGATCTTAGATCTTTTGGTGATGCCGCGGTTTTGAAAAATTTCTGTTCCAATGCAGTAAAACGCCCTGATCGACCATTCGAAGGGGAAAATTTGTGGAGGATTTTGCACCGTATAGTCGCCAGCGCTTCGACTGGCAATGTTCACTACTTCGCACTGAGCTTCTTTCTGACCTTACTGAGGAATTCGGGGGAAAAACCGAGATATGAAGCAATGTAATGCTGGGCTACACGCTGGGGAATGGCAGGATAGCGGTTCAGGAAATCGAGATACTTCTCTACTGCGCTGGTGGATATGGTGCGGAACAGGCGCTCCTGCGTTTGCGCAAGGTTGCGTTGGA
Organism: Dyadobacter ginsengisoli DSM 21015; assembly: GCF_059568735.1. Lineage (NCBI taxonomy): Bacteria > Pseudomonadati > Bacteroidota > Cytophagia > Cytophagales > Spirosomataceae > Dyadobacter > Dyadobacter ginsengisoli. Next base: position 252,134 of record NZ_JCANTY010000005.1, read on the forward strand.
CCATCAACCGGAACATCCGCTCAAATCCGGGCACATGCGACAGCAGTTTTTCCTTGTTTTCCGGTGTGAGGATCAATACCTCACAATCTTCGAGCGTCTCGATATATACGTGGCTGGGTGTCTGGTTGTGAAAGCTGGTGATATCACTCACCCACCAGTCCTCAACCGCAAATTGCAAAGTAACCTCCGCCCCCGCGCTATCAATGTAATAGGTACGAATGCAGCCTTTGAGAATGTACGCCTCAAACTGGCACACTTCCCCCTGCTGCAACATAAAAGCCTTTTTCGGATAGGTTTTAAATTGAAGTAAGGAATCGAAATAGCCGAGGTCCTGAGGAGTGAATGGCAGGCATCTCAGTGCATAGTTGTTAATCTTTTCAAACATAGTCCGGTCAGGTATCATCTACCGGCGAATGCGTGCCGGATTTCGGAATAAAGCAGTCCGCTACCGCCCCCAAAGTGGCGCTGGCAGACAATGCGCGGGTTGATGCTTTCACAGAGCGACACTATCTGCTGCTCCGTTTCATCGTCCACACCAACGCCCAAAAGTACTAAATCAACCGAATTTATCCGAAGTACGGCTTCCGCTTCCTGCAAAGAACCTGCCGGTATCCCGTTCCAGGCCTCCTGCTGGTTGATCAGCCGGATGATCGTTTCCAGGATCTCCGGATGATTGGCTATGACCAGAATGTTAGTTTTTGACATCATACAGACTATTATGCCGGTGCAATTGCCAGCCACCGGCCAGTTTAAAGACTGACAAGAAAAAGGCGGTAACCGGCACCGCCTACCACTTCCCGGGAACTTCAATAACCAGCAATGACGAATCCGCTGTGGCTTTGATTGCAACAGGGGATTCCGGCCAGAACCCGTATCCATCCCGCGTGGACAATACCTGCCCGTTGACCGCTATCGCCCCTTTGATCACAAAGATGTAAACCCCATTTCCTTCCTTTTTCAGCTGGTAAGTAATCTCAAAATCCCGATCGAGGTCAGCCAGATGAAACCATGCGTCCTGATGTATCCAGACTCCTTCATCATCCCGATCCGGTGAAAGAATTTGCTGGAAACGATTATGTTTGTCAGCTGCCGAGTAGTCAAGCTGGTCATACCGCGGCGCGACATTCAATTGATTGGGATACAACCATATCTGAAGAAAAGTAACCGGCTGCTCGGGATCCTTGTTGAATTCGGTATGATAAATGCCGGTTCCGGCACTCATGGCCTGTATTTCTCCAGGCCGGATCACGGCTATATTACCCATGCTATCCTGATGTTCCAACGTTCCTTCCAGCGGAATGGAGATAATTTCCATATTGTCGTGCGGATGCCGGCCAAAACCTTTTCCGCCGCTTACAGTATCATCGTTCAGGACACGTAACGCGCCAAACTGAATGCGTGCCGGGTCATAATTACCATGAAAACTGAATGTCTGGGCGCTTTTCAGCCACCCGTGGTCTGCGGAAAACCGCGACGCCGCGGGATGGAATATTGAATTTTTCATAACTACTTCAAAATCGTGTTGTTCACCAATTTGATCTCCTCCCCCGATATGGTGTGTGGCCGGTCTGGATAAATGGCCTGATAGACCGAAGCATTCATGCTCTCCAGAACATGGATGGTTTCTCTCACTCTTGAAACCGGCACATGCGGATCGGGATCGCCGGTCGAAATGAATACGGGCGTCTGGACGAAGTCGCCCTGGTAGTTGTCCGTAACCAGTTCCTGCCCGATCAATCCTCCAGTAAAAGCAATAATCCCGCCGTATCTCTGCGCATTACGTGAAGTATATTCCAGCGTGAGACAGGCTCCCTGTGAAAAGCCCGCAAAATAGATCTGATCTGCCGGAATACCTTCGGACTGAATTTCGCTGACAACCTCGCCTACCAGGCCTAATGCAGCATCCAGAGCCGGCTGATTTTGCTGGGCAGGAGCCATGAAACTATATGGGTACCAACTGTGATTGCTGGCTTGCGGTGCATAAATGGCCATTCCTTCCAAATGGAGTACCCGCTGTAACGATATAATATCCGCCGCCGAAGCGCCCCGGCCATGCAGCATGACAATCGCCTTTTTGGCCTGCCGGACCGGCACCCCGCTTGTGATGATTTGATTGCTAGGCATTTTTAATTTTGAATAAGTAAGTGGAGTAATTTTGAATGACTGAATGAGTCCTTATTGGAAGTCGAATGAATGAATAACTTGTCACCGTCTATACTCTACAGATGCTTACATTCACTCATTCAATCATTCAGTCATTCAATCATTAATTTAACACCGGCAGTACCTTCACGATCTGCTCACGGCGTGGTTCGTACTGAGGAGGCAGCATTAAACCGGAACCCAGTTGTTCCACCGTTTCATCAGTTGCAAAACCGGGGTTATCGCTGGCGATCTCGAACAGCACGCCACCTGGCTCACGGAAGTACAATGAATAGAAGTAGTTTCTGTCTATTTTATCCGTAATCTGCAAACCGGCGTCCAACACTTTTTTACGGAATTCCATCAGGATATCGTCATTAGCCACCCGGAAGGCGACATGGTGTACCGAACCACCCGCCACATGTCCCGCTCTTTCACCCGGAGCTTCTACCAGATCGACGATGTTGGCATTCTCGACCGCGTCGGTCACAAACCGGAAGCGGTTTACGTGCTGTTCAGTAAGCCGGTATCCAAAAATGTCTGTGAGCACTTTGGCGGTTTCCTCAATCTTGTTGGCGGTGATGGTTATGTTGTGGAAACCACGCGTCGCGTGTTCGGCTGTCACCTCAGCTGTTTCCCAGGGAATTCTGTTATCGGCGATTTTGGGTACGGTCAACTCGAATTTCAAACCATCGGGATCCAGAAAAGTAAGATATTGTTCTCCGAATTTTTCGGCTGGTTTGTTATAGGTTATTTTATTGGCCTCTAATCTTTTCAACCAAAAATCAAGACTTCCCTCGGGTACTGAATAACCAATCTCCGTGGCCTGGCGCGTTCCTCTGCGTCCGGCGGGAATCTGGTTGCCCCATGGAAAGAAAGTCAGAATAGACCCGGGCGTTCCGTTTTTGTCCCCGTAGTAAAAATGATAGGTGTTGGGATCGTCAAAATTGACGGTTTTTTTCACCATTCTCAGGCCCAGCACCCTTGTATAAAAATCGTAGTTGGTTTTAGCGTCACCAGCGATAGCTGTAATGTGGTGGATGCCGTTGATCGTATTTTCCATTGTCTTGTTCAGTTAAGATGTTCTTTGCGTTTTGATGATACAAAGGTATACCCCGGGCAGGGGCAGAGCATTGAACTAGGACAAGAAAGTACGTGATACCGATTATTATTGAGCAGCTGCGATCCGACTTAAAATCGCATCATCTTCCACGACTCGCTTAGCCTCTTTCGCCGCGTTCAGATAAACACTCATCGGGAACTTCCCGTCAAAGGCGAGATCAGCCTCCACCATCGGGACTTTCAGGCGGGCGTGCTTGATGCTCGCCAGATCGGAGAGCGATACATAGCTAAGCTCCGGATTACCCTGCCCAAGGTCACAAAGGCCAAAGGCGATGTTGTTCACAGGGTCCAGCTCAGAAAGCAGCCAGATAGCCTTTCCATAGCGCGAATGTAATTTTACCACAGGTGCATGGTCCTTCGCAAGCTGGTTCTGGACTTCCTGCGCATTGTGGACCATGATTTCGATCAGGTTTTGAGGTATCATTTTTGACATAGGGCAAAATTATAATTTTTATCCGGAGCACCATCTATAATCCGCCCGTCGGGCTAACTGGTCACCAATAAATAATGGCCCGAATACAGGTTTTTATGCGCATATTCGCTATCTTCCTATTCAAATTATATCCTTTCACATCGTTCCGCCCCAGGCACATTATCCGCTCCGACGGATAGGCTGCCCTGTTTCTGACATTGTCAAACAACCTGGCATTTAACTGTTCCATCCTCTATCTAAATCGTGTGCTATGAACCCAAATTTATTACTTCTCACATGCTTATTTGTTCTACTGAATTCATCAAGAACCTATTCACAAATTGTAGTAACATTTCCCTCAGAACGCGCAGTTTTCCAGAGAAATAACTTGAACGAAGTCGACGTATATATAGGAGGGTATGTGACACAGCCTTATCAAAAAATTGAAGCGAGGTTCGTACCAAGGGTAGCCGGAGAGGGTCAGCCGGCACCCGAAGGCGGCGGCTGGTCGGTCATCGATAATGATCTGAACGGGGCACAATTTCTGGGCTCTATCCGCGTAAAAGGCGGCTGGTACCAACTGGAAGTCCGGGGCATCAACTCGAGTGGAACCTCGCCCGTAGCGTATGTGTCCCGGGTGGGTGCAGGGGAAGTTTTTGTAGTAGCCGGTCAATCCAATGCAACAGGCGGGGATTCCAACCCCAATGGCCCCGGAGCGGCCCACGACCAGGTAAACAGCGTGAACTTCCAGAATCTTGACCCTTCCACACTTACAATCGCCCCTTATGCCAATGTGCAACTCCCCTGCCCGGAATTTGTACATCTGGACGCTCAAGTCAAAACCGCGCCTTTCGGCAACTACGCCTGGTGCTGGGGCGCATTTGGCGATAAACTGTATGAAAAACTCCGGGTTCCCGTAATGCTATTCAATGGAGGCTGGTCCAGCACCGGTGTCAGCAATTGGAAGCAGAGCATCGACCCTGGTGGCATTACGACGAGCGCCTTTGGCTACACCTTCCCCGCCGGCCTTCCTTTTGGTCATTTACGCCTGGCCCTCAACAACTACATTGGGCAGCTCGGGGTCAGGGCGGTGATATGGCACCAGGGCGAAACCGATAATTTTCTTGAACAACCCGGTGACAACACCTTTAACCGGTACCTGTCCGAACTCTGGGACGTAATCGGTGCGAGCCGGAATTACAGTGGCAAACCCAACCTGGCCTGGGTAGTAGCACGGGCGTCGCGGTTTACGGTCAATGGTGTGAACCGGGTGTCCGACAATGTCGTCCATGCGCAAAATGAACTGATCAATAATGACATCCAGTATCCTTATGTGTTTCAAGGCCCTGAAACAGATCCCTATTACAGCATCGAATACCGCAGCGACCAGGTCCATTTCCGGGGCGACGGTGTCACCCCTTCGCCGGATGGCTCTGTATATTCCGGATTAATCTCTCTTGCAGGTTTCTGGGCCGACAAAATAACCCCCGAATTCTTAAGCCAATCGAACCCCTATGCTGCTACCCCTCCGCCTGCGGTCGCAATTTCGACCATTGGCTCTCAAATCACGTTCTCAGGGCCTTCGTTGCCCGGAGGCTATCAGTTCAACTGGCTCGGAAGCGATGACTGCAATCAGGTTCAAAGCACTTCCCGGCAATGGACAACCGCACCGGGCTCCTATAAATTGAAAATAATCGATCCGAACTCCAACGCCATTTTCTCGCCGATGGTGAGTGTATCGACCATCGCTTTGCCTGTCACCTGGCAGTCGTTCAGCGCACGCGTTGGGACAAGCGGGCGTATTCAGGTGGACTGGGCCACTTCCACAGAACTTAATGCTTCTCATTTCGAAATCCAGCGGAGCACCGATGCCGTCACTTTCTCAACAATCGGAACCTTAAAAGCGGCGAGTAAATCCAAAATCAGCACCACATACCGGTACGAAGAGGAAATGCTGCCGAAAGGGACTTATTACTACCGCGTGAAAGAAGTGGATGTGGACGGCAAATACGATTTAACCCGCATCACGAGCGTGCGGGTGGAGGGTACCGAGACCGTGCGTGTCTATCCTAATCCCGCGACCGACGTCATTACGGTCGAATCGGCTCAAAAAATGAGTAAAATTCAGATTTTCAGCAGCACAGGAACATTACTCCGGACCGTTGAACCCGCACAGCAATCTGTGCAACTCAACATTTCAGGTTTACCCAAAGGGCTGTACGTCATTGTTGTAGACGGGCGCGATTTGAAAATTGCGAAATAACCGCCCAACGCTAACACATATTTACCTTCTGATAGTTGTCAGTCGTTGCTAACCGTCAATCTTCCAATATTTCGACTTAAACCAAAATTAAGTTATGAAATACTGGAAGCTTATAATTCTCATGGCAATGCTATCGGCACCGATCGCATCCCCCGCGAAAGCCCAAGTCATGGGAAACAGCCGGTATCCCGGTTCGGTGCCGGATAATGCTCCTGCAAGGAGTGCGGGCAGCTATATTTATGCGAATAACAACAACACTAAAAACTTTGTCAGCACGGGCGAGTTAGAGCTGCCGCCGGCACCGCAAGAAAACGAAGTAGTTATTTCAGTAAGTGGTATTTACAACGCTCGGCCCGACGAGTATGTCGCGACATTCAGCCTGATTCAGGCCGGTGAATCCGCCGAGCTGACGGACATGGTGATGAATACGAGAATTGAGGCATTCAAACAGGGCATTAAAGCGACCGGTGTAAAGGATGCCGATATTTATATAGATATGATATCCTTCATCCCTAAGTATCAATATGAACTTGAACAAAAAATATTCAGCAAGACATACAACGAAGTACCCTCCGGTTTCGAGCTCAAGAAAAATGTCTCGATCAGATACAAAGAACCATTAGCCCTGGACAAATTGATCAGTGTGGCGACTAAGTCGGAAATCTACGATCTGGTAAAAGTGGATTGTTTTATTCAAAACCTCCAATCTTACAAAGATTCGCTGAAAACACAATGCGTGAACGAGATACACGAAAAAATAAAACTCTACAAAAAACTCGATATACGGCTCGACACATTGAAAAAGACGATTACAGAAGAGTTTAACCAGATCTATCCGCAGAACCGGTATTCTCAATACATAGCATTTTCCCGCCCCGTCGCGCCCTCAGGCAAGAAGAGCTTCCTGCACACCAATGAAAATGAAAAGGCTATTTCGCAATATTACAATGCGCTGGATTATAACACATTCGATATTGTCATGAATCCAATCATCCTCGAACCTCCCATTCAGATTATTTACAGACTCAGCATCCGGTATTTTCTTAAGAAGGATGAGAAGCGGTCGGAAAGCCACTATCTGTTAACCCCGCTTGTCGAAACTACAAAGACAATTCGCTAAGAGGCCCACCACAAAAATCACGCTATCAAGAAGAGATATTCATCTAAAAAGCAAACAAAGTGTTCAACAAAATTTCAGAAAAAGTAAGAGAATACAATGGCCTGTCAATTGAAGCAGGGGAACCATTTGCATCGCTGTTTACGCTGGCGACGGGTCAAATAAGTACCTCAGAAGACATCTGTCAATTAGAGGCACGGACGCATGCCATCATACCGAAAGATCTTAAAGACTTTTACCAGATAATTGGAGGCGTCAAAAGCGATAGTCTCAACGAAAATAACTGCATTGACATATTTCCAGTCAACTATTTACTGGATAAATTGGACGCTACCGAGAGTTGGTCAAAAATCAGGAGCCTGGGTATTCTTGACATGATTTTATTTAGCTGGGGAAATGACCGGTACGAAATCCTGGAACTAGATAACGAAATGATCGAATATCTAAACAGTCAATACACTTCCTTCGGTTGGTTCAGAACTGACGATAATCTCGAATCCGCAACTTATCTCTACTTTGACAAAAAGGGACATTTTGGATCGATTCCTTATCATCAGGACGATTTTGATGACCTGCTTACGTGTTACCTAACGCCATTGATGACTCAAAGCCTGGCCATACAGACCTTTGAGGAACTGATTGTAGAATCGTTGGATACCGTCATAGCGTTGAAAAAAGAAAAATTGGAATCAGAAGAGTAATAACGACGCTTCCTTCCTGAATTCCGCCGGACTTACTCCACGGTGCTTCTTAAAGGTCTTGATAAGGTGACTGTCGTCGGTAAAGCCCAGTTCCGCAGCAATCTCATTGACACGCATATCACTGTGTTTCAACCGAATCTCGACCAGTGAAATTTTGTAGTTGATCATATATTGCTGCAACGTTTCATGCGTGTGCTTTTTGAAATATTCGCTCAGATAATTGAGAGATATATTAAAATGCGCAGCAATGCGTTCCGCGCGCAGCCGCTCCGGGTTGTAAATATTTTGGTGAATGTAGTGGATGATATCCAGCGAGGTGTTTTGGGTCAGCTGTGTTTTCTCGGGGATGTGAATCGTAATGTTCCGGGCGACCACGGTTAAGAGCGTGTTCAGAAGCTGCTGCACCAGCTCCTTATGAAGTGTCTGCTGATTGACATATTCCTGTGCGATGGCATCCATCAGCGCACGCACAAGCGGTTTGTCGTGCGCATTTCGCAGTATACACCCTTGCAGGTGATTGTTATTCTGAAAAATGTATTCGAGTTTATGAATCCAGTCTCCCAGGTTCGAATGCTCTTCTTTTGCCTTCTGCGCATTCAGATAGATATTATTAAAACGGATAAACATGAACGAAGTAGTCGTCTTTACCTTCGTGTAATGCAGATCCATGGGCATCGCCAGGAACAGGTTTTCCTTGCCGTAACGGAACTCGTTCTGATTGATATGATAAACTCCCTCTCCGTCAACTATATACACCAGTTCGATAAAAGTATTCTTATGCTCCTTGATCGGACATTCATCCACTTTTACAAAGAGGACGTCAAAAGGCTGGTGGATGTGATGGACAATCATACCGGCAAAATTACAGAATTAACCCAAACTTTTACAGCCAAAAACTCTGCGAGGCCGCTGACATTTGCATCAGTCATTTAAACCAATGCAAATTCATGAAAGCCATCACATTGAACGAAAACGGAGGAACTGAAAAACTGATTTTCACGGAAATCTCCAAACCACAGATCCAGGATCACGAAGTTCTCATCCGGGTCAAAGCAATAGGTATCAATCCCGTCGACGCTTTTGTGCGACAACACGCCGACGCAATGTCCTTCATTGTCGGAGCAAAACCGGATGAACAGGTAATCATCGGCTGGGACGTTTCGGGGATCGTCGAGGAGACAGGAAGCCGGGTGACAACCTGGAAACCCGGTGACGAGGTTTTTGGTATGGTCAACTTTCCGGGCCAGGGTAAGGCTTATGCCGAATATGTAGCGGCCCCCGCAGACCAGCTCACATTAAAACCGGTTAACATCTCCCACGAAGGAGCTGCCGCCGCCACGCTGGCCGCGCTCACCGCCTGGCAAGCGCTCGTCACACACGGCAAACTCAAAGCGGGCGAAAAAGTACTGATACACGCAGCCGGCGGCGGGGTCGGGCATTATGCCATTCAGATCGCGAAGTACCTTGGTGCGCACGTCACAGGCACCGGTTCTGCCGGAAAAAAGGATTTCATCCTCGGACTGGGTGCCGATGCATTCATCGATCATACGACAGTCCGGTTCGAAGAGATCGTCCGGGACGCCGACCTGGTTCTGGACTCACTCTTCGGGGATCACGTTTTCCGGTCGGTGGATGCGGTCAGGGAAGGTGGTCGGGTGATCACACTTCTGACATTTTTCACGGATGAAAAGCTGGTCCAAAAGGTCAAAGAGAAGGAAGTTTATGCGCACCGGCTCAACGTGATATCAAGCGGAGAAGACATGAAACAGATCGCGGCGTTACTGGAAGCCGGAAACCTCCGGTCGTACATTGCCGCCAGTTATCATTTCGACGAGATGAGAACAGCACATGCAGCTATTGAAAAGGGTAGTACGGCCGGAAAAATTGTGGTGACCATCCCTTCGTAAAACCATGTCCTTTTGGCGTGTCACAACCGCCCGGGCACGCCAGTTTGGCACTCGTATTCAGCTGGATGACTTTTTGTTGGCATGTTTCCATACAAATAATACCCAAGCGATATGGATACCTTTTCAAGCATGATCATCGGTGCGGTTGATCAGATCAAAAATGCGGTCGTTAAGATCGATATATATAAATCAGTCAATGGGAAGTTCCGGCCTGCGGGGTCCGGATCAGGCTTCATCTTCTCCTCCGACGGGCTGATATTCACCAACAGTCACGTCGTGGAAGGCTCCGAAAAAATAATGGTCAGCCTTTTGAACGAAAACGAAATTGAAGCAACACTCGTCGGAAAAGATCCGGACACGGACCTGGCGATCCTGAAAATATATACGCAAGGTTATTCGGTAGCCAGGTTGGGAGACGCGAGTGCGTTGCAGATCGGCCAATTCGTGATCGCGATCGGAAACCCGTACGGCTACCAGCATACGGTCACTACGGGTGTGGTGAGTGCATTAGGGCGCACGCTGCAGACGCAATCCGGGCGGTTCGTGGATAATGTGATCCAGTCCGATGCCGCATTGAACCCGGGGAATTCGGGAGGGCCGATGATCAACACCGATGGTGAAGTCATTGGCGTAAACACTGCTGTCATTCAGGGGGCACAGGGTTTGAGCTTTTCGGTAGACATCAATACGGCCAAAGAAATTGCGCGCCAGCTGATCCGTGACGGGAAAGTATTCAAAGCTTACCTCGGTCTGCAATTGCAGGACGTACCGCTGAACGAGCGCATCCGGCAACATCACAAGCTTCCCAATCACCAGGGAATTTTCATTACGCACATCGAGCCCGGAACGCCTGCCTCCCGGTCACAACTGATCGAAGGGGATATTATCGTGTCATTCAACGGGAAGCCTGTCCGCAACTCCAATGAATTGTTCAAAGCACTTACCAACCGGGAGATCCTCACGATTACCGACATTTCGGTCATCCGGCACACAGAGCTGCTCAATTTCATCATTGTACCCGTGGAAAAGAAAAACTAGGTAAAGGAAAGCGGGGCATAATCCCGCTTTCCGGATTACCCGGCTAACTGATTTCCTGCAATGCACTGACAAACAACTTCATTTCATCTTTAGTCCCTATGCTCACGCGACACCATGGCTTGTCCCGTATGTCCATGGCCTTGACGATAATGCCTTTGTCAACCATCTTTTTCAAAAATTCCTTTCCCGGCATGTTGATCGGAAAAATGACGAAATTGGTATAGGAAGGCACATATTTATATCCCATCGCTTTCAGGCTGTCATAGAGGTAAGCTTTCGCCTCGGTGTTCATTTTCCGGGTGGAATTCTGGAATTCGACATCGTCCATAGCGGCCGTAGCCGCATACACCGACGTGCAGGCTATTCCTGATCCACCTCCTTTGGCCGTCTTCCTGATGGCCTCCAATGTACCGGGCATAGCAGCGATATACCCCACCCGCAGGCCCGCCATACCCATGATCTTCGAGAATGTGCGCGCAATGATCACATTCTTATTTTCCTTCAATAGACTTACCATACTCTTGTTATCGGCACCTTCCACGAGTTCGATATAGGCCTCATCGATAAAAATCGGCACCTTTTCCGAAACCCGGCTGCAAAAGTCGGTCAATGCCTTTGTGGAGGTGACTGCTCCGACAGGATTGTTGGGATTACAGATATAGATGAGCCTGGTATCGTTGTCGATCGCTTTCTCCATGGCATCCAGGTCGTGCGACCAGTCTGATTTACAGGGTACGGGCTTCCAGGTCGCCCCGATCGACTCCGCCACGCGAATGAGCGACATATAAGTAGGATCGGCGGACACGATGTTGCCACCGTCCTTAAATAGCGCCAGCGCTGTTTTTTCAAGCAAATCACCCGAGCCGTTACCCATCATGATATACTCTGCTGTGACGCCTTCCTTTCCAGCGATTTTATCGGTCAGCATTTTCAGCTCTTGTCGTCCGTAGCGATTACCTTTTTCAATCGATTCGGCGATCGCTTTTCGGGCCAGCGGAGGCGGGCCGTATGGATTTTCGTTGGAGCCGATGCGGGCGACCATTTTGGCGAGGTCCGGTTCAGTGTCCAGAAAGTGCCCTCTTACCATGGGACTGTAAAAGATCCGGTTGGACTTGTCGAGCCTGAGAGGCGTACCGGCGAATGCGCCTTCCGCCACGAAAGGTGCTGCGGCTAATGCACCGATGGACGCGAAACCTGATTTTAACAAACTGCGACGGTTGATTTTCTGTACCATACAAAACAAGTTTAGTATTTGAAGTAATAGGAAAATGGATACAGGACTTCTCACAATCCGGGGGTGCAAACCCTGAATTGCATTTCGTGGCAGTGCGGCTACCGGGATTTTGTATGCGGCGGGATTGGCTGCGCATGCTTCAATGAACAGCCATATTCTAAATATAGTCAATCAGAATCTTCGCCCAAAGCCTGGGGAGGAGGAAAAAGCACACCACACTCATTATACTTAAAAAATCTTATTTATCATTTAAATAATACCTGTCTATGAACATGTTAATACTTTTTCAAAATCAATTGGAATGAAAAAAGACTATTTGATTGTTGTCAGGAGAGCAATAACAGATTTCGGAAATAAAAAAGATATGAACTGGATTACGATCAATAGCGAAGAGGAAGTCGATACAATTCACAAGTCACCGGAGTATTCCATTATCTATAAACACAGCCCACGGTGCATGACTAGCCTGATGGCTTACAGGCAACTCAAATCGGAGGTGAACGCTGCATCTGACCTTCTGATTCCCATTTACATTGTGGATGTCGTACAAAACCGGAGAGAGTCGATGGCTATTGCCAATGCTTTCCAGGTTGAGCATGAATCTCCACAAATCCTCGTCGTGAAGAACGGCGAATGCATTTACGACGCATCGCACGAGGACGTATCACTACGCGACTCGCTGGCTTCATTAAACTGATTTACAGCAGAATTCTGCGGACGTCCTCGGCAGTCTGAAAATGTTTCGCAAAAAAATATAATGGATTATTTCCATCGGAATGGATATATTCCATTATATTTGAACCATCAACAGACAAACACCATGGCAGGCCTGCATTATTCGATAGTTTCTGAGAAAATGGTATGGATTTGGTACTATGACGATCTCGGAAACAAGCACCTCAAAGAACTGCTAGCGGATGATGCAGCAGCCTTTGTCAAACGGGAAGAAGCAAAAAAAGCTTTTGAGAGCAGTACTGCAATCGGTGCTGGAACGGAATTTTTAAAGTAATAGCACACACTGATACAGGAAACTTATTAACACTTCATCATCTACAAACGCAAAAGAGCAGCTTCCTGGCTGCTCTTTTTGTGTAAATACCGTATCAACCTAATCCAAAAAACAATAACGGCCCGCGCTTACTTCATCCTCTGAGCAGGGGCTTCGAGGCGGCTTGCCCACTTACTGAGGATGACGACGAGCTCTTCCAGGATGACCGGTTTACTGAAATAATCATCCATTCCAGCCTCAAAACATTTGTCCTTGTCCTGCTGCAATGCATTGGCAGTCATCGCGATGATAAATGGCTGAACAGGGCTTCTCGCCTTGATCTGCCGCGTTGCCTCCAGTCCGTCCATTTGTGGCATCTGCATATCCATCAGAATGACATCGTACTGTACCTCTTCAACCCTCTCGAGTACTTCCAGGCCGTTTTGTACCAGATCGGCTCGGTAACCCAGTTTCGCCAGCGTGTTCATGATCACGATCTGATTGACTTTATTGTCCTCCGCAACCAGAATGGACATCGGGTATTGGAGCGCGAAGTCAGAATGCAATTTTTTCTGCGAAGCATCTGCCTGGACCATCACCGCCTTTTCTTCCGGCGCCCTGGCCGCTACTCCGGCGGAGATCGAGAAACGAAAGATACTTCCGTGGTTCAGCCGGCTTTGCACCTCTATATATCCTCCCATGAGCGTTGTCAGCTGTTCACAAATCACTAATCCAAGCCCCGTCCCACCGTACTGGCGGGTGGTGGAAGAATCCACCTGCGAAAACGGTTTGAACAACCTGTCGAGTTTGTCTTCGGCAATGCCAATCCCGGTGTCGGCCACATCGAAACCGAGGGTGACCGACTCTCCCCTGCGTGCGATCACATATACGTGCACATTCACTTCGCCCTCCGGTGTAAATTTCACAGCATTGCCCACCAGATTGGTAAGCACCTGCCCAAGCCTCAGACGGTCTCCAATAATCCATGCGGGCACTTCCTCGTCGATCTTCAACACAACATCCAAATGCGTTGATGCCGCCTTAGCCCTGAACACCTCTATTACATCACTGACATAAGTTCTCAGTCCAAACTCCTTTTCTTCGAGCTCCATGTTGCCGGACTCGATCTTCGATACATCCAGAATATCATTGATCACATTAAGCAGGCCCTCTCCCGAAAGCTGGATCGATTTTGTGAAAGCCCGCTGCTCTTCGGTCAGATCCGTTTCAGCGAGCAGCGAAGCCAGGCCGATAACCCCGTTCATCGGTGTCCGGATTTCATGGCTCATCGTGGCAAGAAACGAGCTTTTTGCACGATTGGCCAGTTCGGCCTTTTGAACCGCCTGTTGCTGTTCTTCAATGGCGCGTTCAAGCTGGGTCGTCCGCTCCTGGATCTGGCGTTCGAGCACCCTTTTCTGTTTTCGGATCGTGTACGTTCTGATCTGATACACCGCGGTGACCAGGCCTGCCAGCAGCACCAGACACAAAAGCCTGAACCACCACGTCAGCCAGAAAGGTGGTGTAATGATCAGTTTAACGGCGATTCCTTTTTCGTTCCATACACCATCATTGTTGGAAGCTTTTACTTTGAAAATGTACGTACCAGGGTCCAAATTCGTGTAGGTTGCGGTACGCTTGTTGCCAATGTAATTCCAATTATCGTCGAAACCTTCCAGCTTATACGCATACTGGTTCATTTGAGGAAAAGTATAGCTCAATGACGCAAACTCGAAGGTAACGACCGACTGGTCGTAATGCAGCATCACTTGTTTTGCCTCGCTGACCTGCTGTTTCAGAACGCTATCTCCCCGACCAGCTGTGACCGGCCTGTTGAAAATCAGGAGGTCGGTCAGGTACACCGGCGGCACGAAGTCATTATATCGCATGCTATCGGGATAGAAGCTGATGAAGCCGTTTACTCCTCCGAAGTACATCTGTCCGTCACTAGTCTGAAACCGGGAATTATCCCGAAACTCATTGCCCGGCAGGCCATCGGAGATCCCGAAATTCCGGAAAGTCCTGGTCGTCGGGTTGAACCTGGAAATGCCCTTGTTTGTACTGACCCACAAATTCCCTTTGTGGTCTTGCTGAATAGCGAAAACGACATTGCTGGCCAGGCCGTCTTTTTCGGTATAGGACCGAAATTTCCCTTTTCTGCGGTCAAAATAGCAAAGTCCGCCGCCGATCGTACCGATCCAGAGATCACCATTGGTCGCTTCCAGAATCGACTGGATCTTGTTGTGCGAAATGCTGCCGGGGTCTCCCGGATCGTTGCGGTAATGCCTGAAACCATTGCGATCGGGCAGCAACAGATCGAGACCATTCAATGTGCCTACCCAGATATCCCCCTTTTTGTCCTGAAATACCGTGGTAACGATGTCGCCACTGATGCTCCCTGCATCAAAGTTGTCATGACGATAGTGACGAAACTTCTTCGTTTTGATATCATAATGGTTTAAACCGCCCTTCCAGGTTCCAAGCCACAGACTACCATCCCGGTCCCGTGTCATATTATTCACATCGGAAATAGAGAGGCTGTTCTGGTTGTTCTCATGCGGCATATGGTGCTCTATCTCGCCCGTTTTTACATTCAAAAGGTCGAATCCCCCATTATGAAAACCCAAACCCAATATATCCCTGGCCACCCAGGTGACTGCGATCACATAGTCATTGCTGATCGAACGCGGATCGCCTTCCCTATGCCTGTAAAAACTGAACGATTTTGTTTTGCGATCAAACCGGTTAAGGCCTCCCCCGTCTGTCCCGATCCAGATATCATTGCCCGTACTGTCCCCACAAATAGCCAGCACCGTATTGTTGCTAAGGCTGTTTGGATTCGCTACTTTGCTCCGGTAAGAGGTAAACTTGGGCCCGAACTTAGGCAGGAAATTCACACCTCCGGCATAGGTTCCGATCCAGATATTCTCGGCATTATCCCTATAAATAGCATAAACTGAGTTGTTGCTCAGCGAATTGCGATCATCCGGATCGTTCTTTAAAATGGTAAACTTTCCCGTTGCGGGGTCATAGATACTCACGCCGCCATTTTCCGTGCCAATCCACAGTCTGCCCAGCTTGTCTTCCATCATCGACAGGATATCGTCATGGCTCACCCCCGACGGGTTGGCAAGATCGTAGACAAAATTTCGCTCCACTTTGCCGGACGGCCCCAGCACCACCACTCCGCCGCCATGCGTGCCTACCCACAGGTTACCCTTCCGGTCGCGGTGCAGTACTTTTACCCAGTCTGACTTCCTGCTATTGCCTTCGCGCAATACATCCCGAAAGGAACTGTATCCGCCAGATGCAATATCCAGCTGAAATAGACCTTTCTCAGTTCCTACCCACAACACATATCCGTCCCCCTCGGCAATGCTCGTCACGAATTCACTACCGGCAACTGCATCCGGACCCAGATATCTGAACAGCTGGTAGGAACGGCGTGTCCGGTCAAACAGGTACAATCCATGGTCGGTACCGAGCCAGATACGGCTACGGCTATCCCTGAATATGGTATGCACTGCGAGATTCTTGCCTGGATGCGGGTAATGGACGAACTGGTCGCTGGCGCGATCGTAATGGTCGAGCCCGGTCGATGTGCCCACCCACATCTCACCCGCTTCATCTTCGAGCAGTGATAATATGAAACTGTCATGAATGGATCCCGGGGTATCGGGGTCGTGCTTGTAGTGCGTGTATTTATAACCGTCAAACCGGTTGAGCCCGTCTTCCGTCGCAAACCACATAAACCCACGCCGGTCTTTCAGGATCGCACTGACATGACTTTGCGATAATCCCTGGTCGGTGGTAAGTCGCCTGAACCTGCGCGCGAACTCCTGCGCACAACAAATTTGAAAGCATAAGAGGTGTAGCACAATGACCCCGTAGCCGATAGCTTTCATGGGTACTTCAATTCAATTCGACATAGAAACGTTGACTAAAAATAGAAAAATAAACAGCCAATGCAACATTAAAAGTCTTTCTTACTCTTTGCCGTATACGAATATTAGCCATTTATGAAAAAAACACTACTCTACCTGCTAATTCATGGATTCTCCCTTACCGGCTTCGCACAGACTTTTACCGTCAGCGGGATCGTCAGAAATCACCAAAACGAAGCGATCGGCTTCGCCGCCATTTCGATCAATCAGGCAAAAGATTCCTCACTCGTAAAGGCCGACGTAGCCGACGAACACGGTTCGTTCAAGATCGCAAACATTCCCGACGGCAAATACTTCCTGCGCATTTCGGCTGTGGGCCAGCAAATGTATCACTCGGATGCATTTCAGGTGGCCGGTCACGATGTGAGAATACCGGAAATCCGCATGGCTCCGGAAACGCGGCAACTGAACGAGGTAAAGGTCACCGGCACCAAACCCCTTATCGAAGTAAAAAATGACAGGATGGTTTTCAATGTCGAAGCGAGCATTAACGCCACAGGCTCCAATGCGCTGGAATTGCTGCAACGCTCACCCGGTGTGCAGGTAGACCGGGACGAAAACATTCTGGTAAGGGGTAAAACCGGCGTCCGCATTTACATCGACGGGCGCCCATCGCCATTGAGCGGAAAGGATCTGGCCTCGACATTAAAAAGCATGAATTCCGCGGATATCGAGGCGATCGAAATCATTACAAACCCCTCCGCCAAGTTCGATGCGGCAGGAGATCTCGGGATCATCAATATCCGGCTGAGAAAGAATGCGAAGCTGGGTACAAACGGTAATCTCAGCCTGGGCGGGATGTTTGGAATCTCGCCCAAATACAATGCTTCGCTGAACCTGAACCACCGCGACAAGAAGGTCAATATCTTCGGGAACTACGGCTTCAACCAGGGCGCCTGGCATAATACGACCTACGACGATCAGATTTTGAACCATGTGGCTTACAACAAGGTATGGCACGGTGTGTGGCGCGACACCAGCCACAATGCCAAGATCGGCGCCGATTACTTTATCGACTCCAAAAATACATTGGGCTTCCATGTAAACGGGCGGATCAGCAATCACAATGGCGGTGGTGAAAGCGAGACATTTATCAGCAAGCGGATGAACCTTACAGCCGACTCTCTGCTGCTTTCGTCCCAAACGTCCAACCCGGAGAAAAACAAAAACCTGAACGCGAACCTCAATTACCGGTATGCCGATACCACCGGTCACGAGCTCAACATCGATGCGGATTATGGCCGGTTCTCTTCCCGCGGCATTAGCTATCAGCCCAATAAATACTTTTTCAAAACCACCAGCGATAAGCCGCTCGAACGGAATTACGTAAGCAAAACGCCCGTGGATATCACGATCAAATCGTTCAAGGTCGATTATGAACAGCCATTCAAAAAAGGCAAGCTCGGCTATGGGATGAAACTGTCCGACGTCAAGTCTGATAACACATTTAACTTTTACAATGTGCTGCAAAACACGGAAGTGATCGATACCAACCGCAGCAACCGGTTTAAATACCTTGAAAGAGTTTACGCGGGGTATATTAATTACAATGTTTCGCTGGGTAAAAAATGGGACCTGCAGGCCGGCCTCCGTGCCGAACACACCAAATCGCTGGGTGACCTGACGAGCTACAAGCATAACGACCTGGATAAAGTGGATACGACGTATCTGAATTTCTTCCCCAGTGGCGCATTGTCCTTCAAAGCATCAAAGAATCACACCTGGAACCTGAATTACAGCCGCAGGATCAACCGGCCCAGCTACCAGAACCTAAACCCGTTCGAGTACCGTATCGACGAGCTTGTTTATTCGAAGGGAAATCCTTTTCTCAAACCGGAATATGCCAATAGCTTCAAACTGACGCACGTTTACAAAGCCAAACTGACCACTTCATTCGGGTACCGCCGGACTAAATTCCCCGTGGTGGGCCTGCGCATTCCCTATGACAGCAGCAGGACCTATTTCATCACTCAAAACCTGGATTATTCGCAGGGCTTCAGCCTGGACGTCAGCATTACTACGCCCATTACGAAATGGTGGGAGATCTACTTCAATTTCAGCGGTTATCACAACCTGTGGCGGGCCGCACTGGACAACGGCATCATCGTCAACAACCGCACCACCGCATTCAATTTCAATGCGCAGAATACTTTTAAGCTTAAAAACAACTGGACGCTAGAACTGAGCGGCTGGTACAATTCGCCTTACCGTCGCATTGACTACAACTGGCAAATGGGCATGATGGACGCCGGGGTGCAGAAAAAGTTCTGGAAGGAAAACGCGAGCCTGAAAGTTTCATTCAGCGACATTTTCCATACCGCACGTGGCGGCTACACGTCGGCATACGCGGGCATCGAAACACGCCTGCGATTCCGTTTCGAGGGCAGGATGCTGCGGGTTAACTTCAATTATCGCTTCGGAAGCAAGGAAATCAAGGCGGCCCGTAACCGGAGATCGGGATCTGAGGATGAACTCAACCGCATAAAAGGATGATCAATCTCCACAAATCAATTAATATTAATTCTACCAATGCATAATGAAAACGGGAGGCTTATATTTGCAGGAAAGAAACCCTACACGTCTTGCCTTCCAGATCTTCACTCTATCAGCTATGGTCTAAACTGTCCGGTGACCCGTTGGAATTTCCACTGAATGCACGGATCTTCCACTCGGTCTGCCTCATCTCGATCTTTGCGCTGAGCTATAATGTCCCTTTCAACTATGCGATCGGCCTGCCCAAAATTGCGCTGGCCAGTCTGATCGTATTGTTGATCGCCATCGCATTGTATTATGCTTCACGATTCCGCAATTACGTGAGTATCAGCATTCTGCTTGCCAACATTGTCGGGATCAGCCTGTTTGTGGTCAACTATTTCCTGAATTCGGGCCTGCAGGGCCCTACCGACTTGTTTTTTTTGCTTTTCCTGCTGCTCAGCATCGCGATCAGCCCTTCGGATCAGTATAAGATCTGGATCCCGATCAATGTGACGATCCTGTTGATCCTCAATCTCATGGAGTACTATTACCCCTACCTGGTACCGGATACTTATACCAGCCGCTCCAACCGATTTGTTGATCATATGTCGGCCTATGCCGTGGTCGCTGCCATCACCTATTTTTGTATCGACTACATCCGGAACAGCTACGAACAGGAACGAGCTTCAACGCTCGAGAAATCGCGGGCGATCGAGAAACAAAATGAGCAGATCGTCAAACAGAATGAAGAGCTGGAAAAACTGAATGCCGAAAAGAACAAGCTGATGTCCATCGTTGCACACGACCTGCGCTCACCGCTGGGCAGCATTCAGAACTTTCTCGAACTGCTTACCCAGCACGACCTGAACGAGGAGCAAAAACTTGACATCGAGAACGACTTGCTCAATTCGACAAAAAATACGATGGCCATGCTTTCCAAGCTCCTGGACTGGTCGAAATCACAGCTTCACGGGGTGTCCACGCATTTGGAATTCCTCAACCTGGATACCCTTTTCGAGTCTACGCTCAATCTGGAACGGAACATCGCCGCACGCAAAAGCATCAACCTCGAATCCTACTTCGACCCATCGGCCAGGATTTATGCCGACAGCGACATGATGCAGCTGATCTTGCGTAACATCGTGGGCAATGCAATCAAGTTCACGCCGATGGGCGGGCGGATCACCGTCAAAGGTGAGATGCAGGACAGCCATTGCCTGATCTCGGTCTGCGATAACGGTATTGGCATGTCACCCGAGAAACAGAAATCGATATTCTCCCTCCATGTGGAGTCTACCTTCGGAACCAACAACGAAAAAGGTGCCGGATTGGGGCTGATGCTTTGCATGGAGTTCATCAAAGCGCAAAATGGAAAGATCTGGCTGGAAAGCGAACCCGGACAGGGCACCTGTTTTTACATCTCGATCCCGATGTATAACAAGAATATGGCTCACCAGCCCAATCTGCTGTAATCAGGCGCAGCCGGGAACCTCGGCGAGGTGATAGAAAATCTGTAATCCCCGCTCCTTCCCTATCCTGACATCCTCATCGGCCCCTTTCGAATCTCCTTCGAGACGGAGGATCGCATCGCATTTTTGTAACAGCCTGCCCGCAACCGGATACAGGATTTCTTCATAGGGTCCATCACCCGGCACTTTCGAGCCCGCCAGTTTCAGCAATGGCAGTGCCACCCATTCCCCGATCACCGGCAAATGTCCGGCGCGAAACAGAGACAATGTCACCGATTCGAGCTTGTCCAGGTTTTGACGCATCAGAACAGCATCGTCACCAGTACCTGACCGGTACGGCCCGGCTACGAGAATCATTAATCCACTCATAAAATTTGATTTAAAATTAACCGATTTTACAAAACTGATCAAATATGCTACTTTTGGCAGGCATCAGGCCATTCAAAGCTAATAGGTTTGATTATTTTTAATCAATTTTGATTATTTTTGATCAAAAGTAAACAATTACGATGAACTTCCAAGAACGTAAAAAGAAAATTCTCGCCGCACTCAACGGCTCGGAGAGCCTGAGCGTGTTTGAGCTGGCAGAAATCCTGGAAGCCTCACCCGCCACTATCCGCCGCGACCTGGCCGATATTGCGGACGAAGGCCTGCTCGTGCGGACGCATGGAGGCGCCATGAAAATGGAAAACCCGGTACTGACCGGGTTTTCAGAGAAATCGGGTGTAAACAACGCGGGGAAAACACGGATCGCCGAAAAAGCCGCATCTTATGTAATGGATGGTGATACGATCTTCCTCGACTGTGGCAGTACGGTGTTCGGAATGTGCCGTTTCCTCAAAAAGAAAAACATCCGGGTCATCACCAATTCACTACCGATCCTTTCCGAGCTCATCGACGTGCCTTCGATCCACATTAACCTGATCGGCGGTGAGCTCAACAAGGCTCGCAAAGCGATACACGGCGACAAGGCCGTTCAGCATATCCATAGCTACCACGCGCACAAGGCTTTCATTGGTGTCGACGGCATTTCTGCCGAAAACGGCCTGACAGCGCATAGTGAGCACGAGTCCAGCATCACAACAGCGTTTATCCGCAATGCGGGGCAGACGGTCCTGCTTTGTGATGCTTCGAAAATAGGAAAAGACAGCTATATCAAATTTGCGGGACTGGCGGAGATCCATACCCTTATCACCGATGCCGGCGATGAAGCACCGGGCGTAAAGGCGCTGCGGCAACAAGGCCTGCAGGTAGTGGAGGCCCGGTGATCAAACCAGTACGGCACCTCCGTCGGTCACCAGGATCTGTCCGGTGACAAAGGGTTGCTTCATGAGGTAAAGATAGGTTTGCGCAAGCTGGCTTGCTTCACCCACGTGACGCACGGGAAGCGCCCCGGCGATCTGGCCGTAGAATGCATCGCGCTCGGCATCGGCCATTCCCGACCACAAATTAGTGCGGATCACACCGGGTGAAACAAGATTTACGCGCAATGGGGCCAGTTCAACCGCCATGGCGCGGGTAAAACCTTCCATAGCCGCGCAAATACTCGCCCCTACCGACCAACCCGCATTCGGGCGCGGGCTTGCGATCCCGCCGGTGAGCACGATAGAACCACCCGCATTGATACGCGGGGCCGCATGCTTCACCGCCATGAACGCACCCCAATACCGGAGATTGAAAAACGAACGCGCGGCGGCGAGCTCCGTTTCGCTCAGGTTACCGAGCAGCAGGCTTTCCCCTGCTGTAAAAACCAGGTGATCCAATATCCCGATTTCATCAAAAAGCCGCTGGATGGCCGCTTCATCGGACAAATCGGCCTGCATTCCCAAGCCGGTCCCCGGCAGCTCCGCCACAGCCTTCTGAATGCGGGCTGCGTTACTCGATACGATCACGACGTGTGCACCTTCGGCGGCGGTCGCTCTGGCAGTGGCCAGTCCCATTCCCGAGCTCCCACCCAGGATCACTACTTTTTTACCCGTAAGTGATGGGGTTTGATTTGCTGTTTCCATTATGGTAAATGTTTTGACAGCACAAATTTCCCTCAGCAGGCTGCCGTTCCACTTAACAAATGGTAAAAAGCGATTTCAACGTAAATTTCGCCGTATCCGACTGAGCGATTGAGGAGTAATGCCGAGATACGAAGCAATGTCGGCCAACGGGACGCGCGTGGCAATGTCCGACTGGCGCATCAGAAATTGCTGGTAACGCGTGGCTGAATCCTGCCCCAGATAAGCGTTCCGGGTCTGGATCTTTTCCAGCAGGCCGCGATTGGTGACCGTATCGATCACGCTCTTCAGGTACGGCACGCGCGTGTAAAGCGTAAGCAGCTCGGCCCTGCCTATGACCAATACCTGCGCAGGGCAGGCTGCACAAATGCTTTCATGGGCCGCAACCTGGTTATTGAAGCTGTTGAGAATGGTGCAAAACTGGTTCTCCTTTAAAAAATAATGCGTCACTTCATTTCCCTTTTCATTCGTCACCATAATGCGCAGGACGCCATTCAGGACAAAAAACAGCTCCTGGCAAATCTTTCCGCCACCGAACAAAACATCCCCTTCCCGAAAATCCTTCACAGTAAATGCACTCCGGATCAGTTCCTGGTCCGGGGACAGGATCGCATGGGTCAATTGCAGGAACGAGATGAGTCGGTGCGGCATCGCAATGAAGACTGATAAATCATCCAAATATAGATGATCACATTTCAAAACAAAATGCCCTGCATCGTTCGTCGACACAGGGCATTGTTACAGCGAGTTGAATAGTTAGTATCCTTCGTTTTGGTACATTTTCTCCGGATTCAATTTGTATTCGTCAAACGGAATGGGGTAATAGCGGTCCTTCTTGCCGAAACTGTTCAGCTTCGCGATGCCGAAATTCTCCTGTTTTTTACTTTTAAAATAGGCTACAAGCTCGTCGGTAGTGAAAGCCCGCAGCAGATCGAACCAACGATGATTTTCAAAAGCAAGCTCCACGCGGCGCTCGTGCAGGATCGCCAGTTTCAATGTAGGATACTTCGCCGCATAAGCCGCATCCGTTTTCGCGACAGCATACCTGGGCATACCCGCACGCTCACGTACCTGATCCAGGAAGCCGATTGCCGCCGTTTCATCCCCGAGCTGCATATTGACCTCGGCCAGCATCAGGATCACATCCGCGTACCGGATCAGGATCCAGTCGTTCCCGCCGTAACCGTTCGTAGTTGCAGCCGAACTCGCGTCGCGGTATTTGGTAATGAAGTAATCTTTCACGATCGGATCGTTGGCGTATTTAATGGAGAAATCCTTTCTCAGATCCCCTTCTTCATAATCGAGCACCAGATCCGGGGTTACATTGCCTCCCGATCCGGCCGAAGCAAACAGCGAGTTGATCGTCTCCCCCTTTGCCTGGTTGTTACGGGCAATGGAGGATGAATAGTTGATATCGCCCTGTTTGTTCACCACCTGGAAGATGATCTCCGCATTGGTCGATTTTTTTGCCACATCAAACACATCGGCATAAGGAACATCTTTCAGAGTTCCGAATGAACGCAGGTTATAGGAAGCCGTCAGGTACTTTTTAGCCTCGGTGAGGTTGGCAGTACGGTTGGCTGCATCCAGCGTGGTTGCCATCGTCAGGTACACTTGCCCCAGCAATGCATTGACTGCATTTTTGGTCACACGTCCTTTGGTATTGGCCGTCTGGTTGTCAGGCAATGTCGACCCCACGGCATCTTTCAGATCGGCCACAATTTGCGCATACACCACATCCTGCCTGGCACGGAAAGTGGCTGCCGCCACTTCTTCGGTACTCAGCAGCTCGGTGGTTACCAAAGGCACATCCCCCCATTTGCGCACGAGGTGGAAGTAGGTCAATGCACGGATAAACTTCGCTTCTGCCTTATACTGTTCTTTCAGGTCGTTGTTGGTGAAAGTCACTTTTTCTATCCCAGCAAGCACCTGGTTACAACGTGTTACCATCTGGAACAGCACCAGCCAGTGCGATTTCAGGTAGGTATTACTCGGCAGCAAGGAAAAGTCATTGAACTGAAATGGCTCACCCGCATTAGACTGGTTATCGTTCCGCCCGGTGTTGTCCGACCGCTCCTCGCTGAACAGTCCGCTGTTTTCACCAATACCGTTGCCATCGCGAAGCGAGTTGTAGATACCGTTCACGGCCAGGAGCACATCGCTCTCCGTTCTGTAATAAGTGGGCGCCGAAACCGCGTTGGGATTTTCCTGGTCGATGAAATCTGTCGAGCAGCTTGCCAGGAACACCAGCCCACAGGCAGAAAATACTGTTTGGATAATATGTTTACGCTTGATCATCTCTCTCTACTGCTTAAAATGTAATGCGTGCTCCGATGTTGTATGCACGTGCGAGCGGATACTTTCCGTAATCAACGCCCGGTGTCAGGTTTGCCCCGTTGTTATAGTCTACCTCGGGGTTGTAGCCGAGGTATTTGGTCAATGTGAATGCATTGTCAACGCCGACGTACAACCGCAACGCGCTCACCGCATTGTTGGTCAGCTTGCCGATCTGCGGCATGTTGTAGCCCAATGTCAGGTTGGTGCATCTCAGGAATGAGCCGTTCTGCAAGTAGAAAGTCGACAGACGCGTGCTGTTGCTTTGTGTTCCGCCACGGGACGCGCGATAAACCTGCCCGTTCCCCGGCTGTGCTTCCGAACGGTAACGGTTCACCACTTTTTTGTACTGGTTACCCGACCCTTCCATATTGAACAGGTAGTAATCCTGTCCGTCCAGCACCTTGTTGCCGTATGTTCCGTTAAATGAAGAACTGAAATCGAAATTTTTGTAGCTCGCCGTGATCGCGAAGCCATAGGTAAACTTGGCATGCGGACTGCCGATCACCCGCTTGTCGGCATCATTCACGACGCCGTCATTGTTAACGTCTTCAAAGTAAAGGTCTCCCGGACGTAACGGGTTAGTGGAAGCCGTCGAACGCGCAGGCCCTTTGAGCTGGTAGCCAGCCGGGTACGATTGTGTGGATGCATTGTAAGCCGCATTGTCGGCAGCAAGGTTCTCCATATCCGATTCGCGCACCATTCCTTTTACTTTAAAGCCATAAAACATACCGATCGGCTGGCCCTCCTGGGTAATGTGGGTGAGATAGGACCGCTCGGCACCGCTTGAATAGATGGTGCTCGCCCCCCCCATATCAAGGACCTTGTTGCGGTTTACAGAGATGTTTCCGCTTACGTTCAGGTCGAAATCCTGGGTCGAAACCACCCGGGCATCGATTTGCAGGTCGATCCCCTTGTTCTGAACCTTGGAATTGCTCAGGTTCGTAAGAATGGAAGACGCACCCGAGATCGCCGACAGTGGCTGGTTGAACAGCAGGTTGAAAGAACGGCTCAAATAGTAGTTACCCATGACCGACAAACGATCATCGAACAAGCCGAGGTCAAACCCGAGGTTGTACTGTGAGGTCGATTCCCAGCCCAGGTTCAGGTCTTTGATACCTGTCGCCCACATGGCCGTATTCACCGAGCCATTTCCAAACACCACTCCGCCGGGAGCAGCCATGGTTTGCAGGAAATTGTAGTTACCGATGTTGTTGTTACCGCTCAATCCCCAGCTTGCGCGCAGTTTCAGCGTCGAACTATTACCCAATGCATCCTTGTAAAATGGTTCATTGGAGATATTCCACCCAGCCGACACCGACGGGAAGTTACCCCAGCGATTATTCGGGCCGAACCGCGAAGATCCATCCGTTCTGAATGTGGCGGTCAGGTAATACTTGCTGTCATAGCTGTACACGGCGCGGGCGAGGTAAGAGAGCAATGTCCAGTTAACCTTACCGGTCGCGTCGGTCCCTGTATTCAGCGACAAATTGGTGGCATCGGCACCCTTACCGGTGATTTCCTCGATACGGTCATTGGAGAATCCGCGTGCGGTTACGGAAATGATGTCCCGGTTGTTTTCCTGCGCGGTGTAACCGATCAACCCGTCGATATTATGCTTGCCAAACTGCTTTTTGTAGTTCAATGTAAACTCGGCCAGCTTATCCATCTGGGTTGTCATCATCGACAATGCATTCGCCGCCGCGATGGCCTGGGGCGATCCGGGAGGATTGGCGCCGCTGCTTAGGCTTGTGGGAGAATAATATTCGTATTTCTCATTGTAGGTCTGCAAACCCAGGTTTACTTTAAAATGCAGATCAGGAATGACCTCGTAATCCGCGAAGCCGCTGAATGTGCCACGTTGTCCTTTGCGGTTAATGTGCGTTTCAGTGGCTAATGCAACCGGGTTTTCAATCGACTGGTAACCGTAGCCGGAGCTCAATGCAGCTGCTTCGTTCTTGGCCAGCGATCCGTCTGCATTGTAAGCCTTGAAAATGGGCATATAAATCAAGGCACCCAGAATAGGCCCCTGGTTGAAGCGGCCTTCCTGCACTTCACGGTTGGTATTATAGGTAAATGCCAGGTTGGCACCCACTTTCAGTTTTTTGTTCATATCGGCGTCGACGTTGGTACGGAAGTTGGTACGCTGCTGCCCCGTGCTGAGAATGATCCCTTGCTGGTTGAGCTGCCCTCCGCTGATCGCGTAGCGCAGGCCGTTCTTACCGCCTGAGAATGAAACATTATGCCGATGCACCGGCGCATTGCGATACAATTCATTCTGCCAATCGGTATTGTATTTGGGAGTGATCAGCTTCTGTCCGGCGAAGTCGTAAAGATCTGTTGGAATACTGACAGAGCCCGCGTTACCCACGTTTTTGATACGGGTCGCATTGTCGTCGGAGTACATGGCAGCGGTCCAGGTCTTTCCCGCATTCACCATCAGGTCGCGGTAGCTCGCGTTACGGCCATCGATCATCAGCTGCCCGAATTCGGACGCGTTCAGCAGGTCTACCTTCTTGCTCAGCTGGTGGATACCAAACTGATACTCATATTCCAGCCTGCCTTTTCCTTCCTTACCTCTTTTTGTCGTGATCAGCACCACGCCCCCGGCTGCCCGCGAACCATAAATAGCCGCCGAAGCCGCATCTTTCAGGATATCGATCGATTCGATATCATTGGGATTAATAAAAACGTCGTTACCCGCCGGGTATCCATCGACTACATACAAAGGATCGGAACTCGCATTCACGGAGCCCACACCCCGCACCCGGATCTTCGTGCCCACGTAAGGCGCCCCGCTCACCTGCGAGATCTGCACACCTGCAACCTTACCAACCAATGCCTGGCCGACGGTCGGTGTACTCAGGTTAAGCTCTTTGGCCTTCACACTTGAAATCGCCCCAGTAAGATCGCTTTTGCGCATGGTCTGATAACCCACCGCTACGAACTCGTTCAGCATCATAGCGTCCTGCTTCAGAGTAATGGCTAACGGCGCATTGCCCGAAACGACCTCCTCCTGAGCGATAAAGCCGACAAATGAAAATACAATCGTTGCACCCGAGCCCGTTTCGAGCGAGAAACTCCCTGCGGCATCGGTTACCGTACCTTTGTTGGTCCCTTTTTCCAAAACCGTCACACCCAGCAACGGCTGACCTGTCTCATCCACCACCTTACCCGTCACGGTCAAAGCGCGGGTAGGCCTTTCAAACATCATCCGGCCTTTATTACCGGAAGCCACTGCATGCCTGCCCGGACTGAAAACCAGGATACCTGTCATGACCAACGGAACAATTGGCAGTATCAGTTTCTTCATAATAGCTCTAAAAAATTTAACAAAAACAAGAAAATACCACACATTTCGCTTTCAACTCTCTGCGCATAGTGCCAGAAAAATCGAGCACGAAAGTACTTTTTGACTATTAAGCCAATGGAATGTGTCTATTATGAAAATGTAAAATTTTAAAGAACCACCGATTCGACACCCTACCAATGCATGGCCATCTGGTGCACGTTGTTTTTGCGGGAAGAATTGACTGCGATACCTCGGGAATTACCTGTCAACGTAAAACCTTCCAGTTCATCCGCCTTGTCGATATCCACCGACCGAAGGATCACCTGCTCCCCTTTTTCCGATGACTTTTTAAGATCGACAAATGTGAACCGCCACTTTCTCCCTTCGATTTGGTTTTGAATGAGCACCAATACCCCTTTCCCGGCTACCCAATGCAGGTTCTGGACCCAGGGCCCGCAGCTGAATTTCTTCACCAGTACACCCGGCTCACTCGTCTTTCCTGCTTTTTGTAATGCCTCGGGATCATACAGGCGTACTTCATTACCCTTGTCGCCATAATCGGCCGTAGCCACATACCATTTACCATCGTACTCCACGTATTCCGGCCTGGTACCCTGAACGCACGCATCATCCTCGATTGTATGGATCAGATTACCGTCGAGACTGCCGGATTTCAGCATATTCTTCCAGTTTACCTGGTAGATCTCCGCCTTCCACAAAGTCCCTTCGGCATTGAGGCGAATGCTGTTGCCAATAAAAACCGGCAGGTCACCATGGCGCGCGATGCCTGTCGGGTGGTTAATCAGATCTTTCCCTTCCAACGTCAGCCGGATTTCTTTCCCCTGATAATGCAGAGAATCAGCACCCAGGTTGTACTCCCGTATCATCCCCACTTCGCGGTCGCCATAGAGATACACTTTGCCATCCATAAAAGATGCTCCCTGCCATGCGCCGAGCGAATCGACAGTGTGAGACGAAACGAGCGAAATATCCGGTCTGTCCGGCTGGATGAATGCAGGAATGGCAGCCACGGCCAGTAATTTTACCAGTGATTTCATGATTTGGTTAAAAAATGCGGGTGCGGAGGTCTGCTCCGCACCCGCAACGCTGGTCGGAATCTTACCAGAGCGGGTGCTTCAATTTGACAAAATAGATGGTGTTACGATCCACCGCGCCAGTTGCGGGCAGTAACTTCTGCGCATAAATTCCACCTGAACCTACGACACCGAAGTCGTCGTCGTTTGAAATTGCAATGGTATGCGCATCGATTATAGCGATCCCTTCCGCCTTGTCGTGCGGATACAGCGACGTGATATCCGTCATCAGGTCCGCCGCAAGGGTTTTCGTTACGGGTACAATGCCGTTGGCTGCGAGGTTGGCGGCTGTTTTCAGCTGCTCGGCAGTAAGCCCGCCATACAACTTGCCGTTTTCATTATTGGCAGGGTCCGAAATATCGGTTGCGCCGGAAATATCGATCTTATATACCTTCTTGATCACCGTTGCCCGATTCGCATTGGTTGCATATTCACCATCTCTTTCCAGCACGAGGAAAGTGGTGTTCGTAATCGCCACGATCTCACTATTGGCCTGTAAATTAGCCTTATCGATCAGGTACACATACTGTTTGCTAAGCCCGCTCGCGATATCATAGGCGAGGATCCGCGTCACGAGGGAGCCTGAAACAGCAGTGGAAGACGGGTTGTACAGCGGAAACTGCATGATCCCCACAAGCGTCTTGCCATCCGGCGTGATCGTAAGGCCCTCCATACCGCGGTTGGGTCTGCGCTTTGCAAAAACCAAAGGAATTTTGCGACCGCCGGCGCCATTGCCAAACGGGTTAATGCGTTCGATCGTCTTGCCGTTCGCATCGAAATGGGCCAGGTGCGGGCCGTATTCGTCACTCACCCAGAATGTGCCGTCCGGTGCCATGGCAAGTCCTTCGGAGTCGAGGCCGTCGATGCTGTTAGGCAGGGTATTACCCACCACATCCAGCGCCAGCTCGCCGCTGAAACCAAAACCTGCCGGATTGGGCAACCCATTCAGCTTAACACCGCTTTCGTTTTTGAGCTCGATTATCTTTTCAAGAACCAGCTGATCGCCGATCAGGCGGAATTTGCCGATCTGCGGAGCAAAACTCGGATCCGCAAACACTTTGGAGTCGGCAATGGTGCCGTCGATGTTCGAACCGCGGTCGGTCAGGAGGTAGAATGCCCCGTGATCGTTCGGGTCCTGCACCATCGCCGACCCGAAACCGCCATTGTATACTTTGACATTTCCGACCTGGGTAATGACTGTCGGGTTCTGGGCTTCTGCTCTTTCCGGATAAGTTTCTGAGGGGACATGGTGGTCGGTGCAGCCGCTGAGCACAGCTAGTCCGCCCGCTGTTGCCATGAAGGAAAGTATAAAAGGTTTCATCTGCCTTTGAGGTTAGTTCGTCCAAAACTACACCCGCAGATTTTACCCGAAAGTTAATTCACAACGCCATAGATCAAGATTATGTTAACGATCTATCTCCGGCCTTTGCTTTTAAAACGAGGTGGCTGCACATAAAACTCAACAGTAGCGGCCAGCCCCGACGTGCGCACCGGTATAGCGTCATGGACCATCTTATTGGACAGGTTCTTCCGGTATCCACCAAATACCTCCACTCCGGCAAATTTCCCGATTTTCCGGTTATAGGAGATCCCCATATCGACGTCGATGCGACGGCATACATCGGGCGTGCCTTCCGCGACCCGATTGAGATAATACGTCCGTGTAACTGCTTCCGCTTTGAAATACAATATATCGGCCGGTGAAAGGTTATGCCGCCAGGCCACTTTTTTGGGCAGCATAATTTCCACACCTTCTCTTTCCGAGAGGTTGTAGTTGAAGAGGAATACCGGCAGGAAGGTCAGTTTATAGCTTTTATTGAAGATAATACCTGCTCCGATCTCCTTGTTAGGGGATTTGCGTTTGAGATAAGACGCAGAAATTGTGTAGTTCAGCGGAATTTCCTTTGCCGACAACATCGCAAAATTCCCGGTTTTATTGATATGGGACGTCACGACCAGCCATGAAGTGCTATCGAGTCTGACGAATGAGTTCAGGTCCAATGCAAAAGTCCGCAGATTCCAACCCTCGAATTTGCTGGCCGGGTTTTCGCCGCTGCTCTTGAATTCGAGCTGTTCGGCCCGGTAATTGGGACCGAGCACAACAGCCACGTTCTTTTTATTGACTACCGGGAGCCATGCACGCACAAATACTTCTTCGTTGGTAAAAGTCTTCGTTCCGCTATTCGGAAAGCGATACACTTTCCCCGGCGCATGCGTGGTCCGGAAAGTGATCCATTTGGATGGTGCCATACCGGGCAAACCGGGCTTTTGGGCACAACAAACCATGGTCATACCCCACAAGGATAAGAAAACTACAAACGCCTCCGGCTTGCGAAACTGCATACTTGGCTTGTAAATGGTTGAATCGTTCGAACCTGCAATAAAATATTAGCTGTGAGGCCGTAACACGATACCGCATTATTTAAGTTCCGGAACAATATTCCTGAAATAGAACGCATTGAGGGTATACGTTGAACATCACGGTATATTAAACGAATTTCATCCCTGATCAGATACGTGGATTGACTTTTTTTTGCACTCAAACCTATTTGAAAACTATAATTAATGGTTTGATTGTATTAATTGCCGTCAGGATCATCCGCACTATTTTTGTTTGATAGTTTAATCCCCATTTTCTGATATGATACAAGCCAAAGCGTACGCTGCCCAAACCCCGGAATCGGATCTGGCCCCCTGGGATTTTGAAAGAAGGGAAGTAGGCCCTCACGATGTCCAGCTCGAAATACTGTATTGTGGCGTTTGCCATTCCGACCTCCATCAAATCAAGAACGACTGGTTCCCGGGCGTTTTCCCGATGGTCCCCGGTCATGAGATCGTTGGAAAAGTGACCGGTACCGGTGGGCATGTAAAGAAATTCAAGGTAGGCGATCTCGCCGGTGTGGGTTGTATGGTTGACTCCTGCCAGGTTTGCGAAAATTGCCAGGACGGCCTGGAACAGTACTGCCTCGACGGTAACACGCAAACCTACAACAATCTGGACCGCAGCGGGATACCTACCTACGGAGGTTACTCCAACACCATCGTTGTTCGTGAAGAATTTGTTCTTCGCGTATCCGACAAGCTTTCCCTGGCCGCGACCGCTCCCTTATTGTGTGCCGGAATTACCACCTACTCGCCATTACGCCATTGGAAAGTGGGCAAAGGCCATCAGCTGGCGGTGCTGGGGCTCGGTGGTCTTGGGCACATGGGAGTAAAGTTCGGTGTTGCATTCGGTGCCGAAGTGACCGTTCTGAGCACGTCCGCTTCCAAGGAAGAAGCTCCCCGCGCATTAGGCGCGCACCATTTCGTGGTAACTTCCGATCCGGCGCAGGTAGAAAGCGTAAAAGGCAAGTTCGACTTCATCCTCGACACCGTGTCTGCCGAGCACGATATGGATCTCTACCTCTCGCTCTTGCGCACGAACGGCACGCTCATTGGCGTGGGTGCCCCGTCGAAGCCCTACTCCATCCAGCCGTTCTCTCTCCTCGGCGGACGCAAGAGCGTGGCAGGATCAGGAATCGGAGGCATCCCAGAAACCCAGGAAATGCTGGATTTCTGCGCTGAACACAACATCGTTTCGGATATCGAACTCATCGACATCAAAGACATCACCGCCTCTTACGAAAGAATGCTGCGCGGCGATGTACGGTATCGGTTCGTGATCGATATGGCAACATTGTAGGCGTATCCCCCGGGTGGCTACTCATACCGGGGGTATTCTTTTATAGCTTTCATCAGGCTGTTCTGGTGATCACTATTCTCATTTTTAAAGCCCCTGGAATGGACAATAAAAAATGTGGCACCGTGAAGTGCTGTTGAGTTCGTGCTAGGCTATCGGATATTGCTATTCTTTAGAAACAATCACGATTCAAATGGGATTTGGCTTTAACCTATTTTTTGTATTCATTCTTCTTCCTTTTACCATTGCCAGTGCAATCATCTGGCTGGGAATAACAGTACTTATATTGCTTGCGGTACTTATTCAGTCATTGACTTCGAAAACGGTTTTGGCGAAAGAAGATTACTACGGAAACTATGTCGTTAACCGAGATTATTTTCCCGGAAAACAGGCCGATTGGCAATACAACACATTCCGATTCGAGATAAAAAGCAATGACTCAATTTACTTTTATGTAACTGATGAAGAAAAGGTCATACAGACATACCGCGGTACTGTCGACATGAATGGCCCTTACCAATCCAAGAGACTAAAAAACAAGATGGTTACGCCTACTCATCATATAGTGGCGGATAATCCTACCACCTATCGTAGCATCTGGAGTTTCTACCTGGTTTTTAACTCGCAAAAATTCAGCAATATGTTTTTCAAGAAAGGCATTTGGAAACCGTTAGAAACGAGATAGTTCGGCGGGGTAATCGTCATGAACATATGCCCGGCCACATCTGCATTGAGAACTTTATACTCCCACAGAACAAAGAGCGCCAAAAGCTTGCAAATCAAATGAGGCAAGTTTTTGGCGCTCTTTGTTACTTCTTCAGGTGACCCCGGTGAGTCTCGAACTCACGACCCACAGATTAAGAGTCTGTTGCTCTACCAACTGAGCTACGGAGTCAAAGGATTAAATGTGAGCTAGTTAAATATACACATAACTTAAAAAACTGGACTATATTGTTCAAACTAACAATGAAACTAACAATGAAGTCTCCTGCCTTTTAATACCCTTCACCTTTCTATTAAAGGCCAGCAACACATATCTATACTCGTTCAAGAGGAACCATGTATTGACAACCGGGAACAGTCAGTCCGAGCCAAAATCAGAAACCACAACACTTATCAGAAAGCGGTAAAGCCAGGATTCGTAAACCCTGGCTTTCTTCTATGCCGTTTGTCCTGGTGGATGCCATTTGTACAGCCGATATAGAGCGGACTGTCCTGTTGGGTTAAGTTCCTTGTGCCGAGCCAAAGCCTCAATAATGGTCAACTTCTCTTCCGGATCTGCCAAAATGTGCTTCCTTTTCTCTTTGTCGTAACCTTTAACAGCGAACCACACCTCTGGTTCAAACGTACGGGCCTGAACAACGTTCGGCCCTTCTATTGCAACATAGATTAGGAAAAAAGTACACAAATTTGCGGAAACTCGGTTACTACAAATTTTATTGAAGAGCGCAAGTGCAGAATTTATCTACAATTCCGATGCAGACGTTTTGGCGCAACTCCTTCGAAAGGACATACCAACTTTAATTGAACACGGACGGCAATAAATGTATCAGAAAACGGACTTTTGAGGAGACCATAATTTCCTGTTAGAAAAGCCACAATGCGAACATTTCTTACATTTATGAGTGCAATTTTTAAAATATGTCGAATGATATTTAGACTTTCTCTTCTAAGCATCTCATTTTTTCTTGTCTGCCAACTGTCTGTAGCGCAGCACTTGTACATTCCAGCGCCATTTGAAAAAGAAATTGACACATCGAGGACCTTTACGTGGTTAAAAAATGAAGTTAAAAAATGAAGTTAAAAAATTATCAATCAATGATTTAACTCAAAGCACAGATGGGCTCTTTTTTCGCTTCTGGACCAGAGATCAGGTTGTTGAAATATGGACAAAGGATATGATAAGCTTTCACGGGAAGTTAATAAGTTACACAGCTCGGTACGACCGAGATCGATATAAAAAACCCGAAAGGAGGAAAAAAATTTATAGTAAGCATATCAACATAGATTCTGCGACATCAAAATTAATATACGAGCGAGCTACTAGCTTATCGCTTTTTGACATTCCAGATCAAATGCACATTAAAGAATGGAAGCAAGGAACTGATGGATATAGCATTTCCATTGAGCATGCTACACCTCAGAGGTATTCAATGAGATACTATTGGGGTCCCGATTTTCAGGTGAAAATACCAGAGGCAACCACTATTAACAATTTTGATAAATTTTTGACAACAACCTTAGCTACAAGGGAGAAGTGGGACTACTTTATTCAAAGCCTGCCGAGAGGCTGCTATAACAATGGCGGTATTGTGATCATATGTAAAGACCGCAAAAAGCGTAGAAATTAATCCCACATACTTCGCCGACTACTCTGCTCTAAAACCGTGGAGGTGTAAGCATTCCCAAATTACATATTGCGAGCGAGGGCACATATTAGGAAGACGGGCTCAAATAATCCAACCGTTGACGGGACAACCGTACCTCTAAGATGAAGTAGTACTGGTCGACGGTTCACCTATCAACTGGTTTTCAGCATTTGAAAGGATGCTGTCACATTTTCCCCAGGTGAGTGTTGCACAACTCTGCGGAGTTCGCAGTTTTGTTTGAAATGACAATGGCTACTTTGCAGGTCGTATCAATTCTGACATAAATTCGTATTCTTGGCTCTTCAATGACATTCTGCCAGCGATGGCTTCTATTTGGCGGTACAATTCCGAATCGATTAACATGTCGTATTCATACATTTGTGTTAGGATTGTTTCGAATGCCAAACCGAGTTCATTGTATTCAAGAAACGAATTTGCATCAATGCAATCCTTTTCAGGTAAGCCAAGTGATTCGCACTTCGAAATTAAGTTACGCACCTCCTTTCTTAGTATTTGGTTGAATAGATCCATTAAAAACTTCATTATCAACGTGCATTTTTGTAACTTCAGGAATGCAAGGAAGGAAAAATTACTCGGAAAAGCTCTTCGTCAGCTTCCAACTTTCAGATCGCATTCCTAAGGAAAATTTCTATCGTAGGCTTAACGAAACGCTCGATTTGCAGTTTCTATATAGAGACACCCGTGGGTTGTATGGCAAAACCGGCAAAGTGGGCGGAAAGACGAGTCAGTGGGAATATCTTCTTAAGCGGTGCTATCAGCAGTGAAGCGGCATGTAAGCGAGTATGAAACCAAATGACAAATAAATAACATGACGAAGTATCTACCACCCTCATTCGCGCAACAAGTAACAATTTTAAGGATATTATTCTTTTTACTACTGGCGATACCTTCGGTCGGCCAGATTGCAGACTCGTCGGCGATATTAAGGAGACATATGTTGAAGGGTATCCTCAAGGATGACACCTTAATCGTTGAGGACGGGTATAGCAGGAGAGCATACGGAGCTCGTGCATTTATAAGGCATAGGTATCAAGCTGAGACGGCTCAGATTTAATATCATATCAAAATACTTTTCAGACAGCTCTCTAATGTCCAATTCAAAGCAGATTGTTGCCTCTGGCGGCGCACTTTACACTGCTTCCAGCTTGCTTTCGGAAGATTTCGTTAAGAAAATTTTGGCTGACAATGTGGGGTTTACTCCAAAATACGTAGAAAAGTATTCGAAAAATGTCACAAATGCGGTAAAGTCGAGATTGGTGAAAGGAATTGGTGCTTTTTTCATAGGTTTCGGTGCTATTGCGTATATCAATAGCGTTTCACAAGAAATCCAAGATGTAGAGAATAAATTCCCTAAGAGACCAACTTTTGGCAATGAGGAATTGCTGGTCATGGTTCTAGATTTGCGCCAGGAACCTTTCGTCAAGAACAAGGTTTTATTGCTTGACCTTATTGATCATTCCTTAACTTCAAAGATCAATGAAGACGATTTTAATACCACAGTCAACCGAATCGACTCAATTCTATCGAAGGATTTAGACCTTAGCAAGGCGAGAATATTCCAACGTGATAAATGGATCGCATCCAATATTGACACTTTACCTTTACCTACATTGCCAAAATATGTACTGAATGAGTCAAGTAGCTCTGGCACTAAGACCATCCCCATTTTCGCATTTGCTCTGATCGGAGGAGCCGCATTTGTATTGGTTTATTTTGTTCTGGTCCGGAAAGATGTGCTTAAATAGCGACGACGATGATCGGCAAGTTTTCCAACAACACTTAGTAGCCCGATCGTAATGGATGTGTCCAGCAGAATAAGGAAACTCCAAGGCCAGACAAAAGAGAGAGAAAGAGAGAGTCCTAATCCCTCATGCGGTCGGGTGCTGTTTGGCTGCTGGGTCGTATTCACATGTGACGACTAAGGCTACCTATAATTTAAGGCCTCCCAAAATTTATCACCATCTGCGTCGGCGTATTTCTCTATGAA
Source organism: Dyadobacter ginsengisoli DSM 21015 (assembly GCF_059568735.1). Lineage (NCBI taxonomy): Bacteria > Pseudomonadati > Bacteroidota > Cytophagia > Cytophagales > Spirosomataceae > Dyadobacter > Dyadobacter ginsengisoli. The sequence goes on from NZ_JCANTY010000005.1 coordinate 289,725, forward strand.
TTCAGCAAAATTCATTTTTAGAAAGTACCAATCAATCCGATAATCGATTGGCGTTGCGATAATTATTTCACCGAACGACTTATCATCCGTTGACACGACAAGCAAGTCCAGGTCTCCCAAAAAATTCCCAATCACTAAGTCTGTTCCTATTAAATAACTTTGCCACTCTCGGGCATCGAGATTTTCCTGCTCAATTTCTTCAATTGAAAAAATTCTTAAACCCCATTGTCCATACTCGGAATCTTTAAACAATTCAGCGCCATTCGCTATCGTCAGAAATTCACTAACATCGTGGGGCAGGTGCATACCACTCACCACACCGGCTCCATTAAATTGACATTTGAATTTAAACATGGTTTGCTCTCCCTCATGAATTCCATGCTTTGGAATAGCCCATTCTTCCTTTAGCCTTTGAATCAGGTCCTTCATGCCGTTTAATTTATTGAGAATATCCGAATTGTCGCAAAAAATCATTTAAATTCCTTGGAGCGAGTTATCCATTTCTAAACTGAATAGGCTATCCCAAAGTTAAGATGCATAAATCAGGGGCCATAAGCCCCCTTTTAATTCCCGTCCATATTTGATTAGTTGTTGATTATGCATCTGTTACATTCCAAGGAATGTGCACCCATTGATTGACCAGGTAGAGCTTTATACCTCCGAGCGAGGCCCCGACAGTTGCTGTCTGATAAACTAACATCCCCGTTTCGGGGATCAATGCAAGTCTTTCTGTCCGGCTGACGTTTAACATCCTGGCTGGGTTAAGAAAGTAAATCGAGTTGCCGCTGTCGTCCAAGAATGAGTCTTGTAAGTCACCAGGGAGTGAACCGTTTGACCATTTTACGAGGCGATTTGTAGAAACGCCACTCACGGTCACAGGGCTTGATGCTGGAATCAGTGAAAACTCTCCTATTTCTTTCTTCAAAACCGCGATATTGCAATGCATGTTGCAATACAATCCGTGTTATTGCCCAGTCTATTGCACTAGCGATTCGAAATATAACTATTAATGTAAGAAATTTAATCTCTGTAAGTACTACAATTAATTAATAACCTCCTCAAACGCTTCCTTGTGCGCGTCACCCCAAGCCTCCATCGCATACCACACCGGACTTAGCCGTTGTGCCCACTCGGTCAACTCGTATTCTACACGCACCGGCACCTCTGCATGAACAGTCCGTTTGATTAACCCGGCATTACTCAACTCTTTCAATTGCAGGGTGAGCATGCGTTCGCTGATATTGGGAAGCTCGTCGCGCAGTTCGCTGAAACGCTTCCTGCGGAGATTGAGCTTGTAAAGAATAAGCATTTTCCAGCGACCGCCCAGAACGTCGAGCGCGTACACCATTCCGCAAAAATCATTCAAAACGTGCCGATTAATATTGTTGGTCGATGTTTCCTTTCTCGCTGACATACTTTTTTGTTCGTTACCCACAATGGGTTGTTCATTTCAGGTTTCCCTCTGCACAAAACTAATTTTGTCCATTCTTAATTTCAAAAAAGGCTTTTTTCACATGAAAGTACTGCTTATTTACGCCCACCCCGAACCAAAAAGTTTCAATGGAGCCATGTTCCGGAAAGCGCAGGATACCCTTTTGTCATCCGGGCATGAGGTACTCTGCTCGGATCTTTACGAGATGAATTTTCATGCAGTCTCGGGCGTCAACAATTTCAGCCAACTTCGCAATCCAGACTTTTTCAAGCAACAGCAAGAGGAGCTGCACGCCACCGAAAACGGGTATTTCGTAGGCGACATCGCCATCGAACAAACCAAACTCGAATGGTGCGATGTGATGATCTGGCAATTTCCGCTATGGTGGTTCAGTGTGCCGGGCATTTTAAAAGGCTGGGTTGACCGTGTTTTCGCAATGGGACGTGTCTACGGGCAAGGGAAGTTGTATAAAAACGGAATATTCCAAGGCAAAAAAGCGATGCTTTCGCTCACTACCGGCGGGTATTCCGACGATTATCAGGCAGATGGGCTACAAGGTGAACTTGCGGGGATATTGAGGCCATTGCACCGTGGCATACTGGAATTTACGGGATTTACTGTACTGGAACCCCATACGGTGTACGGACCAGCCAGACTGTCCCCCGAACAGCGCGAAGCCGAACTTTCCCGGTGGCAGGACCGCTTGCGGCGAATCGAAATGGAAGAAGGGATACAGGTTGGGCGATATTAAACAGAAATTTCTAACCCGATAATCCATAAAGCCGGACGGATACTTCCGGCTTTCTTCCTATCAGCGCGATGAATAAGGCCCGTGCACGGATTTGATTTTCAGCTCCTCATTGGAATCATCCAGCACAAATACCCGGTAACTGCCTCCGCCGTTTTCTACCCGCACCACTACATGTCCGCTGTTGCTTTTCAGCCGGTCAAGCATTTCGCCGATCACGAGTTTGTTGGCTTCCAGCATTCCGGTCGCAAATACATCGCGCTCACCCTGGTAAATGCGCTGGGAGTAAATCCGGTCGAGTACGTCATGTCCGGGATGATCCGACGACCACACGGGGATCACGAGCACGCGCGGCCGCAATGCACCGAGCAGGAAGTCATTCTGCGAGTCGCGGTTGCCATGATGGTCGAGAATATGCACATCCACAGGCCCGGCTGCCTTCGCAACGGGTGTCTCCACGTCGTGCCACGCGGGCACGCCGGGTTGCAGCACTCCGGGCGTGTCACCGCCGGTGAAGTAATCAAACTTGCCGTAGCTGATCCTGGTGGCAATGCTGCACATGTTTTCACTGGGATACTGTTCCTGCCGCAGGTCTTTGAGCTCGGGGAAATGTTTCCGGGTTGTGTTCCCGACACCGGTCCAGATCTCGCCATTTGCTGAAATATTGCGGACCTCAAACTGATCCCGGTATTTCTCAGGGTTTCGCAGCAAGACGACCTGATCATTACGACCCGGAACGCTTCTCTCTACACGTAAGCCGTTGTTTTTGACCTGCCAATCGAGAAACCGGCGGTAGTTCCGTATCATCGTGTCGCTGACGGTGCGTGGGTAGCCATAGTCAGGCCAGCCGCGGTCTATGATCTTTTTTACCGGTACAAACTCCGCCACCTCGGTAATTCCTGCCAGCGCATAGCCTGCTTGCGACTTTTTAGAAATGGAAGCTGGCGTCCCCATGTGATCGTCATGAAAATGGGTGATCAGCGCATAATCGATGGCCGGCGTTTTTGTCACCTTCCGTATGTATCGCGCGATCCATTCACCGGGTTGCCGCTCGGGGCCCGGTACCGCAGGGGTGTTACGCGGGCTCATCGTCCGCGCTTCCGTGGGGTCGAGCGCACCTGCGTCGACCAGCATGGTGGTGCCGTCCGGCAAAATCAGAAAGGTCGCATTCCCCCTCCCTGTGCTGATGTGATGGATATCCATTTCACCCTCTTTCCAGGCGGGCAACGTTTGCCCGGCATTTTGCGCGAAACAAATGGGTGTACTGCCGCCCATAAGCAGGGCAAGCAGACCATTCTTCAAAATAGTGGTGTATTTCATAACAGGTGCATTGAAGGGTTCAACTCTGTACTTCCAATTCATTCATTTTATCAAACTCACGGATCGTCTTTCTGATCTGCTTTCGGGCCACACCGCTGTACTGTATCTGCAATAGGCCAGCCTTTTCCGCATCCAGGTTCTTCAACTTCCAGTATTTGGGATGCGTGGGGCCGATCGGTGCCCTGAAATCTTCATCTTTGGGATCCTTAATCAGAACATCCACCTGGATGCTCACTTTGGAAAGGTCGCTGGCCAGCACTCCTTCCACCATTACTTTCACGGCTCTACCGGTTTCTAAAATAAATACTTTTTCGTGTGTCATCTCAATCCAAACATAATTCCGGCCCCAAAGGTAAGGAGCCGGAATAAATTTGGAGAAGCTTTAACAATATCTTAATCTCAATGGGTGTCCCACCAATTCTTTACCGCCTGAGTGTCACCGCCGATGCGTTTCGCGGCCTGCTCGCTGTTCTGCGCATTGCCTGCCCGGGTATTGCTGGGGTATTTCAACCGTTTGGGAACATCCGTTACGTCCGGGTCCAGACTTCCTGAGGCAGGCGGGATAAATAACACGCTGCCATCCGGCTTCTTAGGATCCAGGCGCAGCCGTTCCAGCCATGATTGAATACCCTGCATGTATAATGCGATCCATTTCTGGGTACCGATCACGTTTTTCCAGTCGCCTGCTTTGTAAGGGACTCCTTTCAGATACGTCTCTACTGCTTTGGCGTCGGTGATACCCCATTGCGTCATGGAAGCGGTAACGGCATCGTTGTACAATGCTTCCGCCGTCGCACTGCCCACGTTCATACCGCGCGCAGCCGCTTCGGCTTTAATGAATGCAATTTCTGCATAGGTGATCACATAGCCTTTGCCCGATCCGCTATAAGCGATCACGCCCGGTTTCGAAAGCCCGATCATCGTCGGCACATTGGCTTCGGTTCCATACACCTTGCCCACATACTTGCCGTTCGTCTCATCCGGACGCGCGAAAACCGGCAGGCGGGGATCTTTTACCGATTGCAGATATTCCACCAGTGTGGAGGTGACGGCAAATTCGACCAACGGCCGCTCCACGTCGTTATAGGGAAAACGGTTGGTGGTGGTGGCTACATTATAAGGAAAAAACACATCCTGAGCGTTACCGGTCAGCGTGTTTTTAACAGCGTCCTCAATCACCGCTTTGGCTTCGGCCGGCTGCGCGTCCGCCATGCGCATCGCGATACGCATGCGCAACGCATTGGCGATCCGGATCCATTGTTGTACGTCGCCCTTCGCAATAATATCACCGCGGATGACTCCCGAGGAAGTACCCGACAGCACGTCGATCTGCGTTTTCAGCGAATTCAATAATGCGGCATACACATCCTTACCCTGATCGAACACCGGCTGGGGAATGCTTTCACCCCGCAGCGCCTGCGTGAAGGGAATGTCTACATACACATCCGTGAGCACATGGAAGATCCAGGCTTTCAGAATTTCGGCCACGGCCAGCGTATGCGGGCTTTTTTCGGACGGATGGCGATCATAATAGTTGCTGATTTCCCTCAGGTCCATCAAGGGGCCCGCATACAATCCGGCCCATAGGCCATCGTTGGTGAACAGGAATCGCCCGTCGGAAGTCTTGTCGGTTCCCATCCAGTACTGGGATAGTTCCATACCGATGCGACCGTTGAAATAGGTATCGTACATGAGGTCGCAAGCACGCTTTTCGGCGTTCGACAAAAGGAATTCCGGCTGGGTTTCGCTCGACTTTGCCGGATCGGTATTCAGCGATTCAAAATTATCACACCCTGTAAACACGGTCAGGATGGTGAGTAGAAGCCATATTTTGCTTTTCATAGGGATTGATTTTTAAGCCGGATCAGAAAGTGAGATTGAGGTTGACACCATAGCTGCGCACCGCTGGCAGCGCTCCCCCTTCGAAGCCGATCTGGTTGCTGATGGAGTTTGTGATGTTCGCCGGATCGACATTAGGGGCGTTGCTTTTAATGAGCCAGAGATTCCGGCCGGTCAGGGTTAACCGCAACGCCTGCATGCGGATCTTCTGCGCCCAGCTTTCAGGCAGATACCAGCCCAGCCTGACTTCCCGCAGATAAATGAAGCTGCCATCATACAGATTGGCCTTACTGATCCGGTTACCGCCATCGGCATTGAAATGCGTCCGCGCAGGAACTTCGATATCGTTTGGCAGCCCGTCCGACTTCACCCCAGGATTGATCACACCGTTTTCACGGATACCGTTTTCGGCGGTTTCTTTGAGCATACCCGATTTGTTGCCATACAGATTGGTGTAAGAAAAGAAATCACCGCCTTTCTGGAAATCCACCAGCACCGACAGATAAAAATTTTTGTAACTCAGCATATTAGACAAGCCACCTATAAAATCCGGGTTGGCATCGCCGATGATGACAGGGGTTGGGGTCACATTATAGGTACCATTGTCGGCTACTGTTTTATTACCCTTTGCATCGTATACATAATCGGTGCCCAGCATCGTACCTAGCGACATGCCTTTCTGAGCTACCATCGACACCTTGTTGGTCCGGCGTTCGGTACCGATGATAAACCGCTCGATGCCGTTGATATTGTCGCCTGTGGTGTTCAGGTTCAGGACCTTATTTTTGTTTTTGGAAAAATTAAGCCCAACCCGCCAGCTGAAATTAGTCGTCATGACCGGGGTCGCGGAAAGCGTCAGCTCAATACCCTTGTTCTGTACTGTTCCTCCATTCACCACTTTGGTCGTAAAACCGCTTTCCGACGGGATCTGTACATTCCAGATCTGATTTTTGGTCTTGCGGTTATAGTAAGTAAAGTTTGCGCCCAGCCGGTCATTGAAAAACTTGAAATCAACGCCCCCTTCTGTTTCCGAAGACAATTCGGGTTTAAGCCTGCCATTGAAAAGCTTATCCGCGGTGCTCTGCAACGGGTAGGTATCAAATGGCGCCACGTAGTCATAGTAACGCGAGACCGAATACGGGTCCGCGTCATTCCCCACCCGCGCATAGGATAGCCGCGCCTTGCCCAGCGTCAGCCAGTTGGTTTTGGCGATCAGGTCCGAGAAGATGAATGACCCTGCCACAGAAGGGTAGAAATACGAATAGTTTCCGGTCTGTTTCAGGGTCGATGCCCAGTCGTTCCTGCCAGTGGCGGTCAGGTAAAGAAATTTGTTGTACCCCAGCGTGACCGATCCAAAAACGGAGTTGATCTGCTTGTTTCCGTAGGAATTCGAAACCGTCGCAGGTGTCACAGAATTCTGTAACACATACACCATCGGGTTTTGAAGGCCGCCATTGGTGGTACCTGCGTCGATGCTCGATTTGATGCTCAGGATGTTGCCACCAGCCACCGCTTCAAGGGTGAGTTTCGAATCACCGAATGCCTTGTTGATATTCAGCGTTCCCTGGTAATTGTTCTCATTATTGATCACTGCGCGTTTCGCATAGGACCCAACAAAGAACCCTTTGGCACTGCGCACTTCATCGAGGTGGTTCAGATAGTCCGAAAAGACGCGTACATCCGCCGAGAGCCAGTCGGTAATTTTGTAAGTCAGCCCTGCATTGCCGAAATAACGGTTGTTCCGGTCGGTATTGTAGTTCTCGTATTGGTTCCAGTAGGGATTCTGGGTAAATGCCGGTTTCTGGATATTCCACGCCGTGCGGTTCCACGATTGCTCGGTACCGTCCGCATATTTGTATTCTTTCAGATAAGCATCGTCGATCTGCCGCTGCCCGAACATCACATAGAACAGCATCGGGTTGTTCCCGAAGAAACCGGTCCCCGGCCGGCCTTTGGAGTGGTCATTGATGTAATTGATCCCGCCGCTGAATGTAAACTTGTCATTGAATTTGTAAACCGTGTTCAGGCTGATAAAAAAGCGGTTGAGATTGCTTCCCGGATAAATGAAATTCTGCTTGGTCTGCCCCACCGAGAAACGGATCGAGCCATTATCGCCGCTGCTGGCCACCGAAAGGTTATTTGAGAATGTTACACCGGTTTTGAAAAAATCCTTCGCATTGTCGGGATGGGGGCTCCATGGCGCGGTTTTCCCAAAATTCGGATTATTGCGGTCCTGGTCCCAGGACCAGTAGTGCCGCACCAGCTGGCCCTCCATCTTGGGGCCCCACGACTCATCGGTCCCGTAGTCCGGAATGAGGTCGTACTTCCCCTTCCCATCGTTATCGTCGTAGGTCCCTCCACCCGGCAAAAATCCCGTAGGGTTCTGATTGACGTATAGTTTGGTAAAATTCGAACTGCCTCCCCCGCCATAGAGATTCTGAAATTTGGGCAACAACGAAACCTGGTCGGCCTGGATGTTCAGATCATAGTTGAGTGAAAGCTTACCTGAGCCTTTGCCCGATTTAGTGGTAATGTAAATGACCCCGTTCTGTCCTCTGCTACCGTACAGTGCAGTCGCCGCGGCACCTTTCAGCACCGATATGTTTTCTACGTCATTGGGGTTCAGGAGCTGCGCCGGATTACCGTAATCGTAACCGCCACCACCGGTGCCCTGCCCGCCGGTCACGCCGTAGGAGTTCAGGTTCATGTTGGCCATGGGCACGCCATCCACGATAAACAAGGCGTTGTTGTTACCCGAGATGGATTTCAGACCACGGATCGTCACCCTCGACGAACCGCCCATCGATCCGCTGTTCCCGCCGATCTGAACACCTGCCAGTTTTCCCTGAAGCGAATTGATATAGTTTACCTCACGTGCTTCCTGTATACCACCCCCGTCGATTTGCTGAACCGCATAGCCCACATTTCGCGTGCTCCGCTGCACCCCAAGCGCCGTCACCACCACCTCACCCAGGCTTTTCACATCGGCTTTGAGTTTGATGTTCACTTCCGTCATGCCCGCAGACACCTGCACATCCTGCGTCACATGCCCGATCGACGACGCCGTCAGCGTATGGCTCCCCGCCGGCACAGAGAGCGTGAAATTTCCGTCGACGTCGGTATTCGTACCATTGTTGGTACCCTTCACCAGGATGCTAACGCCCGGCAGGCCTGCATTGGACTCGTCCACTACTTTTCCCTTAACCCGGCGGTCCTGACCGACAGCCTCGTAAGCACAGAAAAGCACGGCCAACAAGACCGATAAGCAACTTCGTATCGATTGCGCCATTTTTTGGAAAATTTAAAGATTAAATATTCTTTAAAGGCGAAAAAATGGTACGTATACTGCCGTTTACTTGCGATTCGATGACAAAATCGACGGTTTCGGTTACAGCCTCGACGAATCGGCAAAAAATAGACTGATTTTCAGGGACAAATAAGGAGAAAAGCGGTGCCGGTCCGTTGGCCCTCAACTTGTAAATATTCACGCGGATTTTGAATGGACGAATATCCCGTCTATTTTGGGATCCTAAACCACAAACCAAACAACCATGTCATTTCAGGGATACCTCAAAACCATCAAATCCAAAACAGGAAAAGATCCAGACGACTTCCGAAAAATCGCCGAAGAGAAAGGATTTACACAAAACGGCACATTGACCGCTACCACCAAAGCCGGCGACATCGTTCAATGGCTGAAAACCGACTTCGACCTCGGCCAGGGACATGCCATGGCCATTTATGCTTTATTGAAAGGCATCAAGGACGAGAACAGCGACTAGGCGGCCAGCCGGGCGTTAGCGAATGTCGTCGAACCTGCCCTGGTTCAGGTCACCGGTTTCGAAACCTTTCTTGAACCAGTACATTCTTTGCTGGGAACTGCCGTGCGTAAATGCATCGGGTACCACATAACCCTGCGATTCTTTTTGCAGTTTATCATCCCCGATCGCATTCGCGGCCTTCAATGCCGCCTCCAGGTCGCCGGGTTCCAGGATTTTGTTCATCTGATTGGCATGATTGGCCCACACACCGGCCAGAAAGTCGGCCTGCAGTTCCAGCTTCACCGACAACTTGTTATATTCTGCCTCGCTCAGTCTGCCGCGCTGCTCCTGCACCTGCCTGGAAATGCCCATCAGATTTTGCACATGATGTCCCACCTCATGCGCCACCACATATGCAACAGCAAATTCCCCGGGCGCATTGAAGCGGTCACGGAGTTCATCACAAAACGAAAGATCGATATACACTTTGTGGTCGGCAGGGCAGTAAAAAGGGCCCATTGCCGAGGATGCGCCGCCGCAGGCACTTTGCGTGCTGTTTTCGAACATTTGCAGCACCGGCTTTTCGTACTGGGCGTCATTTTGCGTATAAATCTGTGACCAGACATCTTCGGTACTCCCCAAAACGGCTGAAACGAACTCGGCGGTTTTATCATCCGGACGCGGTCCCGGAGGTCGCGTTTCCGCCTGTTCGGTCTGGGCTCCCTGGATATTGGACAGTATCTCCTGCGGATCCTGCCCTGTGAGCAGTCCGATGGCAACTACGATAATCACCCCGATGCCTCCCAGCGCAACTTTACCACCGCCCGACATTCCACGACGGTCTTCAACGTTGCTGCTTCTGCGTAAATCCTGCCAGCGCATGTTGTTGATGTATTTAGGTTAATGGAATAAATGTAATGCGGACCGGTTTATCCGGATCGCCACACTCAAATATAGAAATAATGACAACTATCGGGCCTGTACCGCCGCGATAATTTTACAGCAGGCAGGCCAGTGCCCGGATTCCTTCCCACGTTTCCGCAAATTGTAGAGACTACTAAGCATTATCACCTTACAATAAGTTTTAAAACCGTTAAATAAGTAATTCCAAAACATCACTCAATAAATTCTCTGCCCGATCCCCGATATACTAAATTTAAGCGCCATAAGTTAATTTACGCCAATATGACTTTCACTAAATCTTACTTCGCCGGATTCGAATATGAACCCACGGAAATCCGTAAGTTTTTGCAGACTTACGGCACATTTACGCTTATGCTAACGACTGGTGCCATTATCCACTTCCAACCTGAGCACGCACTGGACTTCCTTCGCTGGCTTAACCACCACGAGATCGAGGACATCCGTATGTCGCTTCGGGCCAACGAAGCACTTATCATGCAGCGGTAGAATTACATACCGCTGTATTCTATTCCCCTCCTACCTTATTTAAAACTTCCTCACAGACCTACTTCCGGGCTTTTTATAGTATTTTTAATACTTGGTAAATTATATTTTCACCAGGGCGAACTTTACAGGTTGTATGAAACATGTTAAAGTTTTCTTTCTGTGGGTGTTGATCGCCGGGTATTGTATCTCCTGTTCTCCCGAACTGCCCGAAGATGTGGAGGTTGCTATGAAAGAGCTGCCTGACAAGCTGGATTATAACCAACATGTCAAACCGGTGCTTTCCGACAAATGTTTTGCCTGCCATGGCCCGGATAAGGCCAAGCAAAAAGGTGGTCTCCGGCTGGATATGGCTGAATCCGCCTTTCAGAAAGTTTCGAAAAACTCGGGCCGGAATGCCATTGATCCCGGCGACCTCGCAGACAGCGAGTTTTTTCACCGCATCATCTCCGCCGATCCCGAGTACATGATGCCTACGCCCGAGTCGCATCTGTCATTAACCGCCCGTGAAAAAGCGATTCTGATCAGGTGGATCGAAGACGGTGCGGAATACAAACCACACTGGGCATTCGTGAAACCAGAGCAACCGGAAGTTCCGGACACCGGGCACGATGACCTGGCTGTCAATCCCATCGATCATTTCATATTTAAAAAACTGGAAGAAGAAAAACTGCGCCCATCCGCTCAGGCTGACAAAGAAATGCTGCTCCGTCGCCTTTCCCTGGACCTGACCGGCCTGCCGCCGACCCTGGCCGAAACCGACAACTTCCTGAAAGACAATGCAGCTAATGCTTACGAGAAACAGGTAGATCGCCTCCTTGCCTCACCGCATTACGGAGAAAAAATGGCAGTAGACTGGCTGGACCTCGCACGTTTCGCGGATTCGCATGGCTATACCGTCGACCGGCTTCGGGACATGTCGCCTTACCGCGACTGGGTGATCCAGGCATTCAATAGGAATATGCATTATGACCAGTTTGTTCAATGGCAGCTGGCAGGGGACCTGATGCCCCATCCGACCAAGGAAATGCGTATTGCCACGGCCTTTAACCGCAACCACCAGCAGAATATGGAAGGAGGCGTGATAGAGGAAGAATTTCAGACCGAATATGTGGTAGACCGTACCAATACATTCGGCGATGCGTTCATGGGCCTTTCGGTGGGTTGTGCTAAATGCCACGACCATAAGTACGACCCTATCTCGCAAAAGAACTATTACGAACTATTCAGTTTTTTCAACAATGTAAAGGAAGCCGGCCAGATTTCCTGGGACGACGCATTGCCCACGCCGACCATGCTTTTGCCAAGCGAAGCACAGGAAAAAACCCTCCTTTTTATTCAATCCAAAATAAAAACGGAAGAACAACAGCTCTCAGCCGACCAACGCAATGCGGAAGCCGGCTTTCAAAAATGGCTGCAAACCCATAGCTACCAGAACCTTGCCGGAGAAACGCTGCCCAAAGCCGGGTTACAGGCCTGGTATACATTCGATAACGGCTCTTTACGCAACACAGCGAACGTGAAAGAATCGGGTGTGATGAAAAGAGAGTCGGGACAGCCAGGGGGTGAACCGGTATTCGCTGCCCACCCTGGTGGCAAAGCACTGCAACTGGACGGCGACGTTTTCCTGGACCTGGGTCAAAATGGTGTTTTTCGCAAATCCGAGCCGTTCAGCGTGGGTATCCGGGTCAACATTCCGAAGGAGTTGAAAGAAGGTGTAATCCTGCACAAAAGCCAGGCAGAGCGGCTCTACAATTTCCGAGGCTATCATTTATACCTGAAAAACGACCGTCTGGAACTGAACATGGCCCACACCGCACCTTCGGACGCCATTACGAGAGTCAGTAAACTGCCGATCCCGAAGAATCAATGGGTACAGCTCACTATCACATATGACGGCTCATCGAAAGCAGCAGGTCTGAAATTGTATGTCAATGGAAAAGAAGCAGAAATGGAAACGACCATGGACCAGCTCACGAAGGATATTCTTTTCAGATCAGCGGTACAGCCAGGCCTGCAAATCGGCGCCTGGTGGCGTGGTTTTGGCTTGAAAAATGCGTTGGTGGATGATATTGTAGTCTACAACCGGGAACTAACACCATTTGAAACCGCTGTCCTTACGCGCAACGCAGTGTGGTCTCAGATCGCCTCCAAAAAAGCGACCCAATTGACACCGGCTGAAAAAGGCATTCTCAGAAGTTATTATCTATCCGCAGTCGATCCGGCTGTTATGAAAGCACGGCACGCTCTGCAGATCGCCCGCAAGCAGCTTGCCGATTCTACGGAGCATATCCGTGAGCTGATGGTGATGCAGGAAATGCCCAAACCCAAGCAGGCCCACGTACTGCTGCGCGGCAACTACGACGCACCGGGCGAAAAGGTATTCCCGTCGACGCCGAGCTCGATCCTTGCATTCCCGAAAACCCTTCCCAAAAACCGGTACGGTCTGGCGCAATGGCTTACCCATCCCGACCACCCGCTCACCGCACGCGTGGCTGTGAACCGGTACTGGCAGAACTTCTTCGGTACAGGGCTCGTCAAAACCACCGAGGATTTTGGCAACCAGGGCGAGCTGCCGAGCCATCCCGAATTGCTCGACTGGCTGGCCGTCACCTTTCGCGAATCGGGATGGGACGTAAAAAAACTGAACAAGCTCATCGTCATGTCGGCCACCTATCGTCAGGACTCGCGCACGAGCAGGGAGGTCCGCGAGCGTGATCCTGAGAACCGGCTCTACGCGCACGGCCCCGCAAACCGGATGACCGCCGAAATGATCCGCGATAATGCATTGATGGCCAGCGGACTGCTCAATACCAAAATCGGCGGTGGGAGCGTGAAGCCTTACCAGCCGGAAGGGCTGTGGTCGATCAACAACACCAGCTACACCCCGGATTCCGGCGACGCCGTATACCGCAGAAGCCTCTATGTGATCGTCAAGCGTTCGGTGCCCAACCCGACACTCTCGACATTCGACGCGACTTCGAGGAGTTTCTGCGTGGTCAGGAGGCAGAAGACCAACACGCCCTTGCAGGCATTGGTCACACTCAACGACCCGACGTTTGTGGAAGCCATGAAAGTAATGGGCGAATCCATGTGCCGCAGTACCGACAACCGGGCGGCCATCACCACGGCCTACCGCAAGCTCACCGGCAGAAAACCACCTGTGAAGGAAGTAGAACTCTTGCTCACCATGCAGCAGACCGAGGTCGAAAAATTCAGGAAAAACCCGAAAAAAACTGTTGGCTGGCTGCAAACCGGACAGTTTAAGACCGACAAAACGCTCGACCCGGCATTACTGGCCGCTAATAGCGTGATAGCGAGTACTATTCTCAATTCCGACGCAAGCTTAACCAAAAGATAAGATGCACCATCACGATGACGACGAGTTCAGGCTCCATACGCCGGAGTTCAACGAGCTGCACCGCAAACTAGACCGCCGGCGGTTTTTAACACAAACATCGCTGGGGCTCGGTGCGTTGGCCGTCGGTTCTCTTTTCGGCATCGACCGCCTGTATGGCTCCGCCACTCGCCAGGCGGCCGTGACCTCCGGAGACCTGGAAGCCGATATTCTGAAAGCACTGCCGCATATCGCGCCCAAGGCCAAGCGGATCGTTTACCTGTTTATGGCGGGCGGGCCGTCGCAGTTCGAGACGTTCGATTATAAACCCAAGCTGGTGAATATGGCCGGCCAAAACCTGCCCGACTCGGTGCGGCAGGGACAACGCCTTACGGGAATGAGCGCTAGCCAGAGTGCCTTGCCCATGGTGCCATCGATTTACAATTTTAGTCAGCACGGGAAGACCAAAACCTGGGTAAGCGAGCTGCTGCCGTACACCGCCAAAGTCGTCGATGACCTTTGCATTGTCAAGTCGATCTATTCCGAGGCCATCAACCACGATCCGGCCATTACTTTTTTCCAAACTGGCAATCAGTTGCCAGGTCGGCCGTCCATCGGTTCCTGGGTGAGCTACGGACTGGGGACGGACAACAATAACCTGCCTACCTTCATTGTGCTGGTTTCTAAAAATGCACCGAAGGATCAACCGCTTTATGCGCGTTTGTGGGGCAACGGGTTTCTCGAATCGAGGCACCAGGGTGTGCAGTTCCGTTCGGGCAAAGATCCGGTATTGTATCTCAACAATCCGGAAGGGTACGATGGCCACGACCGCAAGGAAATGCTCGATTATTTGTCCAGGCTCAATCAACTGCAAAACGACGCGTATGGTGATCCGGAGGTCAACAACCGCATTGCGCAATACGAAATGGCCTTCCGGATGCAGACTTCCGTGCCCGAGGTAATGGATACCTCCGACGAGCCTAATGATGTGTTCGAACTCTACGGCCCCGACAGCCGGGACCCGGGCACCTATGCAGCCAATTGCCTGCTTGCCCGTAAGCTGCTCGAAAAGGATGTGAAGTATGTGCAGCTCTATCATCAGGGTTGGGATCAGCACGGGGGCTTACCCAAAGCCATCGCCCAGCAATGTAAAAGTACGGACCAGGCCACGGGCGCATTGATCATGGATTTAAAACGAAGGGGATTGCTCGACGATACCCTGGTGATCTGGGGTGGAGAATTCGGTCGTACCGTTTATTCACAGGGCAAGCTCACGGCCACCGACTATGGCCGCGACCACCATCCGAGGTGTTTTACGATGTGGATGGCGGGTGCAGGTGTGAAATCCGGTTTCAGTTACGGCGAAACAGACGACTTTAGCTATAATATCATCAAAGACCCGGTGCATGTACACGACTTTCATGCCACGCTCATGCACCTGATGGGCGTCGACCACGAACGTCTGACCTACAAATTCCAGGGCCGACGCTTCCGGCTTACGGATGTACACGGCAAGCTCGTGAAAGACATTCTCGCCTGAGCATTTCCCAGGACCTACTCCACTTTGAGCCGGACGCGCCCCCAGGTAACTTTGCGCTCGATAGGGTTGAATGTTTTGGTTTCATAGCTGGCGAGGCATTCCATTTCTTTCGTACCCGGCGCAATGTGAATAATGGATTGCTGGGTAAAACCGTCGGGCCAGCGGGCAGGGATCATTTCGTCGGTAAACTGTTCTTTGCTGTTATCGATTCCCGGATCTTCGGCGTAAATGCGCAGGCGATGCTCGCCCTCATATATCAGGATATCCTCCCCGGCATTGACTTTCCCGTCACCATTACCCTTGCCCAACACGGCGTTTCGTACCATTTTGCCATCATCGATTTTAATATCGGTAAAAAACGGCAGGTCAAAATCCACCGGAACCGAAATGACCGAGCTGGTTACATTGCCGCCATCATGCACGGTGATTTTCAGCTTCACATCCGCAGGTTCAGCGTGCATAGGAGGCTTTTTAAGACAGATAATGTCAAATGCAGGGACATCGCTGATTCTCTCTTTCGCATTGGCTGCTATCGTTCCAACCGAATCGGCGATCTCGATATCCTTATTCGGGGCACTGATCATGACACGGAGATTGCCACCCCCATCGCCTCCCCGGTTGAAGAGCCGGACCGACAGTTTGTTGCGTCCATTTTTGAAACGCTGCTTTCCGGCTATCTGATAGTCCAGGTACGTCCAGACGGGCTTGTCATCTGCCGCAACGATGCCTGCTTCAGTGCCGTTGGCGTCGAATTGTAAAGTAATGCGGCCTTTCTCGTCTGCTTTTACATTGCCGACCGCAACCTTCCCGGTTTTTGCCGAATAAATCGCAGACCGATAATTGGTATTCGCTTTATATATAGGCGCGGTCGTCACGCTGATCTCTCCCGTTTCTGCGACCGGCCCATGCGGCAGCCATTTTTTGGTATAAATCCCAAAACCCTTTTCGGTTACGTCTTTCAGGTAGATAAAACCCGACTGCGTTTTGGAACTTTGAATTTCATATCCCCACAGCCCGAAATTGCCGTACACATCACTATGCGACCATTGCTTTGATACCGGGTGTTTCTGGCCGAACTCGCTTGAAACAAACTGCATTGCCTTTTCAAACCGCTCCGTTTTTCCCGCCTCATCTACCATATGACCACCGGGAAATTCTTCAAATTCGACCTCCTTCCCTTCCCAGGCCGCGCCGGCTTTCACTTCCTGGTTCAGAAAATACAGAATGTCAGTCGGACTGGTGTGAATGCGCATTTTTACATCCTGCAAGTTTTCAAAAGTATATCGCACCGGATATAACGTATGACTTTCAGGCTTACCCACAAAAAACTCGGGGCTCCCCATCATGCTCACCGCCGCACAAACCATATCCGGATATTTACCTGACAGAAACAGCGACATAAACCCACCCATACTGAACCCGATAATACCCCGGTTGTCACGGTCCGTCAGCGTGCGATAAGTCTGATCGATGTAGCTGACCAGTTCGGGAAAGTAATCCTTTATCTGTATCTGAAACTTCACGTCTTCATGGTTACCGACATTGTACGGCCGCGGTTCGCTTTCATCGATATTGCCATCCCACATCACCATGATCGCCTGGTACTTATCGACGAGTTCTTTGAGCATGGTATATTCCAGCTTTGCACTTTCATCTTTGAAATGCCTCCCACCCCAGCCATGAAAAAAGTAGATTACCGGGTAGCGTTTGCCGGAATTTTCATAACCCGCCGGCAGGTAAAGCCGGTAGTATTTTTTGTGGCCAAACACCCTGCTCTCGTGCGTCAGATCCCGGTAGGGCGTCGTCTTCTGAGCCTGGGCGGATTGCGCAGTACCGAAGAGGAACACCAACCCGGCGATGCAGGATTTTAAGGCCACGAATGCGCGAATGTGACACGAATTAATAAGGGTGATGAAGAATTTAGTCAGGTTCATGGTGCAATGGAGTGATGCTACTGTTTGAATTGGTATTGAATCGTTCCCGATCTTTTGCGGGCTTTGGTCGTCAGCAGAATACGCCAAACCGGCCTGTGGCCCCAGTTCTCAGCCAGTCTTTTCTCGTCCGGCGCATTGGTCGGCATTTGCTCCTTACTCACCTGCCAGAACGCCGGATCGTACTGCATCACCACCGGTTTCTGTCCCGGTACTTCAAAAATGACTTTGCCTGGTTCGTCCGTGCGGGTCTTGCAGACTGTCATAAAGGTCTGGGTCAACGGCTTGATCATGTCTTTAAGTTCGAAGTGGTCACGGATAGTCAGGCTGTTTTTGACTTTGTCTAATGCCACTGCGCGTTTCCATTGCAGCACGCCTGCTTCCGCCGGATAAGCCGCCGCAATGTCCATTTCAAGGCTTGCGCTGGTCGCGGGTTTGTTGTAAACCACGTTTCCGGCCCCATACTGCGCTCCGGCTTCCTGCGGGAAACCATTGATCACCGGCAGATTATGGTAAGCCGAATTATTATACCAAAGCGTGTAGCGTTCCTTTGAAAATGTTTTGGCGGTATAGGTCCCAAACCCAACGTCGATCACGACAGGCTCGCCTCCTGCATAAAGCACAAAATCACCCACATCATTATGGTTGTGGCTTTCGGCATTATGGCCGCCATGGGCAGCGGTAAAAAAGCCGTGCGGTGTGCGGGCGGCCATGAGCTGGATGCCCGGCAGCCACACGTCGCTGAGCATGGGAGCGGCGCCTTGCCGACCCGCACAATCGCGGATCGCGAGCAGGTTCCAGATCCGTCTTGTTTTGGAAAAATCCTTGGGTACGGGATTCTTCTCACTTTGATTCAGCTGATGGTAGGCCCAGCTGCCAAACTGTTCCATTACATTGTCCTTCACCGATCGGCCGATGCGATAAAGCAGCAACCCGTCCTGATCGATCGTCGGCGAGGCGTCTGCCGTATTGATAAAATAGTTACCGGCAATATGCACCTTGTAAATGTAAGATTCGGCCATTTGCACCAGCGGCTGGTCGTAAATCACCAACTTGCCGCCGGACGCACTTTCGAGTACGTTCAATGCGTCGAATAAACGACCGATGGCGCCCGACCAGTAGCTCGGCCCTTCGTCGATGGCACCGTCTTCGCCAAGCCAGTTGAGGTAATTGTCCAGCGTAAGCATGGCATGCTGCAATTCCCGGATACGACGTGCCTCATCTTTTTCGACCAGCAGCAGCGAGGCCATCCAGCAGCTCACCACCCAGGGGTTCCAATTGTTGACGGGCGCGGTTTTGGTCCCTTTTTGCATGTACCAGTAATCCGAACTGGTTTTCTCCATCGGCGTAAGGACGCGCCGGTCGATCTCGTAATAAATGCGTTTGCGCAACAACGGTGAAATGCTGTCCAGTTTTTCCCCCAGTAAGTAATCTGCCAGGCCTAGCACCGTCGAGGCTTCCACCGCGAAAATATCGACGGAAGGCTCCTGGACGTCGGGCAACCCGATGCCTGCTTTTTGCATATACAAATGCGCGGGAATGCCCCAGTAAGACTCCTCGCAAGTAGACCAGATACCATTGACGATGTCCGGTAAAAACCGCCCCTGCCGTTCCAGCGACTCGGCCAGAACCAATGCAAAAAGTTGCTCCCGTTTGGCGAATGACACATCTTCGTAGCCCGTGCGGTTTCCGCTGCGCTGGTATTGCAGGATCAGGGAAGCTGGCAGGGCTGCAAACGGCGCATTCAAATGCTTTTCCCCATCGGCGATCAGCATTCGGATGGATTCGTCGGGTACCGCAGTACGCCATTCCGCCACCGTTTTGGGATAAGGCTTCCACCATTCTTGCGGGATCAGTGAGCCGGCGATATCCTCCCTGCTGAAATGTGCCATGAGATTCCGGTCAAAAGGCTGGGCCGCTGCCTGCCACGCGGTAAACAGCCATAATGCAAGGTTCAAGAGTGATTTTGTGCGGGGTACCATTATAATGTTTTAACCAAAAAGCCTGCGGTATCTTTAAATGTGTCTGCATCGAGTTGAATGACTAGTTTACCATCGTTCCATTCCCAATCATGCAAAGGTGCCTCGCCCCCGACGTTCCGGCGGATGACCTGTTGCGGTCTGGCCTTCAATGGAATGGCAATGCGGCCTGCCGAGAATGGAATCACAGCCAATACAGGCGTGCTCAGAACGCCTTGCCCGTCCTGTGAAATCAATGCCCAGCGCCCGGTCCATCGGATATTTTCGGTTTGGGAGGAATCCTTTTCGGGTTCCCGCAGCACCAGGGCGGTGAGCTCGCCCTGCTCTACCCTGCCCCAGTTTCGCAGTTGAGGCGGCCCCTGCATGCTTCCCGTACGGCTGTTGTACCATTTGGGTTCCCATTGCGCGGTTCGTCTATGCCAGAGGTTTACGGCCAGCCGGCGGTTCATCCATTCCGCGGGCACTTTTTGCCCGTCGCCCGTCTCGCTGGGCAGAACGGCCCCCGGAGAGCCTAAAATGACGGAATTGAGCAGAATGCCGTCGTCCAAAGCCCATTCATAACAGGACGACCCGCTGATCGCCACTCCATAACCCGATAATAGCGAGGCCCAAACGCTCCACTCCTGGTGACCCCGGTGCAGATCGTACCAGAGATCCCCCTGGTCGTCGAGTGAAACGAGATCTGTGATCGGTACCCAAAGCGGGCTGATGCCATAACCCATGATCACCACTTCAGGATCGACGCTTTTGGCTGCCTTTGCGATTTGTTGCATCAATGCGAAAGTGTGCTTTTCGCCCCGCAATGCAGGGTCGCGCGGCGCACCCATATTCGGGCTCGGGAGACCATACCCGAAGTCGAGCTTGATCAGCTTTGGCTTGATCTCCTTCATAATGCGGACTGTACGGTCCCAGAGAAACTGCTTTGTCTTTTCAGAACTAAAATCCATGCAGAAATAGGACTCACCTTGCGGATCGAAGTTCCAGTTGGCCATGCAGGGTTTGCCGTACACATCCAGGATCAGGTCCTTTTTCGTGAGCCCCACGGCGGCGGTATCTTTGATCCAGCCGATGGTTTCCCACACGCCCACTTCCACCCCTTTGCCCCGGATATAGGCCAGGTCTTTGTAAAAATCGGGGAACTTTTTGAGGTCGGGGACGCCGGATCCCTGCGATGACTCCCAGGGATCGTCGAGTACCATCACCTCGTTGCGCATTTGCTCCATAAAATCGGCAATGGGGCGGATCGGATACTTTTTGTTCCGCCACATGCCCCACGTATTCCAGATCGAGACCGTCTGCTTCCGGAGCGCTTCCGGGCCGACCGATTTCTTTACCTCGGGAAAAGATGCGTAGTATTTTTCGAAACTGCCACGCGCCGTAGAATCGACTGAGAATCTGACCAGGTCCTTCCAGCTCCGGTTTTTGCCTCGCGGAGTCCCCCAGAGGTCTTCCCGGTACAGAAACTGCATACAGCTCAGGGTCGACTGGATTTTGAGCGACAATGCCGCATCCGGCACAGTTCCCACGCCGATCGTCAGCCAGCCGTCGTCCGAGCCCATCCCGGCAAAGAGCACCGGTCTCGGAAATGCCGCCCCGTAAGGTGTACCCATCGACGGCCCAAAATTACCCAATGCAATGGTGGCGTGTCCGAAATCCCAGCTCCGGAAGTAGCTCTGAACCGTCCCGGCCTTGGCCCCGGGCACACAGTACCCGAACGATTGCCAGTCGGGCATGAAGGGCCGGTCCCAGGTCGGATGAACACCGCCATTCATGGTGGGGCCTGACGGGCCGGATGCCCCCAGGTACATCTCGATGATCTGAGGCGTGGAAACGTCCCAGAGCGCCGCCAGCTCACTGAACTGCCAGCCGGTGGGTTTCTTTTCAATCAGCAGCCGGCCAGTACCCAATCCGGGCCAATGCAGCGAGATCGTTGAGCGGTCGCCGTCGGTCACTACCGCATCGGCGACCGCCTTCGAAAAGCGTGTCTCCTTTTTATCATTTTTATACCAGAACGAGGGCAGCAGGCTTCCCTGCCACATGACCGACTTTTTCACCCGATGGGAAAGCACGGCCCGGTCTTTGTCGAGGTCCCATTTCAGAACCAGGTCATCGCTGGCATATTCCCAGGTTTTGGCGTGATCAGCATTTGCATTACCCTTTCCGGCCAGGGCATAATGCATGGAAAAAATAATGAAGAGAAACTGAAATATCGATTTTTTGAAAATGCTGATCATAAATGGAAAATGGTCGGAACTATAAATTCGGATTGATATTGGCGTCGCCGATCGGGGCCGGGTACCAGAAACTGATCTTCGACAGGTCACCGATCGGTTTGAGATCGTCCGGCGCTTTGCTGGCATTGGCCGCAGCGACTTTTTCCAGTCGTAAAAGATCGAACCACCGCGTCCATTCACCGGCAAATTCCCACGCCCGCTCGTCGACCACGGCATCGGTGAAAGCGGTTCTGGACAAACCGCTCAGATCGGCCAGGCCCGCCCGCTTGCGTACTGCGTTCACGGACGCATATGCCAGCGCATTCGGGCCTGCCTCCGTGCGCGCCTGAGCCTCCGCGTAGACGAGCAGCACGTGCGCATAACGGATCATATGCACGGGCATCGACGAGGTAAACTTCGTGTTGTCCGCCAGCCGGAATTTAGCATAATACGGGTGCTTAGACATACTTTGCTGCCAGGGGATTTTGGTACCGTCGGGCTTGGTAAAAGTGGTATGGAAAGTGATGTCCTTGCGTTTACCGGCCGGGAACCTATTAAAGAAGGAAATCTCCGCCAGATAATCATCCCAGCCATTTTCATCACCGGGTACTGCCGGTAACCCATAAAATGAATTGGTCGAACCGCCGAAATTCTCGGAAGCCTGGAATGCGAACACCTCTTCTTTTGTACCCGCCGCACTGGGGGTACCGGACCATAATGTCGACAGTTCCGGCACGAGATCGAATGCATACAGCTCCTTGTTGTCGATCACCTCTTTGGCCTTCGTGGCTGCCAGCGCATATTTTGAAGCGTCCTTGATCGGCCATCCGCCTTCGGTCAGGTATACATCGGCGAGCATGGCTTTGGCAGAGCCCCTGTTGGGGCGGCCCGGTTCGCGCTTTTTATCCGGCAAAAGCTCCTCCGCTTTTTTCAGATCGGCTTCGATCAGCGCGTAGACTTCCGCCGGGGCACTTTTCCCGATCGTCAGCAAATCCTCCGAGAAATCGGCCGTGGTGATCAGCGGAATGTTGCCATAACCCCGCACCAGCCAGTAGTAACCCAATGCACGAAGGAAATAAGCCTCGCCCACAATGGAATTGATCCGCGCCGGGTCGCCCGGAACATTCTGGTAATTATTGATGACGTTGTTGGCCCCCTGGATGGTTTTGTAACAGCCGCTCCAGATCTGCGAAAGTCTTGGATTGGCCGAAGTCACGTTGAATTGGTCGATCTCGCGAAAATCGGCTTTGTTACCGCCTGAGATGGTCGAAATATCGTCGGCGCCCATTCCGAAGCCTTGTATAGCGGATGTCAGAAAGCCACGGCCCCAGGTCCGGAGCAGGCCTTTGTAGCTACCGGTCAATGCGGATTCCAGACCCGCGATGTCGGCGATGGCGTTGGTTCCAACCACCTGGCCTTTGGGATCTTCTTCCAGGAAATCTTTACAGCCGGCGGCAATAATGAACAGACAGATAATGGCTATTTTTTTCATGATCTAGATGAATATCAGATTTTTAAAATGTCAGATTAATGCCTGCGGTCCAGGTTTTGGCATTGGGATACGAAGCATGGTCGATGTTCTGGACAATGTCACCCACGCCGTTGGAGGTCGATTCCGGGTCGATGCCTTTGTATTGCGTGAAAGTCAGCAGGTTGGTACCGCTCACAAATACCCGCACCGAGGCGATGTTTTTCAGGAACGACCTGGGGATATCGTAGCCAAGGCTGATGTTTTTCATCCTTAAAAAATCCCCTTTTTCCAGGAACCGCGTCGACTGCACGTAAAAGTTCTCCTTCGCTCCGCTAAATGCGGGAATGTCGGACGTTTCGTTCACACCCGGAATATAGCGGCCTTTGATCGCCGCGAAAGTAGGCTGGCGGACGTCGGTACTGCCTACGACACCATTGGCATAGCTGTAATTGAGTTTGTTAAAACCAAATACACCCTGGAAGAAAACATTCAGCGAAATGCCCTTGTAAGAAAAGGTGTTGTTCCAGCCGAGGGTTGTTTTCGGCATCCCGTTGCCGATCACCTGATAATCCTTGGAATCCACGACCTTATCACCATTCAGGTCCCGGTAACGCGCGTCTCCGGGCTTCTGCTTATAGATGGCCGCTTCGTCGGCCTGGTTGGGCTTCCAGGTACCAAGGTAGTTCAACCCCCAGAATGCCGCCATTTGTTGGCCAGGGATCAGCACAAATTCGGTAGCCGCGAAAATCGTATCGCTTGCCGAGGCCAGCCTCACGACCTTGTTCTTGTTCAGAGACAAGTTCAAATTGGTGTTCCAGCGGAAACCCTTTCCCTCGATCACGTCTGCATCGACGGAAAACTCCCAGCCCTTGTTTTGCACCTCCCCGATGTTTTTCAGGATGTTATTACCGCCGATGTAAGCCGGAAGCGGTTGGCTGAGCAGCAGGTCGCGGGTGTTTTTGACAAAATAGTCCACGGATAATGAAACCCGCCCCCGCAGGATCTCGGCGTCGATACCGCCATTAACCTGTCCGGTGGTTTCCCACTTTAAATTCGGATTACCGGGGTTGCCCAGCACAATGCCATTGGTAATGCCATTGGTGAAATAGCCGGAAGTGAATGCCACCGCGGCGTCATCGACATTGGTAATGTAGCTCGAAAGCGTTCCGTATGGGTTAATGGCCTGGTTACCGGTGAGTCCCCAGCTGCCGCGCAGTTTCAGGCTGCTGAACACATTCTGGCTTTTCATGAATGCCTCCTCCGAAACCTTCCAGCCCAATGCCAATGACGGGAAAACGCTCCATTTGTTGTTACCCTGGAATTTGGACGAACCGTCCCGACGGATGGTTGCAGAAAGAAGGTAGCGATCGGCAAAACCGTAGTTGATCCGTCCCAGGTACGACATCAGGCTCCATTTGGAATAGCCCGAGCCTATGAGGTTGGAAGCTGCGAGCGCGAGGTTGTTGTACGACTGCGCCGGGTAGGTCAGGTTGGTGGCATTGGCATAAAACGACTCCCCGATCTGCTTCTGGGTTTCAAAAACACCGATCACGTCGAGGCTGTGCTTGCCGAAAATCCGTTTGTAGTTCAGCGAGTTGGTACTTTGCAAGGTAACCTGTTCGCCGGAGCTGCGGCCTGCGCGGGGCAGGTAGCTTGTCAGCAGCGGACCTGCGTAGGATTTATCCTGCTGGTTGATATAATTCACCCCATATTGCACATCGAGCGACAGACCGGGAATGAATTCATACCGCAAACCGCCGATCAGGTTCACGATGTTCCGGTTGGTGCGGCTATCCTGATCAGTCGTCAGTGCGAGGGGATTTTCAAAAATGGAGCCCGTCGGGTCGCGATAGGTGTAGTTGCCGTTCGCGTCATACACGGGCGTGGTAGGGGCCCATGCGAGGGCCTGCCCCAGCGCGCTGCCGCGTGCGCCGGTGCCGCTGGTGTTATGGTTTTCCCGGCGCGTTCCCGTGAAGTTCAGCCGCACCGAGAACTTATCCGAAACCTGCGAAGCAATGTTCGACCGCACCGTGAAGCGACGGTAATCCGAGTTATTGATGATCCCGTTCTGTTTGAGGTAGTTGGCGGATATCAGGTAAGTGGTTTTATCGTTCCCGCCCGAAATCCCGAGCTGGTATTCCTGCCCCCCCGCACGACGCAGGATCTGGTCCTGCCAGTCGGTGCCGCCATTCTGCCGGAACTGGTCGATCTGAGCCTGGGTGAAAACCGGGTTCGAATTCGTAGCTGCGGCCCGTGCGTTTACAGTTTCGGCATAATCGAATGCATGAAGGAGATCCATTCTCTTCAAAACCTCGGCAGAAGAGAACCGCGCTCCGAAGTTGACCTGCATGCCTCCTTTCTTGCCGGTTTTGGTGGTGATGATAATGACCCCGTTGGATCCGCGGCTGCCGTAAATCGCTGTGGCAGAAGCATCTTTCAGCACTTCCAGAGAAGCGATATCTTCGGGATTGATGTTGTTGAAATCCGCGCCCACAAAGCCATCTACGACATAGAGCGGACTATTGTCGCTATTGATAGAGTTAGCGCCCCTGATCCGGATACGCACATCTCCACCCGGTGAGCCCGATGCGTTGGTGACCTGCACGCCCGACGCCCGGCCTTGCAGGATCTGGTCGAGGCGGTTCACGGGCTGTTCCTTAAACTGGTCTGCCGAAATGGAGGTAAGCGAGCCGGTCACATCGCTTTTGCGCTGGGTACCATAACCTACTACCACGACTTCGTTCAGGATCTTGGTATCTGCCGCGAGCTGCACATGTATTTCGCTCTGGTTTCCGATTTCAATTTCCTTTGAAACATATCCTATAAATGAAAAGATGAGTGTGCCGCCGCCATCGGGCGCATTGAGCGAAAAACGGCCCTCGGCATCGGTACTGGTGCCGGTGGAAGTGCCTTTGATGATCACATTCACGCCGATCAGCGGTTCATTTTTTTCCGAAGTAACCCGGCCACGGACCGGTGCAGCGGCGGCGGAGACAGCGAACGAATGCCAGAGCAGGCAGTTGAGCAACAGGCAAAGCCAGAGCCGGCCCGTCAGTTTGTAGTTTTTTCTCATAGCTTGTTAAACGGGATAGGGCTTTCCGCGGCAGCGTAGACCCGGGTTAGGAAATGAAACGGTTTTAAGAAACTGGGTTAGGGTTAGGAATAGTTGTATTTTACCATGATTCACAATTTCATAATTGTGTCACAAAAACACTATCTAAGGGTAAGAAGAAAATTTCTTTAAGTCGCTGCAAACAAAACCCTTAAAAAATTTCCGCAAACCTTTCCGCAAACCTTTGCAGAAAAATTCAGTAGCAATCGCGCCTGTAATGTTTTGGTTCAGAAGCTTTTCTTCTGCTCTTTTAAGGAAGAATCGCTTTTAGATTTTTTCAAGTAAACGACTCAACACGACCATGGAAGATATTACCCTTAAAACCATCGCCACGAAGCTGGGCATTTCTATTTCCACGGTTTCGAGGGCATTGAAAAATCATCCCGATATCAGGGAATCGACACGGAAAGCAGTGTACGAACTGGCCGAGGAGCTCGACTATGAACCCAACCAGCTTGCCTTCCAGCTGCTCAACCGGCGCAGCAAAACGATCGGCGTGGTGGTACCCAAAATCAGCTATGCATTATACCTGCAAGCCATTCCGGGCATGGCCGAGGTGGCCGAAAAACATGGCTATCAGCTACTTATCTGCCAGACGGACGACAGCTACGAAAAGGAAGTGCGGCAGATCCAGAGTCTGCTCAGCTCACGGACTTCCGGCGTAGTACTTTCGATGTCCGCCAACACCACCAACTACGACCATTTGCACAAAATCCAGCGTAAGAATGTGCCGCTGGTTCTATTCAACCGTGATTGCGAGGAAATTATCTGCTCCAAGGTGCTGATCGACAATCACCAGGCAGCCTATGAAGCAACGGCACTGCTGATCGCTCAGGGTCGGCGGCGCATTGCATTCTTCCGCGGGCCGAAGCAGTTGCAGATCAGTCAGAAGCGGCTGGAAGGCTATACCCAGGCACTGTCGGACCACGGTATCCCCATCGACGAGCGCATTATCAAGATCGCGGAGCAGGAGAAAGATTCGATGATCGCCGCCATCAACGAGCTGTTTGATTCCGGCGCACAGCACGACGCTATTCTTGCATATAGTGACCAGATCGCGCAATGGGCCCTCGTACTCGCGAAGCAGCGCGGCATCCGCATTCCACAGGAACTGGCCATTATCGGCTTTTACAACGAACCTACCAATGAGCTACTGGATCCGCCGCTCAGCTCAGTGTCCCAGCCAGCCTTTGAGATGGGCGTGAAGGCGATGGAGCTGGTTTTCAAGGAACTTAACAGCACCCGTTTTGCATTCGAACGGGTGGTGCTGGAAAGTTCGATGGTGATACGCGGATCCAGCCAGATCATGTAAAACATTGTGCATTTATTTCAATCTCTCTGACAGGTATCCCTGCCGTTTCCTCGTCTTTCTCTGTGAAACGGATATTCTGATGAAACCCTTAAAAAAATACATCGCCATCCCCGCGCTGCTGGCCGCCACGTCGCTTTCCATGGCCCAGCAGGCGAACGTCAATCTCGATTGGGCTCCGCAAAAAAACACGCAACAGCTGGTACCCTATGGCGGCAATGTCATTTCACCGGAAGTGAAAGACGACCACACGGTTACCTTTCGCCTGAAAGCGCCTGATGCACAAAAAGTGGAGCTCACCGGCGGACCGATCCTGCTGGCGCTCAAAAGCAAGGACAATGTTCCATTTGTGAAGGGCAGCGATGGCGTCTGGACGCTGATTGTGGGACCCGTGGAACCCAACATTTACGTGTACCGCTTCCTGCTCGACGGCGTCGCCGTTGCCGACCCGAACAACACGCTGACCGGCACGTCCAACCAGCCGGGGTACAGCAACCTGGTCGTACACGGGAACGGGCCCGCCTATTATGACGCGCGTAATGTGCCGCACGGGAGCATTGCAAGGCATATTTATCATTCCAATGTACTTGATGGCGAGCGGGAAATGTTCGTGTATACACCGCCGGGCTATGATCCCAAAAAGAAATACCCCGTGCTTTACCTGCTTGGAGGAAGCGGCGAGCTGGCCTCCGGCTGGACACTGGACGGCCGGGCCAACTTCATCGCCGATAACCTACTGGCGGAGGGAAAAATCGTACCGATGATCATCGCCATGCCCAATAATCAGGTTATTCACCGGAATGATCCCAACCATCTTGACAAGACCTACAAACTGTTTGAAGAAGAAATCAGGAAGCAGATCGTGCCCTTCGTGGATGCGCGTTACAGCACGGTCAAAGACCGCAAAGGCCGGGCGATATCCGGACTTTCCATGGGCGGGCGCCACACCGAGGCCGTGGGCTTCAACGCGATAGACCTGTTCAGTTCATTTGGCATATTAAGCGCGGGCGACCTGGAACCGGAAAAGCTGAACCCGGCGTTTTTCAGCGATCCTAAAATCAAAGATAAAGTAGGCTACCTGCTGGTCGGGCTGGGCAGCGGCGAACAGGATTTTGTAGGTAAAAGATCCGCTGCCACGCATGCCGCTCTGGAAAAAGCCGGTGTAAAACATGACTATTTCATCGGCGGAGCCGGCGCGCACGATTGGGGCACCTGGCGGTTGCTGTTGCACGATAAGTTGTTACCCAACCTTTTTCGGAAATAATACCCTGAACAATATCCGCCCTCCAACAACACCTGACTCTAAACAACACCTGACCCTTTTTGCATTACAAAACATTTCACATGAGCTATTTCAATATTGACGCAGTAAACGCACAGACATTCGACGCGATCGTCGTGGGTACCGGGATCAGCGGCGGCTGGGCAGCCAAGGAACTGACCGAAAAAGGCCTCAAAACCTTGGTACTTGAACGTGGCCGCGACGTCAGGCACATTGTAGATTACCCCACTACCAACATGATGCCGTGGGAATTCGAGCACCGCGGATTACCGCCGCTGGCAGTTCGTGAAGCCAGCCCGATGGCAAGCAAGCATTATATCTTCCGCGAGGATGCCATGCATTTTGTGGTCAAAGACTACGAGCATCCCTATGTTCAGGACAAACCGTTCAGCTGGATGCGCGGCTACCAGGTAGGCGGCCGCTCGCTGCTCTGGGCGAGACAGACGCAACGCTGGTCGGATTACGACTTCGAAGGTCCGGCCCGCGATGGCTTCGCTACCGACTGGCCCATCCGTTATAAGGACATTGCGCCCTGGTACAGCTATGTGGAGAAATTTGCAGGCATTTCCGGTAACAAAGACGGTTTGCCGCAGCTTCCGGACGGTGAATTTCTCCCGCCACATGAAATGAGTTGTGTCGAAAAGCATTTCAGCGACCAAACTGCCAAAAATTACAAGGGGACCCGCCCGGTCATCATCGGTCGTGCGGCGCATATCACCGCCCCTCAGCCTATTCATACCCAGCAGGGGCGGGCCAAATGCCAGCACCGTAACATGTGTCAGCGGGGGTGCCCGTTTGGCGGGTATTTCAGCACCAATGCGGCGACTCTGCCCTGGGCGGAAAAAACAGGGAATCTTACATTGAGGCCACATTCGGTGGTGCATTCGGTGATCTACGACGAGCAGAAGAAACGTGCCACGGGTGTACGTGTGGTGGATGCGCTCACGAAGGAAATGACCGAGTACTACGCCAAAGTGATTTTCATCAATGCATCGGCCATCAATTCCAACCTGATTTTGCTTAATTCCAGGTCGGCACGCTTCCCTAACGGACTGGGTAACGATAGCGGTATGCTGGGCAAATTCATCGGCTTCCACAACTACCGTGGCCGCGTATCGGCAGATTTCGACGGCTTCCACGACCGTACCACCGACGGCCGGCGGCCCAATGGGGCCTACATCCCGAGGTTCCGTAACGTTTTCAAGCAGGAAACCGACTTCCTGCGCGGGTATGCGACCTCTTTTTCAGCTTCCAAAGTCGGCAATCCCAATACGGGCCTGGGCGAGTCGCTGAAAGAAAGCCTGTTCGCGCCGGAGGAAGGCGGCTGGTCGCTGGGCGCGCAGATGATGGGCGAAACGTTAACCAAAGAATCCAACTTCATAAGCCTCGATCCCAACCTGAAAGACGCCTGGGGCATCCCGCAACTACGGATGAATGTTGCATTCGATGACAATGACATGAAAATGGTGCAGGATTTTTATACCGAGTTGAGTGAAATGCTGCACAAGGCTGGTTTTACCAACATCAAAACTTCCGACACCCAGCGTAACCCGGGCAGCGAAAACCACGAAATGGGGGGCGCCAGAATGGGTAAAGACCCCAAAACCTCGATCCTCAATAAATGGAACCAGATGCACCAGGTCCCGAACGTCTTCGTCACCGACGGTGCCTCCATGACCTCCACCGCCACTCAAAACCCATCGCTCACCTATATGGCACTCACGGCACGGGCCGTGGATTATGCAGTGGGGCAGATGCGGAAGAAGGAATTTTGAGCGAGCGAATGATTCAATTTACTTCATTGAAAAACCAAAGTAACGTAGTACATCGCGCCGACCGCCGGTCCTCCCAGGAAGGAAACATAGTACTTGTTGAGCAGGTTGCCGGCACCGGCTTTGATGTGTGTTTTGATCGCAGAGACGTGGTAAGTTAGTTGCGCGTCGAGACTGCCGTATGCGGGGACATTGCCGTTGACGAGGAAGGTCTGGGAATAGTAGCCCGATTGCCATTTATAAGATATCGTCGCGTCGAGATTGGTAGCCAGCCCCTGTTTGGATACTGAGCCGTTCCACATCCATTTCGGCGTGTTGAAACCGTCTTCAAGTCCGTCCTGCTTTTCGGTATTTCTAAGTTTTGCAAAAGTGGTGTTCACTGCAAAAATCCACTCCTTTTTCAATTGATAGCTGAGACCTGTACTGAAACCGTAGTTGTAAATAACGGACTGCGAATTGGTGTACATCCGGTATTGAGCCTGTTTCGCTTTGTCGTAGAGGTCGTACGGGATGGCAGCCGCGTCGCCCGACACCGGGACATTCATGTTGGCCTGGGCAATGAAGTTGCTGTACCGGTTGAAATACAGATCTGCATTCGCGAACAAGTTGTTATCAAAAAACACCCCCCGGTAACCAAACTCCCAGGTCTGCGTATGCTCGGGCTTGACGTAGGTGTAGGGGTTCTTTTTCAGTAAGCCCTTGTTCTTTTCGATGGCAGCGTCCTGAGACAGGCCATTCGTGTTGATATCATTTAAAACCACCTGCTGGAAGTTTGTACCCGAGTTGGCGAGCCATGCATTCTCGAAAATCCCGCTCGACATTACCGGCAGGCCGCCAACCCGCTTCACTCCGCCGCTGTTGACATTGCTATACGCCTCAAAAATGCTCGGAAACCGGTAACCGCTCTGGAACGACGCTCTCAGGTTCTGGCTGTGAACGGGGCTGTAAACTGCTGAAATGCGCGGGTTGAATGTAGCATCGAAGTAATCGCTCTTGTCGGCGCGAAGGATGACACCCAGTTTCAACCTGTTGTTGATCAAACTCTTGTTAACGGACACGAACCCACCCGTTTTGCTGTATGCGATGGTCTTGCTCTCCTTTCCCGCCTCGGGATTCACGAAATAATTGCCGTCGGGTGCGATGAGATAAGTGCGGTGGTCAACTCCCACGAGCAGATCCAGCCCATGTTTTTCTTTCAGCGGGTGGAGGTATTTTTCTGTCAGGTTCACTTGCGCTTCGGCATGGACGAAATCTGCCTTCACGCGCAGCGCCGCGCCCACGTCCCAGTTGTTGATATCCTGCAATTTACTCAGCTGGACATTAAACCGTTCGGTGCCGGGCAGGTAGCGGCCCTCATCGGCGAGCGTCCTCGCCTGCCGCATGGCATCTGCGACAGTTGCACCGCCCGTGACCGCCTGATTGAAGCCCTTGGTGAAATCGGTATACCAGACATTGTCAGACTTGTAGCTGCGGTCCAAGTTTTCGGCCATCGAACGCAGGTTATACGACTTGCCGGTATTTTCAGAATTGACATATAGTTTGGCCTGCACAGATATCGACTGATATTGAATGCCGTGTTGTTGCACAAAATAGTTTTCAAGCCGGAAACGGTTGGCCCGCTGATAAACATGATCGAGCAGACCAAAATGATAGGTGTAGGTTAGCATCGCACCGGGGGCGATTTTATGATAGACCCCCACATCACCCTTGATATTCTGTAAGTTATAATCGACTACATTGGCCTCCTGGTAACCTGTACGGCTCACCACATATTTCTTCCCGCCCAGAGTGATCGTTTTACGGTCGGAACTCTCGTTGCCATAGTTGTTAACCGGATCACTGGCAGGATTATCGTTTCCGAAAAGCTGGGTACTGCTGTTGGCATTCGCATTCAGCTCGGTCTGGTCGGAAGCGATCCAGTCATAACCTTTGGTAAATTCCCCGTTCACCTTGAATGCCCATTTCGGTGCAATGATTTTGGCAAAACGAAGGGTTGTTTCGGTAAACGGCCTGGCTTTGCTCCGGCTGTCGTTCAGGTGATTGATAGCGGTTTTCTGCTGGATGGAAAGCCCTTCCGAGGTGAATGGGTTCTTGGTAAAAAAATTAGCGAGCCCATTCACGGTATTCATCCCGTACAATGCGGATGCTGTACCTGGAAGGATTTCAATGTTATCGATATCCAGGTCGGTCGGGCCGAGGGAGTTCCCAATCGCGCCGCCGATATGTGGTGACTGTACATCCATCCCATCTGTCAACTGTGCGAAACGAACATTGGCCGTATTCGAAAAACCCCTAGCGTTCAAGACTTTAAACCCCAGCGAGGGGGTGATCATATGCACGCCCTGAACGTTTTCAAGCGCATCAAAAAACGACAACGCGGGAGATAATGCAATGGTTTTACTGCTTACTTTCTGTATGCTGACCGGCGATACCAGGATGCTTTCCGTCACGCGGGAGGCCGTCACGACTACCTCGTCCAGCGCTCTGACTTTTAAAGTATCGGTCTGATTCTGCGCCTGGGCAATGCAGGAAACCACGGAAAAAAGGATAGTAAAAATTCTTTTCATTTTTTTAACACCAACCCATCGTTATAGCCAAGTGGAGATATCGATATTCAAAAAAAAGCCCGATTGGGGACCACAGCCGCGTTCGGGGCAGGAATATACGACAAAATAAAAACACCAGGAAAAGCCTGGCGGACATATCCGCCCCTAAAATGCTATCTTTGCTACCTTACTATTAAAATGAATGGCGCACGAACAAAAATTCCCAAACGGGGCAAAAGTGAGAATGAAGGGCAAGCCCGATGTGTGGGTGATCCTCAACCATGAATCAATTCAGAAAGGATCGGTAACGAAGATCACCGGAAAGATTAAATGCCGGAATCTGGTTTCGGGCGAGGTGAAATTCTGCAGTGAAAAAAACTGCGAACCAGCCTGAGTAATATTCAGTCCCCTACTTTTTCAAATTGGAAATTGCCTTTGATGTATCTATTCAAAAAAGTCCCTTTGGAGCGGGCAGCCGTCATGGCCTGATACACCTCCGAAGGGACTTTTTTATAGTCATATACCATCCCCGAAACATATACGATCCGTAATGTCTGCGTCTCCTCGTTGTAAATCATTTTGGAAACGACCGAAGATGGCATACTGCTTTTCAGTTAAAATCATCCAGCTTCTCGCGCAGCTCCTCGACAGCTTTGGATGAAATGTTTGATTCGTTAAAAATGGTTTTCACATCGGCCTTGCTGCCATACATACCTGTATTGGCTCGGGTATCGACCGCGAGCATTGCACCATTCACCGTCACACCGGCAAACAGTCCCTTGGCCCTCGAATAGGAGTAAACTTCCGCTTCGAGTTTGTAATCCGTTGTGGCAGAAGCATTTTTACTCACCGGCCCTGCCGCTACCGACAGGTCGGAGCCCAGCGTATAGTCGCCCTTTTCAATATTCATCAACGACTTTTCGCTTTTAAAAACTAACACCAGGTCCACAGCCTGCACGCCGATCTGCGCGCCTACGCTACCACCCGTGATCGTCACAAATACCGGATCGCTCCATTTACCATCTTCATGTTTGATCATCGCAAGACCCTTCCCGTGCTTCCCTCCCACTACCAATCCGGCATTGATCATCCTGGGTACGATGATAATGCCTTTCGATGCTTCGAGAAGTTGCGCAGGGATCTGCTGCTGCATTCCGTTGAAATCGTCGAGAACCGCCGCGGCAGCCTTCACTTTATCTTCTTCCTTATTCTGGGCCAAAGACGGGACCGAAAAGGCCAGGCCCAACCACAGCAGCCCGTTGACTTTCATTGTTTTCAAATTTTCGAGGAACATAGTTTATTGGGATTAATGGGTATAAACTGAATACTTCAAGTATCATGCCTGCCGGAACGGAAAACCGCTTTCCGGCAACAGAAACCTGTATTTGACCGCCCGTTTGCGGCCGTCAGGAACAATTAACGCAACAAATGCCCTTTTCTGATTTTCTGGTATGGTTTTGATGACAGAATTTCATGAAACAATGTCAACCCAATCTTCAATATCATGGATGCCAAAACAATCAGCCTGAGTGAAACCGATGTCAAACCGGTTGTGGATTTACTGAACGACTATCTGGCCAACTACCACATTCATTACCAAAAATTGAGGGGCTGCCACTGGAATATCAAGGGACAGAACTTTTTCACGCTGCACGTCAAATTCGAGGAGTTGTATACCAATGCGCAACTGACGATCGACGAGATCGCCGAGCGCGTACTCACGCTGGGCAAGCCGCCGCACAGCCGTTTTGCCGATTACATCAGCGAATCCTCGATCAAGGAGATTAATACGATCGGTATGAAAGATCTGGACATGGTGGATGCCGTACTCGACGATTTCAGCAAGCTGATCAGCCTGGAAAGGGAACTCCTCGAAGCCACGGCCCAGGCTGGCGACGACGGTACCAATGACATGGTGAACCGTTTCATGCAGTTCAAGGAAAAAAATACCTGGATGCTGCGGTCGTTTGCGGGCAAGAAATAAGGTTATTGCTATTTTAAAAAGGTGCGTGGCCGGGCGTCGTGCACCTTTTTACATGCCTGCCCGGTCATATTTTTATTACCGCCCCACGCCCATTATTACGCCGGAATGGTTTATTTGCATGGATTCCCATCATTTATACGGTATGCGTTCCATTCCCGAGTTCAAAATCGGCCCGATCCGGCTGTTAGCCCCCGTTCGTTTTGCCCGTGATCCGCTGCATTTTCTGCGGCAGGGGTTCGATACCTGTGGGGATACCTACAAAATCCGCCTGTTCAAAGAATTTATCGTCACGCGTGACCCCGCTTTTTTCAGGCACGTGCTGCAACAGCATCACAAGCAGTTCAAAAAAGGGAATTCGGTAAAAATGCTGCGGCCGGTATTAGGCAACGGACTGGTGATCAGCGATGGAGATTTCTGGCTGCGCCAAAGAAGGTTGGTGCAACCCGCTTTCCACCGCGAACGACTAAACGACCTGTTTTTGACCATGGGCGAGCTCACCACCGCATTCCTCGACGAGCTGGAACTACTGCGGAACAAGGGCACCGTCGATATCGATGCCAAAATGATGGGCATTACCTCGGATATCGCATTGAAAACCCTCTTCGGGAACATGAATAACGAAGATAAGGAGCAGATTTACAGGCAGGTAAGCCGAACTCAAACCTATCTCGTGACACGGGTACGCAAGCCTTACCGTTTGCCGCTCATGGCCGTCAATGGCGAAGATCGGCGCTTCAAATCGGACCTGGCGTATTTCAACAGGTTGGTTTTCGACTTTATCAGCAAGCGGAGATTATCCGGCGAGATGCCCAATGACCTCCTCCAACTGCTGCTCGACAGCACGGATGAGGAAACCGGCGAGCAAATGAACGATGAGCAGATCCGTGACGAGGCTATTACCATGTTCGCCGCCGGTCACGAAACCTCGGCCACAGGGCTGAGCTGGCTGTTATGGGAGCTTTCGGCTCAACCGGAGATCGTGAAACGGATCAGGAAAGAATGTGAGATATTTGAAACAGTACCCGGTTTCGAACAACTCATTCAAATGCCCTACACCCGCCAGGTGGTGGAAGAAGGCCTGCGCCTGTACCCGCCCGCCTGGACGATGACGCGCGAAAGCACCGTCGATCAGGAAATTGAGGGCTACCCGGTTCCAAAAGGCAGCTCGGTATTCATGTCTATTTTTGAGCTGCACCGGAATCCAAGCCTTTGGGATAATCCTGGGACATTCAATCCCGACCATTTCAATGCCGAAGCCGTGAAGAATCGCGCCAAATTCAACTACCTGCCTTTCGGTGCCGGACCGCGGATATGCATCGGTCAGCAGTTTGCATTAATGGAAATGCAGCTGTTACTGTCCGCATTGATCAAGCGGTTTACGTTCGGTCGCGAGCCGGGCTTTACCGTGGGTATGCATCCCCAGATTGTATTGAAATCCACAAATGGTATTAAATTGAACTTGCGATAAAAGCCGATACTGAACGAACCCCTATGCACGAATCCATTATACTGTACCTCTCGCTGGTGATGATCATCATGTTACTGGTCATGCTCGCGAGGCGAATCAAAATTGCTTACCCTATTGTGCTGGTCCTCGGCGGATTGGCCCTCAGCCTGGTCCCCGGCCTACCGACGGTGGAAATAGACCCGCAGCTGATCTTCCTCATTTTCCTGCCGCCATTGCTTTATGAAGCAGCCTGGCAGACTTCCTGGAAGGACTTCTGGAAATGGCGGCGGGTCATCGGATCCTTTGCATTCATCATCGTCATCTTTACTTCCTGCGTGATCGCCTATGTTTCGCAGGCGGTCATTCCCGGATTTACACTGGCACTGGGCTTCCTGCTGGGCGGCATTATCTCACCGCCCGATGCGGTAGCGACCACTTCCATACTTCAGAATATAAAAGTCCCCAAGCGCCTGATCACCATTGCCGAAGGCGAAAGTTTACTGAACGATGCATCGTCACTGATCGTCTTCAGATTTGCACTGGTGGCTGTGGCATCCGGCACCTTTGTACTTACGGAAGCGGTTTCCAGCTTTTTCATTGTCATTATCATGGGATTTGCCGTCGGGATGGGCGTTGCGCTGATTTTCTACGCCATTCACCGGTGGCTGCCCACCACACCCAGCATCGACACCATTCTGACTTTCGTAGCTCCTTATGCAATGTACATCGCGGCAGAAGAATTCCATTTTTCAGGTGTCATTGCCGTCGTGACCGGCGGGCTCTTCCTTTCGAGAAACCAGCATAGCATTCTCACTCATTTGAGCCGGATACAGGGTATCAATGTGTGGTCGACCGTGGGGTTTGTACTGAATGGTCTGGTTTTTATGCTCATCGGGCTCGAACTGCCGGTGATCGTACAGGGATTGGGCGACGCTTCTCTTTTTGAAGCCATCAAGTACGGGCTGATCATTTCACTCGTGGTGATCATAACCCGCATTGCCAGCACCATTGGTTCGTCCTATTTTACGGTTATTATCAGCCGTTTCATCACCACCGCTGATCCCAGTCCGGGGTTGCGCATGCCATTTGTGTTTGGCTGGGCGGGGATGCGCGGCGTGGTTTCACTGGCATCAGCATTGTCCATTCCGTTGCTGCTGGATAGCGGACAGCCATTCCCGCAGCGGAATATGGTGTTGTTTATCACTTTTGTAGTGATACTGGTAACGCTCGTTTTCCAGGGGCTTACCTTACCACTGATCGTCCGCTGGATGAACATCGAAGAAAAGGACTATTCGGTGTCCTCACATGAGCAGGATGTGGTGATACGCCGGAAGCTCGCCAAAGCTTCGCTCGATATGCTCAACAGCAAATATGCGTCCGAAATACCCGAAAACGAATTATTGCAAAGCCTGAAATTCAAGCTGGAAAGCGACATCGGATTTCTGGATCACGCCCGCGATTCGGAAGCCATGGACTCCGGGCTGCCATTTGTGACCCGCTATCAGGCTATTACCAAGGAATTGCTGGAACACAAGCGGCATATTCTCCACCAGTTCAATAAAAAGGAAGCCTACGAGGAAGAGGTAATCCGTCAGCATCTGGCACAGCTGGACCTGGAAGAAGAGAAAGTCCGGCAACAATTCCTGCATATGGAATAGCCGCCGGACCCGACTATTTTATCCCAAAAGCATTTCACGCACCGGCAGCACCGCTGAAACCATCTGCTTTTTGCCGGTCTCCCGGTTGAAGAAATAGTCGAGGCGGCCGAGGTTAATACCTGCAAACCCGACTTGATTAATGGTCGTGACCTTCCCATCGAGATTCAGGATGTTTTCAGGCTCCTTCATGAATGTATGCGTGTGTCCGCCGATGATGAGGTCAATGTTCCGCGTTGATTTGGCCAGGATCTGATCGGAAACCTTGTTTTCTTTGTATTTATACCCTAAATGCGAAAGGCAGATCACCATATCGCAATGATGGTCATTTTTAAGCAGGGATGCCGTTTCATTGGCTCTGGCGATGGGATCGAGGTAAACGGTTTCGAGATAGTTCTTTTTATTGACCAAACCTTCCAGCTCAATGCAGACTCCAAACACTCCGATTTTCACCCCCTGCTTTTTGAAAATCCTGTACAGCTGCGTCTTGCCTTTCAGCTCGGTATTGTCAAAATTATAGTTGCTGACCAGGAACGGAAAGTTGGCATGCGGCAATTGTTTGACAAAACCTGCAATGCTGTTGTCGAAATCGTGGTTGCCCATGGTCGAAGCATCATAGCCCATCTGGCTCATGATCGTAAATTCCAGTTCGCCGCCGTACAGATTGAAGTAAGGCGTTCCCTGAAAAATGTCTCCCGCGTCGAGCAGCAGCACATTGGGCTGTTCTTGCCGTATCTTTTTGACCAATGCCGCGCGCCGGGCTACCCCACCAAGCCCCTGGTTGCGGGAACCGTCCATGGGGAACGGGTCAATGCGGCTATGGACGTCGTTGGTATGCAGGATTGTGAGCTGAACCGTGGCGTCTTTCGCCATCGCCGAAAGCGGAAATGCTCCCAGCCCCATCCATGCCGCGGCTTTCGCACCGGTTTTAAGGAAATCCCTTCTGCTATTTATCTGAAACAATTCTTCCATCGAGTTGAGCGGTTATTTTTTTTCCCTGACGCGTCAGGTCGTTGATGTTTTCAAGCAATGCTTCACGCACTTTCTGGTTGATCTCCCGGCGTTCGAGCGGATTCCGCAAGCATTCGAGGTCGTCACCACCATCGGCCAGGTAGTCGTACGTCAGCAGGTTGTAGGTTTTATTGATGTCAAAAGGCTGCCCGCCAATCGTGACGTCGTAGGCGGCATTGTTCCTGATCTTCATCCGGATACCGGCAACCGGTTCTCCATCCTTTTTGGCTATAAAATCAATGACCTTCTGCACATTGGGGCCGGACAGTTTCAGCACCACCATTTCATTTTCGAATGGCATCAACTCGTAAACCTGTGAAACCGTAATATCTCCTTTTGGGAAAGTCGTGCGGAGACCGCCTTTGGTGGCGAGCGTAAACTGGATCGTAGGGTCTTTTTTAAACCCTTCTTTCAGCATCGCTTCGGCGAAGAAATTGCCCATAAGCGTTTCGGGATCGCCGGGTTTGGTCAATGCCTGGTCCGTCTGACCGATCACCCGGTTCATTTCCGCCTGCATTTTCTTCTTATACGGTTCGTAGTACCGCAATATAACAGAATCGGCACCGACCTGCTGGTCGATGCCGTACTGTTTGTATTCGCTTTTGGTGACCGTAAGTTGTTTCCGGCAGGATGCCATCAGGCTGATGCCGGCAAACAACAAGATACTGTAAACCGGCCTGACAAGAGTTTTCATAACGTAGTTTTAGAGCCCTAAAATTACGTGCGAAACTCCGGATTTCCTGCTACCATCCGTCATTCTGCCGAAGATTCGGGTTTGCGTCCAACTGTGACTGGGGAAGGGGATATAATTCAAGTCGGGGTGAATAGGGAATCAGCACATTATCCACGATCTGACTATCGGACATCGCATCGATCTCCTCCTTCAACGTCCCCCATCGCCGTATATCAAATACCGTATTGAACTCTCCACTCAACTCGAGCCTGCGTTCCGCCCTGATCGCTGCGCGCAATGCAGGCACGGCAGTGGCTTTGGAAGGCAAGGCTTTTGCCCGAGCACGTACGCGGTTAAGCAATGGCAAAGCCTCGGCCGTCTTACCGGTCTCGACCAATGCCTCAGCCAGCATCAGGAGTACATCCGAAAACCGCATTTCAATCAGGTCGGCGCTATAACCTTGTATCGGTGCGCCCGCAGGACGTGCTTCGCGTGCCATTTTTCCAAACGCTATGCCATATTTGAAATCGTCGTGACCAAACGACTCATTCGTCCGCTTGTTGATATAGTTCGCAATGGTTGGATTGTAAATAATGCTATCACCCTCCTGAGCACCCGCCCGCGCTCCGCCCGTGAACTTATACCTGGATACCAGTGTAAAATCCCGGCGGGTATCCGTCTTTTCAAACAGGTTGTAAAACGCATAGGTCAGCCCGTAGTTAGTCTGCTCGTCCCCATTCACCAGCCCCGACGGGAACAGATTGAATGGCAGGATATTACCATTCTGATTGGAGGAGTTGACAAAATACCCGAAGGATAACACAATTTCACGGTTGCGCTCATTGGCTAACGCAAACACATCGGTAAAGTCGGGCAGCAGTTCCATGTCGTACTTTTCCTCATTGACAGCCCCTTCAAGTTCACTCAGCTTTTCCACGGCCTTTTGATAACTTTCTGTCCTGTTCAATGGTTTACCCGCCATAGTCAGGTACACCTTGCCCATCAATGCCTTCACCGTACCTGCGGATACGCGCCCCAGCTCGCCCCCCCCTCTGGAATCGGGCAGGATCGTTTCGGCAAATGCCAGATCAGCCAGGATAGCCTCATATACCTCCGAGTCCGTAGCTCGCGCAGCGAAGATCAGATCACGGTCGTCAAACGATTTGATCTCGTTCAATATCAATGGGACGCCTCCGAACAGCCTCACGAGGTTGAAATACGCATATGCACGCAACACACGCGCTTCTGCAATGTAGGGGTCGGCTTCTTCCTCCTCGCCGGGAACTGCCATTTTTGCATTGGCGATGACCGTATTGGCCCGGTAGATGATTTTGTAAAACCGTGCCCAAACCGACTCGAATGCGCCGGAGGTGGGTGTGTGCCCAAAACGATAATAAGGATCAGCGCCCGATCCGAGAATCCCCGCGGTAGCATAGCGGTGCCCCGATTCTGCCAGGATAAAACGGTTGTAAATGTCGCCATAGTCGGGCGCGGTCCAGGCCTGGTACACGCCTATCGTCGCCTGGTTCAGGCCATCCTCATCTTTGAATGCCACGTCTTTGCTCAAAGAAGAGTACGGTGCCTCTTCCAGATTGTCTTTGCAGGAAGTAATGCCCAGCATGGCCAGCAGCATTACGGTTATCTTGATATGAATCTTCATGTTCGTTGAATGCGTTGGTCAACATTAGAAATTGCAGGAAAACCCGATGGTATACGAGCGCTGCGCCGGATAAGCACCGTAGTCAATGCCCTGTTGCAGCAGCGACTGTCCATAGGAGCTCACTTCGGGATCAAAGCCGGAATATTTGGTCCAGGTCCAGAGATTGGTACCCGTTACAAACAGCCGCGGGTTCTGGACCGGGCCTAGCCTCGGGAATGTGTAGGATAGCGTCAGCATTTTCAAACGTGCAAAACTACCATCTTCCAGCATGGTGGAATTGATATCGCCTGAGGCAATCCCGCGCTGCACGCCCGGATATTTGGGGTTATTATGGGGATTGGCATCGGTATAGCGGTTGCGGTACCATTCTTCCGCCTGGTTGAATCCTACCCCACCATAGTCCACCACCCCATTGCTGACATAAAACCGCGTCAAATTCAGGACATCGTTTCCAACCGAACCGGTAAACAATGCATTCACGGAGAAGTTTTTCCAGGTGAGATCATTACTCCATCCGAAAGTAAAATCGGGGGTCGACTTACCCAGTACTACACGGTCATCGGCGGTGATAATGCCATCGCTATTCGTATCGGCATAGATCCAGGCGCCATAAAGCGGTGTACCCTTAAAGCCGGGTGGGCGCGGCCCCTCGAAGGTTGCGAACTTTGGATTCCCATCGGCATCAAAATCGCCCTGCTGGCTCAATCCGGCAACCCGGTAACCAAAAAACCGGCCTACCTCCTGGCCGGGAACCAGAATACCCGACACGCCGCCAAGCAGGTTTCCATTGATGCTGACATAATCCGGCTGAGTTCGATCACCGAGATCGATCAACTTATTAAGGTTTCTTGAGATATTCACCCGGGTGGAGAACGTCACATTCTTTTTCTGGATGATATTGCCCTGAATGCTTAACTCGACCCCGCGGTTACGCATCGTGCCGTAATTATCGATAATGGTTCCCACACCGGATTGTGTGGGGACTTTCCGCGGCTGCAGCAGGTCGGAGGTCACCTTGTTGTAATAGTCGAAACTCAGCACGATCCGGTCTTTGGCCGTATTGAAGTCCACTCCGGCATTGAACTGTCTGGTTCGTTCCCAGGATAAGTTCGGATTGGCAATGGTGTTAGGGAAAACACCTGTGTTGATAACCGAACCATCTCCACCGGGTCCCATTTCATAGAAACCGGCGCTGTAAAGTGATAGCGAAGAGTAGGGCGAAATAGCCTGGCTTCCCGTTTCACCATAGGATGCACGGAATTTGGTGTTTGAAATAAAGGTCACTCCTTTCATAAACTCTTCCTGATCCAGGTTCCAGGCAACGGCCACGGCGGGGAAAATGCCGTACTTTTTGTTCTCCGCGAATGCGGACGCGCCATCCGCACGAACTGAAGCATTGAGCACATACCTTCCCTTGAACGAATAGTTGGCACGTACGAAGCCCGATTGCAGAATGCGCTTTTCCTTGAAAGACCCGATCACCTGCGACTGCGCCGTGCCGATGTTATCGACCCCGAAAAAAGGTACAGCGAAGCCTGACGAATTGGTGGTGAGGAATTCAACAGTCTGGTCGTTATATTCCACACCCAGCGTGGTATTCAGGTAATGGTTTTTTCTGAAAGTCTTTTCGTACTGCAGGTAGGTGTTGAAGTTGTAGCTGTACGTATTGGCCGAAGTGTTACTCCCTTTTCCGTTAACCTGATTACCTTCCCCGGTGGATGGCGGCAGGAAAACTTTCCGGCGTGTGAGGTTCTGGTTTCCGGCTAAACTTACCACCAGTTGCAGGCCATTCGCGATCTTGAAGTAGTTCTCGATGTTCAGGATCGAGTAATCGCTCTGGGTGACATCGGTCTTCGCCATCAGTTCATTGTAAGGATTGGAAAAGTAGTAACC
Source organism: Dyadobacter ginsengisoli DSM 21015 (assembly GCF_059568735.1). Taxonomy (NCBI): domain Bacteria; kingdom Pseudomonadati; phylum Bacteroidota; class Cytophagia; order Cytophagales; family Spirosomataceae; genus Dyadobacter; species Dyadobacter ginsengisoli. Next base: position 333,047 of record NZ_JCANTY010000005.1, read on the forward strand.
CTGGTAGTTGGGAATACCTAAGCTGTTGTTACCCAGATAATCGATTTCCAGCGTAGGCGCGGCGCGCAGCCCGTCCATGAGTCCGCCCGAGCTCGGCCATGCGCGTGAGGCGGTCACGGCCCGGTTGGTTTTCTGTCTGGTAAATGAAAGCTGCCCTTTGACAGTATACCAGTCGTTGATCTCGTTGTTGAGATTCACCCGCAGACTCGCCCGGTTATTGTCGGAATTAATGATAGTCCCTTTGTCTTTCAGATAGTTACCGGAGATATAATAGGACGATTTCGGACTGCCTCCCGAAAGGCTTAATGTGATATCCTGCCGAAAACTGGGCTGTGTAATGGCATTCACCCAGTCGGTGTTCGTCATGGTGCTGTCCAGATTCTCAAACGGCGGGTTCCGGTCGGATACGCGAAAGCTCTCATTGATCACCTCCGCATACTGCCGGGAGTTCATCATCCGGATCGGATTGGAAATACTGCCGAATGACGTCTTATTGATCAGTTCTACACGCCCTTCCCCTCTCCTGCCCGACTTCGTGGTGATCAGAATAACCCCGTTTGCACCACGCGAACCGTAAATGGCGGTTGCCGACGCATCTTTAAGGATTTCCATGCTCTCGATATCATTCGGGTTGATGCCGTAAAGGCCATTCTGGCTGGATGCGCCATAGAAATTGGCCCCGGCTTCGCGATAGGGTGGCATCGGAAACCCGTCGATCACGTACAGAGGCTCGTTGTTACCGCTCAGCGAGTTGTTTCCACGGATCCGCACTACTGCGGCGGCACCCGGCTCACCCGAGTTTTCCACCACCTGCACGCCGGTCGCACGCCCTTGAATGGCCTGATCGATGGTATTGATCACGGCGGATTTGTATTCCTGGGAAGCTACCCGGGACGTCGAACTGGCCAGATCACGCTTGCTTTGCGCACCATACCCGACTACGACCACCTCTTTGAGTGCCTTTGCTTCGGGAACGAGCTGTATATCGTATTGGGTTTGCTGCGTCACAGGCACTTCACGAGTTGTAAAACCAACGAAGCTATACACCAGCGTGCCGCCTTTCTCAGGTACCTTCATTTGAAAAGAGCCATCCGGCTCGGTGGTGGCCTGTATATCAGTGCCTTTGACCAAAACGGCTACGCCAGGCATTCCAGCACCTTTTTCATCCTTTACGACACCCTTGATCGCCCGTGCATTCGGGCCGGCGTCGGCAGTACCCTGCATGGCGCGGGTTGCTGCCGAGTCGGGCTGCTGGGCTGCTGGCTGCGTCTGAGCGGCATTCCCTTGCTGGGCAGGTCGAGCGCTATCGGGCTTAACGGCCGGAGTTGTAGCGGCGCCTGCTTTGTTGAGCGAATCTTTACTTAACGAATCTTTTTGAGAAGCGGGCTTTTGCAGCGGATCGAAGTTCTGCGAGGGTTTCACCAGGGGTGAATTCGAGGATTTATTCGCAGAGTCGGAAGTTGATTGTGTCTTGGGGAGGGTATCGGGGGCTGGGCGGGGTGGCGCGGGTTTGGGAACCGGTGTGGCGAGTGTGTCTGGTTTCGGCTTTCGCGTCGAGTCAGGCACTGTCTGCTGGGCGGCTACGGGATGAATGTGACTTAGTATCAACAGTAACAGCACAAAACCGGTTCTCAGAAAAATGAGCGTGCCCGGACTGGTTGGGGGCTCGCATGCTCGTTGAGTTTTTCTCATGTTCTTTCTGGCTAGGTGACGGGACGAGGTCCCGGAAAACTTTATTCAGCCATCACAGACAAAAACCATACCGATATGTTCCCGCAAGTTATAAAACGGACACTCGTAGCGTGGTGGCCTGCGGATACCCCTCACGCTTCTTTCCTGCGTTTCACGGCTAACTCCCACAACTATATGCCTGATCCTTCGGGGCATCCGAACCCGGTCTCCGAACTCTTCTATCTAATTTTTCAATTATCCAAGAAACAGAACCTATTATTTTTGGAAACATCCCGGTTACGATTACATTTGTCAAAATGCCCGCACGTTACGGGATTGAATTTTGCTTAGTTTAAAGGAGTGTAAAAAACCAACTTCGACCATGCGCCAGGAAGAACAACTGCTAACAGCCGACTACATTGAATCCCAGATCGGAAATGTAATAGAATACTACATCCGCTGGGATTTTGAAGAGGACCCTTTTTACGGGAAAGCCCGGATCAAAGGTTTGGTCGATGATGACTCAGGCGGGTTGAAGATCATCTGTGACGTCATCGAGGGAAGCGATCTGGAATCGGCTTATGAACAGGAAGAGGTTTTTATGCATTCGGACCACCATCCCATTTACGCCGGACAGCTACCCGAAATCTACTCTGCAAACTGGGTAAATACCGACGGGAAGAAGAAGAGACAGCTTTTCATTGCGCCGCCCAACGAGAACGCCAAAGAGTTTGCGGTTTCTCAGACCAATAGTAAAGTGATCGTCAAAAGGATATATTAAGACAAAAATCCCCGTCTGAAATCAGGCGGGGATTTTTATTCACCCATCAGCGTGATTAGTTTTTCACAATCTTCTTCGTCAATACGCGATCCTCGAATTCAGCTTTCACCACATACAAACCCGATGCGTACCTGGTCAGGTCGAAATTATAAACATTGGTACTGACCTCCCCTGTAATGACAGTCTCCATGATTTTCTGGCCGGAAACGTTATAAATCGATACCGATTTCAGTTTTTCAGGATGCGGGTAAAACTGCACTGAAACAAGACCGCCGGTTGGATTGGGTGTTACCAGGAACCCTGCTTCTTTCAGGTTCGGATTAACGGTAACGGTCCGGATATTGATGTCGTCGAGGTAAATGTCGTTCTCATTGCCGTTGGTATTCAGGAATGCTACCAGTATTTCGCCCTGGCCGATGAAGCTGCCGATATTGATCTCCTCGCTCCTCCATTCATTGACGCCCGGTGTAAATGCGGTCCTGGTGGCAGCGCTTCTGGTAATGAGCGAAGAGCCCCATTTTTTGTAGACGGTTGTATAAGTTTGTCCGCAATCCGTACTGATCAGCACCTGCAATGTATCCCAGACGTTCCCTATCGCCGAGGCATTGGTGTAAGTGGCCGCAGCGACCTGGAATGACACAAATGCCGAATCCACGCCTGCTATATTCACCGTCGGCGACCGCAGATAATCACGCTGCCCAACTACCTGGTTATCAAAATTACCGATTTTGACCGACGAGCTACCTGTTTTCGCCGCGGTGGATGTTTTCTCCCAGGTCGATCCGCCGTCTTCATTGACTATATCCCATCCCTGTGGCGGGAACAATCCTTCGAAACCCTCTTTCACCGGTGCGCTGAACGGTTCGTAATAAATGAAATCGAGGCTCAACGAATCATTGGATGTATCTTCGTCGGCCGCTCCATTGGGATTGGAAGTATATATGCTCAAAACATGGTTCCCCTCTGCCGTCGTCAGCACGGGCAAAGTGACCGTCGTCTCGGCAAAGGTCGCCAGAGAGCCCGTCCAGCTATAATGCTGCACAGTCCCATTGTCGATCACGGCGTGAATCGTTACCGAGGTGAGTGTCTGACTACCCTTGTTCACCAGGGTCACCTGCGGTGTAAGAGAACCGACGCAGATACGCTGGGCAGGTTGGCGGATTGCCTTCAGCGACGCATCCTTGGTCTTTACATCCACCGGCGTACAGCCATTGGAAAGGCTCAATAGCGAGCGATAGGTCGTGAATGCGGCTTCCATGCGGGCTACCTGCAATTTGGTAAACATGTACAAGCAGGCATCCGGCGTGTAATCCATGTAATTCTGGTACATGATACCGGGAGAAGATTGTGTACATCTGTCCGTGACGATTCCCGTCTGGCAGGTTGTGGTGCGGTCGCTCTGATTAGGCGTATCGTCCACTTCGTCGGTACCACTGCAAGCGCCGTTATCATCGCCCCAGATGTGAAAAAGGTTAAAATAGTGCCCTATTTCATGGGTAAGTGTTTTTCCCTGGTTGAAACCCGTGGCGCTTCCGCCCGGCAGCGAAGCGTAATCAACCGCCACGCCCTGCTCATCCTTAACACCGTCATCCGGGAAGGTCGCATAACCGAGCGTACCTCCCGAGAGGTCGCAGATCCAGATGTTCAGATACTTGTCGGTATCCCAGGCATCGGCTCCGCCCGACTCGGCGTGTTTAACCTCATTGGTAGTGTAATCAAAGGAATTCCGGGTCGTCGTGTAGCGAACGATACCGGTCGAGGGCGCATCCTGCGGGGTACGCTGAGCCAGACAGAACTGAATGCCGGACTGGCCGAACAGCGATCTGAAATGGGAGGGAATCTTTTCGGCACCAGCATTCCTGCCTGCATAATCTTTGTTAATCGTATCGAGCTGCGCCATGATCTGCGCGTCGGTCACCATCGATTGCCGGTTGAGCACGATGTGAAAAACGACCGGGATCGTCACCTCGGCATTCGCTTTGAGTGTTTTCCCGGACAACGCCCGCTCCCGTATGACCTGTTTCAACCGCAGCTCGCGCTGGTCGAACATGATTTTAAGGGCGGGCTGATCCGTGAACCTTTTTTGAAGTAGTTCCATTGTACCGCAACGATCCTGTGCATCGACAGGCGCTACCATAACGGTAAAAAACAGGAAAGTCAAGACTTTGAACAGAGGTATAGTATGTCGCATCGGGAAGATTCGGGAACTGGGTAAAGTGATTTTTTTGCTAATTACAGACGGGAAGCCGGTTTATTCTCCTACTACGAAAAAAAAGTGCCGTCTGATGCGAATCGAATATTATTTAATTTGTTTTTAATAGGCAGAAACCGCGAGTACTAACACGAGACACGTTTTTTCCATGCAAGAAGCGCAAAATTCCAACACTTTTCGTAAAATCATCCATATCGACATGGATGCGTTCTATGCATCGGTGGAGCAGCGCGACTTCCCTGAGTACCGGGGAAAACCGCTTGCGGTAGGCGGTTCCCCCACCGGCCGGGGCGTGGTGGCCACCGCCAGCTACGAAGCCCGTAAGTTCGGCGTCCGGTCGGCTATGCCGTCCCGGCAAGCTATTCAGCTTTGCCCGCAGATCATATTTGTTCATCCGCGGTTTGAAGTTTACAAAGCTGTTTCCCGTAGCATCAGGGAAATATTTTCCCGCTACACCAACCTGATCGAACCGCTTTCGCTCGATGAGGCTTACCTGGATGTGACGGAGGACAAAATGGGTATCGGATCGGCGATGGAGATAGCCCGGCAGATCAAGGATTCCATTAAACGGGAACTGAATCTGACCGCCTCCGCCGGGGTATCGATCAACAAATTTGTCGCCAAAATCGCCTCGGATCTGAACAAACCCGATGGCCTGACGTTCATCGGTCCTTCAAAGATCGAACGGTTCATGGACGAGCTTCCGGTTGAAAAATTTCACGGCGTAGGCAAAGTCACCGCCGACAAAATGAAGAGCATGCAGCTTTTTACGGGCTCAGACCTTAAAAAACTGTCGGAAGACGAGCTGGTGAGCCGCTTTGGAAAAACAGGCCATTTCTTTTATAAAATTGTCAGAGGGCTCGATAACCGGGAGGTACAAACGCACCGCGAAACCAAATCGCTTGGAGCGGAGGATACATTTACCTACGATCTTACGACGCTGGATGAAATGTACAAAGAGCTGGACCGCATTGGGGTCATCGTAGCGAACCGGCTCGAAAAGAACCAGTTAAAAGGCAGGACGGTCACATTAAAGGTGAAGTACAGCGATTTTACACAAATCACCCGTAACCATTCATTCGCGGCTCCGGTAGCCGACCTGGATACCATCACCGAAACCGCCAGGCAGCTTCTCGTAAAGCTCGATATGCAGGAAAAACCGGTCAGGCTGCTCGGCATTTCCCTGTCCAACTTTCATGAACCGGAAATCAAATCCCGAAAGTACAAAGATCCCGAGCAGTTGGAACTCTTTCCGTTCGGGTCATAGCAAGAGGGCGTCCACCCGGTGTGCCTGCACCATATTCTCACAGCCAGACCAGGAAAATATCGTAAACCTGCCATCCTGAGATGCCACCAGAGCAATTGCGTCGCGCTGGTCGTGCACAAACTGTGCCGCCGACAAATGCCGTGTCCCGCCATTCTGGACCGGGTGTACTACCATGCCCACATTTCCGATGACCGGCTCCGTAACGAACATTTCTTCCACAGGCTTCCCGCCCGGCGCCCGGCCTATTTTTGCTCCGAATGCCAGGAGTTCGTAGCTGTCGTTGATAATCGTGGCACCATCCACGGCGGTCAGCCCGGCCATATTGTGCACTGCCGAACTGAACTGATTTTGCCAGGTAATCGGGTTGGGATCCTCCACATACTTCCGGTGCAGTTCTGCCAGCTCCGAGAATGCCGGCTGAACATCGTAGGTGATCGGATGAATGATCGATTCGCGCCACCGGGTCTTACCTTTGGGTACCACCAGCAGAATGCCTCCCCGCTCATGGCTCCTCATCGAAGCCGACAGCTGAACAAGCAGGTTCGGATAATCGCTCCACAGCCGCGAAGAAGTGAAACCCATCAGTGAATTGATGACCGACGGGCAGTCCCGCATTTTACGGCTTTCTTCATTGACAATCTTAACCTGGTCACCCTTTAAAACAGCTACATTGACAAACTTACCAAAGCCTTCCAGTCTGCGGTGCTTGATCACCAGCATGCCAGGCTCTATCACTTCCAGCACAAAACAAAGCCCAGGTATTACACGGGTCGTTCCCCAGATCCGTAGTTCGCCATGCTCCATCCACACGCCCAGATGGATACCGGAACGTTCTACGGCAGGAGCCAACTTGGCCAATGTGTTGGCGCTGAGCGCAAGCGTCTCTGCAAATACGAGCGGATGTTCCGCCGCTTCGGGAGGAAGGTATGCAATCGATACTTTCGGGGACCGCCCTTCTTCCCGGCGAAGACTTGCCCAGAAAGTAATGTCGATAATTGTTTCGATGATTTTAGGGTCCGGTTTCGGTGCCAGTTCCTGTTCATAGAACTTGGCCGCCGCGACGTGATGACGTTCGAAGTGACTCGCCACCAGTCCCGCGACCGAACGGGCTGCCTTATAGGTGGTTACAGGTACTGTTTCGCCCGTTTCGGCGGGTGATAAATCGGAATTAGCGATCATGGGTTAACACATTATACAGATACTTTCCGGGTAACGATCTTTGGACGTGTTCCGGTCTTTAAGCTGAACAACGAGTCGCGGTAAAAAGTTGGGGTGCGAGCCTCAATTTGCCTTTCCAATCATGCAGTACTGGTATAGATCAGGATTTTTGATGCTGTTTTGCAATGTTTGTTTGAAATATCCTGTTTTATGTTGGCAGCGGCGGAAATTCCTGGGCCACTGTCCGTTATTTTCATATTTCTGCCTACCAGCTTCCAACCAATCCCTTCACCGGGGCGTCATGGGCTTAGTGCTCTGCCGGGAATTAATTGGCTTCCTGGGCAGCAGTTTCGCCAGATAAGCATTAATTTGCGCATCGATCCGGAATAATCCTATTTCCGGCCATTTTACCTTCGGGCATATTAGCGTGCCACTTTTTAAGAATGAAAACATACTTCAGATTATTATCTTTTGCTCAACCGATTGCCAGATTTGCCCTTCCCTATATTATTTGTACTGTCCTGGGAGTAATTTTCAATACATTGAACCTGGCTCTTCTGGTCCCGCTGCTTAGCACATTATTCAACAACCGCGAAGGAGGCGTTTTGATCGAAAAACCTGAGAATGCTTTTGATATACCCAATCAGCTCAACTATTATGCCCAGCAGGCCAATCTAACCTACGGACCTCACGGAGCTTTACAAATTGTGTGCGGTGTGATCGTGCTTTCGGTATTGCTCTCCAATGTGTTTAAATATTTCTCGCAACGGATCATGGAAAACCTCCGGATCCATACGCTTTTAAAACTTCGTAAAACTGTTTTTGACAGCGTAATGAGCCTGCATGTAGGTTATTTTAACAATCAGAGAAAGGGGGATATCATAGCAAAAATCGCTTCGGATGTACAGGTCGTGCAATTTTCGGTTACCGGTACATTGCAGGTGGTGTTCAAAGAGCCGCTTCAATTGATCGCTTATGTATTCATGCTGTTTGCGACATCGGTTAAGCTGACGCTCTTTGCAATCCTCGTCATCCCCGTTTCTGCTTTTCTGATTTCGAAAATCGTCAAAAGACTGAAAGAGCAGGCAGCGCTGGCTCAGCATTATTTCGGCCTGATGATCAGCTACCTCGACGAAGCGCTGACTGGCGTCAAGATCATCAAGGCTTTCAATGCTACGGAAGACATCAAAAACAAATTTCACCAGGAGAACATACGTTACTCGGACCTGGGCCGCAAAATGGCCAGACGGCAGCAACTGAGTTCTCCGGTTTCGGAATTCCTGGGTGTCACGATGGTCGCGATCATTGTTTTATACGGCGGATCCCTTATCCTGGACAACCAGTCGGAGCTCACAGTTTCCAAATTCGTGGGTTATATCGCCATTTTCTCACAGGTAATGCGTCCTGCTAAGGCACTGACCGACTCTTTCAGCACCATTCACGCGGGAATCGCGGCCGGCGAGCGCGTACTCGAAATGATTGACGAGAAACCGGAGATCCAGGATGCACCGGATGCCGTCGACCTCAAAGAGTTCAAAGATTCGATCAAACTCGAAAATGTATCGTTCTCCTACCCGGCCCGGCCGGTGCTCAAAAACATCAACGTCTCGATCCCGAAAGGAAAGACCGTCGCGCTGGTTGGTCCGTCGGGAGGCGGCAAGTCGACATTCATGGATTTACTTCCCAGGTTCATCGATGCAGAAGAAGGCCGCGTACTTATCGACAACATCGACGTGAAGCAGGTTAAACAGGAGTCGCTCTGGTCGCTGTTCGGACTGGTGAACCAGGAGTCTATGCTTTTCAACGATACTATTTTCTCCAACATCGCATTCGGCAGCCCGGATGCTACCATGGAGCAGGTCGAGGCCGCGGCGCGCGTAGCCAATGCCCACGAATTTATCATGGATACCGAGCATGGATACGACAGCAACATCGGCGACCGCGGAATGAAACTTTCGGGTGGGCAGAAACAACGGATCTGCATTGCCAGGGCCGTGTTGAAGAACCCGCCTATCATGCTTTTGGATGAAGCCACCTCGGCGCTGGATACCGAATCAGAAAAGCTCGTGCAGGAGGCGTTGAACAACCTGATGAAAAACAGGACTTCGCTGGTTATTGCGCACCGGCTGAGTACCATTCAGAGCGCGGATTCAATCCTGGTGCTGGAAGAAGGAAGGGTTGTGGAGCAAGGCAACCACCAGGAACTGATCGGCCGTAACGGGCTGTACAAGCGCCTGATCGATATGCAGACGTTTACAGAAGCATAAAATGGCAGGTAACCCGACAATATCCATTGCCATGTGTACTTACAATGGCTCGCCTTTCCTACGAAAGCAACTGGATTCCGTGATCGGCCAACATGTCTCCACGTGGGAAATGATCATTGTCGATGATTGTTCGTCGGATCAAACCTGGCATATTCTTGAAAGCTACGCCGCCAGGGATTCGCGGATACGGATTTACAGGAACGAAAGGAATCTGGGCTATAACCTGAATTTTGAAAAGGCACTTCGACTTTGCAGCAGTGAGTATATTGCCATCTGTGATCAGGACGACATCTGGCATCCGGACAAGCTTCTGATGCAAATGCAGAACATTGGCCAGAATCAGTTAATCTATCATGATTCCGAGTTTATTGATCAGGACGACAGGCCGATGAATATCAAAGTATCCGATCGTTTCAGGTTTTACCGCGGAGCCGATCCAACTGCCTTTCTGTACCTGAACTGCGTATCGGGACATAGTATTCTGATGAAGAGGGAAGTCCTGGCCAGAGCCCTGCCTTTTCCGCCAAACTTTCACTATGACCAATGGCTCGCCTTTGTTGCTACGGACCTGGGCTCTATCGAATATCTGGACCAGCCGCTCGTTTCTTACAGGCAGCACAGCAACAATAACACCGACATGCTCGCCCTGAAAAATGTGCCCAGGCGTCAGCATCATACAGTGCAACAGCTTTACAGGGAAAGTGAATGGCTGCTGTGCTGCGCGGAAAAAGCGAGCGAAAAATCCCGCGATCTCATTGTCCGATTGCACAGACTTAGTGTTAAAAGAAACGTTTCATTTGCAAGCCTTGCCTATGGGCTGGTGATCTGGCAAAATAAAGAACCCTTGCTGAGCCTGCTGCGCAAATCAGACACCAGCAAATTTTTTTATACAATCCGAAAAATCTGGGGCAGCAAGGCAAAAAAACTGGTATGAACACAACGGTAAGCATCATTATCCCGTCCTATAACTACGGTTTCATTATTGAGGAAACCCTCAAGAACCTTCTGGAACAATCATATCAGGAATGGGAAGCCATCGTGGTCGACGACGGGTCAACGGATCATACCAAAGAGGTGGTAGCAAAATATGTCTCGCTCGATAGCCGCATCCGGTATATTTTCCAGGAAAACAGCGGTGTCTCCGTTGCGCGAAATCGCGGTTTTAGAGATTCAAAAGGCCAGTACATTCAGTTTCTGGATGCAGATGATTTGTTGAGTAAGGAAAAGCTGACGTTACAGATCGCATTTCTGGAACAACATCCTCATGTAGACATTGCCTATACCGATCATCTCTATTTCGAAGCAGATAAACCGGACGTATTCTATCCGGACTATGAGATGAACCATCACAATTGGTTGCCCAAAATTGACGCCAAAGGGTTCGAGGCAGTTAACATCCTGGTATACTCCAATATCGCGGTTGTAAGCAGCCCGGTTCTGAGGAGAGGTATTGTCGAACAGGTTAACGGTTTTCCGGAAGCCAGTAACTACACCGAGGACTGGGAGTTTTGGTTCCTTTGCGCGATCCACGGCGCACATTACTGCTTTCTGGACGATCGGGAGGCGATTACTTTGATACGGATCCATCACAGAAATACAAGCAAGAATATACAGGTCATGCAGGCCGGAGAACTGCAATTCAGAAAGCGCATTGCAAAAGAGGTAAGTTCATCCACATTGCTAAGCCCGACTGAAAAAGAGAGCCTGCTGACCCGCAATGCGGCAAGCACGCAGAAACTGTATAAATACATGATGTATCATGCCAACCTGGCAAGCCCCCGGCAATTAAAAATCCTTCGGGGGCTGGTAGACAGGAAGACTTTTATTTCCTATTATTTTAAAGCGGTCAACTTTAAGAGAAAGGCTCTGTTCAAAAAAAAGAGATAGTATGTTACCCATTGAAATAGATATTATTATCCTGAGCTATGCGAGTAGTGAAGAGCTAAAAAAGATCACCTCGGATGGCATCGATAGCCTGATTCGTTCAGAAAATCCACAAAACATTAGATTTAATATTGTGGTAATTGAATCGAATAAGGAAATGAAACCTTATCAATACCCCCATACAAAAACGATTTATCCCTGGCAGAGTTTCGGCTATCATCGCTATATGAATATCGGCATAGGTATGACCCGAAGTAAATATATCTGCATTTGTAATAACGATCTTATTTTTCACGAAGGTTGGGCAAGTGAAATATTACGATCTTTCGACAAAGACCCCGAACTGGGTAGCGCCTGCCCGGCATGCAGCATTCACCACCCGGAACACGGCATCGCCCTGAATAATGGATTGCATTATGGCTACGAAGTCAGGAAAGAGCTCGTAGGATGGTGTATTTTCTTCAAAAGAGAGATTCTAAAAAAAACCGGCAAACTCGATCCCGCTTTCAAGTTCTGGTTTGCGGACAACGATTATGGAAATACCCTTCAGAAATACCACATCAAACACGCGCTTGTCACGTCATCTGTTGTGGACCACCTCGAGAGCCGTACGCTAAAAACCAAAAGTACCACAGAACAACTGAAACTGACGAGCAGAGAGCGGTTTTACTATGAGTATAAATGGGAAGGTAGAAGCTATTTTTCGTATTTAAACAGAGTAAGAAAATTCAATAAGGAGCTTCGGAAGATCAAGTAAGGTTATGCCCTGAAAAGATACTGGCAATTCAGGCTTGAATATTTCCAAAAATGATGATGATCTGATCAACTGAATGAAGAACTATGTTTCCGTTTTTTTCATTTCAAATAACCTGATCATCAATTTATAGGGAAATGAAATTGTGGCAATCCGCGAGCGTCTTGTACTCCATATGAGTTTGATCAAATACCATTTCGAATAGCTTTCGTGATCTACCTGTTCCTGAAGAAAAACTTCATAGGCGTGCCGTTCGATCCTTTTCAGATGGTTTTCAGGAATGTTATCGATATTAAGGGGTAATGCCGCACTCCATTTTTTATGGACTTTGCAAATCTCATCCAGCCACTTTCTGTTGAAATTACCCTCTGAAAAATGTTTCAGCAGGATTTCGAATGTGACGGCAACTTCAAATTCCTGATTAATTGCAATCGAAAAATCGAGGTCATATCCATGAAATCCTTTCAGAAGTTTTTCATCAAAAGGATATTTTAAAGCAGCACTCCTGCGCACACAAAACCAACAGCCGTCCACGCAGGCGACCCGTGAAAGCAGTTCATTACGTGGATTTCGATAATCCGCCATATCGTCCCGCCCGGTGTGCTTGTAGCCCTGTATGAGGTTACAGTAAAAACCGCCGTTCTCCTGTAAATGATAATTATACCAGCTAGACGGTGTCAAGGATTTATATCCTCCCCCGGCAATTCCGAGGAGCGCCATCGCCGGATTCTTTTCAAATATCTCGATCACCTTCTCCCCCCAGCCGATAGTCTGCATTTCGATGTCCTCGTGCATCAGGCACAGTATGTCGTATTGCGCGCGGCGTACACCCTCGTTGTAGCGTTCACAGATTCCCTTACTGGCATCGCGATTGTCAAAAGCAATTATCTCATGAACAACCCCGATCGTTTTGGTAATGTTTGCTTTGACCGTTAACAGCTCCGCCGGATCGGCCGAGCAAATGATAACTGAAATCATTTAGTGAATGAGTGATTGATTTAAAGATTCTTATAGTAGATTAGGACGAACGGGGCTCTACAAAGTTAGTATTTTAAGTAGAATATGCCCCCAGGGCGTATTTTATAAACATTATCTCGCAAAAAGAACTTTATGAAACGGATCTATCTCCTCATTCTGCTTATTATCCATACAACGGCATTCAGCCAACCCAGGTTTGCCCGCCTCTTTTCCGACCATGTTGTGCTGCAACGGCAAAAACCGATCCCGGTTTGGGGATGGGCGAAACCAGGTGAGAAAGTGAAAGTGATGCTTGGAAGTCAGGCTGCCGAAGCCAAGGCGGATGGAACGGGGAAATGGAAGGTTAGTCTCAAACCTATGGAAGCCGGTGGCCCCCACATACTGCAAGCCACTGCTAAATCGGGAAATGTGTCGGTGAATGATGTGCTGATCGGCGAAGTATGGCTTTGCTCTGGCCAATCTAATATGGAATGGCCGGTTTCGGCTGCCAAAAACTATGACGCCGAACGCAAGAATGCCGATTTCCCGCAAATCAGGCATTTCAGGGTGGAACACGAAGTAACACTCGCTCCCGAAGCTGATCTCAAAACCGGAGAATGGAAGATTGCCTCTGCGGAAACGGTCGGCGGTTTTACGGCAGTAGGCTTCTTTTTCGCCCGCGAACTGTATCAAAAGCTCAACGTCCCGATCGGCCTCCTGCACTCTTCTTGGGGCGGCTCTCAAGTTGAGGGCTGGATCAGCAAGGAAGCCATGCTAACCAATGACGAGCTCCGGTCCTATGCGCAAAACCTTCCCAAAACCTGGGAAGAAGCCGATATAATCATGGACAAAAAGCTCAAAAAGCAGATGTTCAAGGATGCGTCTTACGAACCTGGCTGGGAAGATGAAAAGAAATACCTCGCTGCTGATGTTGATTTCTCAACCTGGCAAAAAACAGCTGACGCAACAGGGCAATGGGACTGGAAGGGCCTGATGGGCTTCCGCGGGAAGGGTTACATGGCCAGGGAAGTGATTTTGGCGGGTGACGTGGCAGCCAAACAAACCACGCTGTCGCTGGCCGAAAATGACGGACCGGTGGAAGTCTACATCAACGGAAAATTGATTAATAGTGCGATTGTTAAAGGTCCCAGGAAAATCAATATTCCGGCGGGCACCTGGAAGGAAGGCAAAAATATCCTCGTTTTCAAATCAGGCAATATGGTTAGTGCCGCCTGGTTTGGCCCCGGTATGATGGGCTCTGCCAACGACCTTTTTATTGAAGAAAGCGCACGTAAGATCAGCATTGCCAAAGACTGGTACCTGATGCCATCGTTTGCCGAAAAGCACGAGTATGCCCATTTGATGAACAATGTGGGCACCACGATTTATAACGCGATGATCGAGCCGGTGATCCCGTTCGGGGTCCGGGGGATGCTGTGGTACCAGGGCGAAAGCAATGCGGGGCGGGCCTATCAATATCGCCAGTCGTTCCCGCTGATGATCAATGACTGGCGCAAACGCTGGAACGATGAGTTCTCATTTTACTGGGTACAGCTTTCGAGCTTTGGAAAGGACAACGACAGCAACAAGGGCAGCAACTGGGCCGAGTTACGTGAAGCACAGAATATGACACTCAGCCTGCCGAAAACAGGTATGGCCGTTTCTACAGATGTAGGCAACCCGAACGACATTCACCCCACGAACAAACAGGACGTCGCGCACCGATTGGCTACCAATGCATTGAAAAACGACTACGGACAGTCCCTCCCCTACGCCTCTCCTCTCTTCGACCAGATGCAGGTTGACAACAATAAAGCGATCATATCATTCAAAAACGCCGAAAACGGGCTAATGGTGAAAGATCGCTACGGCTATCTTAAGGGTTTCGAAATCGCGGGCGATGACAAGGTCTTCTACTATGCCAAAGCGGAAATTCAGGGTGGTAAAGTTGTGGTTTCGCACCCGAAGGTCAGTAAGCCCGTCTCCGTACGTTACGCGTGGTCGGATGCGCCCGAGGAGGCTAATCTTTACAATACGGATGGCTTTCCTGCAAGCGCATTCAGGAGCGACACCTGGCCTGGAAACACGGTGAATAACCGCTTCGAATAACTCATCCAAGACCTTCTAATTTAAGTATAAAATATGTTGTTGAAGCCCTTATCGTGGTTCATTGGCGGCCTGGCATTGTTTCTGGCAGGCGTACAGAGTTTTTCGGACCAGCATGGAGAAGACAGTCGCGAATGGCCCGAGTATCTGGGAGGCCCCGACCGTAACCATTATTCTCCTCTGACGCAGATCAACAGGGATAATGTCAAAAATCTAAAAGTGGCCTGGACTTACGCGATGCCGGACTCCGGCCAGACGCAGGTGAACCCCATAGTCGTCGACGGTGTACTCTATGGTGTTACTGCCGCCGTTCAGGCCTTTGCATTGGACGCTGCTACCGGAAAACAGCTCTGGATTTTTGGGGATAAATCCAAAAACGGCTCCAACACCAGCCGCGGTCTGACCTATTGGAGCGATGGTAACGACAAAAGGATTCTTCACGCCATGGGCGCCTACCTGTACGCGTTGGATGCACGTACGGGAAAAGTGATCGAAAGCTTTGGCGATCATGGGCGCATAGATCTGCATACGGGTCTGCCTGATGTTGCAAAGAACAAATACATGGTATCCAACACGCCAGGTACCATTTTCGAAGACCTGATTATCATGCCGCTCCGGCTGTCGGAGGACTCGGATGCTGCTCCCGGAGACCTACGTGCATTCAATGTCCGGACCGGCAAACTGGCATGGACATTCCATACGATTCCCTATCCGGGTGAATTTGGCTATGAGACATTCCCACCGGATGCGTATAAAAATACTTACACCGGAGCCGCCAATAACTGGGCCGGAACTGCCATTGATCGCAAACGCGGCATCCTGTTTGTGCCGACAGGGTCTGCGGGATATGATTTTTACGGAGGCAAACGCAAAGGCACCAACCTATTTTCAAACTGTCTGCTGGCATTGGATGCAAGGACCGGAAAACGCCTCTGGCATTATCAGACAATGCACCACGACATGTGGGACCGCGACCTGCCCGCACCGCCCAACCTGATTACTGTCACTCAAAAAGGTGCAGACGGGCGTTCCCGAAAGATCGACGCGGTGGCCCAGGTAAGCAAGCAGGGATACGTGTTTATTTTCGACCGGGTGACGGGGAAGCCTCTCTTCCCCATCAAAGAAGTACCAGCTCCCAAAACCGCATTGCCAGGCGAGCACCCCTGGCCCACTCAACCCGTGCCTTCCAAACCCGCGCCTTACGCGCGGCAAGCACACACGCTGACTGAAAACGACATCAGCGTCCACGCTCCGGACAGAGATTCGCTCATAATCAAGTTCAGAGGTTACAAAAAGGACCATTTTGCCGCGCCCAGCAAGGAAGGAACCGTTATACTTCCCGGCTTCGACGGAGGTGCCGAATGGGGCGGTGCCGCCGCCGACCCCCATGAAGGCATTTTGTATGTGAACAGCAATGAAATGGCATGGATCCTGACTATGAAAGATACGCCGAAAGAAAGCGAACTTTCCAACCTCAGCCCCGGGGAAAAAATTTATACTACCTATTGCGTAACCTGCCACGGTCCACAGCGGAAAGGCAATGCTAAAAGCGGCTACCCTTCACTAATTGACATCGGCGCACGTCGCGACAGGCCTTTCGTGAGCCAGCTTCTTACTTCCGGGAAAGGTATGATGCCGGGATTCACCATGCTGACTGCCGAGGAAAAGCAGGCCTTGATCGCATTTCTATTTGGGGATGAAAAAGTGGAAGCGGTATCCTCCACTCCCGCCTCTAAAAAAGTGTTTTTACCCTACCAGAGCACTGGATATAACAAATTCCTCGATGCCAACGGCCTACCCGCCATTTCACCGCCATGGGGTACACTCAATGCGATCGATCTGAACACCGGTGAATTTCTCTGGAAAATTCCTTTCGGCGAAGTAGAATCGCTCAAAGCGAAAGGTGTGCCTGCTACCGGTACCGAAAACTACGGCGGACCGGTTGTGACTGCAAGCGGACTGCTCTTCATCGCAGCTACCAAAGACGGGAAATTCAGGGCATTTGATAAAAGAACCGGCAAATTGCTTTGGGAAACACAGTTACCGGCGGCTGGCTTTGCAACACCGGCGACCTACGAGGTCAATGGAAAACAATATGTGGTCATAGCCTGCGGCGGAACCAAGCTGGGGACGAAAAAAGGCAATCAATATGTGGCTTTTGCGCTGGAATAGCTACAAGGTCGCAATCCATTCCAGCATCTTTTTCCTGCCGGCATCGTCCGGCAGGCGCCCTTCACCCGCTCCCAGATTGTCGATCAGGTGCTTCACGTCGGAAGTGCCCGGAATGACACAGGTTACGGCGTCATTCGAAAGGATGTATTTCAGGAAAAATTGTGCCCAGCTTTTGATACCATAGTCAGGGGCCCAGGCGGGGAGCTCTTTGCCTTTGACCGCCCTGAACAATGCTCCCTGCTCGAACGGCTCGTTGATGATCACTGCTACCCCCTTGTCTCTGGCCGTTCTCAGTAAACTTTTCTCCGCATTACGGGAACGGATGGAGTAATTGAACTGAACGAAATCGATAGGCTCCGATTTGACGATCTGTTCCAGACGCGCATGCGCAGCATCGGTATAATGTGTTATTCCAATGTACCTGACTTTCCCTGCCGCCTTCCAATCTTTCAGGGTGTTCAAATGCGTTTCCCAATCCTGCAAGTTATGCACCTGCATCAGATCTATCTTTTTACGCTTCATTTTCTGCAAAGAAGCATTCATCTGATCGATCCCCTCTTGTTTGCCGGTCGTCCAGACCTTGGTGGCGAAGAAAAACCGGTCGTTCAATTTCAATTCATTCGTCAGGTCACCGATAACCTGCTCAGCGCGACCATACATGGGCGATGCATCAATCAATTTACCGCCCAGTTCATTCATTTTTTGCAAAACCTCCCGCAATGGACCACGCTCGCCCGCACTGGGCCCTACATCGAACTGTTGCCACGAGCCCAGGCCCACCGCGGGCAGCAGTTCACCTGAAGACGGGATCTTTCTTTCGAGAATCATTTGTGCGTTGTTTTTTGCGAAAGAAGAAAATGGGCCCAACGCGAGTGCAGCGCCGGCATTAACTATACCAGCCAATGCCTCCCGTCTAGAAAAAGTATGCGTCATTGCCTTTACATCGATATTTAAAGCCTTTAAGTTACAAACAAAAAGCGTTTGCAACGTCGCTGGCAGTAAAAATGAGAAAGGGAGCCAGGATAATCCTGACTCCCTTTACTGCACTTCACACCAAATCTGAATCTACTATTTCTTTTCAATGGAAACCCCGATTTTATAATCTTCCAACTTGGGCGTCTTCGACAGTTCCGGATAAGGCAACACTTCGCTTACTGTCAGCACATAGTCCAGTCCGCTTAATGTAAATGACTTCTCATTGGTTTTTCCACCGACGAATTCCAGATTGACATCGACCTGATTGGAAGCATCCGAGACCGTCAGCACGAGCTGGGCACTTCCCATTGTGACGCAGTTCGCGTTAATCGGGCATCGGCTGTCGGTCACTTCTTTCAGGACCACTTTCAGGTCTTTCCCGGAGGTAGGCACCGATGTGGTTTGTCGGTATGGAACGCTGATCGAAATCAGGTCCGGATGTGGAGCCGCATCTTCTTTTTTATCACATGCCACAGCAGCAACCCAGATCAACGCAAGTAAAATCGTTCTTTTCATGGTAATAGAGTTTTAATTACATCGGGAAGAAACATGGATTTAATAAATGGTTGTAACCGTGGTATAAAAAATTACATTTATCCAAGTTCACCCCGTACCGGCTCAATTCTTTTCAATGAACTGATCATAATTTAATGCTGGGTTAATGTGTCTTTTTTATTTTTGGAAGTATAACATGCATCCCTAAAGCCCTATGATCTGGTACGAAGAAGAAGTCGCGAGGGTAGAGAACGAACTGCTTTCGTTGCCCTACGCCCCTGAAACGATTTTTTACGGGAGTTCAAGTTTTACTTTGTGGGAAAACCTCTATCACGACTTTCAGGCTTTGAAACCTGTAAATCTCGGCTTCGGGGGATCGACGCTGGCGGCGTGCGTGTGGTTTTTCGAACGTATCCTCGGTCCCGTTACCACTGCGCGAAGAATTCTGATTTATGCGGGTGACAACGATTTGGGAGATGGGCGCCATCCTACCGAGGTTTTACTATTCTACCGCCAACTCATCACACTCATACGCGGCCGCTTTGGTGATATTCCGTGCTTTTTTGTGTCTATTAAACCGAGCTTACAGCGTTGGGAGATTATCGAAGCCATCAAAATGGCCAACGAGCTGATCCGCGAAGAGACGGAGAACGATCCCGGACAACATTACATCGACATCTTCCCCCAAATGGTTAACTACCAGGGATATCCGCGTAAATCATTGTTTGAAGCCGACGGTCTGCATATTAACGGGAACGGCTACGCTTTATGGAAGAAGATTATTATGGAAAATATCGAAGCGGAGCTGGCCTCCGAGGCACTGCTGAAAACACCATAAACGTCGTTTGGTCATGGAAAGGACATATCACAAGTGGTTTAGTCCGGCTTTGAAAAGATATATGGAGTTGCTGGTATTTGGTCATACCGGCACGCCGGTCATATTCTTTCCTACCCGGTCGGCGCATTTCTACGACTTCGAAAACTGGCGTGTGATCGACGCCATGAAGCACAAAATCGAATCTGGTGAAATCCAGGTGTATTGCGTGGACAGTATAGACAGTGAGAGCTTTTATTCCAATGCGGCACCGCCTCAAAGGATAATGAGGCATATACAATACGAGCGGTACATTCTCGAAGAAGTGATACCATTCATCAGGATACAGAACAAACGCAAGGAACTGATCGCGGCAGGTTGCAGCCTGGGCGGCTACCATGCTGTCAATCTTGCTTTAAAACATCCCGAACTTTTCACCAAAGTGGTCGGGATGAGTGCCCGATACGATCTCACGCAGGCACTACCCTATTTTGCAGATTTGTTCGACGGGTATTTCGATGACAACATCTATTACAATATGCCCAATCATTTTGTCCCGAAAATTTCCGATCCGTGCCTTCTTAAGCGTTTGAGGAACCTGGAAATCACGCTGGTGATCGGCCGGGAAGATACTTTTCTAGACAATAACCGGCATTTAAGCGACTCGCTGCACCAGATCAGCGTGCCCCACCAGCTCTACGTTTGGGAAGAAGAAGCACACCGGCCCAGGTACTGGCGCGAAATGGTGAAGATTTATTTGTGAACCTTATTCCGACCAAGTCAGGAACGCCCATTCGTCGGTAGAGCCGGATATCAATAGAAATGTTTTCTGAGACGCGAGATACACCATTTGATCAAGCATAAAAGGCAATTCCATGGAAGCAATGCTTTCCGGTTTATCCAGCACGTTCATTACACCTATTCCATGCATGCCTTTATTGAGCACGAGGCAGTTTCCCACGATTTCAAATGATCGTACAGCTGTCGATATGGAGCTAACGGATGTGAATACATTGCCATCATAGCTATAAATTTTCACGTAACCCATACCCGCTGCGAACAGCTTTTTGCCATCCCCGGAAAAAGCAACCTGATAGCAGGTATTAGGCAATTGATCGATTTTCAGTGACCGGCCAAATTTGTCCGCGTCGAAAGGCTGTCCGTATAATTCTCCATGATTCGTCCCGTAAACGATCAGGTTTTTTTTCGGATGCAATGCCCTTGTGATCGGCTCCCGACCTTTCGTTCTGATCTTGCTCTGTTCCACCACATTTTCACGCTCGAATTTCAATATCGAAATGCTCTTACCGGCAAATGCAAGCAAAATCCCATCATGTCCCTCAAGTAGCTTAGGTTGTTCGACACGACTGGATTGATATAAATCCGATTGCTCAATCCGCTTACGATCTTCCTTACTAAGCAATTTAAATCCATTGATCCTTCTATTATTGGATCCTCCATTTCTGATTTCATCGTCCAATGCATCGGGTATCCGGTCATCACAGGCACCTCTCCATTGATAAGCAACCTCCGGGTCTGTTGTCTGCCACAGCAGTTCCATAATGCCATCGGGAGGCAGGTGTACAACTTTCCAGCGGTCACCGATCAGAAAAGCCCCTTTGCTTTCCAGCGCATGTATAAACTCCAGATGTTTGCCGAGCGGTGACGGGATGACCTTCGATAATGTCAGTTTCATAATTTGTTTTAAAATGCTCCGTTGGTGTACAGACTATCTCTTTTTAACCTCATCACTTCATCCCCGAATTGTCGGGAATTCTTTTCAGCGTCGATAGAAATAATGTAGTTATTGGTTTGAAAGGCTTCGATGGCAACCTTCTCATTTTGCATGCAAGGCTGGATCTCCCTTACCATTGAATAGCCATTCCCGCTTTGCTGGACGCATTCATAAAGCACAACCCGGACGAAACCTGATTTCGTGGAAAGAAGGCCTGCATCGTATTCAGATAATAAATGCTGACTCGCTTCCAGCGGTTTCGACGTGAATTCAAGCGTTTTATACAGGGAATGTTCGACATCGTCAGCACCTCCAAACCAGCATTCCAGTTTTACATTGACCAGCGCTCTGGTATTATTGACGATATGAAGCGTGAGCGGCTGCCGGTTGGCGGAAGGAAGCCAGGCGTAGAAGTCCGTCAATTTTCCGCTGATGGCCGGCAAAACGGATAGAAGCAAGGGAATGGCCAGAATAGCAAGGCCAATCGTTTTGTGACGCCAGAACAACAATGCAAGCAGGATGAAACCCGCCAGCCCGGCCAGATAGAAAATCCCGGTTGCCCACCCCACCGAACTGTCTCCGGTAGGTGCAGGCTTTACAAGATAATAAATAATGGAGACCACCAGAAGAATGGAGAAGGCCGCAAGCAGCCCGTAGTAACCATATTTGATCATGATAGGGCGTGTGTGTATCGGTTGAATGAAAATGGGCGCTGTGCTGTCAAACTTCGAAAGGAAGATCGAAGTCTTTGGTGACCGGCTTCGAAGTCCGCGTTTTTACAACAATGCGTGCTTTGAGCGGACTCCCAAGCACCAGGTAGTATTTGACATACTGATCTTCATGAAAAGTCCAGGACTTGTCTTCGAGCAGATATTCCGAAACATTTTGCTTACTGGCCTGATATGCCCAGCGCTCCACGATATTGGGTTCGTAGGTTACGAATTGGCCCATACACATGGTCTGAATACCGGGCTTGGCATCATTACCCAGCTCGGTGCAGCTTTCTACGGTGACTTGAATGGAGGAATTGTCTTCCAGGTCTTTGACCGACCATTGGTCGAGCACAGTTTTGACGTTGGCCATAATAATTGTCCTGATTTTTGATGTACTGAGGGCTGCAAAGAAACATCAGTCATTGAAAATCAGGACAATTCAATTATTTAGCGGCCATTACAAACTATTAAGCGCCGTTAAGGCTGATTAATCGTAAATGCCCTGGTCACACGCCGGATCTTGCCGTCGCTTTTAGTCATAATATAAAGCTCCCTCGTGAAGCGGTCGTATTCAACCCGCAGATCGACCCGCTTTGAACCTGACATTTCCACCAGATTGGTATCTTTCCCCTCACGGGTGATCATCAATTCATAAACAGACTGATCACTGAGGCCAGAACCGATATTGGCGAAAAAGATGCGGCCGTTGACAATATCACCGAAGATGTATTTATCCTTCAAAGCCCCTATAGATCCTTCGTACACATAACCGCCGCTGATGGCATTCCCGTCTATATGATCATACTGTAAATAGGGCTTTTGGAACTTGCCGCCCTCAGTTTCAGGCACAGGATATACATTCTTAAGATCTTTTGAAGAAATTCCGAAATTTCCTTCCCGCACATTCCACCCGTAGTCCCCGCCTTTGACGATCACATTTACCTCTTCAAAATTGGACTCACCAACCTCCGCACTGAACAACCTTCCGCCGTGCCACGACAACCGGTGCGGATTGCGGAAGCCGTACGCATAAATCTCTTTGTAAACAGCCGGATCTTTTTCGTTCACGAATGGATTATCTACCGGAATACCATACTGCCCATTTTTGCTGGTCCTGCCCGCCGGGTCGATCCGGATAATAGTGCCGAGCAGCGAAGTGATTTTGTGGCACAGCTCGGGATGCTTGCTGATCGTGGAGCCACCGTCGCCGGTACCGATGTATAGGAGTCCGTAATCGGGATCTCCTTTGCCGGCGTCCGGATTGAAACCAATATCCTGTGTGCCGTGCACGACGTTTGGCACATTAATCCTGAGTAACTCCCTTCTCTTCCCCTTGAAAACTGGGCTTTTTACATCATCCACCTTCCATTCCGAAACCACCCATTGCAGGGCAACCTTGATCGAATCGTTATAGCCATAGTCTGCCCGCTTCCCCTGGAATGACTCGGTATGAGTAATGTAAATCAACCCGTTTTGCAGGTATTCAGGATGGAATGCGAAGCTGCCAAGGCCAGTACCAAGTCCCGGCTCGTTCACGAAGTTTTCGACAACAGGCCGCAGGTCGAGAAAAGTCCCGATCTCTTTGCCATTAATCCGGTAAATTAATCCTCGCTGATCGCTCACATATATCGTGCCATCGTGCGATGGGCCCGTACGCATGTTCGCGATACGGGTACGAGGCATTTTGTCACTGGACGGCGGGATCGTCAGAAAGTCTTCCAGCTCGATTCTCAAAGCAGTTTTGATCACCGGCTGCGTCAATCGGGCATTGGAAGCACTTGTGTCAATCTTTACTTCAAGTGGCTTAATATGATGTATTTTGGTTTCGGATGCGATATAACCCAGGATTGACCGGATTTCCTCGTCTTTCAGAAAATCGAACGGTGGCATTACCATCTTGTAGCGTTTGGAAAGGCTTACCGCCCGCGGATTACCGGATTCGATCGAGTGACCGGGGTTTCGGATAAACGCGATCAGTTCCTTCTCGGAAAGCAGACTCGTAACCCCACCCAAGCGTGGACCGATTTCCTCCTGCTCCATGGCATGGCAGGAAACACAATGCGTGGTAAACAATTCTTTGCCTTGCGGATCTGCGAAGGTTGCCTGGGTGCCGGCAGGAGTGGATTGCTTTCTTCCTGCGCAGTTAAAAAATAGCAATGAAGCTGCGGCAATGCTGAAAAAGGATCGTAGAATAAAGGTCATTCAATACGGGGGGTATAGGATTGATCAAAAGCGGGGTCAAAGTTAGCGACTGGAAAATAAAAAAGCCGGATCGCTCCGGCTTTAATCACTGAACAATGAAGGAATACTATGGTTATCCTACATTTCTTCCGTCTTTATCAAGTTTCACTCTGGCATTTTCCTTGCCGTTCGCTACTTGTAACTCGTAATATTGGGTTTTGTCAGGTTCGGTTACCAAAAATGCCTTCTTAACGGTCCAGCCGCTGAATTCTTCACTTTTGATAGTCTTTTTGATGCCCTCAGGCAGATCTTCCGGTTTCACGGCTACTTTGTCCTCCTTGTCTGCCTTACTGGCTTTGTCGGCCGTTGCTTGCTGATGTTCCGCATGCGTGGCGGTAGTCTGGTTGGCCGTCTGGGCTTGAACAGAAGCAAACGAGATGAGCGTCAGGGCTAATGCCGATACTACTAGCTTTTTCATAATCCTTGTTTTTTAGACAACTATTAATGTAATGTTTATAATCTCGTGCATTCGCACTGCTGCTATTTATTCCAACAGGATTATGCCAAAATACACAACAATCTGATTTTTAGATAATTACAAAAATACTAGGAATTTGATAGTGTTTACCAAAATCCACGTTTTGTAGGAATTTGTCTTCAAAAACCCACAAAAACGACAAATGCCCGTGCAATCACAGCACGGGCATTTGCCAATTTTTAGAACCTCGTTCCGTTACTTGTCGTATCCGGGGTTCTGAATCAGTTTTGCATTCCGGTTCATCTCATCGCGGCTGAACGGACGGAAGTACATTTTGTCTACCCAAGTACGGTTTTCGTGAGACTTGTCCTCAGTCGGCGTATAGGTGTAGTCGTAAATGGTAGGATCGTAGTGATACGGCTCCCGCATCGACTTGCCTGCCTTGAATTTACCAATCACAGTGATAAATTGCAGCGAGCGGCCCAAGGTAGTCGGTGCGATCATCCAGCGGCGCGCATCGTGGTAACGCTGTTCTTCGTAGGCCATTTCAATACGCTTTTCATGACGGTAAGCCTCTTTCAGGGCAGCTCCCGATACTTTCAACGCAGGCATACCTGCACGGAAACGAATCCGGTTCAACCATTCCAGCGCTACCGCGTCCTGCCCCAGTTCGATGCTCGCCTCGATGTAGTTGAATGCCACCTCAGTCACGCGAATGAACGGCCAGGGAATATTCTGACGGTCGGTGTTGTCGTACAATGCCGGGTTCGGATCGATGAACTTACGCATGTAGTAACCTGTGCGGCTTCCGTTCCAGTCTTCGATCGAGCTGCTGCGGGTATCGAGCCCTTTGCGGTTGATCAACGCACCTTTGTCGTCGAGCAGGTCATACGCGCCGGTCTGGATCTGGTTAGCGGGGTCTTTCGCATCGGAAGGACGTGGTTTCCAGGTAGCACCGTCGTACATGACGGTTGCATAAAAACGTGGATCACGGTTCTCGTAAGGTTTGGCCTTGTGGGTAGGATTAGTCCACGAGAATGGCGTTCCATCCATCATTTCATAATCATCCACGAGCAAACCGATCGGCGTGTTACCAGCCCAGTTGTGGTAGCCGTTCGGGCCGTTGTTCAAACCGGTCTGGCGTGCACCATCCGAAGTCTGGCTCGCCGTGAAATAGCGACCGAAAATAATATCGTCGCCACCGGAAGCATCCAGGGATTTATCAGCGCTATATCCCGCCATTGCGATCGAAATGTAGTTGGTCTTCCCTTGCGCGCCGGTCACCGGGGCGGTCAGGTTGAGCTTATAACCCGCTTTCGCATCCAATGCAGCTTTTGCAGCAGCTTGTGCGGCAGTCCAACGCGCCTTACGCTCACCGGAAGTGTAGCCCAGGAACTCAGGATTCGGGAAAGCAGCGATCACAGCCGATTTCGCTTTGGCAGTAGGAACATCGTGCAAGTCGCTCGCAGCGTACAGGAGCACGCGTGATTTCAATGCCAGTGCAGCCACTTCCGAAGCACGGCCTTTCTGTTCGGCTTTGCCTTTCAGCAATGCAGCAGCACTGTCGCAATCCGCTGCAATGAACTTCACGCATTCCTCAAAAGTATTCCGCGCCACAGAATAGTCTTCATTCAACGAGTACACTTTCGTGATAAGAGGAACCGAACCGTAGTAACGAATCAGTTGCTGGTAGTAGTAAGCACGCAGGAAGTGCGCCTCGCCTTTCAAACGGTCTTTCAGGGTCTGATCTGCGAAAGTAGACGTCGGCAACTCCTGGATCGCCTGGTTGGTGGCGCGGATACGGGTGTACATAGGTCCCCATCCGTAAGTATCATCCACCCAGCCAAGGTTGGAAGGGCTCAAACTACCCTCGTTTATCGTATTGATGTTACGGCCTGTGTGGGTAAACACCGCCTCATCGGTCAGCGACGCCAGCATTTGCTCGCTGAAACCACCCTGTTGAAGCCCCTGGTATATACCGGTCACAAATCCTTCGGCCAATGCACCTTCCTTCCAAACCTCCTCGGTAGGGATTTCGGTGGGCGGCGTTACATCCAGGAAGTCAGTGTCGCACGACACAAGCCCCGATGTTGCCAGCGCCGCCAGAAAAATCCAATTTTTATAACTCAGTTTCATTTTTTAAGTCTTAGAAAGTTACACGTACACCTGCATTAAGAACTCGCGACTGCGGATAGTATTGTCCGTTGGTTGAAGTCGCTTCCGGGTCCCAGATCTTGATCTTGTCGATCGTGAAAAGGTTCAAACCGTTCACATACACACGCAGGTTGCCCACACCGATCTTTGAACCGATTTCCGAAGGCAGGTTATAGCCCAATTCAATGTTTTTCAGACGCAGGTAATTGTTGCTTTTCAGGAAATAGGTGTTAGCGCCCGGTGAATCTGGGTTGGTAAGGTTGGTATAATAGGTATTGTTACGGTTAGCCAAGCGTGGGTCGGTCGAGCTTGGGTTGTCGATTGTCCAACGGTGGTCGTAAGCGTATTTCAAATAGTTACCAATGTCACCCGATTCGGTCTGACCGATGTATTGCAAACCACCCGCAGCGCCCTGGAACAGGATAGTCAAGTCGAATGCCTTATAACCGAGGTTAATGTTTGCTCCACCTGTAAATTGCGGACGGTTGGTTTTTTCTGAACGTACCATGTCATCCTTGGTGATTTTGCCATCGCCGCTGACATCCTTGAATTTCATGTCGCCCGGACGAAGCGTACCGGTGATACCGCTGTAATCGATGGTGTTCGCATCGATTGCTGCCTGGTCCGCGAAAACGCCGTCGTACTGGTAAGCAAGGAATGCATTGTAAGGACGGCCGGTTGTGGTCTGGTAAGAAGGTATACCCGGTGTTTCGTTCCAGTACTTGATCGTGTTTTTGGCATAACCACCATTCACACCCACCGAGTAGGTAAAGTTGTCGACAGAGCCGTCGTAGCTCACCTTGAATTCAAATCCTTTGTTTTGCAGCTTACCCAGGTTCACAGGAGGAAGCTTGCCATCGATACCTGCCGACGAAGGCGTAGAGCCTGACATCGGGATGAGGATTTTCGAACGGTTGTTAACAAAGTAGTCGATCTCAAATGCGATACGGTCTTTCCACAATGTACCCTCGATACCGAAGTTGGAGTTGTTAGCCACCTCCCAGGTGAAGTCCTTATTAACAACCCGTGTTTCAAGAAGGGTTTTCGCAACCTGGTCGTTCACGATATAAGTACCAAAACCCATGGTGTTCAGGTATTGGTATTCTGCCAATGTTTCCGTACCCAGCAAATAGGGCTCAGCACCCATCTGGCCCCAAGAAGCGCGCAATTTCACGTTGTTCACGAAGTGGATATTGTTTTTCCAGAAACCCTCTTCGGAAATACGCCAACCTGCCGATACCCCCGGGAAGAAACCAAAACGACCTTCTTTCGGGAATACATAAGAACCATCTGCACGCCAAAGGAACTCGGCGAGGTATTTTTCTTTGAAATTGTAACCCACACGACCGAAATAGCTCAAACGCGCACGCTTATAAAGGTCAGTATTATTAATCGTCTGTCCGTTGACGGTTGTGGTTCCCGAGTTACCGATGTTCTGCTCCGGTGTACCACCCGCGAAAAGCTGGTCAACCACCGGCGAAATGAAGTAACGGCGGTAAGCGAAGAAACCATCTGCATCCACGGTTTCGCGCTGAACACCCACCATCGCATTGAAGTTATGCGAGCCGAATGACTTTTCGTAAGAAGCCTGGCCGGTCAGCTGGATTGAAAGCTCCTGGGAAGAAGTTTCAGTCAGACGCGGATCGTTGAATGTCGAACGCACGGTTCCGGTCAGGAAAGGCGTTGTTCCATCCGCTTCGTAGGTCTTTTTATCCCAAAAATAAAGTGTCCACGGCTTCTGGAACGACTTCTGGCGACGCAGCTGCTTATCAACAGCGGCCATAGCCGTCACTTTCAAACCAGGTACGCCAGGGACATCAATATCCAATTGACCGTTGGTCTGGATGTAGTCGCGTTTGTCGTTGTTATAACCGGTCGTGTTGGTGGTGATAACCGCAGGATTCTGTCCGTTTTCGATATCGGGACCAGGGCGACCGTCCGGCCAGATCGCGATTTCGGTAGGCTTACCGCGCATCAGCATACGGAATATATCGCCCGCACCACCGCCATTCGGGAAGCGACGGAACTCTTCGCGTAGTACCACACCCAGTTTAGCGGTAACGTACTTGTTGATCTTCGTATCGAGGTTCACACGCATGTCGTACTGCTTGTAACCTGTTGCGGAGTTCACATAGTTACCTTCCTGGTTGATATAACCCAATGAAGCAAGGTATTTGATGTTTTCACTACCACCGGTCAATTGCAGGTTGTGGCGCTGCTGCGGCGACCAGTTGCGGATCACCGAACCGTACCAATCCGTATTCGGGTGGGTCAGCGGGTCGGAGCCGTCGCGGAACTTTTGAAGGTCAGTTGGTGTGAAAACCGCGCTCAGCACGTTGCCATTGTCGGTGCGGGTATAGGCACCGTTGGTGTTGAAGCCCTGCAATGCACCTTGCCATTGTCCTACGGGCAGGTTGTCGTAGATCTGCAATTCGTTACGGATCGTCGCATACTCCGCAGCGTTCGACATCGTCGGCGTGCGCGTTGGCTGGGCCATCCCTACGTTTAGGTCGTAAGAAAGTTGTGGCTTACCACTCTTTCCACGTTTTGTGGTGATGAGGATAACCCCGTTACCCGCACGTGAACCATAAATAGCCGCAGCTGCATCTTTCAGTACCGAAACACTCTCGATATCAGCGGGATTGATACGGTCCAGGCCACCGCTCCTGTTAGGGACACCATCCACCACGATCAGCGCATTGCTGTTACCGAGGGAATTGGTACCACGGATACGGATCGCGGAACCGTCGTAGCCCGGTTCACCGCTCGCCTGTACTGCAGATACACCTGGCAGACGTCCGCTCAGGGTGTTGGAAAGGTTTGCAGAAGGCGCCTTTTGAAGGTCAGCGCCCTTCACGGCGGTTACAGAGCCGGTCAGGGTAGCTTTCTTGGCAGTACCATAACCCACGACCACCACTTCATCGAGCGCTTTGGTATCGGTTGCCATTTTCACATCCAGGCTCGTTTTGTTGCCCAATGGAATCTCCTGCGTCATGTATCCGATAAAAGAAAACACCAGGGTAGCAGTACCCGGTGCATTCACCGTGTAATTCCCTTCAATGTCCGTCACCGTACCAGCGGATGTTCCTTTCACAAGGACACTCACCCCGGGCAACCCCTGCCCCTGCTCATCATTCACTTTTCCCTTCACCGTTACATCCTGAGCGAATGCAGCGGTCATGACCATCAGGGTCAACAGAAGGGAGCAAAAATACCGTGTTAGGCTCCGGTACTTTTCCCGTTCAGAAATCCTCATAGATTAAGTATAGATAGATAGTAGATAGTTAAAAAAATTATAAAAAAACAAAAAGATATTACAACTGGATTCGATGCATAAGCCCTTGTTTATCAACAAGTCAGAGAAGTGTCTACCATACACAATTTATTCAACAAAAAATCTCAAACGTCCTATTTTAAAAATGCAGCACGTGACCGGGCTGCAAAAAAATGATACTTAACAGGGGAGGTAAACTCGAAATTATTATATTTTGTTATCCTGCAATACCGAGGAAGGAGGCTGTATTAACCGGATGTACAAAAAGATATGAAATTATTTACATAAACAAGGAATCCCGCTTTCTGACTATGTTTTCTTAGAAAATAACCAATAGTTACTTAACGTATAGTAGTAACCGGGTAATATACGTGCAGCACTTGGGCTAGGCATAAAAAAATGCCCTTGCTGCATCAGAAAGGGCATTACGGCAAAACAGAAAGATAATAACATCAAATTTGCAGAAACTAACTTGATTTTTGCAATTGCCTTCCAAAAGGCTTGAAAAGGGCGAAATTGGCAAATGCGTATATTGTAAAAGTTATATTTTCGTACCACACAGCACGCAATCAGCGCGCGGTCCAGCCGCCGTCCACCGCCAGGATAGACCCAACCATATAGCTGGCCGCCTCGCTCGCCAGAAATATAGCAGCACCCTGAATCTCACGCAGATGCCCCCATCTTTGCAGTGCGGTAGCACCCAGGATAATGTTACGCGCATCCTCGCTTTCTGCAATCGGTATATTCATTTCAGTCAGGAACGGACCTGGACAGATCGCGTTTACCATGACATTGAAAGGAGCCAATTCGAGCGCCAGGGCCCGGGTCATCTGCACGATCGCACCTTTGCTGGCCGTGTAGGGAGTGCGGTTGGCCAATCCTACCAGCCCGAGCGTGCTGGCCAGGTTAATAATCCGCCCGCTGCGCTGTGCCTTCATACAGGGCGTCACAGCCCGGCAGGCAAGCCAGGTGCCGGTCACATTAACATCCAGCACATGCTTGAAATCCGAAGCTGTAAGCTCGTCGATAGGCCCTCGGATATTGATACCGGCGCTATTGATGAGAATGTCCACCTTGCCAAAACTTTCCAGGGCAAATGCCACCATCGCTTCGGTTTGCTGCTGCACAGTAATATCTGCAGCATACGACATCACCCTGGTCCCGAAGGAAATGCTCAGCTCGGTAGCACTGCGTTCCCCATCCAATGCACTTCTATTCACCAGCAAAATGTCGGCACCGGCAGAAGCAAGCCCCGCCGCCATGGCAAGGCCCAGCCCCTTGGAGCCGCCTGTGACCACTGCTACCTTTCCGGTCAGGTCAAATTGTTTGATACCGGGCAAGACGTCCTGAACCATGACACTAGTACTGATGAAATGCCTGAGATACGAATTCAAGTACATTAGGCAGGGATTGCCGCCAGTAGGTCCATGTGTGCCCGCCTTCCCGCACGCGAAACTCGTGTGGTACTTCTTTTTTCCGCAATGCAATGTGGACAAGGCTGTTCCCTTCGTACAGAAAATCGTCATCGCCGCAATCGATATACCAACGCACGGCCTTCTTCTGGGCATCCGGAATGTTATTAATCAATGCAAGCGCGCTGTGGCGGTTATAATAGGCACTTACGGTAGAATCCGCGATATCCGGATTGTTCCTGAGCAGATTCTTCTTGGCATCTTCCAGGGTAATCGGGCCTGTGGAGGCACTCAAGGGACATGCTGATGAAAACAACTCCGGATGATGCAATGCATACATGAAACTACCACCGCCTCCCATCGAAAGGCCCGCGATGGCGCGAAAACGCTTCTCTCCCTTGATCCTGAACTTCTTTTCGACATAAGGCATCAGTTCTGTAAAAAAGAAGTCTTCATAAGGCCAGTCGCCTTTTACATCATTGAAGTACCCTCTACGGCCGGTATTCGCATCGGGCATCACGATGATCATCGGGGTAGCGGTACCCTCGCGGATGGCCTGGTCAGCAATATGCAGCACTTCTCCGAATTGCACCCAGCCGGTGTGGTCATCGCCGGCACCGTGCAAAAGGTACATCACCGGGTAGCTTCGCTCGGAAGTTGCATAATCGGGTGGCAGGTAAATCGCAAATTTCCTTTCGGATTTAAGCAGTTTGGAAGGAACGGAAAGATTGTCGAGAACCTTGCCGGTTTGGGCAAAGGCAGAAATGGCCGATAGCAGGGCCAGCACGATCGTACAGAAGATCTTCATACCGGTAACTGTTGGATTTTATGAATGACAAGCATTGCCGGGAGCACCGGCGGTTGTTACCTAATAAGAAGCACGGTTACTTGAAATACTTTTCCAACCTCCCCTATTTACCGGAATCCGTCCCAGCCGGTGGACCCAATAGGATCCCCCGCTGGAATGGATTTCATTATTTCTTTTTCATCTTCATCGCAACCGGATCCCAGTGAACGATTTTCCTGCTGAAATAGCTTTCATTGCAGGCCAGTACCGGAGCGGCAGCCCGGAAGCCGAAAACCGGGTCTTCCACCGTACCCAGGCTGCCTTTCTTTACATTCTCGAAGAAATCCCTGAAATGGTTGGCATGCGCATCGTCGTCTTTAGGCGCCTCAAATTTGATCTCTTTAACCGGGTCTGCTTTCCGGGTCTCCTCGGGATATTGTGCGTCATACTGCTTTTTGAACTCCTTTTGTTCGCTCTCGGAGAATGTGTTGTAGCTGTCATATCCGCCGAATCCCGGCGCCTTGGGTAGTTTTTTCTTGGTCAGAACAAGGTTGTTTTCCGTAAACTCGATCTGCCCTTCGGTACCGATAATCCGGGTGTTGTTGGCAATTGCACCCGCATTCGCGAAGTTTACCCGGAGTACCATCTGAAAGTTGGCATGAATGTCGGTCTTGGGATAATCAAGGATCGAAACCAATACATCGGGGACATCGCGCCCGTCTTTCCAGTAACTCAGCTCACCGGATGACATCACCCGTTCCGGCCCCAGGGAATTGGTCACAAAATGGACACCGGTGATGAGGTGGACAAAAAGGTCGCCGCCTACGCCGGTACCGTAGTCCTGGTAATTTCTCCATCTGAAAAACCGCTTGGCATCAAATGCCCTTTTAGGTGCATCCCCCAGGAACGCGTCCCAGTCGACCGTGCTCGTGGAAGCGTCGGTCGGTATGGAGTAGTTCCAGGCCCCGATCGAATTGAAACGGTCATTATTGGATTCGACATAGTTGATCTCCCCTATTTCACCGGCCTGAAACAGCCGTTTCGCTTCCTTAAATGATGCGGAACTAATCCGTTGGCTGCCGATCTGCATCGTTTTCCCTGATTTCTTCCAGGCATCGATCACCGAAAGGCCCTCGTTGATGTGGTGTACCATCGGCTTTTCGCAATATACATGCTTCCCGGCCTGCAACGCCGCTTTGGTAATGTGATCATGCCAATGGTCGGGCGTCACGACGAGGACCGCGTCGATATCCTTTCTTTCCAGTATCTGCCGATGATCGCGGGTGGTGAATATGTCCTTTCCATACAACTCCTTCACCCGCGTCAGGCGCCCATCGTACAGGTCCGCGGCGGCCACGAATTCGACATCCTTTGAACTCCGCAACGCCGCTTTGGTGTCGCTATGCCCCTGGATTCCCATTCCTATGGTAGCGAAGCGGATCTTGTCGTTTGGACTGATTTTTTTCAGGTCTTTGATAATATGAAAAGGCTTTGCAATGCTTTCCGTGGCTAACAGTGCAGATGCTGCTGTTACATTTTTGAGAAAATTCCGTCGATTAGGATTCATTTGCAGTTTTCAAAAGGTTTAAGGTCATGAGTCCCCTAATTTAAACAATTAAGATTTTCTTGCGCCGGTGGATAGAAAATATGTACATTTTGCCGCCTAATTCCTCACTCTACTAATTTAACTAACGTTCCATGCAACCCGACCAGCGAAAAAAACTGATCAACGAACTGACTTCCCTCATCAAAGGGGGAAATGCACATGTCACATTGGAAGAAGCCGTTGCTGGCATCCCCCCGCATTTGCGCACAGTAATCCCCGACAGCCTTCCGTACAGTATCTGGCAACTCCTGGAACACATTCGGATAGCGCAGCAGGATATTGTTGAGTTTTCGGTATCCAAAAACTACAAAAACCTGGCTTGGCCGGACGACTACTGGCCGCAACCTACGGATGCGGTTACCGACGAGCAATGGACCCAAACGATACAGGAGATCAATGAGAAGCAGCAACGATTTTTTGATTTGCTGCAGGATGAAGAAAGAGACCTGTTCAGTCCGCTTTCATGGGGAAGCGGCCAGAACATTGTCCGCGAGGCGATGCTCATCGCCGACCATAATTCTTACCATACCGCCGAGATCGTGGTAGCCCGCAGGCTGCTGAATATCTGGCGATAAAGTAACCAGTCCGGCAACGTCGAGGATACGAGTTGCCGGACTGCAATGATCAAAGCTCTTCTATGTAAATGTCTTTATAAAAGACTTTGGCTTTGCCGCCTCCGTGGATCTGCAGGCCTATCAGCCCTTTTTGAGGTACCGACTTGTCCTGCTCGGTATAATCAACCGTTTTGGTGCCATTCAGGAAAATCTGAATATGACCACCCTGGCTCCGCACCTCATAGTCGTTCCATTCGTTGCGTTTAAGTATTCTTTCGACCAATGCAGGATCCGGTGCAACGAGTGTTTTGTTTCTCCTTGATTCGTCGTAGAGGCTGGCCCAGAATTTGTCCCCGAGATCGGCCTGGTAGCCAATCATCTCGTAAGCCGGTTCCTTCGCGCGCACGCTGTGGAATTGGACGCCGGTATTGATAAAGCCTTCATGGCCTGTCAGCTTGAACTTTACCTTCAGAATAAAATTCGAATAGGTTCTCTGCGTGCAAAGGAACTCGTTATGGGGTACCTGCTCTTCCAGCGATCCACCGGCAATGGCGCCGTTTTCGATCTTCCATGTCTTTACAGTGTCCCCCTCCCAGCCTTTGAACGACCTGCCATCAAACAATGAAACAGGTTTTGCCGGGCCACTTGTTATGAATGCCGTCGATAACGACAAGGCGACGATCGAAAAACAAAAGGATAATCTCAGCATGGCATTGTCCGTTTTGATTGCTTAGTATACTTTTTTTATGATGGGAAAAGCGGTCTGCTGCTGGATTTTACTTTTTCCCGGAGAGCGAAGCCGCATTGGCAATCCAACTTGTACACATTTATCAACGGCATGCAGGCAACAAATAGCCGTCCCATACATTTGGACTAATATCTCTATTTTTACGTGCAATGGCCATCTTGCGCGGACAGGCAAAACTCAGGAAGAATAAAATTGGAAATGATTGACACCCTAAGTGGACGCAAAGATGACCTGCTTGTCGCGATCGAGCGATTTGAACTTGTAGCAAAAGCTACCCATGATGTGATCTGGGATTGGGACCTTACGTTGGGCACCGTCTGGTGGAACGAAGGCATGGAGCAGATTTTCGGCTACAAACCCGAAGAAATTGAAAGCGGCCCCAATTCCTGGTTCGACCGCATCCATCCCGATGATCAGGAGCAGGTCGTTAAAAAGATCTACGCTATTATTGACAAAGGCCAAAGTAACTGGTCGGATTTTTACCGTTTCCAACGTGCGGACGGTTCCTATGCACACGTACATGATCGCGGATATACGATCCAGAGCGAGGGGAAGCCAGTCAGGATGGTCGGCTCGATGATGGACATAACCGAACAACTTCAATCTGACCGCGCCCGGGAGGAAAGTGAAGAAAATCTGAAATTTGCGATGGAGGCGGCTCAGCTGGGCACGTGGAATTTGAATCCGGCCGACAAAACGGCGCGATTTAACGACCGCTGTAAGGAATTGTTCGGATACCCCGACGAATCGGATATGCACTATGATAGCCTGGTGCAGCTTATTCATCCCGACGACAGGGCACGCGTCAGAGAGGCCATCGAAAAAGCACTTGATCCTTCCCTACGGAGTCTCTATGATGTTAAATACCGCGTTATCGGGGCGGGTGACCAGCCATTGCGCTGGCTACACTGTACAGGACAAGCCTATTTCGACCAAGCAGGCACCCCATACCGCTTTTCCGGCATTTCCAGGGAAATTACTTCCGAAATCAGCAACCAGGAGAAAATAGTGTGGGCCGACCAGCAGGCAGCCATGACGATTGAGGGTTCTGGTGCCGGGTCGTTTTTAGTGACTTTGACCACGAATGAGATTGTATACTCACCGACCATGGCCAGGATCATGACGGGTAGTGAAAAGAGTAGCATGGGACGGGACGCCTTCGTGGCTGGCCTCCACCCCGAAGACGTATCGATCAGAGACAAGGCCTACGAACGGGCCGCCGCTAACGGTGAGCTGCGGTATGAAGCCCGGTTTATCTGGCACGATAGTTCCGTCCATTGGGTCCGCGTGCTGGGACGTTATCTGTACGACAGCATGGGTAAAGCGATATCCCTGTCGGGCATCGTCATGGACATTACCGATCGCATCGAATCGGAACAACGGCTCAAAGTAAATGAGGAGCATTTGCGGACGCTCATAGCACAAGCGCCCGTCGCCACCGCATTGTTTGTGGGAAAAGAGATGATCATCGATATTCCGAACGAAGCGATGCTCAAATTGTGGGGCAAGGGTACTTCGATAATCGGGAAACCGTTACGCGAAGCGCTTCCCGAACTGGTAGGCCAGCCATTCCTCAAAATCCTCGACACCATCTATCGTACTGGCGAGCCGTATTCTGAGCAGAATGTACGAGGGGACATCATGATCGATGGCGAGTTACAAACCTTCTACTACGACTACACTTACAAACCACTTAAGAACTCCACGGGAGAAGTGTACGCGATTCTCGATATGGCAGTAAATGTAACAGAGCAGGTTAAGTCCCGTCTGGAACTGGAAAAGAGTGAGGAGCGGTACCGGCAGCTCGCCAATGAACTGGAAAGGCGCGTACAGCAGCGGACCGACGAACTGCACCAGGCCAATGTCGAATTAGTGAATTCCAATAGCAATTTACAGCAATTCGCCTACGCGGCGAGCCACGACATGCAGGAACCGCTCCGCAAAATCCAGTCGTTCGGCTCCCGGTTGCAATCGACCTATGCAGAGCAATTGGACGAGAACGGGAAATACATGCTCAACCGGATTCAGGACGCCTCGAAACGGATGTCGGCCATGATCGACGATCTGCTGGCCTATTCCCGTCTTACCACGCGCGAAGGTGAATTCGGAGAAGTAAGCCTGCCTGATATCGTTACATCAGTTCTGGCCGATCTGGAAATATCGATCCAGGAGCAGCAGACGGATATAATCGTGGAAGAATTGCCGGTCGTGTGGGGAAGCGCCCCGCAAATCACACAGTTGATCCAAAACCTGGTCAGCAATGCCATCAAATACAGGTTGCCCGATCAGCGTTCCGTGATCACCTTGTCACATCGCTCGGTGGAGGAGGCCGAAAAGAACACCCTCCCCAAGCTGTTACCCGAACATCCATACATCCGGCTGGAAGTTGGTGACAATGGCATTGGTTTCGACGAAATATATCTCGACCGAATTTTCCAGATGTTCCAGCGCCTGCACGGGCGCAGTGAATTTTCCGGCTCCGGGATTGGTCTTGCACTATGTAAAAAGGTCGTACAAAACCATCATGGCTACATTACTGCCAAAAGTCAGCCGGGAGAAGGAGCGACATTCATCGTCTATCTGCCGCAACCGCTCTGAGGCCAAAAAAAACTATTTTTTCCAGATATCTGCATAATCATCAGGATGACGACGAAATTGTCCGTGCACGTACTCACATAACGGCAAAACCTGAAGACCCTCCTTTCGTGCATATGCGACCATTGCATCGAGCATCAGACGGGCTAGCCCGCGTCCTTCCATAGCCGGGTCGACCTCGGTGTGGTAAACCGTCAATGTGGTTTCGCTCAGCCCGATCACCATTTCGCCCACCTGTTTTCCGTCTTCTTCGACATAAAAGGCTCCACGGCGGCGGTTATCGAGTTGAAATTTAATCTCTGCCATAAATTTTTGTTTAAAATGCGATACGATCAGGGCAAATATATCTATATTTTTGCCGCCCCAATCGCCTTTCGCCATGAACGTCTTTCCTGTTTCTAATTCCAATCTTTCGCCGGCCCACTTAGGTCTTTTTGTTCAAAAGCATTACTTCCCGGAGCAATCGGTTGAATGCCGGATACTGAAAACAGGGATCAGCGACACTTACCTGATCACCGCACCGGCGAAACGTTACATTTTCCGCGTTTATAGTTTCCAGTGGCGCACACCCACCGAGATTTCCGAGGAACTGCGGTTGCTGGGTTACCTTCGGGGCAATGGCATTCCGGTTTCCTATGCAATTCCGGATGTAGCCAATACACTCATCCACTCCTTTTCCGCGCCGGAAGGCGAGCGTTTTGGTGTATTATTCTCTTTCGCAGAAGGTCAAAAAGTGCTCAATTTCGATTCAGAAACGCATTTTCGCGTGGGAAAGCTCATGGCGGAAATGCATTCACTGACCAGGGATTTCGGATTGCAACGCATTACTTACACGGAAAAAGAACTATTGATCGACTCGC
This sequence comes from Dyadobacter ginsengisoli DSM 21015, assembly GCF_059568735.1. Taxonomy (NCBI): domain Bacteria; kingdom Pseudomonadati; phylum Bacteroidota; class Cytophagia; order Cytophagales; family Spirosomataceae; genus Dyadobacter; species Dyadobacter ginsengisoli. Next base: position 371,657 of record NZ_JCANTY010000005.1, read on the forward strand.
TTGAGCAATTAAGCAGGTTTCTGCCGGACGATACCGAGGAAATGCAATACATGAAGTCAATACGCGAATATCTGGTGGCCGAGTTGCAAAATGCTGATCAAAGCCTGCTGCGGAAAGGCGCCGTGCACCTCGACCTTTGGTTCGACAACATGAATGTTACCCCGGAAGGTGACATTACTTTCTTTGATTTCGACTTTTGCGGAAATGGGTGGCTTTGCCTGGATATGGCCTATTATATGCTGCAAATCCATTCGACAGAAAAAGACGATGACGAACGCGAACATAAAACCGACCGGTTTATGCGAGGCTACGAATCTGTTACGCCCGTAAGCGCCGAAGAAAAGCGGCTCATCCCAATGCTGGGAATCTGCCTGTATTTCTTCTATTTGGGGATACAGTCTCAGCGATACGACAACTGGTCCAATGTTTTTCTGAATGAGATCTATCTGAAAAGGTTCATTAACCTTTTACTCAAAAAATACTTTGATTATCACCGACTTGGCGCGAAGGAAATTTCATAATTGCTTACTTGCGGCACATTGTAAGCAATTGTATGATATTAAAAGTACTTTTTCCGCTGCTGTTCATCGCCGGATTGTGGTTTCTGATCCGCAGCATCAGTCGGATAGTCGAAATTTACGCGAGCAAGAAAACCGCACTACCACTCGACCGTCCGTTGCCTGAATTCTATCTTTCAGAACCCGGCGACTATGAAATCGCCTACCGTCGTCCCGCCTTTCTAGGCATAATGCCCACGAAAGTGATTTATAAACTTTCATCCCTGTCCGACGGGAAACATTTTCAAGCGGCTAATGTCATTAACCATCTGGGATCCAGAAAGGACATGACAGGCAGCCGGATTGTGCCGGTCGCGGAGTTCAGCATCGAACGAGCCGGTGCTTATCTGCTAACCGTCGAACAGCTTCCCGAAATCAGGAAGGGTGATGGTTTGATCATCATGAAAAAGACAGGCTCAAAAGGCTTTCTGATGATATTTGTCATTCTGGCCTCTGCCATTGTCACTATTGGCGGGCTGGTACTGAGTGTTCTGGCATTTACAGGCAGGCTATAAAAAAGGCCGGTTTTACACCGGCCCACGATGTTAAGCTGCCCCTTCCACGATTTTTTTCATCTTAGAAAGGCTCGTTTTAGCGACCTGCAGCGCATCCTGTGCCCAGTAATCTTTATTGAAAACTTCAAATGACAGAATAATGGGTTTGTCAGGGTTTTTGAGGCTTTGGATCACATTTTTCCACGGGGCAATTCCATCGCCCACATACACGCGATCCGCGTCGGTAATGGTCTCGCGCGGCGGTGTTTTGGGATAATCGTTCACGTGGAAAATCTCGATCAATGGCTTGCCCACGTCTTTAATAGCATCCATTCCCGAGCCGCCTTTGTGCAAATGGTAGACATCCATGAGCAAGCGGGCCGACGGGTGCCCCGATTCGACGGCTACATATAATATCTCTCCTACGCGGCTAAGGTTTTTAGAAAAACCCCAGAGTTCCAGATGCGGCACCACACCGGTTTTATCTCCCAGTTCGAGAATCGCCCGGTAACGTTCAGCCACTTTTGCCAGATCTAACGCCGCTCCGGTGGTCGCGCCCATGGGCGGGGCGGCTATGCGCGGGCAACCGATACCTGCCAGTTGTTCCATCTCTCCTTTCAGCTGGTCCAATGCTTTTGCACGGGCTGCTTCATCATCCACAATCCAGGTTGCAAAACCGATCGCATCCTCTACTTTCAATCCGAGGTCACCGATAATGCGTTTGGCTTCCTGTAATGTGCCTCCGCCTTTGAGATAATCCTGCAATGTGCTGATCCAGATTTCCACCGAACCATAACCGGCCTTCGCGGCCACTTCCAGCTCCTTGCGGAAGCCGAGTTTCTGGCCACGCAGAGTGCTCATATTGAGGGAATAGATAAATGGCTGGACTTTGGCTTTGGCGGCTTCGGCAGGAGCAATGCCTGCTGCACTTACGGCAGCGATCGAGGATAATGCTTCTCGGCGGTTCATTAATGCGTTCTGAATAGTTAACTGATTTAGAGGTAAAGCCGCTTTCCGGAATTTTTTACCGCAAATCCATGTAAATTGATTGTTACATTAAGCCATCACACCTCCCATGGAACCAGACAACTATACCATGCCCGCGCAAACCCGCATCGGTCACGTTCACCTCAAAGTAGCCGACCTGGACCGTGCCGTGGACTTTTACTGTGGCCTGCTCGGCTTCGAAATCACGACCCGCTACGGCACCCAGGCTGTATTCATTTCCGCAGGGGGTTACCACCACCACATCGGTCTGAACACCTGGTATAGCAAGGGCGCCCCGCCAGCATCTCCGCACGGCGTCGGCCTTTTTCACACGGCAATCCTTTACCCGACCCGGAAAGATCTGGCTGTTGCGTTAAATCGCCTAATCAAAGCAGGCTACCCCCTTAGCGGAGCCAGCGACCACGGCGTTTCGGAAGCATTATACCTCAACGACCCGGACGGCAACGGCGTAGAGCTTTACTGGGACCGCCCGCAGGACCAATGGGAATACTTACCGGACGGCTCTATTGAGATGTATACGAAGAGCTTGAATATCCCCGGATTGCTGAATGAGTTGAATAAATAATCAATACTTCATCAACAAAGTCAGCAGCTTCCGGTCCAACTTATGCCCGTGCCAGTCTTCATAGGCAACATCATCTCGGCGGGAATCGAGCACGCCGAAATCGCCAGCGAATTCCCAAAGCGAGAAGCCGATGCCGTTCGATGAAAGGATGTCGAGCACGTCATTGAACCAGGCCAGGAAGACTGCGTGCGGTGTTTTGTTCCAGCAGCCGCATTCGCCGCAATGCACGCCCACGCCCTTGTTGACGAGGTCAATCCACGGCTTATAAAACTTTTCGAGCATTGCGCGACTGAGATATTGGTCACCAACTTGTCCCGGCCATTTGGGCTCGGGCGCATTGTCGGGGTCTTTCATCGCCCACGGCGCTTTGTAATGCGAAATTATGCCGGGATGATAACCACGGCAGCTTTGCGCGATATCCAGGTCGGCCAGTTCCGGGATCACGGATGTTCCCACATCATTGCCGTCCGCGATGATCAAATGGCCGGGATTCTCTTTCCTGATCGCTTCGGAAGCAGCGATGGCCACTTTGCGGTAAACGTCACCGGGGACCGATGAGCGTTTGGAATGCTGGTCGTTCATATCGGCCCGCATACTGGGCTCATTGAGCAGATCGAAGCTGATCTTTTTGGACGAAGTACTTTTATATCTTTTAGCCCACATATTCCAGTGAAAACAGAATGCATCGAGCGCTTTTTGGTCGGTCCAGAGATTATAGGGCTCGTTGAAACCGGCATTGACGCAATAGCCCGGCGCCCGGTGGAGGTTGAGGCTTACGTGAATGTTGTTTTGATGGGCAGCAGCGACGAGCTTTTCAATCCGCTCGACAGCCTGCTCGTCGATCTGATAGACCTCTTCGGGTGTAATGTTCCGGCTGCGGTCGAATTTCACATAAGCGGGATAGGCCATTGGAATCCGGACGAAATCGAACCCCCAGTCGCTCATCCATTTGAACTGTTCCTCGGTCGTTGCTTTCCGGCCTTTGGCGGGATCGGGCGAAAAAAAGTCGAGGAGGTTAAACCCCTTCCATTTAGGCAACTTGTTTTGCGCTACCTGTGCGGACGAAGCAAAACCGGGAACCATTGCGGCCCCGGCTGCTGCCATTCCTGTATTTTTGATGAATGTCCTGCGATGCATTGTGGTTCAGGCGTTATCGTTGTAACTGCCTATTAAACACGGCTGCACCGCAGTTTTACTGCTAATCTTCGCGCGAACGCATGATTCCTGTTTTGATATGACCAGTTTGGTTACGGTAGTTGTACATCAACTCAAACTTCTTGTCCCCTAACTCTTTGATGTACTTCGCTTTCAATTTCTGGTGTAAACCGGCAGATTGTTTTACTCCGTTGACAATCAAATCCTCATCCGACAACTTGTATGACAAGTTCTCCTTGTCTTTCACCAAACCCTCACTGGTGAGCTCATTAATAATACCTTCCTGAATTTTTATGTAAACTTCCCTTTCCTTCTCCGCAATCGCACGTTGCTCTTCGGCTTTTTTACGATGTACCTCCGCTTCTGCTCTGAACCCATCCGCTTGCTTACGCTGTTTTTCGGCATCCAGTCGCATCACATCGGCCTGCTTCCGCATATCTTCTGCAGATGCACGGTACTTGTCTGCCTCTATCCGTAATTCGTCCGCTTCCTCCCGATTTTTGTTCGAATTAACCCGTATTTCGTTGGCCCGCTCCCGTTGCTTTTCAGCATCCAGTCGCATTACATTAGCCGCTTCCCGCTGCTTTTCCGCTTCCTTGCGCTGGACATCTGCTATTTTACGCATTTCTTCGGCCTTTTCACGCTCCTTTTCCGCGCGCTCATGCTGCACTTTCACCTCTTTCATGATCTCGTCGATCTCCGGCTGGTATTGAGCATATTCAGTTTGAGGGATTTCCCGGTCATCGATCCAAAGCGAAACCATTTTACCATTTCGCTGGACAATTTCGTAGTGCTTGTTATTACGTGTAAGGCTATACGTACTGATCCCTTCCCGCGCCGAATACACGTTTGCGGAGTGGATTTCCATGTCAGCCGGCTTCACTTTCTTCTTTGGAAGCGTATCTGGCTCGGAGACCATTGCCTCGTGTTTTTTCGGCAAGACGATGGTTTTAATGGCTTGATTTTCGCGCGGGGCAGGTACTGACCGGGGTTTCGCAGGCTTCTCCGGCGCGGTGGCAGCCGACAGCGTAATAGCCGCTGCCAGACTGAATGTTACAAATAGTTTTTCCATGGCATCAAGTGGTTTATTATTGTTATTGACAATGCGTTTGATTCTATCCAGCAAATGGTTGCGCTTTTTGGAAAAAGCCATTTCAAATGCAGGTCTCGACTGGTTGTACTCCTGGAACGAGACGAGGGCATGAATAAAAGAAGTTTTGTTCTGCATGACGCTGATAGCCATGTCGTCGCAACAATGCTCGCGCTCCTCGCGGATTAATTTCGAAATCCACAAAATTGCGGGATTGAAGAAGAACACATTTTCACAGAAGATCTGCAAGAGATTAACGAGGTAATCGCGCCGGCGAATATGCGCCAGTTCGTGCAACAAGATCGCCTCCACCTGCCCCGCCGGCAGATTGGCCAGCATACCCAGCGGCACCAGCACCACCGGTTTCAAAAATCCGATGACCATCGGCACCGTCGCCTGCGCGGATTCGTAAAGATCAATTTCCTGTTTAACGTGCATTTTTTCGGCCAGCTCGTAGAAACGAACGACCCACCGCATTTCCGGCGTAAACACGGCTTTCGCGATCTTGTTCAAATAAACCAGTCCTGTTACAGCTTGCAGGGATTTCCAGGCAAAAACCACAAACCAAACCGTTACAATGATCTGGGCATGTTCACTGAAAAAACCGATCATGCTGGCTATCCAGTCCGTTTGCATGACCATTTGCGTCGCATGATCCGCATTCTGCAATACCGCCGGCGCGATCCCAGTAAAAACGACCATTGTCCCGGACGGCCCGTCCGATCCCTCAATCGTCAACAGGAACGTCAGCACCGCTCCGGAAACGAAAAGCAGCATCACCAAGGCAAGCAGGTTGTAGCGCAAAACCGGTTTGCTTTTCCGCGTGGAAACCAGGATACTCCCTGCCAGAATAGCGGCAATGAGTCCCTGCCAAAGCGAATGCACGAGGGTAAGGCACAACGCCTCGATCCATTGATGCGCAGCGGGCTGATCGATGATGTTCCAATTCATGGCTAACGGATATATACAGTTTGATAACTACTGATCCAGTTTTTTCAAAAAATTCCTGATCTCGCTAAGCTCTTCGGCAGATGTATTTTTATTCCCAAAAAGCTGCATCACCAGACTCGTCGCAGAACCTTTGTACATCGAATCCACAAAGCGCCCAAGCAATGCCGACTTGGTCTTATCCTCCGGTTCGGCCGGGCTGTAAATGTGCTTCATACTGCTCTCATCGCGGATCACAATTCCCTTTTCGGCCATGATCTGCATCAGCTTCAACGTCGACGAATACTGCACCGCCCGCTTCTCTTCATTCAGCTTATCGTTCACAAACCGCACCGTCGACGGCCCATGTTCCCAAAGTACTTGCAGTATTTCCAGTTCTGATTTTGTAGGTTCCATTGGTATGCTTTTCAATCAACATTTCAAAGGTAGGAAAAATTTCGTACGAAAAAATTTTTAGCGAAGAATTTTTAGATTGGTTTACATAAACCAGCGGGAACCGAGGGTACGACACCGTAGACGCTAGGTTGATATTGTTCAAACTTCGCCATTGTTGGTGTTATCACCAACACCCCGAAACGATTGTTGGTGATAACACCAACAATGGCGATTGGCGATTATGGTGAGACTGGAGTAGGGAACGCGTAATGCTAATCCATATAATGAGACAGGAACCCAAAATCATCTCCCCGTCCATCGTAGAACCGGCAGGAACTGTATTTATATCCGGCTTCATCTTCCGAGAGCTTCCAACCTTTCTGAACAGGGTTTCGATGAATATAATGAAGTTTCTGAAGTAGAACCTTTTCGGAAAACAGATCAATACTAAGTGCATTGCGCTCCCAGAATTGATAACGCCGGTCCTTTGCATTTACTTCAAATTCCCTCAATTTCGCCGGATTATTCGCAAGAAGGTGAAACTTGATCTGCTGTGCCGTGTACTTTAAAAAGTCTCGCTGCACGTCAGCCCGGGCTCTGTCCCTATTGATCCTCCAAATTAAATGCAGGTTATTTGGCATGATCACGAACCCGTGAATCCTGGCTCGATTGTCGTCAACCAGGAATTTCATGCTTTGCAAAACAATGTCCTTATACCGGTCTTCCTGTAACAAGGGCTTCCACCAAAGGATTGTCACTGTAAAAAACTGAATGTAGTGTGTTTCCATCATGTCTCATAGATTTTCGATTTCTATTGAGACGCTGTTTTGTGAATTCGGTAACAGGTTAGATGGAAAACTATTTGCAATGCAAGGGACTTCGGTACGGTATGTGACTCCTTCATCGCTGCTGCTTCCCACCTTTGTTGGTGTTATCACCAACAATTCCCGTCATTACTGGTGTTCCCCGCCGCAGTTGTTATCATCAGTACTAACATGAGGCTTTTTCAGCCTTCGTATGTATTATGGCCAAGAACAGCAGACTGCTTGTAGTGAGATCACTAACGGAGACGCTAAGGTTGTTGGTGAAAACACCAACAAAGGCCAGGAGGCATGGGTCAAAGGCAGGAAGTGGACATGGCATAGGTTGTTGGTGATAACACCAGCAACCCGAACAGTACCATTACGCGCCCAGCGCCTTCCGTGCGAACTCCACGCATTTGGCCGTTTCCTTCAAAGCATCCGAACCAGCCGGGATCTCGTATTCCAGCTCGATCGTTGCGGGGAATTTGTATTTCTTGGCACGCATCATTTCGAGAACGGCCACAATAGGCGTATCGCCCTGGCCCCAGACTACGTTGGCACCGCCGTGCTCTTTGTTTTTACGGTCTTTTACATGCATGCTCACGATATGGTCATGCTTCGCTTCGAGTAATGGGAACGGATCGAAGCCCGCAGCCACGTAATGCCCCATATCGAAGTTCATTGCATTGTATTTCGACTGGCTCAATGCAGTATCCCACCAGGTCGGCGTCTGCTGCGTGTGGCCATGGTAACCGCAATACACCTTGTTTTTGGCGGCAATATCGCCGAGGCGTTTCGTTTGTGCGGGATCGTTTGGAAGTTCCACGTTCGCCTGGTTAGCGCCCAGTGCCTTGGCGGCACGGAATGCGTAATCTACCTCCGCATCGGTACTGTTGGCATTTAATGCATTGGGTTTGAAACCGTAAATGCTCACCCCGGCATCATTATACATTTTGCGCAGTTGCGCAAACTTATCCATCGACACCTTCGCGCGCCATTCCGCCATTTTCGCTCCATACTCTTTCTGAGCCGCTTTTTGCTCGTCAGTCATTTCGGGGCGCTTGCCGTCCGGGCCGGGCGTCATGCTGGGGCGCGGCGGCGCTTCGGGTGCGCCTGCGAACGATTCGCCAGTAGGGCCCATTAATTCGATCGCGCTGATATTGGTTTCAATGCAGTATTTCAAAATATCTTCCGCACTACCCGGCAGGCTTCTCCACGAGTAGGTAATGGCTCCCACCTGTACACCGTTGAATAGCGAGTTGGGTTTGCCGAGTTTCTTAATGTAAGCCGGCGCGCCGAAAATGGGTGTCCGCGCCATCACGAAACCCGCAGCCGCCAGGGCCGAAGCGCCCAGGAACCGGCGTCTTGAAAAGTCTTGGTCTTCCATAAAGTCAGGTTGAAATGTTTAAATATCGATTAGTAGTACCTACCGACATACTTGTTCTCGACAATAAGCTTCTTCATTTTCGCAGGGTCGATCGGCCCTTGTTGCGAATAGACGATCTTCCCGCCCGGTTCCACAAGTATGGTATACGGTAAAGCGCCCTGCCACTTCGGATCTACCGCTTCGATGAGCTTGTATTTGTCTTCCACATTGAAAATGTAGTTTTTATTGGAAGCAAATTTGCCTTGCAGGAATTTCAATGCCTTGTCTTTTTTGTCGGGATTATCGGCGCTGATCGAGATAAATTCAAAATCCCGACGGCGGTACATGTGGTGCATGACCATAAAATCCGGGAACTCCGTCACACACGGCCCGCACCAGGTTGCCCACACATTAATGAGCCGCAGCTTATCCGATTTATTCTGGATCAACTCTTTCAAGCCGGCTTCATCGATGGTTTCCAATGTCACCGGCTCCTTGGCCCAGGCGGTTTGTTCTTTCTTTACATTATCTTCTTTCGCCGCCCATTTCATCGAACAGCCGAAGGTTTTGGTAGCAGGCACGGGAACCGGTTTTCCTGCCAGCATTGCTTCAATGGCATTCCGCGCGTCGATGTTCTTGGGTATACCCGTGGGCTTTTCCACATCGTCGATGCGGCCATTGTAGGCCAGTTTTCGCGCCTTATCAAAAATAAAAATATGCGGTGTAGCCACCGGCCCGTAAGCCACCGCGATCTTCTGATCATCACCATCGTAGAGGTAAGGGTAGTTATAGGCCATATCCTTCGCCCTGAGCTTCATTTCGTCATAGGTGTCGCTCATATCCGTATAACCCAGCTCGTCGAGCAGGATCGCTTTCGGGTCGTTGGAAGAAATCGCCACGACAGCCACTTTTTTGGCCTTGTAATCTGCGGTCAGCTTCTTAATGCGTTCTTCGTACGCCTGTGCCGTGGGACAATGGTTGCAGGTGAAAACAATCGCAAGAATGTCGGCATTGGCGAAACTTTTCAGAGAATAGCGCTTGCCATCGACTCCCAGCAGATTAAAATCCGGCGCCGCCGCACCGATCTCCAAAGTTTTCGGCTGGTCGGCCGCGAACGAACCAAATGCAGTGATACACAATGCAATAGCAAAAATCAATGTAAGAAATGCGCGCATAGCCCTGGTTTTTGGTTGAGTTATCAATTTAAACCAAAAGCGGCCACGTTGCTATAAAATACTGGTTTTGTACTACGGATTTTTGCTCATTAAAAAGGGAGGAAGGAAGAAGGGGGACGAAGGAGGAAAGGGAGGATGGAGGAATGTCATGTTGCAAAGTCGGAGCACTTGCAGCATGGTGCAATTCGGAGTACGGACTGTCTTCGACCGCCGGGCGGCCCCGAGCGCTCAGACTGACATACTTCCTTTCTTTTCTTCCTTCCTCCCCTTCTCCCCTTCTCCTTTCCTCCATCTTCCCTTTCCTCCCCTATTTATCCCACCAGATTCTGGTCGTGAACAAATCCGGGCCCTGCTTGCTGACTGCTGCACTGTATGCCTCACGATTTAAACTGGCCTCCGATTCCGGATAGCGTAGCCTTCTCGGAATCGTGCCGCCTGTTTCGTTGCCTGCATAGTTGGTTGGAGTTAGTTGCGGGATGCCGGTGCGGCGCCAGTTGGCGTATACTTCGATATTGTTCATGAATTGCGAGGCCCAGAACTGGGTGTGGATTTGCTTCATACCTGCTTCCAATGTCGTTGCATTGTACGGGTTTGCCGTCAGGTAGGCCTGGATTTGTACGGCGGTTACCGTCACATTGCCGGGGTACAATGTCTGCGATTCCATCGAGGCTTTTACCGCATTGTCATAATACATTTTCACATCACCGGTCGTCCATTTGCGTAATGCAGCTTCGGCCAGCAGCAGCGATACCTCCGCGTAGCTCTGGAAAATAGTCGGTGCGGCCAGGGCTGCGATGGTGTTGATATTGATCTCCGAATATTCGGCTTGCATATTGTCCGTCCAGCCAGGAACGAGGTCTTTAATGGTGGTATAATCATAACCGCCGGGCAACCCCTTCTGAACGTCCGGAGCGCTGGCTTGTGGCAGCTTCGCCGCGTCGGCATTGCCTTGCCACAACGTCGAATAGAACGGCAGCCGTGGATCTTTCGTCGTTTTCAGGTAATCAATAAAGGTTTTGTTCAATTTGGAATAACCCTTACCCTGCGCCGACGGCGGTACCCCTTCCCCACCCTGCAAAAGATAACTATTCACATTCCAGTTATTCGCCGAGCCTCCCGTATGGTCGAGCTTCGCGATATCCGCATTGCTTTGCATGACGCCGCCTGCAATGGCCTTTTTGACCCAGGTCTCGGCCATCGCGATATCCACTTTTGTAAGCCGCATGCCAAGCCGCAGCATCAGCGAATAGGCAAACTTCTTCCACTGGGCCGCATCGCCGCCGTAGAGAAAGTCCGCTCCGCCGAACGACGCTTTCGACGCATCAAGCGCCACCGCGCTGGTTTCGAGCTCGCCCAACATGGAAGCGTAAATCTGGTCCTGCGTGTCATATCCGGGCTTGTACACCGATTCGATATAGCCCAAACCCGCCTGCGAATAAGGAATATCACCGTACATATCGGTCACGCGATGGAGGATAAAAATCCGCCAGATACGTGCGATATGGTACAGATTGCTCATATCGGGCTTGTCTTTCAAGAGCGAAATAATCTGCGCGGTTTCTTTCAGTTCGCTACTGTAAGCGGTTTCGAAAAGGCCCTTGTTGTAATCCTGCTTGTACAGGTATTTGTCGCCCGTCCATTGCCAGGCATTCAGCGAGGCGAAGTATTGCACGAAGCAGCCCGACAGTTTATCGTTGGCATACAACGTGTTATTATCCCCGTCGCCGGCCGTTTTGATAATACTATTAGAGAATAGACTGCCGATCACCGGTTCGGTGTAAGCATTGGGATTCACATTCATTTCCTCAAAACCATTATCGCAGGCGGCCAGGCACATAGCGCCCGCGAGCAGGGCGGAGAAGGCTTTCAGACTGATATTTTTATAGCTCATAAATCAAGGTCAAAATTGGTAGTTCAAACATTCATATACTCTCATTATCAAAACCTTACCATCAGGTTCAAACCAAAGCTGCGGGTGGGCGGCACACCAAAATTCTCCAAACCCTGCGCATTACCATTGCTGTAATTCGACTCCGGATCGACATTCTTCACCTGGCTGTAAATAAGCAGGAGGTTACGCGCTACGAACGACAGGCTAGCCGACTGAAAAGGTGTTTTGGAAACGATATTCTGTGGTAATGCATAACCGAATGTCAGCTGGCGGAGCTTGATGAAACCAGCATCGGACACAAACTGGTCGGTGAGCGAGAATGCGATGCCCTGGTAGTAGTTCTGCGCGGGAATGTTTTTGGTAAATGGCGCCCCTTCCTGGTCCACGCCTGTCACGGTAACGCCGGTTTCCCGGACGTTGTTCTCCACTGTTTGTTTGTGCAAACCATAATTGGTGGCATAAGCATTGGTCGAAACATACATTTTGGAGCCAAACTTGCCGTCGAGCAGAAAGCCCAGTGAAAAGGTTTTGTAACGGAATGTATTCGTCAAACCCAATGTCAGCGGAGGCACGCCGCGGCCCAATGACGTAAATGCGCTTTGCAACGGCAAGCCACTGTCGCGGTTGTAAACGACGTTGCCATTCGCATCCGTTTTGGCGCGGTAACCCGAGATCATTCCAAACGGCTGGCCCTCAAAATGGTACACAAAACCATTCTGCGTACGAGCGATCGCACCGGGCAATGCGAGACTGGTCAAACCGTCTGCAATTTTCACGACGGTGTTTTTATTATAAGCCATATTAAAGCTCACATCCCAGCCAAAACCATTAGCCGATTTCACCGGCGAGCCCGTCAGCAAAAGCTCGATCCCGCGGTTTTGCACCTTACCCACATTGAGGGAGACATTGGTATAACTGGTTGAAAATGGAACTGTTGCACGTACGATATCATTGGTTGTCGTCCGATCGTAAAGGGTAATGTCCGCGCCGAGCTTGTTGCCGAATAACTTCGTTTCGATACCGAATTCCGTAGTCGTGGAAGTGTACGGTTTCAACTGCGCATTCGGAATGGTACCGCCGTTGATATTCATCAGCGGCTGGCCCAAATGCGACTGCGGGGGTGCTGCGTAGGCCAATGTCAACCCGTAAGGATCCGGCGCGCCGCCACCCACCTTAGCCCACGAAGTGCGTACCTTCCCGTAATCCAGCCAGGAAGGTTTGGATTTGAAACCATCCGAAAACACATAGCTTAACCCCACCGAGGGGTAAAACAGTGTGTTGTTATCTTTGGAAAGTGTCGAAAACCAGTCTTGCCGGCCTGTTAACGTCAAATAAAGCAGGTTATTAAACCCGATATCAGCCGAAGCAAAAAGCGAATTGATACCAAACTCACGCGCCGTTTCAGTATAAACCTGGCTGCTGCCGTTGGTAATAAAGTAGTTAAAAGGCACATTCAACCGCCCGCTGACCGCGCTCACGCCGTTGGTATTGTTGTACATCTTGTTGCCGCCTGCAATGGCATTGACAGAAAACCGCCCAAATTCCTTATTGAACCCAACAATGGCTTCCGCATTGGTTTCATAAGTTGTGATTCGCCGGGTCGACATTTCGCCCTGCGTGTTGTAAGCCGTTCCGGTGGGCGTAATGTCCTCACCTCTGATTGAAAACTGGTCGATACCCAGTCGCCCACGCACGTAGAGATAGTCGGTAACATTGTATCGCGTACTGAATGAACCGATTACCCGCCGCTTATCATCCTCATTACGAACCTTGTTCGCGGCGAAATACGGGTTCATTACAAAAACGTAATCATTCCAAAGCTGCTCATAACCGCGTTCGTCATAACCCGGCGAAAGCGTGCGGATATCGAGGTTCGTAGCCGCTACCTGCACCGATGCGTTCGGGTTTTTGGTAAAATCGGCTACAAACGTCCGGTTTTTGACATTCTCGATATTGTACTGCACGTTCCCCTCGAAAACAACCTTTTTAGCCAATGTCGATGAAGCGCTCAGATTGAAAGTTTTCCGGTTCACCGACGAGTTGGGCACCACGCCTTTGTTATCCATATTGGAAGCCGAGAACCGGAAATTGGACGTTTCGTTCCCGCCATTGATCGCCAGCGTGTTGCTGAATGTGCTGCCGGTGTCGTAGAAGTTTTTGATATTGTTTTTCTGGGCTGAATAGGGCCTCGCCTGGCCATCGGGCTGCATCACCATCGAGCCGTCCAGCTTCGCCCCCCAGGAGGTGCGACCGTATGAAATGGCCTCCGCCTGCGAGGTAGGCGCCACGCCGCGTGAACCTGAGCCGTATTGATATTGCCAGTCGGAAAAGGTAAGCGGACGTTCGAAAGTATAGTTAGAGTTAAATTCGACGCCAAGCCCTTTTTGCCCTTTACCCGATTTGGTAGTGATCAAAATAACCCCGTTGGACGCCCGTGAGCCGTAAAGCGCCGCCGCGGTCCCACCTTTCAATACGGAAATGCTTTCAATATCGTCGGGGTTAATGCTCAGCAGGCCGTCGCCATTATCAGTTCCGCCCCAGGTACCGGGTGAGCCCTGGTTTGCATTGTTGATGGGAATACCATTTACAACGTAGAGCGGTTGATTATCGCCACTGAGCGAACCGTTGCCGCGGATGATCACGCGGCTGGAACCCGCCGCACCGTTAGCCGTGCTCGTCGCATTCACGCCCGCGATTTTTCCGGATAATGCATTACCCAGGTTGGCTTCCCGTGCCTGCGTGAACTCGCTGCCTTTCACTTCGGTCACCGCGTAGGTCAATGCTTTTTTATCTTTGGCAATACCCAATGCAGTCACCACCACCTCATTCAGCGACTTGGCCTCGGGTGCCATTTTAATGGAAATATCACTTTTCCCTCCCACCGCTACCTCCTGCGCAATGTAGCCTACGAAGCTGAAAATCAGCACCGCATTGTCGTTCAGTACGTCCAGCGTAAACTTACCGTCGGCGTTCGTCGTAGTACCGGTTTGCGTACCTTTTACGAGAATGCTCACGCCGGGCAGCGGATCACCTTTTTCGTCGGCCACCGAGCCGGTCAGCTTGCGGATCACCGATTTAATGTCCGGCGCCTGCACAGATTCCGGGGCCTTGCGATGCAGCAGAATGTGCGAATCCACCACTTCATAACCCACGCTGAGGGGCGTCAGAAGCTCGTCGAGCACCTTCGAAAGCTTGCTGTTCACCGCATTCACCGACACTCTTTGATGTGCATTGATGCTGTTGCCGCTGTAAATGAATTTGATGCTGGTTTGCTTTTCGATGCGGGCGAGGACGTTTTTTACCTCCGCCGATTGTACGCTCAGCGACACTTCCTGCCGGAGTATTTCCTGCGCCCGCGTTTCGGCCGCAAAGGAAAGTCCGCAGAAAAGCGCCGAGCATACCAGCTGAACGACAGTTATTTGCATAGCACGAATCAATAACCGTTTGACGGATATGGTTTTTTGCATAATTTTAAAGTGTTTTTGATTTGTAAGAGACTCAGGAACAAATGCATCCGGTCCGGAATTGGCGTTTCGGTCGGATGTTTCAAAGGCCAGTAATGCTCGCAACATTATTGGCTTTTTTTGTGGGTCAGCGTTTAGGCATAGGCAGGGGGTTGGAAAGGTTAGTATGGTTAGGAATGGTCGTTAGTGGTCAGGTTTGGGCCGGGATTGTCAGCTTCATGTTGTCAGGTTTGGTCAAATGAATCATTAGTTTGGATGCTCTATTTCGGACAACCGTCACCGTTGACAAAAAAGGTCGTCCCGCGCAGTTCATAGCTCGCATTCACCGACTTGCAGATAAAACGGAGCTGGGTATGGAGCGGCAGGCCGGTAATGTCGCCGGTAAATATGCAATTATTCAATGCGGGGTTTTCGACGACGATTTCCACGTCATAGGCTTTTTGCAGGGCATTCAAAACCGCTTGCAGCGGCGACTCTTCGAATGCCAGCTCGCGCGTCTGTACCGGCAGCTCTACCATCACCGGCGCTTCCACCAGCTCGGGAATCAGCTTTTTCGCTTCCTTATCGAATGTGATTTTTTGATTGGGCCTTAAAATGACCCCATTCCGGCTCTCGGGTGATTTCGCCTGATTTTCATACACCGAAACCTTCCCGCTCAGCACCTGCACCTCGATCGTCCGCGCATGGCCGAACGATGTAACTTTGAAACTCGTCCCCAAAACCTGCGTCACCAGCTCGCCCGAATACACGAAGAACGGCCGTGAGGTATCGCGTTTGATATTGAAAATAGCCTCCCCTTCCAGCTCCACCTGCCGGTTTTTCGGGTCAAAATGCCGGGGGTAGCGCAGGGTGCTTTCTTTCGCGAGTGTGATCACCGAGCCATCTTCAAGCCTCAGCGATTGCTCCCCACCAGTTGTATTTTTTATGACCAGATAATCTTTCAAATGCGGCGTTACCAGCTGCGATGGTTTGATCTGATTTACCAAACGGGCATCCGAATCGCTGAACATCCCGGGCCGGAACATGTACAATGCAACCGTGAGCAGCACTGCCGCCGCAATACCCATTCCGATCCGCACAACCGGTGTGCGCCAGCCCGGCGAAGGCAATGCATTCTGCCGGATCTGCTTCCAGATCTTCTTTTCGGTAACCGCCTGCTCTGTGCCCGTGAGCGGCTCCGGCGCGTGCGCATGCACGTGCTCCGACCATTCGAGCACCTGCCGCTCCTCCTCGGGGCTGCAATTACCGGCCAGGTATTTTTGTAATAATATGTCGAATTCGTGTTGATTCATTATCGATGTAGTTTTCCAGGCTAATGATCTGAATTATAAACCCTGAGCTGATCTTTCAGGACTTTGAGGGACTGCGTGATGTGGTATTCGACGCCTTTTTCGGACAAACTCAGTCGTTCGGCAATATCCTTCACCGACTGGTTTTCAAACCGGCTCAGCCTGAAAACCTCGCAAGTTTTTTCGGGCAGTTTTTTCATCACCTCGTCCACGGCCCGCGAAAGGTCCTCGAAACGAACGATTTCCTCGGTGCCGTAGGATTGGCGCATCTCGCTCAGGATCAGATATTCCTGATATTTTCGCTGGGTAATGCAGGATTTAATGTAGTTGGTGATGCGGTGTTTCATGGAAACCACCAGATAAGCTTTCAGGTGGCGGATAAAAGAATCCTCACGCTTGTACCAGAGGTTTTCGAAGACATCCTGCACCAATTCTTCGGCCTCCTCCCTGGTGCCGGTTTCCTGAAACGCGATACCGAACAGCCGGTACCAGTACCTGGCATAGATCTCCTCAAAGGCACGCGCATCGCCGTGTTGGAGAAATTCTACCAGCTGTTCGTCCGTAAAGCGTTTGTACATAGGTTTAGGAATAACGTCGTGCATATATAGGCAACTAACGCTTCAAAATCCCTAGTCGGTTCTGTAAAAAATTTTGAATTTATTTTTAATTGAAGAATTTTCTTTCGCGGTTTAATTATTTAGTGATAACATTTAAACATCTATATGCAGTTTCAGCCAAATGACTATCAAGAAGTTCCCGGATTTCTGGCAGGATTTTTTCAAGCCTCCCAAAACCTGCTGACATAAGGCTGTCACCATCACCATTTAGCTTTGTATCAACATCAAACCAAAAACCTTTAACGAACATGGCCACCGCAACTTCACTCAGAGGATTCGCAACTGTTAACTTCTATGCAGCCGATCTGGACGCTGCCAAAAAATGGTATTCGGATGTATTTGAAATAGCCCCATACTTCGAAAAACCGGGTTACATCGAGTTCCGCGTGGGTGATTATGAGCACGAAATGGGTATCATCGACGCTAAATGGGCACCTCCGGGTGCGACGGGAGCGCCGGCCGGGTCGATCGTTTACTGGCATGTCGATGATGTGGAAGGCGCTTATCAAAGACTGCTCGACCTCGGCGCCACGAGCTACCAGCCCGTGATTACCCGCGGAGAAGGATTTGTGACGGCATCGGTCGTCGATCCGTTTGGCAACATTCTGGGGATCATGTTCAACAAGCATTATCTGTCGATCGTCAATGGAAACTAAAAACGGCATCGAAGCTATCCCCGCGCCATCCAATAAGGAATGGCGCGCGTGGCTGGCCAAAAACGGCAAGAAGAAAGACGCCGTTTTCCTGATCATTTACCACAAAGACAGCCCTACGCCCAGCATCGGCTACAAAGAGTCGATCGAGCACGCATTGTGCTACGGCTGGATCGACAGCAAGGCCGTCAAACGCGATGAGGAGAGTTTTTACCTCACCTTCACCAAACGAAACCCGAAAAGTAAATGGAGCACGGTTAACAAGGAACGTGCCGCGCGGATGATCGCCGCCGGGCTCATGCGCGCTGAGGGGCAGGCGATGATCGACCTCGCGAAGGAAACCGGGGCGTGGGACTCGCTCGAAACCGCCGGCAATGCCGTCATTCCCGATGATCTGCAAGCAGCGTTCGATACAAATGCAAAGGCTTTTGCGCATTTTGAAAAATTCCCTCCATCGTCCAAAAGACTTATCCTGGAATGGATTTTGAATGCCAAACGACGGGAAACACGTGAAAAACGCATCGCGCAGTCGGTGGAGATGGCCTCGCGTAACGAGCGGGCCAATCATCCGCGCTAAGCGGACGCCGGCGGCTGTACACGCACCCGCACACATGAGAGGTTATGGCAAAATCCGAATATCAATTCAAACCGGTCGACCGCAAAACCTGGCCCGATTTTGAAAGACTGTTCGAGGAAAAAGGCGGCCCGAGCTACTGCTGGTGCATGGCCTGGCGCGAGCTCGATAAGGACGGCCGGAACGACAACAAAGCGAAGAAAAAGGCATTAAAAAGCCAGGTGGACGGCAAAATTCCCATCGGCCTGATCGGCTACCACGATGGCGAGCCCATTGCCTGGTGCTCGGTAGGCCCGCGCGACAGCTTCCGCGACCTCGGTGGCGACGATAAGCTTGAAGGCGTTTGGTCGATCACCTGCTTCTTCGTCCGCCGTGACCACCGTAAAAACCGCCTCACCGAACAAATGATCAATGAGGCCACGCATTATGCCAAAAAGCAAGGAGCCAGGCACGTCGAAGCTTACCCCGTCAACCCTGATTCACCGAGCTACCGCTTCATGGGTTTCAAGCCATTATTCGAAAAAATGGGCTTCGATTACCGGCACAAAGCCGGTTCGCGGCGCCATGTGATGGTTGCCGACCTTTGAAACTTTGGCATTTTGCGGAAACTTTTCAGGTCATTGGTACCTTTGTTAGCAAGAATGCCCCGCATTCTTCTGACTAAACAACCCAATACCACCCATGTCCGCCCCAGAACTTACCGGCCTGCAAAAACGCGCATCAAAGTACATTAACAAAGCCATTTCCTACCAAATGCGGCCCGGAGAGGTTATCGAGGGTTACTTTTCCGGCTTCGATCCTAATTCTATTGACAGGGCTGTGATCCAGATGTCGAATGCGGCTGATAAGACTACGTTGCCGCTGATGACGGTTTTAAATTATTTTGAGGGAGTTGAGGATGAGGAGTTATAGGTGCTGGTCCTCGCATTTACGGACAATTCGCATTAGCTCAACAATTCTGGTCATCCTGACTGATGCGAATCTTGGAGGTAAATGACCGTAGATCTCCTTTTCGATCGTAGGTCGGGCGACGGCTGTTAGTCTAAGTCGGTTTAAAATATCATATTGAAAATCAGCCATCTTCTTTACTCAAAATAAGATTTCGCAGTTGATCGACAGCCAGCTTAATCTCCCTGGCACGCCCGATTCGCAGCATATCCGCGAGGGCCATTAATTCATACAATTTGGGATCAAGTTGGCAGGCTTTCGGAACTGTTGAATAAAGGGGCTCGATCTCGTGACCATTCACTTCGCCATTAGGATCAGCCCAAACATAAGTCATTTGGCCCACAAAATTACCCGATAACATCGGTGCCGAATGAGCAGTCGGCAAACCCCGCACCAAACCGCCGGGTGAAGCTGGAAAAACGTATTTCAAGCCGTATTGAAGGAAATCCAGCAAGTTAGAGCGGAACAGGGTCTGTTTCAAATCGTTAATCAAACCAGCTTGTTGCGAGCGATGGAGCGATTCACTGACCTCAGAATTACTCACAAAGAGTGACTGGCCAATGTCCTTTTGCAGCCAGGAGCGCCCTGGCATTTCACTGACTTTCAATAATATAACTACGTCGAGTGGACGCATTCCGTTGTGTTTTCTCATAAATCGAATTCTTGATTCGCGATTTGCAAATTACGAATTCGATGGAGCAAACAAAACAAATTTCAAACGTTTGGAAATTTGTTTTGTTTGTAACTAAATTGCAGTTACACACTATAACTATGAGCCAAATTGAAAAACTGCTGAACCATTTATGACCAAGCCCAAGGATTTGACTTGGCAAGAGCTTGTACTCATATTAAAATTTTGTGGCTACAAAGAGCTCTCTCCCCGCAAAACCGGTGGGTCACGTATCAAATTTGCGGATGAGCAAAAACACATCATCACACTGCACAGGCCTTATCCCAACCCTATTGTGAAGCGCTACGTGCCTCGAACAACTCATCACTACTCTAAAAGAAAATGGAAAGATCAAAAATGATTAATTCGCTGACTTACGATGGCTATACCGCCAGCATTCATTACAGCCCGGCCGACGAAGTTTTTTTTGGGAAACTAATCGGGGTGAATGACCTTGTCAGTTTTGAAGGCACTTCCGTCGAAGAGCTCAAACAAAGCATGAAGGAAGCCGTTGACGACTATATCGAAACCTGTATAGCAATGGGAAAGTCGCCTGAAAAGTCGTACAAGGGGGTTTTCAATGTTCGCGTATCATCCGATCTGCACAAGAAACTTGCGCTACTTGCATCGCAATATGACGTTACTTTGAATGATTTCGTAAAGTCGGTGTTGCAGTATGCATCGTCACATCAGGAACTGGGGGCTGAGGTATTTGGCACTAAGTAACACTTTCGTGTTTGAGGATGCCATTATAACAATTTCTTGCCTCACCGCCGTCTCCTGGCCTCATTCAGTCACCACTTGCATCATGCAAATTACCCTGTTGATAATTGCTGATTGAAACTTGCCCGAAAAGTCTTTACTCCTCTTGCTTTTCTCCCGGCATGCCACGAATATCCATCCTCCTAAAAGTACTTCTCGCAAATGAAAATCTTGCAGTATTGCCCTGTTATGGTGTGGGTGTGGTGAAAAAAGCCCCCCAGGCGTAAAGTACACGTCAGGACACCTAAGACAGGGCATTTTAATCATCCTAAATGTACTTTTTATGTATCAACAAACACAAACGACATCCATCGAATCCAACGATTCGATGTCCCCGGCTTATCTGACATTCCGGGAGCTGGTGCATTTCTACCAGCGCATTGACAGAATGAGTTGCGCTGGCTGATGCCTGCCCTCGTTTGAAAGTCCTCTATACGTTCCTCTCTTACTTTCCGCTCTTTACCTTTTTTTCCCAGTTAAACGCTCATGTTATCCTGAAAGAATATTCGCGTGACGTGATGGCTTTACATCGGCGACATCGTTCCGTTGAATGAACGACGCTTTGACTGCGCTGCGCTCCGTGACGCATTCGAGCTCATCATTTTTTTGTTAACGGCACCTGAGCCGTCGTCCTCAAATACGCGATCAGCTCTGTAACCTCTTTCTCACTCAGATTATCCAACAGCCCCGTCGGCATCATCGAGGATGGCGTCACTTCCCGCGTCTGAATGTCCGATTTGTTAATATTAACAGCATCCTGCCCCACAATGCGAAGCGTTAGCTGGCGGTCGGTTTCCTTGGCGACGTTGCCTACATACGTGCGCCCGTCGCGGGTGGTGATGACGACCATTTTGTAGTCGTCCTGGATTTCGCCGCTGGGGTCGAGGATGTTGCCGAGCAGGTAGTCGAGGTTGGCGCGGTTGGAGCCCGTGAGCTCGGGGCCGATGATACCGCCTTCGCCGTAAAGTTTATGGCAGGGCGCGCAGGTATTTTGGAAAACTATTCGGCCGTGTACTTTGCTCGCATCGGCAACGGCCTTGTCACTGAGCAGGGTACGGTACTTCTTATAGGCTTTTTCATCAAATGCAACGTGGTCTATCGGGCCCCATACCTCCACAAAACCACTGCCGACCACGCGCCGGAGCTGGCGGGCGACGTACGTGGGTACATCCTTCTTCGGGATAACATTTTTCGAAATGGCCTGGGTAAGGAGCCAGCCCGATTTCGGCCGGGAGGCGAGGGTTTGCACGGCTTCGGATTTCTCTGCTGCGTTAAATTTCGGATAGGCGTCGATGAGCTGCTTTGCCAATGGCTCGCTGTCGTACCCGGCTGTCGCACGGATGGCTTCCAGGCGCAACGCATTGTCGCTCAGCAACGCGGGGAGTTCGGTTTGGAGTTCAGGGCGCTGGCGGGCGGCGAGGGATTGTAATGCCTTTTTGCGCTCTTCCAATGCCGCGGACTTGTTTTTTAATGTCGCCAATGCTGTTTTCGCGGACTCCGTGTCACCAAATTGCCTGCCGAGGTCGGCGGCGAGCTGGGCGGTGGGTTTGTCGGCTTGTTTCAGTTTGGCATAAAGGGCATTCCAGTTTTCAGGCGTTTTAATGTCCGTGCGACCGTCCAGGCCGTCGCGCATGCCTGTGAGGAGGTCCGTGCGGTTGGCAGTGGATTTGCCGATGGCTGATATCAATGTGCTGATCTGATCGGCGTCGACAATGCGGCGTGCGATAAACTGGGTTACCATCGGTATTTTGCTCGTTGCCGCCAGGTCTAATGCTTTGGCAGGGTTATCCTTTACCAAAGGCTCCAACCCAAACCAGATCATTTTAGGAAGATTATGGTCCTGCGCATCTTCGGCGTGGGCAAGCAAACCTTTCGTCATACTCCATTTCGCATTCGCATCCAACCGTTGCAGCGCCGAAGCCAGGTACAGCCGTACAACAGGTGACGAATCATTTGCCGCCATTTCCGCAAATTGACTTACAATGTCCGACCCAGGCTGCGCATCCTCGCACAGGAACTGGACCGCCCAGGCGCGTACGTGTGCGTCCGCATCCGACAAGGCCTGTTTCAACGTGGCGACACTCAGATTATCCGTCACTTTCAATGCCCACATCGCGCGGAGGCGGTTGTCGGCGTTGTCTTTGGATTTGTATAATGCATTCAGTTTTTCAACTGCTTCTGCTGAGATCTTTCCATTCACAGCACGACCTTGCAGGATTATGCGCGCACGGCGGGCGTGCCATTCGCTTTTGCTCGTTTGCAATGCGGCGAGTTCCGTGTCGGGAAGTTTGTTCAGGTCGTCGTAGCGGCCTTTCCAGTTTTCGGCCAGGGAGTTTTTGGGCATTACCCTGAAAATCCGGCCGGTTTCGGAATTGAGCACGTCGGAACCGCAAATGTCGGCGTCGTGCCAGTCTAGGATGTACATGCCGCCCTCGGGCCCTATTTCCATACTAAAACCAACCCATTGCGCATTGTTGGCCATCAGGAAATCGTCGCTGTGCTTGCCGGAGAAGCCGGAGCCTTTCGGTATTAATTGGTCGGAGAGAATGCCGTGCTCGTGGATATTGGCCATAAAGATTTTACCGCGCTCGGAGGCCGGGAATGCGTCGGAAAGATAAATGCGCGCCCCGCCATGCGCCGAGCGGTGGCTATGGTCGGCGATGGTTTTGATATCATTGTACACGTACGGATTAAAATGCTGCCCGCCCTGCCGGTGGTAAACACCGCCGGGCACGACGTGCCACAAATGCGGGATCACGCACGCAGTGATAAAAAGCTGGCCTTTGGCATCGTAGTCAATGCCCCACGGATTGCTGAAACCGTGGGCTACCACTTCAAATTTTCTTTTTGTAGGATGGTACCGCCACACGCCACCGTTGATATCGACGCCATCCTCGACTTCGATATTCTCCGGAAACGGGTCATTATGCTTGTACAACTTGCCCTTACCGGCCGGTTTGCCCACTTTGGAAGGCGTTGCAAAACCCTGCAAGCCATAAAGCCAGCCATCCGGCCCCCAATGAAAACTATTGAGCGTCTCGTGCCGGTCACGGATGCCCCAGCCGGTGAGTCGGACCTCGATATCGTCCATATCGGCCTTATCATCGCCATTTGTATCAGGCACAAAAAGGAGATTAGGCGGAGCGCCAACGTATACCCCTCCGAAACCCACCGCCAATGCAGCCGGAAATGCCAGGCCTTCCATAAATACCTTCTTGCTATCGGCTACGCCATCGTGGTCGGTATCTTCCAGGATCAGAATGCGGCTGGTTCCGGCATTGGAAAAGCCTTTCCCGCGCGACTCGTAATCCTTGTTTTCGGCGATCCACATCCGGCCGCGGTCGTCCCAGCAGAATGCCATCGGCTGGGTCATCATCGGTTCGGAGGCAAATGCATTGACCTGACAACCTTCCTTCACCGTCATTGCCGCGACCGCTTCCTGTGCGCTGAGAAATTTGGCTTCCCTACCCTCCTTTTGAGCTAATGCCCAAAGCGCCGTGGTGTTGTACTGACCGGTGTTACCAATAAACTCCCCGAAAGTTTTATTTAACTCAACATCTTTAAATTCACCGGTATAAACTACCAATTCATGTTTAATGATCTCGGTTTCACCCTTTTTGATATGCCAATCACCCTTACGCGCCCGTGCGGGACCTGCGCCTAGCTGGCCGTCCACGCGCCAGATTTGCGGGTAACCTTTATTGGATGGATGATCGAGTATGGCAATATGCGCCAAATCATTACGCCCCGGCACCTGCATTCCAATATCCACCCACATGGCGGCCTGCCCTTCTGCCTTTTCGTTCTTTTGCCGCGCCGCATTTACTACTTCACCTTTGATACCTTCTTTCCAGGGCATTCTCACAAACAACCCGCCGTAATCGTATTTGCCGATGGTCACGTCTTTTTGCGCTTCCCCGTTCCATTCCAGATCGAGCAGGTATTTGCCGTCCTCCACGCGCATCGACCAGTTTTGCGTTTCGGTCAAGACTGCAGTGCCGGTCGAATCCATGAGGTTATATACGGTTTGCCATTTCACTTCGGTGCTTTTTCCCTCGATCACTTTGGCTGAAACCCTTTTCCAGTAACCATCGCCCGGATGGTGAAAATAATCCCGCCCATTCACGCGGGTGTAGCCCCAGTAAATGCCGGTCTGGTGCTTGTGGTGACCGGGACTGTACTCGGTGAGGACGCCCTTGCCATCCGGCGCGACGATCGGATGCAGGTAAGGGCGGAAATCGGCCTTCGCATTTTGGGTGAGAATGGGCTTGGTTTCGTTACCCCGGAAAATGCTGATGGTTTCGTCTTTTTCATTCTGCACCGCCCGCAATGTGGCATCTGCCGATGGTGCAACGACCAGTTCCGGGTCATCCGTGCCGAAATCGTAACCAAAATTTAACAATACAAAAACGAAGAGCAACGGTAAAGACCTGAGCAAGTTCATGGGCAGATTTCCTGGGTTTTAGGATTAAATACGGATGCATTATGACCATCCCTATATTTGGAAATAAGCATTCAGAGGCCAATAATTACTCAAAATTTCAAGTATCCTTCCGTTTACTTCATTTTTATTTAAACAGAATTTCCTAACTTGAGGGTAAACACTACCGCATCAGCAGCCGCGCCATGACTTCCTTTAAACTGTTCATCCTCTTCATGATGATCACCATGATGCAGCATCACGGGATCATTTACCGCACGGGTTCAAAACGACCGTCGGGCCCTACCCGCGATGCCATGGACGAGCTCAGCAAGCCGAAACCAAAACACATGCTAGGCACCTGGCGGATTTCGGGTGTCAGCATTACGGAACGCGACGTCGTCGAGCCGAATGGCCTGCCTTCGAGCCAGCATATACCCGGAGACAGGAAGAACATGCTGATTTCGTTCTTTCCGGACAGCACTTTCACAAGGGTTGGAACAAATGGCGAATACACAACCGGCCGGTGGGATTTGGATACCGCGGCGCATACTGTTTTCCTCACCACAAGCCGGAGAACGGAAGAAATCGGCGTATTCTTCTCTTTCGCCGGGAATGGTCTCCGGCTGATCAATTTGGAATTTTCACCAGAGGAAAGTGTCTCACTGATTGAATATGGGCGTAAACTGTTGCGCTACCAGGACGATCCTTATTTCCCTGCCAACAACTGGTGGAGGGTCAAGCCTGCGCAGTCCGAAAACGACGCACAGATACGCGCAAGATTGCTCAATTACCTGGCGCACACAGCTTCCGTCCTTAAAAGTGCGCAAATCCGGGAACAGGATTATATATCAATGGAATTTTCGGCAGGCATTATAAAGCTTTACAATGCAGGGGTTGGTGTGGTGAAAAAAGACAAGATACCGGCCACCTGGCTGAACTCTTTTTACTCCGCGGAGGAAGCGCGTAAGGCTTACAGTATGTTCGAGGACTATCTTTTTAGCGGGAAACAAAAAAAATACGAGAGCGGTAACTGGGTGAGGGATGATCACAACATCCTGGTCGATATCCACAATGGTTTGAGCAAAAAATAAGGTGCGAAGCAGGAGCTTCGCACCAAAAAACACTACAAAATGTAAAAACGGTCGGGCTGGTATGCCATCGGCACATGCTTGTCTTTCATCATCTGTTTCAAGTCACGCTCGATATTACGTGAAATCGACAGTACCGGTGTGTCGGTCGGTTTGTTTTCGAAAGGATCCTGCAAATGGATCGCCATTTTCTCTATCAGGAAGAAGCAAGCAGTAATCACGATCAGCACCGGAACCATCAGGAAGCCAAACAATTGCACCAGTCCGAATGGCAGCAGCAGTATAAAAAAATGCAGCGCCAGATGAATGTACAGGCTGTAAGTCGACGGGAAAACGGTATTCTTAATCCGTTCCGACTTGCCCATATGATCGCACAACCGGGTTAGCGTCTGGTCGAGCTCCACTTGTTGATAGGGATTTACCCAACCCTGTTTCAGGGCATTATTCAGGTCGCGAGCGTGGAGCTGAATAAGACCAACATGCTTGTTATCAAAGTCTTTCAGGTATTCTACCTCTTCTTCCGACACGAATTTGCTGATCAGCGGCATCGGATCGTCCTTTCGAAGTCCTTTGCCTAACCCGTAACACCAGGCGATCTGCCTTTTGATCATCCGCTTCTTGAAACCGTCGATACGCTCCGGATCCAGCGGGTCTTCCATCAACGAAAGTATCTGCCGGGCAAGCGTACGCGAATCGTTCACGATGGCGCCCCAGATGATCCGCGCCTCCCACCAGCGATCGTAGGCCTGATTGGAACGGAATGCGAGCAACAGCGATATGATCGTACCCAATACGGTAGGGACCGTCATCGGGATGGATATATTGGTGATATGAAAGTTCTGGTAGATGATTTCAATCGCGACGCCATAGATGGTCACGAACAGAATTTCATATTTGATCTTTCCGAAAATATATCGGATGGGGATATTCTTTTTGAGAAGCATAATTCACGAATCTTTACCTTTTTCACAATCTCATTTTATACAAAACAGCTTACCGGTAGTTGCCCAGGTCCGCCAGTGCCGATACGCGCACCATATCGGTGTTGATCATCGGATAACCGGTTTTTTTGAGAACCGGCAAGGCGTCCAGGCTGCTTCTGGTCAGTTTGGGAATGCCATATATCTCCGAATAAGCGACCAGGTCGGTTTCGTAGTATTCAAGGAAATTTTTCAGAAGGGCGAGTTTGCTCCCATAGAAGAAATCGACTTTGATGCTGCTGAGTTTATCCGAAAAAGTGTCTTTGAGTATTTTACAATCCTCCCAGAATTCTTCGGGTACCAGCTCGTACTCCTTCTCGCGGTAAGTGGAAAAAAGCAAATCCTGAATGTCGTCGGCCACGTGGAAAAGATGGGTGAAAACCACCCGCACATCGTCCTGAATGTCTCTTACAATGGCCTCAGCGATCTGAATGCCTTCATTGGTAAAGTCTGTAGGGATTACTACCGTTCTCATATTAAGTTTGTCGGTTTGTTTAACAAAGCGTTGATTTTCAATTGACAATGCAATGTTACCGCCCAAACATTAGGGCTATTTAAAAGCCCGGTTATAATACGGTGAGAGATTTATTAGAATGAAATAAGAATATTAAAATGAGGTAAGAGCGCCTAAAAATACTTGAACGGAAGGTAGGTAATGAAGCGCGTTCCCTCTCCTACGCGGCTGTACACCTCCGCTTTCCCCTGGTGCATGCGTATGATGTTGTGTGCCAGCGGTAAACCAATCCCGTAGCCCTTGTACCTGCCGGTGTTGGAAGCACGAAAAAAGGGCACAAAAATTTGCCCGATCTCCCGGTCCGGAATACCGATACCTTCGTCCACAATTTCGACGATGGCGTACTTATGGTCAGCACGGATTTCAATCCGGACAGGTTTGTTGTCCGAATACTTACAGCTGTTCAGGACGATATTCGTAAATGCCGCTTTCAAAAGCGCCAGATTGCCATTGACGGCCAGTTTGTCTTCGTCCTCAGGCAAGTGGTCGAAGTTGATACTCACCTTATTATCAGGGATAATGCGATCTGCGGCCTCCTTCACTGAAAGTATCAGCTCATCAATCCGAACCTCGGTCCATTGCTCTTTCTTACCGTCGAAACCGGTCTGCGCAAGACTCAGCATGCTGCCCGTCAGGTGTTCGAGTTTTTCTACTTCTTTGTAAATATTAAGAAATGATTCTCTGGCCGCCTCCGGTAATCCCGGCATCGACATCCCTAGCTCCGCTTCCCCGCTTACGATCGTCAGCGGTGTTTTGAATTCATGGGAAGCATTGCTTACAAAGTTGTTTTGCATTTCAAAAGTCACTTCCAGACGGTCGAGCATATCGTTGAAGGTTCTCGAAAGGTCTTCCACGTCGTCCTTACTCTCCTCTACCACCAGGCGCTGGTGCAGATTGTGGGCATTGATACCTCTTACATTGCGGATAATGCGGCGAATAGGCCTGAAAATGACATCTGAAAACAGCTTTCCAAATGTAAACACAAACAGCATCGCAATAAAAAACCCAATCAGGAGCAGGTTTTTAAGGTTCGTCATTTCTTCCATTCCATAAAGGTCCAATGCCGATGAAACGACCATGATCTTTTTATTCTCCCGAGCGACACGCATGACCACGTAGGAAGTGTCATGACTGAAAAACCGGGCCGGAATGCTCCCTTCTGTCGCCTCGAAGAACGACGACGGTAATGCAAGCCGCTTTTTACTTCCTTCGTCCAGGGGGTCTGGCAGAATACGGTGCTTCTCGAACGGCAGACTGCCCAGGTGCCGTTCCTTGATGTCATAATAGATAGAGGTGAGCGACTTGTTCTCCTGCAATGCAGCGTGCCCTACAATGTCAGAGCGTACTTCCAGCCGGTGAAAAAAGCTGCCGGAAATGCTCTCTGAAGCAAAAAAATAGACAAACACGCTCAATGCAATGATAATGCTTGCCGAAAGGGCTGTAAAAATGAGCGCAATTTTATTTTGTATCTTCATACGACTGGCGGATCACATAACCCATCCCGAAAACGGTATGAATCAGCTTGACATCATGGTTCTTGTCGATTTTCTTACGCAGGTAATTGATATAGACATCCACGACATTGGTACCCAGGTTGAAATTGATGTCCCACACATTTTCGAGTATCTCCATCCGGTTCAGTACCCGATTGGTGTTCGAAAGCAGGTATTCGAGTAGCCGGAATTCTGTGGCCGTGAGCTCGATGGTCTGTGTGCCGCGTTTAACGGTCTTCGTTACTTTGTCCAGAACCAGATCTCCCAGCGAGAGCACCTTGTCGTTTTTCTCTTTCTCGGGCTCTTTACTCCGACGCGTAAGGTTTCGCAGGCGTGCTTCGAGTTCTGCAAGTTTAAATGGCTTGGTCATATAGTCGTCAGCACCGGCGTCCAGCCCGGATACAATATTTTCAGTGGTTCCGAGCGCCGTCAGCATCAGGATCGGCGTGGTGACCTGCGCATTGCGTGCCCTGCGGCAGACTTCCATTCCGTTGATAATGGGGATCATGAGATCGAGTATAATCACGTCGAACTGGTGCTGCAATGCCATTTGCAATCCCGATTGGCCGTCCATAGCGACGGTGATTTCGTGGCCATTAGCTGAAAGACTTCGCTGGATCACGGATATCACACTGGGTTCGTCTTCGATGAGCAATAGCTTCATCGGCAGTTTTGATAGCGGCATTTCAAACGGTTTTTGTGCTGTAAGGTATTAAAAAAACAGTGTGGCAACGTAATTTCCCAACGTTTCCAATGATAGATCCATTTCAATCTGTATGAATTACTGCTAAATTGTGATTGTTTTCATTACCCAACGTACCGAAACTTTGATAACACCTCTACACCGCGCTATTCATCGCCAGAAAATCTGCATAGGCCGCCTGGGCCTGGTCGCCGCTCTCCTGATTTTTTCATCCCGGCCGCTGCTGGCGGCGGACTTTAAAGTCGTGCTGACCGGCAACATCGCGGACCTCAAAAATCCCGACGACATTTTCCCGATCATCGAAAATTACCTCGCGCAGCAATCTGGCCCGGTGCTTTGGGTTATGAATGGAGATGTTTTTCCTGAACAATGGACTACCGGCCAGGCTGTCGAATGGAAGAAAAATGCTGTTGCCCTGCTCGACCGCGCCCCGCAACTGCATATGCTCATCAACCAGGGCGACCGCGACTGGCTGGATTCGGGCAAAAAGGGCTGGGAAAGGATTCTGGCCTTGGAAAAAGCACTGGAAAAAGAAAAGCACCAGCGCTTCCAATTGTTCCTCGGCCACGGCTGTCCGGGTCCCTGGACGGTATCATTTCCGATGCTGGAAATTATCGTTATCAACTCCCAATGGTGGAACCATCCCTTCGACAAACCCACACCATCGTCCGACGCCTGCTCCGTTGCAGATACGGACAATTTCATAGAAGAGCTGGAAGGTATCCTGGACGACACCAACGATAAAAATGTACTCGTGCTCTCTCATTTCCCGATCGAGTCTCCCGGCAACTATGGTGGTCACTTTTCAGCCGGCTCCTACCTGGCGCCACCACTGATCAGCAGCGCACTGGTCGGGTTTAAACAGAACATCGGCAATCCGCGCGATATTTCCAATGCCCGGTTTGGCATCCTCCGATACAAACTGAATGGCGTTTTAAGGGATTATTCCTCTGTAATCCTGGCTACCGGCCACGAACGGAGTCAGTCTGTTTTGCAGAAAGACAATAACTTCTACATCAACAGCGGGGGCATCGCAGGCGGCAGCTACGTCGCACACGGCAAAAAGGCAGCCTTGGCCTCGCCTGACCAGGGCTTCATCGAGCTCACTTACCGCGAGAATGGCGCGGTAAATTTTCAGCATTGGACACTGAACGGGCAACGTGTAGTTAGCAGGGAAACGGGTAACCTGTTCTTATCGGCTTGCGGAAACGATGCGAGAGGCATTAAAAACACACTTTACCAACCCTGCAATGCATTAGTAAAGCCGTCGGATAAAATGGACAGCCCCCATTCCCAGCCTGCCAACATAGCAGCAGGGAGCGAATATGCCAGCAAACGTTTTAAGGAGAAATGGTTCGGAAAGCATTACCGCGATTCCTGGACAGTACCTGTAAAAGTTCCCTATCTGAACATGGACACCACTTTCAACGGGCTCGTCATCTCCGGAAAAGGCGGCGGCCGACAGACTACATCCCTGAAACTGGTGGCTGGAAATGGCAAGGAATATGTTTTCCGGTCGGTCGACAAAGATCCTTTCCGGGCGCTTGCGTATGAGCTGCGCGGGACGGTCGTTTCGCAGGTGCTCAAAGACCAGACCTCCACCCAGCAGCCCTACGGAGCCATGGCCGTAGCGCCGCTGCTCGAAAAAATCGGCATTCTGCATGCCACTCCGGCATTGTACGTGCTTCCGAAAGACAATAAACTCGGTGCGTTCAAGGAGAACTATGGCAATCTTTTCGGAATGCTGGAAGAGCGTCCGACCGACAAGATCGACAAACCCGACATTTTCGGCGGAGCCAAAGACATTGAAAAAAGCTTCAAACTCTTTAACAAGCTCTACCACGACCACGGCAACCGCGTCGATAAGCACGAATTTGCCCGCGCGCGGATCTTCGATCTCTGGATCGGCGATTGGAGCAAGCACGAAGACAACTGGAAATGGGCAGGTTACAAAACCAAAGACGGTGAAACATACCGCCCAATCCCCCGCGACCGCGACCATGCTTTTTCACGCTGGGACGGCATCATTCCCTGGCTCGCCGACCGTGAATGGGGTATGCCCAACGGCGAAAACTTCGGGGAACGGATCAAAGGGCTCCGCAGCCTCATGTGGCAGGCCCGCCACCTCGACCGGTTTGTAGGCAGCGAACTCAGCAAAGCCGACTGGGTTCAGGCAGCAAAAGAAATCCAGGCGGCTATCAGCGAGCAGGATATTACCGCCGCGGTACACAATATGCCTTCGGAGATTTATGCGAAGGACGGCCGAGAGATCGAACGGAAGCTTCATATACGTATAGGTGATTTGCAGCGATATGCGGCGGCATATTACCTGCTGCTGGCAAAAGAAGTCGACGTGGTAGGTTCCAACAAAGCCGAGTATTTTAAGGTAACCCGCCGGATCGACGGGAAGGTGGAGGTCAGAATGTATGATGTTCAGAAGGGAAACCGGCAGGCGGACACCATCAGAATTTACTACCAGCGCGTTTTCGACCCATCGGAAACAAAGGAAATCAGACTTTACGGCCTTTCCGGCGACGACGTGTTTGACCTGGAAGGGAAATCCGAAAAATCGATCCTGGTACGGGTTATCAGCGGCGGCGGCGATGATTATTTCTTTGACAAATCGGACGTCCGCAGCGGAGGCAGACAGACTTTGGTATACGAAAAAGATGAAAATCCGCATCATGAGCTGGGTGTGGAAGCCCGGGATGTAAAATCCGTTGATGCTCGTTATTACGATTATGACCGCAATGCATTCAAGTACAACACCTACCTGCCCATTGCATTACTAACCTACAATCCTTTTGTCGGATTCGCCATACACGGGGGTGTTACCTTCACACGCCAGCACTTCGGCAAGCCCGATTTCAGCGCCAGGCATTCGCTGAGCGCATCCGTAAGCGTGAAGGGCAATTATGACTTCAGTTATAGTAATCAATTCCGGCAGCTGGTTGGCAAATGGGACGGCATTTCGCAAATCTCTGTTTCAAGGCCGTTGAACTACAACTTCTTTTTCGGCATGGGGAACGATACCCCTAAAAACAACGATCTGCCTTCCAACTATTACCGGACCCAGTACAATTCCTTTGCCGTCTCGGCAGGCCTACTCAAACAATTCTGGAAGCAAAGCAAACTCGAATTTACCGCCAATTATGAGCTCGCCGAAGGCATTAAACGCAGCAACAGCTACCTGGCCGACCATCCCCACATTTTTGGTGTGGAGCAACTACACCTCATTTTTGCCAAAGGCGTTCTCAATCTGGACTTCCGTGACCGCATTGCATTGCCGGAGCGCGGTTTCCGCTTCCAGGTCAGCCAGCAGGCCGGCCACGTTACGCAATCCCGAAACGACCTGGCCTCGATCTCCGAACTCGAATTGGAGCAATACTTTTCAACGCGTCAGAAAAATCCGCTGACTTTGGGTTTACGACTCGGGGGAGGCATCGCCAAAGGCCAGTTGCCATTCTACAAACTCTTCTCGCTCGGCCAGCTTAACGACCTACGGGGATTCAAACGCAACCGATTCACCGGCGAATCCAAAGGTTTCCTGAACACGGAACTCAGATGGCAGCTTACAGAGACACAGAACACATTCGTTCCGCTTAAAATGGGTATCAGGGCATTTTATGATCTGGGCCGGGTATGGGCAAAAGAAGAAAAAAACAATGCTAACTACTGGCACCAGGGCTATGGCGGCGGGTTTTACATTACCCCGTTCCGCGAACAGTTCGCATTCAACATCAGCGCGGGTTCGTCCAAAGAAGAATCCCTGCTGCTCATGATATCCGTGGGGAGTTTTTTCAGATAAATAGCGCCGGCCCGGATTGTGCAGCCCAGGCCGGCGCAGCTCAGATCAGGACCGTTTTCGTTTCCTGCCTTCCACATACTCCTGCACCGCCTCACAGGTAGTGTACCACACGTTCTCATCCTTGTACGCATCGATCTTCCCCCTTCCGCGCCAACAGGCTCACATACTCCTGCCTGTACGGCAAATCGGTGAGGCCTGTTTGGAACATCCCACAATATCGTTTTATCCCCAAACTAATACCATCCGATATTAGCGACAAGAATATAAAAAAAAGGGAGGAAAACTCCTCCCTTTTTAAAACCATCAATCAATCTTAACTGAACCACTGAGGTTCAATTACTTACTTCGTAGTTACACTTTTAAATTGAAGACCTACGATTGCTGCTTTTTGAGCCGCATTGTGGGTATTGGTGTCAGTTGTGTTTTTTACATTTTGTGGTGCAGGGCTATCCAATGCGGGAGCCGATGCGGGCAACGTGTTGCTAACTAATGCAACTTTAACTTTTTCTTCAACTGTATATGTAGAATTATCGACGTTGGCGTAAGCTGCGCTAGTCAGGGCCACCAGGGCTGCAACTAACATATTTTTTGCATTTTTCATTGTTAATAGTGTTTTTCGTTTCTCTTTGTGTTCTTGAATGTATTTCCAGTACAAATATACTACAATATTCTGAAAACAAACGTTCAACAAGTATTCACACAATATAATGTATGGAAAAATATACCATAAAATACGTGAAATATCGCAGCTTCTAATAGAATTTTATAGGATTATTCATAGACACAAAATGAAAAAGTCACCGATTTAATTGATTTTGCACAACGAAACATTTTGCCTCTGATTTTCAAATAATTACCTTATTGTTAACTAAACATGATGACTTCATTTTTATGTGGCATCACCACCTAAAAACCAAATTTTATTCGGAGTGCATTATACCAATAGCCAAAATCACGGAAGAATTACCGCGGCGAATGCATATCAGGCGAATTTTTTTTCGAAAAAATCTCAAAAAAATTTCGCTTAAATGATTAAACGGCTCGATTTCGCTCCCAAACTGATAACCGGCCCAACTCTTCCGCTCCTTACTGACCCCGTTTTCCAAGGAAATTCTCGATAAAAATCGCCACCTTTGTCCCCCTTAAAAACAGTGGGAGCCCGACACACCCGGCCCCGCGGACGGTTTCAAAGAATCGATATGAAAGTTTGTATTGCCGAAAAACCCAGCGTAGCCAAAGATATTGCCCATGTGATTGGCGCCAGCCAGCGCAAAGACGGTTATTACGAAGGCAATGGATACCAGGTAACGTGGACATTCGGCCATTTCTGCACGCTTAAAGAACCGCACGACTATACCGAACGATGGAAGTCCTGGCGACTGGAAGAGCTCCCGATGATCCCGTCCAGTTTCGGCATCAAGCTCATCGACAATGCCGGGGCCCTCAAACAGTTCGGCATCATCGAGTCGCTTGTGAAGGGTTGTGAAGAAGTGATCAACTGCGGGGATGCGGGCCAGGAAGGTGAACTCATTCAGCGGTGGGTATTGCTGAAAGCCAAATGCAGCGTGCCCGTAAAACGACTATGGATATCGTCCCTTACCGAACAGGCGATCCGGGACGGTTTTGCCAAGCTCCGCGATAGCGCCCAGTACAACAACTTGTATGCGGCAGGAAGCGCCCGGGCGATCGGCGACTGGCTGCTGGGCATGAATGCAACCCGCCTCTTTACCAAGAAATTCGGGCAGGGGAAAATTGTCCTCTCGATTGGCCGCGTACAAACACCCACGCTCGCACTCATCGTGCAGCGGCAAAAGGAAATCGATGCATTTGTTTCGGAAGAATATTGGGAATTGAAAACCATATACCGGGAAACGGAATTTACGGCCACCATCGAGCGCATTAAAAACGTCGAAAAAGCCAATAAGGGCCTCGCCTATCTGCAACAACACGATTTTGAGGTTACCGCATTCGAAAAAAAGGAAGGAAAGGAAGGAAACCCGAGGCTTTTCGACCTGACATCCTTACAAGTGGAAGCCAATAAGAAGTATGGCTACTCGGCGGAGGATACGTTGAAACACATTCAAAACCTCTACGAAAAGAAGTTCGTCACTTATCCCAGGGTCGATACCACCTATCTTTCTGAAGACCTGCATCCAAAGGTGGAAGGCATTCTCCGGGAACTGACCTATTATAGTCAGTATACCGCGCCGTTACTCGCCAACTTGCCGATTCCGAAATCAAAGAATGTATTCGACGATAAAAAAGTAACCGACCACCACGCCATTATCCCTACCGGTGTGCTGCCCGTGCACGTAAGCCAGGAGGAAAAGCGCATTTACGACCTCATTGCCCGCCGTTTTATTGCCGTTTTTTATCCGGAATGTAAAGTTTCGAACACCACAGTGCTGGGAATGGTTGGCCAGGTTGAATTCAAAGCGACGGGGAAGCAAATTCTCGAACTGGGCTGGCGGGAATTGTATGTAAATGACGCGTCGTCCAAAAAAGAGACCGAGGAAGAAAAAGTGATGCCTATTTTCGAGGTAGGCGAGCGCGGCCCGCATGAGCCACGCGTTCACCAGGGGAAAACCACTCCGCCCAAAGCCTATACCGAAGCTACGCTGCTGCGAGCGATGGAAACGGCCGGCAAACAGGTGGAAGACGAAGAAGTGCGGGAATTAATGAAAGACAACGGAATAGGCAGGCCATCCACGCGCGCTAACATCATCGAAACCCTGTTCAAACGCAGGTATATCGAAAAAAAGAAAAAGAATGTGGTCGCCACCCAGACCGGCATGGACCTCATCGACACCATTCAGAACGAGCTTCTAAAAAGCGCCGAACTGACCGGCCATTGGGAGCGCAAGCTCAGATTGATCGAGAAAGGCGAATATGCGATGGATACCTTTAAGCAAGAGCTGATTGAAATGGTCGTCAAGCTCACACATGAAGTTAAAAACGAGCGGATGCGGTCGATTACTATTGTTGAAGACGCGCCAATCCCGGAACCGGAGGAAAAAGCCAAAAAAGAGCGCAAGCCACGTGAGCCCAAGGAAGAAATCGTTATCGAAACCCTGCATTGTCCCAAATGCAAGGAACAGCTTCTGAAGAAAGGCAAAACAGCTTATGGATGCAGCAATTTCCAGGTGTGCGGTTTCAAAATCCCTTTCGAGTTTCTGGGTAAAAAACTCAGCGACAAACATATTTTTGACCTGCTTAGCAAAGGCAAAACAGCCAAAATAAAAGGCCTGCAAATCCCCGGCAGCTCCGACCCTATCGACGCACGTCTGGTGATGAACGGCGACTTTAATTTTGAAGTCGGGTAACGGCTACATCGGGCTGTTGGCCGTTTCTACGTAAGGCAGATGAAATGTAATGCCTGAAATCTGGCACAGCGCCAGAAACTCTGAGAGTGTCGGCATTGCGCCCCGGTTCAGGATCTTATCCGATGATTTGCGGGGAACCCCTGCTTCTTCCAAAGCATCTTCCAGGTTGATCCCTTTTACTTTCACAATTTCTTTAATATCATCGACCAATTCTCGGGCCCTTGCTTCAAATACGGTGGTTTCCATTTGTTGATGAAGTTTGGTTCAATGCTATTAGATCTAAAACCATGCCAAAACACCCGCAGGGGTTAAATGTCCGCTAATTGCTGGCCTGACATTTGCTAAGCGAAAAATGAGTGGTGCCAACGACCTTAAAGGTGAATGAAAACCGCGATTACGCAGTTTTACCAACAATATCTTTAACACATATATAATGAACACTAATCAGGAAACTTCTGCCACTTTTAAAGTCGGCGGGGAGATAGAAATCAACAGGCTGGGATACGGCGGTATGCAACTTACGGGCAAAGGTGTGTGGGGTGACGCACCCGACCGCCCGAATGCCCTTAAAATACTGCAGGAGGCGGTAGCTTCGGGCGTCAACTTTATCGACACAGCCGACTCTTATGGCCCGCATACCAATGAAGTACTCATCGCCGACGCGCTGCATCCCTACTCCCAAAATCTGCTGATAGCCACCAAAGGCGGCTTCGACCGCACTGGTCCAAACCAATGGCGTATGAATGGCAACCCCGATCACATCCGGAAGGCAATCGACGGCAGCCTGCAACGGCTTAAAATGGATATGATAGACCTCTGGCAACTGCACCGCATCGATCCGCGATTCCCTGTGGAGGAAACGCTCGGACCGGTATCCGACGCGGTAAAAGCCGGGAAGATCAGACATGTAGGATTGTCGGAAGTGGATGTGGAGCAGATTAAACGCGCGCAGCAGACGCTTCCTATTGTGTCTGTACAAAACCTCTATAACCTGGGCAGCAGACAATGGGAGCATGTACTGGACTTTACGATCGAACAAGGCATCGCATTCATTCCCTGGTACCCGCTGGCGTCCGGTCCGGAAAAACTCCAAAGCAAGATTTCCGGCATCGCTGAGAAACACAACGCGACCACCGCGCAGGTCGCATTGGCCTGGTTGCTGAAACGCGCTCCCAACATCCTGCTCATCCCGGGCACGAGCTCGCTGAAACACCTGGCAGAAAATATGCAGGCCGGCAACATGGTATTATCCGATGACGATTTCAAAGCACTGTCCTGATAGAGTATGCTGACTTATCAAAACAAAACAGTCATCGTAACCGGTGCCGGCAACGGCATCGGCAGCGTTGTGGCTGCGCATTATGCGCGTGAGGGTGCTACGGTCGCGCTATGGGACCGTGACGCGGAAGGGTTGCGAAATATCCAGGCATCACTGGAAAAGGAAGGATACAAAGTCATTTCAAGAGTGATAGACCTTGCTAATCCCGACGAAATAGTACTCGGTATAGAGGAAGAAAGGGAATCGCTGGGCAGCATCGATATCCTGATTAACAATGCAGGTCTGGGAAAAGCGGCCTCACCCTACGAGCTTGCCGTCGACGACTGGGATTACGTACTCAATACCAACCTCCGCGGCACCTTCCTGTGCGCACGGGAAGCCGCCAAAATAATGAAACAAATCGGTAAAGGAGCGATCGTCAACATCGCCTCCACCCGAGCACTCATGTCGGAGCCCGATACGGAGGCCTATGCCGCGTCGAAAGGCGGCATTCTCGCATTGACACACGCGCTGGCGATCTCACTCGGCCCCGATCACATTACGGTTAATTCGATCAGTCCCGGATGGATCGAAACCGGTGATTACGGTCAGTTGAAACCCACCGACCATACACAACACCCCGCCGGGCGCGTAGGCAAGCCTGAGGATATTGCCCGCGCCTGCCTGTACCTGACCAGCCCCGACAATGATTTCATTACCGGTGCTAACCTGGTCATCGACGGCGGCATGACGCGCAAAATGATTTACGAAGATTAGTTACTGTTTTTCAAGCTTTTTCAGCTCGGCGTCCAGATAGGATTTCGGAAGCCATTTCGTACCGATCATCACACCTTCAATGCGTTTGGTATGATTGATATCCTCCAGTGGATTGGCCGCAAGCAGTACCAGATCCGAAACGTTCCCGGCTTTGATCGTGCCCGAATCACTTTTTTTGAGATAGCTGGCCACATTTACTGTTCCTGTTTTCAATGCCTCATAAGGCGTGAGTCCGGCGTCGACGAGATACTTCATTTCGTGATGTGTGGCAAAACCAGGTACATTGAGCACCTGCGGCGCGTCACAACCCAGCATTAGCTGCACCCCGCCTTTCTGACATGCGAGGATAAGCTTGCGACGGATATTAACGAACGCTTCGGCATGTTCTTTCGTAAATTTGGGATTGCTCACGTAGCTCGTTTTGGCATTGAGCCAGTTCTTCTTTTCGTTCGCAGTCATATATTTCAAATCGGGGTCGTTTTCGTAGGCTGACGCCGGCAGTGGTGAAAGCCAGCGTTCCGCAATCGCCTGCGTAGGCACAACACGGATGTTTTTATCCTTCAAACCTTTGATCAGTTTTGGAATGCGGGTGGTATCGGCGGCATACGCGATCCAGGTGCCGAAGAGGCCGGTTTCCTGCTCCGCGAGGGTGTCGGTACCGGGCACGATGGCTTCTACAAAGCCGTCGAGATGGTCAATGGACGAATAACCCGCATCAATCGCTGCCCACACGCCCACTGCAAATGAAACGTGCCCGACCATCCCGATGCCCAGTTCTCTGGAAGTTCTTGCAATACCGGGGAAAGTTTCTTTGGTAAGGCCCGGCAGGAGTTTGAGGTAGTCATACCCCGCTGCTTTTTCCTCTTTCACCATTTCAATACCACGGGCCGCTGTTTTGACCGTCTGCCCGCTGAATGCCGGACCGGTGGTGTAGAAATTGGGGCCAAGCACTTCCCCGCTTCTGACCTTTTCACGAAGTTCGAGATGTTTGGCATTACCCAGCATCCCTCTGATCGTCGTAACACCATTTGCGAGGTACAGCATCAGTACCTCTTTCATTGGGCCCAGGTCGTCTATCGCAGGTACATGTGCGTGCATTTCCGACCAGCCGGGTGCCAGATACTTCCCTTTGGCGTCGACTACGAGCGCGCCCCGGCCTATTTCAGGATTAGCACCCACGGCGATTATTTTTCCGTTCCTGACCACCACAGTCTGGTCCTTCAACACAGTTTCCCGATCCATCGGGATCACATTTACGGATTTGAAAACAATGTCACGGTCGACATTACTGACAGGCCCCTGGGCTACCGTCGTATGGACAGCGAATACCCCGAATATGAAAATCAATCTGCGTATCATGTTGCGAAGTGTTTGGTGATCAGGAACAGTAAATGATATCAGCTTACCATCGAGACGTTCTGCGCGTTCTTCTGCGCTTTCAGGCACAATTCGGTAGCCAGGAAACAATGCTCCTGCGACATGGCCGTTTCGGTGCGGTTGAGCACGTCGTCGACCAGCTGGCGACCATAGGGCAGGTCAACCTTGCTGCAATCCACGTACACCGTCTCCTTATTATTCACGACAAAAAGGTGGTTTCCTCCTTCCCTTCCGCCGATATCGATATTTTTGCGTATTTCAATAAATCCTTCCGTACCCAACACCGTCAGACGACCGTCACCCCAGGTTTTCAGGCCATCCGGTGTAAACCAATCGACGCGAATGTAGCCAGAACCTCCGTTGCCCCTGAGCATGGCATCCCCGAAGTCTTCGAACTTAGGATATTGCGGATGGTTCACATTCCCTGCCTGCGAAGCCACAACTTGTGCTTTGGTGGAATTGGTAAAGAAAAGGTACTGGTCAAATTGGTGCGAGGCAATGTCGCAGATAATGCCCCCGAAGCGCTTCTTGTCAAAAAACCAATCCGGGCGGGTCGGCGCATTCATCCGATGGGGGCCCAGACCGATCGTTTGCACTACTTTACCGATCGCTCCTTCCTTGATCATTTCCCCGGCTTTGATGGTCGCACGGTTTTCCAGGCGCTCGCTGTACATGATGGAGTAGATGCGTTTGGTTTCTTTCTGCACCTTACGCACCTCCGCAAGCTGTTCTAGCGTAGTGAGGCCGGGTTTATCCACCATATAATCCTTGCCCGCCTTCATCACACGCACGCCCAGGGGGCCGCGCTCGTCAGGGATGCCCGAGCTGAGCACGAGCTGAATGGATTTATCATCGAGAATTTCCGCTTCCGTTTTCGCTTGCTTAGCCTGCGGATAGCGTTTGGCAAATGCAGCTGCGAGATCCGCCTCTTTGGCATAGAACGAAACCAGTTCTCCCCCTCCCCGGGTAACCGCCTCAACCTGGCCATAAATATGCCCATGGTTCATCCCGATCACCGCAAACTTGATCCTTGGCGGCATTGTGGGAATGAATGGCTGATCCGCCACGACGGTCTTAACGGAACCGTAAGCATTGGGTGTAAGGTGCGGGAACATGGCCAGGCCAGCCGCAGTAAAAACGGAATTACGTAGAAAGTCGCGGCGATTGTCCTGTGAATCTCTCATTGCTCGATTGGAATGTAGTGAATACTTAGTAAAGCACGTTTTCGGCAGATATAATGTGCCGACGA
Source organism: Dyadobacter ginsengisoli DSM 21015 (assembly GCF_059568735.1). Lineage (NCBI taxonomy): Bacteria > Pseudomonadati > Bacteroidota > Cytophagia > Cytophagales > Spirosomataceae > Dyadobacter > Dyadobacter ginsengisoli. Next base: position 413,054 of record NZ_JCANTY010000005.1, read on the forward strand.
TATTGACCACATTCCGTGCCGCTTTCCCTGACAATCCCGACCGCGGAATTTTCTATTTATTTCCTACCGAAATCCCAAAAGTAACGCGGGAGTCGTTGCGCTTGCGGGTAGCTTCCACCACGCTTTCATAGGAGTTCTCGAAACTCGTGCGGAGCGTTACCCATTTGTTCAGCGGCAGTTCCAGCGACAGGATGGTGTTCCAGCGGACATTTGAAAAATCGTTGAGAGCGGGTTGGATAAAGGTCAGGTGGTTAAAACGGAATTTATCCTGCAAAAATGAATGCTTACCCTTGATCCGAAAGGAATTACGAATGGTGGTGACGGTCTTGATCTCCACGAAATCGGTCGATTCGTACAGGATCGCGTCGGTAAGGCTCAGGTCGTTCTTCTTGTTTCTGGCCACCCGGTAACCGATCCCTGCTCCCACCATCTGCCGGAGCTTGATGCGCCGCAGGTTGCTGGTTTCCAATGCCGCCAGGCCGAAAACATAAGTCTTCCGCTTTTTGAAAACATCCACAAAAAGATCGACGTAGCTATCGCGCTCCGCTAAAACGCCGTTTTGTTTGCCGTAGGTGAACCGGGGATTGGTAGCGATATTGATCACCGGACCGCCAAAAACCAGCTCCGCGCGGAGCACCATCAGGCTTCGGTTCACATTTCCCCTCGTGAAGTTACCGTCGCCAATAAAGCGATAGCGGATCGTATCGATCAGCACGGATGGCTTTTGAAGTGAAGTATCGGGTTTCACTGCGGTCACCGAATCGGCCGGTAAAACTTTCAATGTGTCGGTTTTGGCCTCCTGGGCCACCGATACCGTTGCGGAAATAATACTTAGTAAAACAGCAAGCTGAGAGAAACGGTAGCAGGTCAGGTTTTTCATTACGGCGTTCTTGCAAAATAATAATGCCAAAACCTGCTTCAAATAATCGGCGTGCGATCCGATGTTCATGGTAAATTTTAAATGGTTGAGAACTCAATAGATTGCCCTTAAATGGCCTTCCGACTCGCAATTTCGCCATTTTTGTCTATTTATTGCGATGTAACATGCCGCATTTCGGAACGTTTCGGCAATAGTTGGTTAATTTGCCCTATGAAAAAGAATGATCCTGCCGGGCCTTCAATGCCGAGTCTGCATAACTTTATTTTCCTGGATTTCAACATCTCCGAACTATCCGTTACGCACATTCTCAACCATAGCTCCGAGCTTCCGTCCACGGAAAGAAGGGGATTTTTCGACCTTCTGCCACAGGAAATAGATCTCGGTTATGCTTCATTCCGGATTCCGGGTGCACTGTCAGAATCCGTCAAGGTAGTAGTGAAGCAAACAGACCGCGCCTTGAATCTGTATTGTGAATGCACCCGTCCGAAAAGGAAACTGTGTGAACACCAGAGCCAGGTCCTCTACAATCTGATGAACCGGAAAGACCTCCGCGCGTTTTTCGACCATAAGGTCCGGTTCGATAAGATCCGGGAGGTCGCAGCAGACTACGGAATGCAGGACGAGCCTGATCTTGATCAGTATTTCCAGCTCGAATTTGCGGGCCGCGAACTGCGTATCCGCCCCAAAATAAAGGAACTGATCCCGGTCAATGCATTGTCGGTAGAGGCTATGCAGGAGCAACTCATCGCCAAACCTTCACTGAACCTGCCTGGCCAGAAACCACAGGCATTGAATGCCAAAACAATGGTCGCTATCGGCCTCAACAAGTACTATGACCATGTTTACATGGAGATGTACGAGGCTCCGGTAACCCGTGAAGGCAAGCTGAAAAATCCGCTCACGCCATTGAATCCGCTCGAACAGATCTGGCAGACGCAGGACCCGCAGATCATCAAGTTTTATACCGCTATTGCCGCTTTTCCCAATAGTTTCCGAAAAAAAAACGCAGAAACCGACATCCTGGCGCTTCGATCGATCGTGCAGAACCCCGCCCAAATCGATTTTTACTACCATAATCCGTCCGTTTCGGAAAATTTCAATGCGGCTTCGCTCCTGCCAGTGAAACTCTCGGCTACGCCCGCCGACCTACAACTGACGATCCACAAGAAAGATCCGTTTTTTCAGGTCATGGGTGAGCTCGTTCTCGACAGTGTCCATCTCGACCTGGAAAAAGTAGAATTCCGGTACGACTATTTCGTGCTTTACAAAGACTCGCTGCACCTGATCGAAAGTCAGGATATTCTCAGGACGCTTCAATTTTTCCGGCAGCATAACCAGCGCATTTACATCCATGAGTCGAAATTTGAAGAATTCCGCGTTAATCTCCTTTCCAGGCTAGGCAGCCAGATCCGGATCAACTACACATTCGTCAAACCCGCTACACCCGCGCAACGCGAGGAACAGGGTTTCGACCTGGACATTGAGAAGATCATTTACCTGGAAGATTTCGGGAATTACGTGATCATCACACCTGTTCTCAAATATGGAAAAGTGGAAGTCCCGCTCTTCTCGAAAAACGACATTTACGCGGTTGACAGCCACGGTAACCCATTTATGGTGAAGCGGGATCAGGAAAGTGAGCTGCGCTTCGGTAGCGCAGTGATGCGCCAGCACCCGGATTTCGGGGACCAGCTTGAAGATATGGGCTCCAAAGTCCCAAAGGACTACTTTTACCTGCACCGCACCCGCTTCCTGGACGAGAACTGGTTTCCCGACGCGTTTGAGGAGTGGCGAAACCAGGGAGTAACCATTCTCGGCTTTAATAAATTATCACAAAACCGGTTGAATGCGAACAAGGCCAAGATTTCCGTCCACGTCGTAAGCGGGGTCAACTGGTTCAATACCACGGCGAACGTACAGTTCGGAAAGCAGAAAGTGACACTGAAACACCTGCACAAGGCAGCTAAGAACCGAAGCAAATATGTAGAACTTGGCGACGGGACATGGGGTGTCCTGCCTGATCAATGGGTAGAGAAATTTGCCAGGTTCTTCGAGGCAGGTGAGGTTGCGGGCGAGGTGATCCACACACCTAAAATCCGTTTCGCGTCCGTGTCCGAGCTGTACGAAGCCGAAATGCTCGACCGGGAAGTTCAGGAGCAGGTCGCGTTCTACCAGGCACATTTCAGGGATTTCGAATCCATTACCCCGGTAGCCGTTCCCAAGCCCCTGAAAGCCAAACTGCGGCATTACCAGAAGGAAGGACTCAACTGGCTCAATTTCCTCGACGATTACAGTTTCGGTGGCTGCCTGGCCGACGATATGGGTTTGGGAAAAACGCTGCAGATCATCGCATTTATTTTATTGCAAAAGAAAAAACAGGTCCGCAACACCAACCTGATCATCGCGCCCACAACGCTGATTTTCAATTGGGAGGCGGAAATTGCCAAATTTGCTCCCAGCCTGAAAGTACTCACCATTTACGGCTCCGGAAGGGTGAAGGACATTGCCGATTTCGACCGCTACGAGATCGTCCTGACCTCCTACGGCACCCTGCTTGCGGATGTGAATTTTTTAAAGAAATACCATTTCAATTACATCATACTCGACGAATCGCAGGCGATTAAAAATCCGGAATCGCAACGGTACAAGGCAGCGCGCCTGCTCCAATCTCGCAACAAGCTTGTGCTAACAGGCACGCCCGTGGAAAACAATACCTTCGACTTGTATGGCCAGCTTTCATTCGCATGCCCCGGATTGCTGGGCAACAAAACCCAGTTCAGGAATCACTTCTCGATTCCGATCGACCGTTTCAAGGACAGCGAAAGGGCTGCCGAGCTGCAAAAACGCATTAATCCGTTCATTTTAAGACGAACCAAGCAGCAGGTAGCATCGGAGTTGCCGGAAAAAACCGAAATGGTGATCTACTGTGAAATGGGCGAAGAACAACGTAAAGTTTACAATGCCTACGAACTGGAATTTTACACATTCCTGAATACCCGTAACCAGGGCGATATCGAAAGGAGCCGGTTGCATGTGCTTCAGGGCCTCACCAAATTGCGCCAGATCTGCAACTCACCTGCATTGCTTCGCGACGACTTGTATTATGGTAATGCGTCGTCCAAGATCGATGTCCTCATGGAGCAGATCGAAACGAATGCACCCTGGCATAAAATCCTGGTATTCTCGCAGTTTACCTCCATGCTGGACCTGATCAAGCCCCAGCTGGAAGAAAAAGGGATCGGTTATGAATACCTCAGCGGACAAACGCGCGACCGCGGTGCCCGTGTGGATAATTTCCAGAACAATGAAGATGTCCGGGTGTTCCTGATCAGCCTCAAAGCCGGTGGCACGGGTCTCAACCTGACCGAAGCGGACTATGTTTACCTGATCGATCCATGGTGGAACCCGGCTGTGGAGAACCAGGCTATCGACCGGAGCTACCGCATTGGCCAACAGAAGAATGTGATCGCCGTGCGGCTGATATGCCCGGGTACGATCGAGGAAAAAGTCATGGAATTGCAGGAATCGAAAAAAGACCTGGCCAATGATCTGGTCAAAACAGATACCGATGTTTTGAAGTCACTGACCAGGGATGACCTGATGGCGCTGGTTTCGCGTTAATGCATGTTTTTGTGAATCTCGCTGATCAGGTATTCTTTGGGGTCATTGAAATACTCCCAGAAGAAAATACCGGCCAGCTTGTTCTTTTTCACATACTTGCATTTCGCCTTGATCGACTTTTCGTCATCATAGGTGATCAGCACTTTGGTGGAATCGTTGAACAGATAAGGCGCCTTCGCCTTCTTGTCGTAGTACTTTTTGTAGCCATTCTGGGCGATCATCGTGTCTTTCAGCTTGGTATAACCACCTCCCTGAGCCTGTTTGATGCGCTTTTCACCAAGGCCATTGTTTTTAACGGTTTCCGCTTCAAAACCTTTTCCATAAAATGCCGCGCCGAGACCAATCTTGCTCGCAGGCACACCGGCAGCAATGAAGTTCTTCACCGAGCGGTCGGCGGATGAACCCTCGCCGGAAGCATCGTAATCATAAAGGTTGGTATGGTGCCCCACGGTGCCATTGCGGCCGCCATAATCGTAGGTCATGATCAGGATATAATCGAGATAAGCTTGCGCCATGCCCATTTCCGTATGTTCAATAAACGACTTTGATCCGCCGACCGCCGTGGTCAGCAGGTACTTCTTGCCTTTTTCTTTTTCAAGAATATTCAGCTCGTCGCGTATTGCTTTGAACATCCGTGTAAAATTCTGTTTGTCCTCGGGGCGGAAAATGTTGCCTTCCTCGCCACGCATGCCTGGGTATTCCCAATCGATATCCACGCCATCGAGGTCGTACTGGCGCACGACGTCGACACTGGATTTTGCGAATTTCAGCCGGGAGGATTCCGTCAGTACGGCGTCGGAGAAGTTCTCACTCCACGCCCAACCGCCGATCGAGATCACGATTTTGAGATCCGGGTTCTTCTTTTTAAGGAGATTAAGTTTTCTGAAATTGGTGGAATCTGTGGCAAGGTTGGTGAGAACGGCCATACTGTCCTGCACATTCACGAAAGCATAATTGATGTGCGTCAGCTTTTCCGCATCGATCTCTTCGACGTTGGCAAGGCCACGAAAACCGCCTACATAGCCATTGACGATATACTTTTTCTTCTTTTGTGCCGAAACAGCACCGGACAACAGCAAGCACCATGCAAGTGCCAGCATCACGCTGGAAAGGGGTTTCATAGAGTCAGGTTAAGGTTCAGGATTTACTTAGTAAAGCAGTATCCGCCTGGATATTACTTCCTTACCGGTGTGTACCGCCACAATGTAAATACCCGCGGGCAGCGCGCCCAGTTCGGTGCGTAAATGCTGCCGGACCGCCTGCTCCGTACGGACAACTCCATTCAGATCATACACCCACAGACGCCCCTCTGCAGCTCTGGCCAGCTCCACCACGAGCGTCCTTCCTACTGTATAGACCTTGTTCTGGCCCTGAGGAGATTCTCTTCCCGTGATCACGGAGGAAGCCCGCACGATCGCTATCAGACTGTAAGGCGAATCGCCACCTGCATTCACAGCCTTGATCCGGTAATAATAATCAGCAGGTTCCAGTTTCTCCTTATCTTCATACTGCAACACCGCAGCGGGCTGTTTTCTGATCTGCACGAACCGCTCATCGCCATTCTTCGCCCGTTCGATGACGACCTCGGTCGCATTACCTGTGAGGGGCGCCCACCGGAGCTGAATAAAATCCAGCGCAATGGGCACTGCGGTGAAGTTAACCGGAGCATCGGGCACCGGAATGTTCTGCGTTTTGGCCGAACCTACATTGCTATATGCCGACGGTCCTGCCGCATTTACTGCCCTTACCCGGTAGTAATATGTCGTGCCCGCGGTGAGCCCTGCATTCTGGTAAGCCTTCGTATTTGCGGCGAGATCGGTGATCTTAGTAAACGCAGTGCCGTTCAATGACCGCTCTACCTGGAAACCGGTTTCATTGCTGGCATTATCCGTCCATTTCAGATCGATCTGAGACGTTGAAACCGGTGTTGCAGTCAGGTTGCCCGGTGCATTGGGCGCCACCTGAAGTGTAGTAGCGTTGACGACATTCGAATAGGCTGATTTACCCGCTGAATTTTTGGCCAGCACGCGGTACCAATAGCGCGTTGCCGGATTCAGACCGGTATGCTGATAGCTTTTAACATTGGGACCCAGATCGGCTATTTTCGTAAATGTGAGGGCATCGGCAGATACTTCGAGTTCGAAACCGGTCTCGTCCGTTGCATTGTCCGTCCAGGTGAGATTGATTTGCGCTGCCGAAACCGGCGCTGCCACCAATGCCGAGGGCGCGGGAGGGATGGTTACCACGGGTAGTGTCGTCGCGCTGGCCAGGTTGGAATAAGCCGAGACTCCCGACGCATTTTTGGACCGGATGCGGTACCAGTATTTTGTGTATGGTTTTAACAATGTATTCCGATAGGTTACCATATTGGCAGGCAGGTCGGTAATCTTCGCGAATTTGGTACCATCGATTGATTGTTCAAGTTCGAAACCGGTTTCGTCGGTGGATACATCGAGCCAGGTTAATGTAATCTGGGTAGGAGAAACAGCAACAGCAGCCAGGGTCGTGGGCGCTTTGGGGATCGCCGCCATTCCGGTACATGGTATAAACAGGCCAAGGAAAGTCAGTAAAAAAACAAAAGATGAGGTATGCCGGATAAAAACGCTGTTCATAGATTTGGGATAATAGGAGGGCAAAAATAGAGGTTAAACTGAATCATCCCACCGCTCACAGCCATCCGCGCCGTTTAAACCAGACATAAATCGCAAAAGTAATCAGCCCCATCAGGATCATCACCCCGGGGTAACCCCATTTCAACCGCAATTCCGGCATGAAGTCGAAGTTCATCCCGTAAACCCCCACAATGAAAGTGAGTGGCATGAAAAATACGGAGAACACGGTAAGAACGCGTACGATTTCGTTGGTACGCTGGGAGGAAAGTGAAAAGTAAACCATCACCAGGTGGTTCATATTTTCGAACAGGGTATCATAGATATTGTGGAGCTTCACGTAGAGGTCGCGTGTATCCCGGGTGTAGGTGTTCGAATGCTCCGGCGCGTCCATTTTGTCGATGATATCGTGCGACAGCAGCAGAATGCGCCGTGTTACTTCTACCCTCCTCCTCAGGTAATAGAGGCCTTTCAGCAACGATGCCTTGCGGTTTTTGAGGAACATGTTCTCCTCGTAATATTCAATATCCTTTGTCAGTTTCACCGAAGGAGCTTCGTAGGTAGCGATACAGTTTTTGATGATCTCGTTTACCAGATGATGCGTGTTCTCACAGGAATGCTGATCGATCTGGTTTTCGCGGATATGCGCCGGCGCATCCCACTTTTTGCGGTGCATGGTGATCACCCGTTCGCTGGTAACAAAAATGGCTACCTTGTCCGTTAGCTCTGTAACCGTATCGGCCTCCGTTCCTACCCGATCGCAGTGCATTCTGAAAATGATGAAAATGTAACTGCCTACATCCTCGTACTTGGGGAGGTGGTCCGGTTGCAGCCAGTCTTTCACCGACGACTCGTGTAAAGCATATTTTTCCGTAACGGTTTTGAGCTCGTCCTGGTCAGGGTCCGTCACGTCAATCCATTCAAATGGATATTTATCCGAACCCACAATGGTTTCAATCATAAGTATTTAAATAGAATTTACGGTGTTAGATCATTTAATGGCGGCACAAAATCACTTCTCCGGTTTGGATTCCATAATGAAACGCAATGACTGATCCCGGGTAAAAAAGGCTACCATCCAATTGTAAAAGGTCTTGACCTGATTACGATACCGTATCAGTGAGAACAGGTGGACGACCAGCCACAGAAAATAAGCGATAAAGCCTTTGAAATGCAAACCAGGCAAGTCGGCCACAGCCTTGTTCACCCCGATGATCGCCATAGTTCCCTTGTCCTTGTAGCGAAACGGTTTCAGGTTTTTACTTTCTGCCAGCAATGGAAGGTTTCTGGCCAGATTACGTCCCTGCTGAATAGCGACCTGCGCCAATTGCGGATGTCCCTGGGGATACCCCTCATCCGAATCCATGAAACAGATATCTCCAATCGCAAAAATATCGGCAAATTCTTTCACCCTGTTAAAGGCATCGACCAACACGCGCTTGCCCTTTCCAAGCACTTCAGCGGGCAGGCCTGGTAACGCGGTCGCCGTCACGCCCGACGTCCAGATCAATGTCTCCGTTTCAATGGTCTTGCCGTTCGCGAACGTTACTACCCCCCCTGGTAGTCTTTTACAGTATGGTCGAGCAGTACTTCAATGCCCAGCCGACGCAGTTCGTCCAGCGTTTCCTGCTGCGATTTTTTGCTCATCGGATTCAGGACCGCCGGCAACGCATCGACCAGATAAATCTGTATTTCCTCCCGTTTCAATTCCGGGTAATCTTTTTTAAAAATGCCCTTGTGCATTTCGGCCAGCATTCCCGACACCTCTACGCCCGTTGGCCCGGCACCTGCCACGACGATAGACAGGATCTTACGGCGTTCGGCTGAGTCGTACACTTTGGTCGCTCTCTCCTTTTTAAGCAGAATATGGTTACGCAAAGCGAGCGCATCCTGAACGGTTTTCATCGGTACAGCGTATTTTCGCACATTCTCCAATCCGAAATAGTTGCTTTCCGTTCCGGTCGCGAATACGAGATAATCGTAGTAAATATCTCCACCTTCCGTTGAAATTTTCTTTTCATGCGGAAAAACCTCCTGAAACGCTCCCAGGCTGAATCGCATGTTCTTTTTACCCTGAAAGAACTTTCGGAACGGATAGCTGATATTGGATGCTTCCAAAAACCCGGTCGCGACCTGGTACAGCAATGGGGGAAAAAAATTATAGTTGTTCTTGTCGACCAGTGTGATCTGAAAATCGGGATTGCGTGATAATTCCTGCGCCAGGTTAATTCCCCCGAAACCACCTCCTACGATGACTACTTTTTTCTGCTCCATGTTTTATTGGCTTTCGGCTGTCGGCGACCCCGACAAACGGATTCGATCCGTTTGCCCTCTTAATTTCGTGCCGTACCGGAAAATGGGTTCTTCGAAGCACTTTTTCTGTGAAAAACCTTACACATATCGCCCATCATCAATAAGTTTTGGGGTTTTTGTGTAGTCGAAAAATGCGAATCCCCCGCTGGCATACGGTTTTTGCCGGGTGCCCGCATCAACGCTTTTAAATCCGGATTAATATGAACTTTGAAATAGATACCCGCGGACAAACGCAAAACGCGCAGCCGGGAATAGAACAAATAATGGACCCCGCACCGGTGATCATTCGTGAGAATTACCGCGGCAGCGGCAAGCTTCAGGGTAAAACCGCATTGATTACCGGTGGCGACAGTGGGATTGGGCGCTCGGTGGCGGTGCACTTCGCACGCGAAGGCGCAGATGTCGCCATTGTTTATCTCGATGAAACCCAGGACGCACGGGAAACAAAGGAAATGGTAGAGGCAGAAGGTAAAACATGCCTGCTTATCCCGGGAGACATACGCAGTGAGGCATTTTGCAAGGAAGCGGTGCGAAAGACCTTAGATGCGTTTGGCAAAATCAACATCCTGGTCAACAATGCCGCAGAACAACATCCGAAGGCCAGCGTGACGGAAATTTCGGCAGAGCAGCTTAACGACACTTTCTCTACCAATATCTTCTCATTCTTTTATTTCACACAAGCTGCATTGCCACACCTCGCAGAACACGATTCGATCATCAATACTACATCCGTCACGGCCTACCACGGAAGTCCTTCGCTGCTGGATTACTCCTCAACCAAAGGTGCCATCGTAGCATACACCCGTTCCCTGGCCGATAATCTTGCCGACAAGGGCATAAGGGTTAATGCAGTGGCGCCAGGGCCGATCTGGACGCCGCTGATTCCATCGACATTCGATTCGGAGCGGGTTAAAAAATTCGGGAAGGACACTCCTTTCAAAAGGCCGGGGCAACCCTGTGAGGTAGCGACGTGTTACGTGTTTCTGGCGAGTGAAGACGCTTCCTACATGAGCGGGCAGGTATTGCACCCGAATGGCGGACAGATTGTGAACGGATAGTTAAGCTAATCCCCTGAACGCCCGACAGCATCCTCCACGCATTTCAGCAGATGCGGCTGCCGGTAGGGCTTGGTGATATACGCAGCAGGATTGGTTTCTTCCGCCCTTCGGATGGTTTCAGAGTCTACATAGGCGGTGAGGTAAATGATAGGTGCCGGACTGAAATCGCGGATTTTCCAGGCCGTGGCAATGCCATCCATGTCTCCTTTGATATGAATATCGAGCAACACCAGGTCCGGGGCATCGCTCCGGACTTTTTCCAGTGCTTCCAGCCCATTGTCGGCAATACCCACCACCTCATACCCCGCGCGTTCCAGGGTTTCTTCCAATCCCATGGCCTGGATGCCTTCATCTTCAACGATCAATATGCGCTTTTTATCCATTTCCAGACTTTTTCAACGCCTTACGCCATAGTTAACGGCTCCCTGACGGGAATTCTGAGTGCCAATGTCGTACCCGGCTGCGTAGTAACGGTAACCTTGGCGTCCAGTTGCCTGGCTAATACCTTCACCAGCTTCAAACCAAATGAGTTCCCCGGTTTCTGCCAGAGATCAATATTGAAACCCGGCCCATTATCGTGAATTTCCAGATACAATGCGTCAGACCTAAATATTTTCACGCTCAGCTCCGGCATTGTCACATGCTGATAAGCATGTTTGAAAGAGTTAGTGATCCATTCGTTGACGATCAGCCCCAACGGCATAGCCATGTCGATATCCAGTTCCGTGACCGTCACATCCACCACCAGCCGAAGCCTGTCGCGGTCCCAGCCGAAACTTTGCATCACACTCTCTGTCAGATGGGTCATATACTCGCTCATGTCGACCATGTTCACCCGATCGTGACTGTACAGGCTTTTGTGAATGAGGGACATCGCCTCGATCCGCTGCTGTCCGGTCCGGATACTCTCCCTGGCATCCTCATCCGTGAGCCGGTTGGATTGCAGGCTCAGCAGGTTCGAGACCGTTTGCAGATTGTTTTTGACCCGGTGATGTAATTCCTTCATCAGCACCTGCATCTGATCCGATTGCTCCCTGATTTGCATATTGCTTTCTTCCAGCGTCCGGTTCGTTCGTGCAATCGTACGATACTGGAAGATCATGAACAACGACAAGCCCAGAAACACGATCAGCCCTCCCATGGCCACCCATATTTCCCTCGCCCGGATCTCATTCACAGCTGCCAGCGCACTGATCCGCTGGTCTTTTTTCTCGGCTTCATAACGGACCTGCACTTCACTTACCTGCCTCACATTTTCCAGAACCCGCAACGAATCACGGATGTGGCTATACCGCCGGTAGGTTTCCAGGGCACGCTTGTGATCACCGCCTGATTCCAACCCTTCCGCCAGATAATCCGATAGCTCCATTTCCCGGAAAGGGTTTTTCAATTGCCTGGCTATTTTCAAAGCCTCTTCCAGGTAAGCCGTGCTCGCGGCATAGTCACGTCTGTGGAGGTAAATCTGTGACAGCCAGGTGTAGCCATACGTCAGCGACAGAAACTGCCTGTGTTTTTTGGCCAGATCGATCCCCCTGGTGACGTAATGCAGCGCTTTGTCCATTTCCCCCCGTTTGACATACACCTGGGCAATGTTATTGTAATAGCCAATGCGGTATTTCTCAAAACGAGGCGAACTTTCGGCCAGTTTCAGCGCGTCGAGATGCATGTGCAACGATTTGCGGATCAACGCCGTGTCACCCTTTATCGCTCCCAAGCCTTGAGTAAACATCGCTTTCACCCGGTTCAGGTAAATAATGGATATGGTGTCATGCATTTGCTCTGCTATATCCAGCCCTTTGTCCGCGGCAGCCAAAGCCATATCATAGTTGGCTTTCTCTTTATGCAAATTCCCAATAATGGCATAAATATCCGGCAGGTCCGCATGAATCTTCTTTTGTTCTCCCAGTTCAAGCGCTTCTACCGCCGCCTGCATGGCATCCTGATGCCTGCCGAGCCGCCATAATGCCTGGGCCCGGAACTTCGCGGCTTTTACAAGGGCGGCAGCATCGTTTAAGCGATCTCCCTCCTGTTTGACCAGTACTGCCACTGCCAGCAGGGAGTCTGGAGAGGAACTCGCATATTCTTCCGCCTTGGCATACAATGCATTAAGGTCACGCGGAAGCTGTGCAGGTCTTGCTAAGGCGTTCACTCGCACCACGACAAACGGCATCAGCAGAAACCACCTGAAAAGGAGCGACGACAGCAGATTTCTTTGCATCCTTTCTACTGCATTTTAAATAACCATTTTCGAATCGCGGTTTCGAGTGTATCTTTCAAAACAGGTTTTGTCAGGTAATCATCCATTCCTGCTTCCATACACTTCTCACGCTCTCCCACTACCGTTCCGGCCGTGAGCGCAATAACCGGAACATGGGTATCGCTTTCCATCCGGCGGATCTCCCTTGTTGCCTCATAGCCATTCATCTCTGGCATCTGTATATCCATAAAAACGAGATCGGGACGCACCCGGCTGAATTCGGAAACAGCCTCCTTTCCATTCGCCGCTTCTACCAGTTCACTTTGAGGCAAAATCTTACCCAGCATCGATTTCACCAGTAACATATTGATCTTATGGTCCTCCGCAATGAGGATGGTTGTCGGACGGTGATCATCATATTCGCGGTATTCAACCGGAAAGTGCGCATCTTCTCCTCCTCCCGTTACCTCCGTTTTCACACCCAGATTCGACAATGCATAAAAAAGCTGCTGAATCTTCACCGGCTTCACCAAAAAATGCCTGATATCCAACTCATTGCCAAAAACTCTCTGCGCATCTTCGTCGAACGAATCATTCATCAAGATGACAGGCTGATTTTCCAAACCACTCTCAAGTTTCCTGATTCTCCGAATCGTTTCGATCCCGTCCCAACCCGTCATCTGGCAATCCATCAAAATGACGTCATATTGTTTGCCGGATGCAAGCAAATCAAAAGCTTCCTCCCCACTCCGGACATAATGGGACGCAATACGCTTGTTATCGAGCATATCTCTTAGAATATGTCCGTTGTTAAAGTTGTCGTCCACGATAAGCACCCGCTCAATCTGTTCGATGTTCTCCCATTCAAACCGGTCCTCGCCCTCGACTGCCCTGAATGTGACATCGAAAAAGAAAGTACTCCCCTTTTCGAGCGTGCTGTTGAGCTGCAACCGGCTATCCATCAACTCCAGCAGGCTGTTCGAAATGGTCAGTCCCAGCCCGGTCCCCCCGAAACGCTTCGTAGTGGAGGAGTCTTCCTGTGAAAAGGCCTCAAAAATCCGGCGTTGATTAAGGGGTTCAATACCAATACCGGTATCGCGCACTGAAAACCTGAAAGTATAATCCAGATCGCTCACCTTGCGTAACAGTTCGATTTTTAGCTCAATTTCTCCCTGAATCGTAAACTTGACCGCATTGCTGAGCAGGTTCACCAGAATCTGACGCAATCTGACCGAGTCAGACCAGACAAATTGCGGAATGTCTGCCGGGATGTTCAGCAGCATTTCCAGGTGTTTTTGCTGGGCCTGATAGGTCACCATGTCTGCAACATGCCCGCATACTTTGAGCAAGTCCGTCTTTTCCGGTGTCAGTTCGAGTTTACCAGCCTCTATTTTTGAGAAATCCAGAATGTCGTTGATAATATCCATTAATGAATTGGCGGACTGAAATACCATCGACATATATTGTTGCTGGGTTTCATCCATTTGGGTTTTCATCAACAGGTCTGTAAAGCCTACTATCCCATTCAACGGCGTGCGGATCTCGTGGCTCATGTTCGCCAGGAATTCCGATTTCAGTTTGCTGGCGGCCTCGGCTTGCTCCCGCGCTTCAAGCAATTCGAGCTCCGCATGTTTTCGGGTAGTAATATCACGGATGACCGACTGGATAATCTCCTGGTCATTGATCCTGATAAGGTTCAGAAGGACTTCGGCGATGAAAGTCTCTTTCTTTTCCCCAAATCTTTTGTATTTCCATTCAAAACTATGTGTTCCCTTCAGGTATACACTGTCGACATGCCCGTTTCCCTCCCCTTGTATCGTTTCCATACCGGTCTCGTTCAATCCCGACAAATCGCCAAATGGCATGTTAACCAACGCCTCCACCGATTCCAGGCCAAACATCTTCAATGCCGCCGCATTGCAATCGAGGTAGCCGCTCCGGTCGAAAAGTATTACAGCATCGCTTGTTGAATCATACAGCCTGCGGAACTTTGCTTCGGAGTTCATAATATCCACCTCCGACTGCTTTCTGAACGTAATATCCTGGAAAGCACCATAAATCCGCACACAAACACCGTCGACCATTTCGGCCTTCCCCATTGTTCTCACCCACAGGTCGTTACCCCTCGCAGTCACCAATTGCAACTCTATGTCGAAAGAGGTACCATCTGCCAGGCATTGCGATACCGCATCCCGGATCGTATCCCTGCTCGCGCCCTCTTTGTAAAATCCGATCGCACTTTCGGTTTCCGGGACATAATCGGGTCCGACCTGATGAATTTCCTTCGTGGTCGGCGACCAGTACAACTCTCCCGTGAACGCGTGCAACTCCCATCCGCCTACACGCGCAATGCCGTTGGTCTGCTCCTGAATATCCTTGATCCGCCTGAGCTCCATATCGGACTCCTTCCGGGCCGTAATGTCGCGTTCGATGGCTATGAAATGTGAACAATTTCCATGATCGTCGAATACGGGCGTAATCCTGAGATCTACCCAGTATTTTTCCCCGGTTTTGGTGTAGCAAAGCACTTCTTCCTGCACCACTTGTTTTTCCTTGCAATGCTGGTATATTCTGTCAATCGTATCCGGGTCCGTTTCGGGGCCGCGAAGCAGGAGCGTCGGATTCATACCCCTGACCTCCTTCCGACGGTACCCCGTACGCCTTTCGTAGGCTTTGTTTACCCAGGTAATGTGTCCTTTGTTATCTGTGATGACGATGTAGTCGGTGGTATTGGAAGCAACAATCGCCAGTTCTTTCAGCCGTTCGCGCGAATTCCGGAGCTCTGTAATATCATGGCTCGTCAGAATGATCTCCTTACTTACCGGATCAATGTTCGCGCTGGTGTTACTCCACGACCATGAACCATCCCGGTGCAGGATCCGATGCTCCACGCCGCCCGGCACCGGGGTCCCGGTCTCGGCAGTTTCTCTGAGTGCCGCAAAACATACCTCAAAATCTTCGGGGTGTATAAATTCCGTAAAAGGGCGCCCAACCGTTTCCTCTATACTGTGCCCATACATCGCAGTCCAACTTGGGGAGACGTACGTGAATATCCCCCCGGGAGAAATCGTAAAAAGAACATCCTGCATGTTCGACACCAATACCGAAAGGTCCTCTTCCACTTTCAGGTGCTGGGTAATATCGTAGCCAATGCAGAAAATTTCAGTCAACACCCCATTTTCATCCGCGATACCGGTGAACTCCCACAACGTTGTTTTGACGCCATTGGATTGGGAATGTTTTCTCAATACGACCCGATTGGGAGTCCCGGGATTGACGAAGCATTGCTCGCCAGCCTGCAGACATTTCTCAATATCCTCAGGTATAATGCCGGTCAGCGAGGACGTTCCTATAATTTCACTCCGGTCGAGTCCGTAAAATTCACAGTAATAGTCGTTGACGTACATATAGTTACCCAGAAGGTCTATCCCCGTGACGTAGATCGAATTACTGTTTAGAAAGGATTCGTAGATACGGGTGTTGGTCAGTAGGCCCGGTGGTTCCGGCATAAGCCCATCGCGCTGGAAACCCGATAAAATCAGTATCCCATGCGCTTCAGTAGTAACACAAATAGATGTAATGCCTAAACGAAGTACCCGCAGGTCGCTGCGGGGTATCCTGATGATCCCGTTGCATTCGCCGGACTGTCCCGGAAAATAGGACCGGACCTTTCCGATGTGAAAAACGAATGCCTGGTTTTCAAAAAGCGGATAGAGGGGGTCCGCTCCTTCATTCCGGATTATCCCGGCCTCGAGCGTTCGTGTCAGTTTCTTGTCCGCCCAATGCTTCTCAGGATTTGAATGTTCCCAGATCAGTAATCCGTCAGTTGCCGAGTCCTGGATAAAGTCAAAAATACGTTCATCCCCTTGCAGCAGCTTCAACAGCTCCTTCCTTAGATCATTCATGATTAACAGCCTTCCAAATTTAGAACGTCAGCAGTTGATGTCTTTAATCCGTACAATATAATATTTAGTTGCCGATTTCAGCATTATCATGAAGCACTATTGTAATAGTTTTACATTTCATTACAAATAAATACTATGTAAGTATTACGACTGCTATTCATCGCATAACGGACCTTTTCCCGATGCGAACAACGGGGAAAAGGATCCGTAACCGCCATTCGGTCAATCTTTCTTTTTCGGAACTTTGGCGCCTTCTTTTCTGGCTTCGGAGAGTCCGATGGCGATGGCCTGCTTTTTGGAGGTCACTTTATCCCCTGAGCCGGACTTCAATTTTCCTTCCTTTTGCTCATGCAAGGCTTCTCCGACCTTTTCACTTGCTTTTTTTGAATATTTGGCCATGTTAATACAATTTACATGATTGATGTTTTACTTTACGCGCCACTGCGGCACAAGTACAGCGCTTTTGGCAAAATGCATACCAGTAACCAAGGCTCTTAGCTTTGTTTCCTATTCAATCCTAAATCCGATTCCCATGAAAAATGCTATTCTGCTTATCCTGCTGCTCACGTCGCTATCGAACGCGGCATGCAACGCGCAAACAAAGGGTGCGATACTGCTGAAGAATGCGACCGTTATTACCGGGACTGGCGCTGTTCCGCAGGAAAAGACGGACATCCTCATCTCGGGCGGACGCATTGCCGCAATCCAAAACGGGCTGAAAGCCAATGGTGCCAGGGAAATCGACCTGACTGGCAAGACCATAATGCCGTCGCTCATCTGCGCACACGCACACGTGGGTACGCTTAAAGGCACGACCTCCTCCGCCGACAATTATACCCGCGAGAACCTTATCCGCCATCTCAGAAAGTACCAGGATTATGGCGTAGCCGCCGTACTCGCCATGGGTACCGACCGGCCGCTGATCTTCAATGGCTTCATCGACTCTACCCAGGCGGGGCTGCTGCCCGGGGCACGGCTCTATTCGGCAGGCTACGGCTTCAACACGCCCGATCCTAATCCCGGCTCGTGGATGAACCTGCTATTGCGTCCGGATAAGCCGGAAGACGTTCCTGCCATGATGCAAAAGCTGGCCGCCGTGAAACCGGCCGTTGTGAAGATCTGGGTCGACGATCATGGCGGCAATGCCGGAAAAAT
The DNA here is from genome assembly GCF_059568735.1 of Dyadobacter ginsengisoli DSM 21015. Classification (NCBI taxonomy): domain Bacteria; kingdom Pseudomonadati; phylum Bacteroidota; class Cytophagia; order Cytophagales; family Spirosomataceae; genus Dyadobacter; species Dyadobacter ginsengisoli. The sequence goes on from NZ_JCANTY010000005.1 coordinate 430,792, forward strand.
GAAACCGGAGATCTATCAGGCAATCATCCGCGAAGCACATAAGCATCATATCCGGGTTGCGGCTCACCTCTTTTATGTCGAAGACGCCCGAAAACTGACAGAGACCGGAATCGACATTATCGCGCACAGCATCCGTGACAAGGAAGTGGATCAGGATCTGCTCGATAAAATGAAGCAGAAAAACGTACTGTACATCCCTACGTTGTCACTCGACCAATATCAGTTCGCATATGCCGGTAACCCGGACTGGATCGGCGATGCGTTTTTCACGGCGTCCCTCGAACCAGGCGTGTTGGAAATGATTACGGACAAGACATACGGTGAACGCATCCGGAGCTCGCCGGACTATCCCCGCAATATGGCCGCATTCAAAACTGCGATGATCAATCTTAAAAAAATCCACGATGCCGGCATCACGGTTGCACTCGGCACTGATTCCGGTGCATTCCCCATTCGCACGCAGGGATTTACTGAGCATCTTGAAATGGAACTAATGGTAAAAGCAGGACTCACGCCTTTGCAGGCGATCACCGTGAGCACACGCAATGCTGCCCACGCACTACGTACCGCCCAGGAAACGGGCACGCTTGAGAAAGGCAAAAAAGCCGACCTCATTATCCTCGGTGCTAACCCGTTAACCGACATCCGGAACACAAGGAAGATTGAATCTGTTTGGAGGGAAGGCGAAGAAGTCAGCAAAGGGCCTTTGGCCAGGTAACTTTAAACGATATTAAAATAAATCACTCCTACCATGAAAATCGAATTCAAACGACTCGACCATATTATGCTTTGCATTCCGCCTGGCAAAGAACAGGAAGCCAGAGAATTTTACGGTGGCGTGCTCGGCCTGGAAGAACTGACCGATCTTGGATACCCACTTCCGAATGGTGCGATCTGGTTTCAGGCAGCCGATATACAGTTGCATATCCGTGCCGAGGAAGTACACGACCTTTCCCAAAGGCATCCTGCATTTGAAGTACACGACCTGGCAGGCGCCAGGGCTGTTCTGGAAAAACACGGTATTCCCTATAAGAACGAAAGCAAGATCCCCGATCGAGACCGCTTTTCATTCCGTGACCCTTTTGGTAACCGCATCGAACTGATCGAGATGCTATAAAGGCAAGAGGCTGCACTCCCACGAACGCAGCCTCTTTGCATTAATATACCGATCCAAACCATCCTGTTTCAAACCTAGGAGATAATATCGGTATAGGGATTGCTGATCGTCACTACTTCCTGATTGATAAACTGGATCAGGTTTTCATTCAACCTTTCCTTTTGCGTGATAAACAACCCGTGCGGTGCACCTTCATAGACGATGTACTCCGCACCTGGCAACATTTCGGAAGTCCGCTCGCTGCTGGCCTTAACGGGCACCGTTTTGTCCGACTCGCCGTGAATGATCAGGAGTGGGATGTCAAGCAGTGATATTTCATTGCGGAAATCGGTGGCGCTGAAACTCCGCACGCATTGCATGGTAGCCCTGCCCGACCCTTGCAATGCCAGCATGGAATGCCATTGCAATAGTTCATCACTCACCGCATTGTTCAACAGCGAATTACCATAAAATTCCTTCCCAAATCCGGCCAGGAATTTGGGCCTGTCCTTCGCGATCTCCTCAATGAATCCGTCGAAAACCTCCTGCGGTATTCCTTCCGGATTGTCGTCGGTTTGCAACATGTAGGGAAGTATCGTACTGATGAGCACCGCTTTTGAAACTTTACTGCTGCCATATTTCGTCAGATAACGGACTACTTCCCCGCCTCCCATGGAGAACCCGACCAATGTCACCTCATCGACGTCCAGCGCGTCGATAACCGATTTCAAATCACCTGCAAGCGTATCATAGTCGTAACCACTCCAGGGTTTGTCGGACTTTCCAAAACCCCTTCGATCATATCCGATGCAGCGAATTCCGTGCTTGGGCAGATCATTAAACTGGTATTCCCACATTTCATGGCTCAAAGGCCAGCCGGAAATAAAGATCACGGGCTTCCCTTGCCCCACTTCGTTAACAAAAAGCCTCACGGGCTCTCCTGTTGCTTTTGATTCGACAAATCTCATGATCCTGTTTTTAGATATTGATTGATGTAATGAAAGAGTCATTCCCTAAAAAGACCCGTGCCAGGCTCACAGGCCAACGTTTCGAACTGAAAAACGGCGGAACAGAGAGCTCCAAAAACACGTTCCGGCGGGAATGGGAAGAAAAACGGGCAAGGAGGTCACCAAACACCGCTTCGGCATGTAAATACCCGGATATTTAGTTAACGAATAGCCAAAAAGTCGCAAATGGCAAAAGTAATCCTAAATTTGCAGGCACATTCTACGCAGAAGAACCTCATTTGATGTTGAAGTTTATTTATAGATTTTTAATTGCCATCGTCATTCTAGCGGGGATTGCAGAAATTGTATTGAGAGTAAAATATGGCTTTTGCAATTCACCCCTCTACGTTTCCGATCCTGATTTTGAATATATATATGCACCCAACCAGGATGTAAAACGGTTCGGACAGGTGCTTCGAACCAACAGCTACTCGATGCGCAATGAGGAAGTCCTGCCCACCGACAGCCTTGTGATCCTTCTGATCGGGGACTCGGTTGTGAATGGAGGCAGCCTGACGGATCAGGACAGTATCGCCTCCACCCTCCTCGAAAAGCGCTTCGCAAAAGAATACAACAAGCGGGTGCGTATTCTGAATATCTCGGCAGGCTCCTGGGGGCCCGACAACATTGCGGCATATCTGAAAAAATACGGACTGTTTAAAGCGAAACTGATTTGTCTGGTCACCAGCAGCCACGATGCGCACGATATCATGTCTCCGCAAAGCCCGGTGGGCGTCGATCCCGGGTGGCCCAACAAGCAATATAAATTAGCGCTCTACGAACTATGGGACCGTTATCGCTGGATTATCTTCTACTACCTGGACACTATTTTCCTTTCGCCGGAGCCGGAAGTGAAAACTCAGGAAACAAAAACGGCCGCGACGCCCAAAGCCGACACAGCCAGCACTCCTGCCGCCGCTGCCGCGGTAAAGGATTCCATCAAAGCGGAAGCGCTGAACGACGCAGGAATCCGCAAACCGGGACTGACCTTCAACCCCGGTTACAAGCAGCTGTATGAAATGGCGCGGCAAAACGGCATTCCGATGTTCATTTACTTGCATCCCGAGATTTCGGAAATAGATCTGGGCCATTTCAATGACCAGGGCCAGGAAATCATCGCCTTTGCCAGAGAGAAGGATATCAGGCTGATCGACGAGTTCAAATTCGGTGTTTCCAAGAAAAACTACCGCAAAATGGATGTTGTCCATTTCAACAGCCAGGGCCAGGCATTTCTGGCCGACAATTTGTATCCTTTGTTTCAGGAATACCTAAATCTCCATCACTGATGCGCATATTGATTGTTCACAACCAATTATGGGCGCATTACAAGTCGAAGCTGTTCAGCGAGATTTACAAAGCAATGCAGGAAACGGGTGGGCAGGATGAACTGCTGGTGGCCCAGATCGCATTATATGAGGCAAGCCGGAAAGACATGCAGCCTGACGACACCATCCGGTACGATTATCCTTACCGGATACTTTTTGAACGGAGCCTGGATCAGGTAAGTTTTGCCGAAAGACTGAAGGCCCTTTTCCGGATATTCGACGAGTATACGCCTACGGTTCTCAATATCACGGGCTATTTCGACTGGGCCCAGGTCTTGCTCATGTTTTATGCCAGGTTCCGAGGTGTAAAGGTGGTCATCTCGTCGGAATCATCGGCAGCGGACCATAACCGTTCACCCTGGAAAGAACGGTTTAAGAAAATCATTGTAAACCGCGCCCATGCATTCTTCTGCTTCGGAAAGACCTCAGCAGAATATCTCGAAAGCCTCGGGATACGCCACCGCGAGATCACGGTCCGCAATGCAGCCGTGATCGATGAAAGGCTGATCCGGGAGAAGTATGACACGGCCAGGCAAAGAATGAAGCCGCTGAACCGGGGTTACAGACAATTTGTCTACGTGGGCAGGTTAGCACCTGAAAAAAACCTGGATATGCTGCTCCGGGCATTTGCAAAAGTGATGTCAGAAGAAAACGACCGCGCCGCATGGAAGCTTTTGATAGTGGGTGAAGGTCCGGAGCGCGCTGCGCTCGAGGCATTGAGCAAATCGCTGAATATCGCCGAAAACGTCGTCATGCCCGGAGGTTTTCCATGGTATCAGGTGCCCGACTGGCTGGCTCAAAGCGACGTGCTGATTTTGCCCAGCAAATCGGAACCCTGGGGATTGGTGGTCAATGAGGCGATGGTTTGCGGGATGCCGGTCATCGTTTCGCAAAAGTGCGGATGCGTAGCCGATCTCGTGCAAAGTGGTGAGAATGGATTTGCATTTGATCCGGCGGACCAGACCGAACTTGAAAACCATATCCGGTTCTTTCTCCGGCACCCCGACAGTATTCCGGCAATGGGGCGGGAATCTTTAAAATTGATTGCTCCTTTCTCGGCAGGTCCCGTAGCCCGGCAGATGGTGCAAACCTATCGTAGCCTGGACCAAAACAAAGAGGTGCAAAACACAACTATACATTGAAACAAAGCATGCGAATTCTCAATATTTGTGCATATACATGGGCTATCGGCGGCCCGGCGCGCATTATCTACGACCACACAACCGAGGTTCTTAAACAAGGCCACCAGGTCGATATCCTGAGCCCGATGACGCCCGGCGAGAAAATGTATCCGGTACCCGACGGCGCCCGGCTGATCGAGTGTGCACGCACGACCCCAATCAGTAACTTCTATCGTGAGTTCTCGATCGATATGTATCAGTATCTGAAAAAGCATATTCACCGGTACGATGTGATACACATGCACGGAATCTGGCATTTCGGAAGTCTCGCTCCATTCCTGATCCCTTCGAATGCTGTGATGGTGATCACCATTCACGGATTGCTCGACAAATGGGCAGTGGCTCACAGCAAATGGAAGAAGGACCTGGTCACCCTGCTTTATCAGCGAAGGTTGCTGGGACGTGCCGATCTGATACAGATCAATAATACGGACGAAGAGGAAGACGTGATCCGTTATCTCGGCTATCGTCCCAAAAACATGGTCATCGTCCCGAATGGCATGAAACTCGATGAATATACCCGTTCCCATTTACCAGCGAAAGGCATTTTCCGGGCAAAGCATGGCATCCGGACCGACCAGCAAATGGTGCTTTTCATGGGAAGGCTCAACATCAAGAAAGGTCTCGACCTGCTGCTACCTGCATTCAACAAAGTACATGAACAGCTTCCCGGAGCAATACTTATACTCGCTGGTCCAGACGATGGATACCAGGCGGAAACTGAAGAATTTATCCGAAAACACAATCTGGGAGATCGGATCAAACTGGTTGGAATGCTTACCGACACCATCAAAAAAGAAGCGCTCGCTGACGCGGATCTGTTTGTTCTTCCCTCCTACTCCGAAGGTTTTTCGATCGCAGTGCTCGAAGCGATGACCTCCGGCGTGCCTGCTCTTGTCTCCGACCGCGTGGGGTTCGGCGACTACATTGGGCGCTATGAGGCGGCGTTCCTCGCCCCGCTCAACAGCGAAGGCGTTGCGGAAGGCCTTCTTAAAATATTACAAGATAGAACCTATGCCGAGGCAATCGCAAATCGAGCTTACAACATGGTTACCGAAAACTTTGATATACGGGTGGTTGCCAATCAGTTATTGGAAGAATACAAGAAGGTTCAAAAAAAGTGACTACATTTACCGCCAGAAGTAACCGTTGACCGGCAACCGGTTCCGTATTCTCCCAGATATGATCGATTTATCCGTCATCATTTTAACACACAACGAATCCAAGCACATCGGCCGGTGCATCCAAAGTTTGCTTCCGATTACCGACAAGATCTTCATTGTAGACTCTTTTTCCACTGACGACACGGTTGCTATCGCCGAGCAGCTGGGTGCCACCGTCGTGCAGAATCCCTGGGTTTCCTACGCATTTCAGTTCAACCACGGCATCCGGAATAATCCTTTCCAGACCCAATGGCTGATGCGGATGGATGCGGATGAGTACATTACGCCGGAACTTGCGGCGGAACTGAATGCATCGATTCAGCAAGTCCCGGAAAGTGTTTCAGGATTGTATGTCAAAAGAAGGGTCATTTTCATGGAGAAGTGGATCCGTCGTGGCGGCTACTACCCCATTTGGCTGCTAAGGCTGTGGCGCAGGGGACTGGGCATTTGCGAGGAGCTATGGATGGACGAGCATATCAAGCTCAGCAGCGGAACGACGGCCCAGCTCCAGCACGACATTGTTGACCATAACCTTAACAATCTCACCTGGTGGACACAAAAGCATAATAATTACGCAATCAGGGAGGTTATCGACCTGTTGAATATTAAATATAACTTTGACAGTAAAGATACAGTCGACCCCAGTTTCTGGGGGAGCCAGGAACAACGCACGCGTTTTTTGAAAGTCAAATACGCAGGCATGCCGCTGTTTACCAGGCCATTCATCTATTTCACTTACCGCTATTTTCTGAAAGGCGGATTTCTGGATGGAACAAAAGGGCTCATATGGCACGTTTTGCAAGGGTTTTGGTACCGCTTTTTGGTCGATGCCAAGATCTTCGAAGTTTATCACCGGGCAGGCCGGGATAAAGACGCTATTGTAACACATTTCAGGACAGAATATGGAAAAGACCTCAGGAACCCAAACCAATCTGTCCGCGTATAACAACAGCTGGTACAAGCCGGGCAGCTATCCCAAGCTCATGAGCTGGTATTTGCTCAACCGCCTGTTCATCCACACGCACATACCGTATCCTTCGGCATTCAAAGTAGCACTGCTCCGGATGTTTGGTGCGGAGATCGGTCAGGGTGTGGTGATCAAACCCAAAGTGAATATCAAATATCCCTGGTTCCTGCGTATCGGGGACCATGTCTGGGTCGGCGAAGAGGTGTGGATCGACAACCTCACTTTGGTGACAATTGAATCAAATGCCTGTTTGTCCCAGGGAGCTATGTTACTGACGGGCAATCATAATTACAGGAAGAGCACGTTCGACCTGATTGTGAAGCCGATAACGCTTGGCAGCGGCTCCTGGGTCGGCGCCAAAGCAACGGTCTGCCCCGGTGTTCAGGTAGGCTCCCATGCGGTGCTCACAGTCGGCTCGGTCGCCACGGCGCATTTGGAAGCATACGGCATTTACCAGGGAAATCCGGCAAAATACGTTAAAACAAGAACAATAAACCCTTGAAAGTTAGCATACTGACCGTTGTCTATAATGGTGCACCGACCATCCGGCATTGCATCGATTCTGTGCTTGGGCAAGATTATCCGGATATCGAGTACATTGTTGTCGATGGAAATTCGAAAGACGGCACGCAGGAAATCGTAAAGTCCTACGGCAACCGGATCGCCCGTTTTGTCAGCGAAAGTGATAGCGGAATTTACGATGCGATGAACAAAGGCATACAATTGGCAACCGGAGATATCATAGGGATATTGAATGCGGATGATTTTTATGCCTACGCATCGGTGGTCAGCGATGTCGCCGGAATACTGGAATCGGATGACGTTCAGGCCTCTTATGGCGATCTCGAATATATTGATGCAAACGATGCAACGATTGTCAGGAGAAAGTGGGTCTCTGGTGCATATAAGCTCGGCTCCTTTTTGAATGGCTGGATGCCTCCTCACCCTACGTTCTTTGTGAAGAAAGAGGTTTACGAGGCATTCGGGAAATTCAGGCTGGACCTCGGGAGCGCCGCAGATTACGAATTGATGCTGCGCTTCGTTCACGGCCAGGGAGTCCGGCTTGCCTATCTGCCGAAAGTGCTCGTAAAAATGCGTGCAGGCGGAGTTAGTAACAGTAATTTTAAAAACAGGATCGCAGCGAACCGGAATGATCGCCTGGCATGGAAGGTCAACAATTTAAAACCAAAATTCTACACACTATGGCTAAAACCTTTGAGAAAACTTATACAATTTATTTGAACACCAGAAAGCAATTGAACCGGGCGAGCCATACAGTAAATATTTTATACTCAACCGTTTGCACATTTCAATTAATGGTTTATATTTCGATATTTGAACCAGGATTTTTCCTGCAACTCGACGGCACTGCACTAATTTGACAGACACTATGGAACTACAACTACCTCTGCAAATACTGACCGAGGGGAACGTCAGCAACATTATCCACCACGATGTGTATCAATGCCTTCTATCCTTTCTGATTGCGTGTTTTTTGTCTATCATTTCGATTCCTATCATCATTAACCTCTCAAACCTGCTGCATCTGACGGCCAAACCGGGTTTCAGAAGTTCTCATGAAACAGAAACCCCCACTTTGGGAGGAATTGCGATATTTGCCGCAACCCTGATCGCCTATTTCCTGTGGCCCCATTCTGAAAACATCCTGGATTCGAACCTGATCAGCCTGGCTATGACCGGGGTGATCATTCTCTTTTTCCTGGGTATTAAGGACGACATTCTGGCGGTAGACCCCACGAAGAAGCTCATCATCCAGATTTTCGCATCGCTCATCCTGGTGGCGATGGGTAATTTCAAGGTTGATAACTTTTATGGCATATTCGGTATCCATGGTGTGTCGGATTTCATCAGCATTCCGCTCACCGTATTCATTTTCATCGCCATTATCAATGCCATTAACCTGATCGACGGCATCGACGGCCTCGCGGGGGGAATCAGCCTCATTGCAGGTCTCGGCTTCGGGATCTGGTTCATACTCAATGATCATTTCTCGTTCGGTTGCCTCTCTTTTGCGATGTCGGGCTCACTATTGGGTTTCCTCCGGTTTAATTTTTCCAAGACCAGCAAAATTTTCATGGGGGATACAGGCTCATTGATCGTAGGTTACCTGCTATCGATCTTCGCGGTCGAGTTCCTTTCCCTGAATGTGGGTTACCTACACGATCCCAACGCCTATTTCAACGCACCGATCATCGTGATGGTGTTACTGATCGTTCCGATTTTCGACACGCTGCGGGTATTTATCGTGCGTATTTTCAAAGGTGGCTCGCCTTTCGTCGCGGACCGTAACCACATGCACCACATTCTGATCGACAACGGGCTTAACCATTTCTGGGCATCCTTTACGCTCTGGATGGTGACCATCGTCAACACGGGTCTCTTTTTTACTTTCCATGGCAATATCACCAACACCGCATCGATGTACATTTACATTGCAATGTTTGGTTTGTATATGGTCTTTGCCCATTTTCTCAAGAAAAGAGTGGTTGTGGTAAAAGCCAGGAAAAAATTGGCAAAGAGCCCGTCATTCAGCGACGACGATCTTTCTACCTTCCAGTAAATGCCCATTTCTGCCGTAGGTAAAAGCGGCAGCGAAATTCTGTGAAACCCGCGCGGAATTTCTTTGCCGTGAACCGAATGTTTGTACCTTAGCGCGAAACATCGTCTATTTAGGTATGAATAAGAAGATCAGAAAAGAGGACGCTTTATACTACCATTCCAAAGGTAGGCCAGGTAAAATACAGGTAATCCCCACCAAAGAAACCAGTACCCAGAGAGACCTTTCCCTGGCCTATTCCCCGGGTGTAGCAGAGCCCTGCCTCGAAATCGCCGAAAATGTAGAAAACGCCTATTTGTATACTGCCAAAGGCAACCTGGTGGCTGTCATCAGCAATGGTACGGCCGTGCTCGGCCTCGGCGATATCGGCCCCGAAGCCTCCAAGCCTGTTATGGAAGGGAAAGGGCTACTCTTTAAAATATATGCCGACATCGATGTATTTGATATAGAGCTCAATACAAAAGATGTAGACGAATTTGTCCGGACCGTCAAAATCCTGGAACCGACTTTCGGAGGCGTCAACCTGGAAGATATCAAAGCCCCCGAGTGCTTTGAAATTGAAGCCAGGCTTAAGAAAGAGTTGAATATCCCCGTCATGCACGACGATCAGCACGGCACTGCCATCATCAGCGCGGCCGCTATGCTCAATGCATTGATACTGGTCGAAAAAAACATCGGAGATATCCGCATCGTGGTGTCCGGAGCAGGCGCCTCGGCTGTATCCTGCACCAAGCTGTATCTTGCCTTGGGTGCAAACCCGAAAAACATCGCCATGTTCGATACAAAGGGCCACATTCACAATGGCCGCACGGATCTGAGCGATATGAAAAAGCAGTTCGCAACGGACGTATCGTTTGAATCGCTGGAAGAGGCTATGAAGGGCGCCGACCTCTTCCTCGGGCTCTCCACCGCCGATATCGTGTCTAAGGATATGGTCAAATCCATGGCCAAAGACCCTATTGTGCTGGCGATGGCCAATCCTAATCCTGAAATTCCCTACCCGGACGCCGTCGAGGCTCGCGAAGATGTGATCATGGCTACGGGCCGTTCGGATTATCCGAACCAGGTCAACAATGTGCTGGGCTTCCCCTACATATTCAGGGGTGCACTCGACGTACGAGCGACGGAAATTAATGAGGAAATGAAACTGGCGGCTGTGCACGCGCTGGCCGACCTCGCGAAAAAACCAGTACCGGATATTGTCAATCTTGCCTACAATGAAACCAATATCGTATTTGGCAAAAACTATATTATACCCAAGCCCGTTGACCCCAGGCTGCTGACGACCGTTGCACCTGCCGTGGCAAAGGCAGCCATTGCGACCGGCGTGGCTCGCAGGGTCATCACTGACTGGGATGCTTACGATCAGGAGCTTTCGAGCAGACTGGGCCGCAATGAGCAGATATCCCGTGTGATCCTTAATAAAGCCAAACTGGCACCGAAAAGAGTCGTTTTTGCAGATGCGGAAAACATCCAGGTATTGCGTGCGGCACAGCAAGTGCGCGACGAAGGTATTGCGGTCCCCATTTTGCTGGGAAGTAAGGAGACGATCCTGCATCTGATCAAAGAGAGCAAACTCGATCTGAACGACGTATCGATCGTAGATCCGCGCGCAGAGGAAAGTGAGCCTATGATCGAAACCTATGCCGCCAAATTATACAACAAAAGGAAAAGAAAGGGGCTTACTCCCATCGAAGCGCGTCGTACGATGTATTTCAAAAGCTATTTCGGGTCTATGATGGTCGAAAACGGGGAAGCGGATGCATTTATTTCCGGCTTAACCCGTACTTACCCCGACACGATCCGTCCGGCATTGCATGTGATCGGGAAACAGGAAGGTGTCGACAAGGTAGCAGGGATGTATATCCTGCTCACGCCCAAAGGACCGCTGTTCTTTTCTGATACCACGGTGAATCTGGACCCAACGGTAGATGAAATCGTCGAAATCACGGAACTGACAGCAAAAGCGGTAGAGCGCTTCAACATACAGCCTCGCATTGCACTCGTGACCTACGCCAACTACGGCAGCGCCCAGGGCGCGGATGCGAACAAAATGCGGGAGGCTACCGCTATCCTGAAAAAACGCAACCCGTCCATGATCGTCGAAGGTGAAATGCAGGCGCACCTGGCATTCAACACGGCTTTGTTAAAAGAAAACCACCCGTTCAGCGACCTGATCGACGGGGCTGCTAACACGTTGATTTTCCCCAATCTTTCAGCCAGCAACGTCGCCTACAACCTGTTGAAAGAGGCAGCGGAGCTCGAAACCATCGGACCGATCCTGTTGGGGCTCAAAAAGCCGGTTCACGTGCTCCAATTGGGTAGCTCGGTTCGCGAGATCGTGAATATGGTTGCAATTGCTGTGGTGGAAGCACAAATGAAAGGCGCCCAGTAGCCAACGGCAAAACAAATCTGATATAAAAAACAGGGAAAGGGTAAATGCTCTTTCCCTGTTTTTTATCCGAGTCTGTATCGACTATGGTTTCAGCTTAACGAAGGAAGGATCATAAAGTTTCGAGTGGATCTGTTTCAGCTTCGCTTCGGGAAATTTGACCACCTTGCGATCATAGGTCATTAAACCATTGATTTCCACCTCCACGTCCGTGGTCTGCGTGTAAACCGCCGCCGACAATCCCTTCCTGATCAGCGGCTCGAAACGGCTGATAAAAGTTTCGTAACGATTGTACAGCTCCTGCTGGCTTTTAAAACTCTGATAACCCCAGTTATCCTTCTGTTGCCAGGTATGCTGGTCTACGGGCAAGCCGAGTCCTCCGAACTCACCGAGCACGATGATCTGCTTCGCACCGAAAAGATCCGGTCTCGGCATTACCGGTGCGGGATAGTTGTGCAGATCGAGGATGTGCCCAACCGGGTGGAAATTTCCCCCGCTAGCACTGTTGACCAGCCTGGACGGATCATATTGCATGGTCCAGTTAGTAATTTCCTCCGTTTTAAACTGCCCCCAGGCCTCGTTAAATGGTACCCATACAACGATCGACGGAAAAAAACGATTGGCATCGATAATGGCTTTCCATTCCTTCCTGTAGATATTTTCCGATTCCGGCGTCCTGTTCTTGTCGGTTTCGTTACCGGTGATGCCGGGGCGTTGCTCCCAGTTGTTTCCCAGGTCACCGCTAGGCATGTCCTGCCACACCAGCATACCCAATTCGTCGCAATAGCGATACCAGCGTGCGGGCTCTACTTTGACGTGCTTCCGGATCATATTGAAGCCCATTTCCTTCGTCTTGATAATATCAAACTTCAACGCTTCGTCGGTCGGAGCTGTGTACAGGCCATCCGGCCACCAGCCCTGATCGAGGGGGCCATACTGAAACAGGAATTTGTTGTTCAAAGTCATGCGTTGCACACCATTCTCATCGGGCTGCATCGCAATCTTACGCATTGCCGCGTAGCTTTTGGCTTCGTCCACAACTTTACCGTTGCGGATCAGAGAGACCGTCAGATCGTAAAGAAATGGGGTTTCAGGCGACCACAGCTTCGGATTAGCGATAGTTAAAACCGCTTCCTGATCAGGGGAAACCTCTTGCCCGGCTACCTGGGTGGCCCCATCCCATACAGTTACTTTGATCTTGTCAGCAGCACCTGCATTCACCACATCGGTCTTCACGGTCAGCGACTGCTTATCTATGTCAGCGACAGGTATAATGTCAGCGATATGACTCGTGGGAACCGTTTCCAACCACACCGTCTGCCAGATGCCCGTTACGGGCGTGTACCATATCCCATGTGGGTTTTTGATCTGCTTGCCGCGCGGCTGGGGACCGTCACTGCTCGGGTCCCACACTTTCACGGTAATTTCCTGCTGCTTTTTCTTCACCAGCAGATCTGTGATATCCAATGTAAATGGGTCATAACCTCCCTGGTGACTTCCCGCGGGCTTACCATTGACAAACACTTCACACTTCCAGTCTACGGCTCCGAAATGGATCAGGACGCGCTGGTCTTTTAGTTTTGGAGCAAAATCAATTGTTCTCTGGTACCAGAGTATACTGTCCTTGCCAACGGTTTTGCCAACACCCGACAGTGCGGATTCCACTGCGAACGGAACGAGGATTTGTCCATCGAAAGCTGCCGGTTTCGTTCCAGAAGCACTTTGCGGGACAATGGCGTAACCCCAAAGGCCATTGATATTTAACCAGTTTTGTCGCACGAGTTGCGGACGCGGATATTCGGGATGTACATTTTGCACCGCGACCTTGTCCGCCCACGGACTGACGATCTTTCCCTGGCGATATTTCCAGTCATTCGGCTTCTGCGCGAACGCTGGAACATCCCAGCTCCCTAGCATTGCCCCGAGGCAAAGCATTACTTTTTTCATCGGTGTTGTTTTCGGTTTTGAATAGTTTTTTGCCTAAACATACCAAAAGAAGCTCCGGAAGAGCCTCTACTGCATTTAAAAACGGCATTGTCGGCCGTTCTCTTCTCATCACTCCCATATCGGCAACGTAGGCATTTGTGAATTTCCTTGTTAGATTTGGTATAGTTCACTCAAATTACGCGATCATGAAAAAGCTCTTCTTTACGCTGATTACCGCATTGACTATCGTCCCGGCGATTGGCCAGGATTTCTCTGACAAAATTACGCTCGTCATACACGGTGGCGCGGGCACCATTACCCGCGCGAACATGAGCCCGGAAAAAGAAAAGGCTTACCGGGAGGGACTCAATATGGCTCTGGAAAAAGGCTATGCCGTGCTGAAACGGGGTGGAACGAGTGTGGAAGCGGTCGAGGCGGCGATCCATGTGATGGAAGACTCACCGCTGTTCAATGCCGGTAAAGGAGCCGTGTTCACCAATGAGGGCAAAAATGAACTGGATGCTGCCATCATGGAAGGCAAAACTTTGAAAGCAGGAGCTGTCGCCGGCGTAACGACGATCAAAAACCCCATATCCGCGGCGATCGCGGTTATGGACCAATCGCCGCACGTGATGATGGCCGGCAAAGGGGCGGAACAGTTCGCAAAGGAAAAGGGACTGGAAATCGTCGACCCATCCTATTTCCATACAGATACACGTTACAGAGCATTGCAAAAGGCCAGGGAACAGGAAAAGACTGAACTCGATCACAATGCAAAAGAAGATGAGAATATTAAAAAAAGTCCTAAAACAGGCCTGAGAAAAGACGAGGATCTCATTTTCACGGAGGGCAATAAATTCGGGACCGTGGGTTGTGTAGCCCTGGACCGCTTCGGAAACCTGGCAGCAGGGACTTCCACCGGCGGAATGACCAACAAGAAATACGGACGCATTGGTGACGCTCCGATCATCGGCGCAGGAACCTATGCCAACAACACCACCTGCGCCGTATCGGCAACCGGCCACGGCGAGTATTTCATACGCTCGGTGGTGGCGCACGATATTTCGGCATTGATGGAATACAAGGGCATGAATTTGAAGGACGCCGCCAATGAGGTGGTGATGAAAAAGCTGGTGGAAAGAGGCGGTGAAGGCGGAATTATCGCTGTCGACCGCGCAGGTAATATTGCCATGCCTTTCAACAGTGAAGGAATGTACCGTGCTTATATCCAAAGTGATGGGAAAAGCGAAATACTGATTTACAAGGATTAAGAACGCAGGCTCTTCAGAATCACATTTTGAGTTGCATTTTTTGCATTTGTTTTGAAAGCATACCATACAAAATCAAACTGTTTCCTCGTTTTCACTTTATAGTTATGTAACCTCACGGCATCTTTTCCTCTATATGAAATCAGTTTACAGAACCTTCTTACTGATATTGCTGTCCGCAGCCTTCGCGCAGGCGTCGCACCTGAGAGGAGGCGAGATTCTGGCGGCCCATATTTCGGGCCAGACGTACGACATCAAAGTGAGGCTGTACTTCGACATGCAGCAGGGAGGGAACGCCGTCAACGCGCTGAGTAGCGTAACAGTTTGTATGGGAGACGGGGGAACCAAGGACCTTTCAAGGGCTTCCCTCATCAATTTGAGTGGCAACGTATCAGTCGGAGAATATCAGGCGCGCTACACCTACCCATCATCCGGTATTTATCAGATTGCAGTTGCACTCGACAATCGCACCGGCGGATTACTGAACCTGCCCAACGCCCAATCAACATCACAGTTCATCTGGACCGTCATCGATACCCAGCTGGCCAATTCTACCCCTGTTCTACCTTATCTGGCATTCTACGCCGGCATTCGCCAGGTGTATACAGTGGATCTGAAGCCAACTGTAGCCGATAACGACAGCATCAGCATCAAAGTCGTTCGTTTGAGCAAACCGTCACCGGGTACCTGCGGCGTAAGAATGGTCGACCACAGCTATCTTTTCCCAAATGAAATCAGTGCTACCGGCACATTCAAGGTTGACGCGGCCACCAAACAGCTGGTGTGGAAGGCTCCGGAATTACTGGGTAACTATCTTTTTGCCATGGTGGTTACCGAATGGCGGGACGGTGTCAAAATATCTGAGAGTTACCGTGAGGGACTCATCAGCGTAATTGACAAACCGGGGGAAACCATTGAAATACCGCCTTACGAATCGTCGGAGTATGGCGGCGTGATTACCTCTGCTCCTAATGTAAAGTCCGCAGAAGTTTCGATG
This sequence comes from Dyadobacter ginsengisoli DSM 21015, assembly GCF_059568735.1. NCBI lineage: Bacteria > Pseudomonadati > Bacteroidota > Cytophagia > Cytophagales > Spirosomataceae > Dyadobacter > Dyadobacter ginsengisoli. The sequence goes on from NZ_JCANTY010000005.1 coordinate 446,692, forward strand.
GCGATTGAAGCCTATCCGGTGCCTACAGAAGATTTTGTAACGGTAAAAGCATACAGCAAGAAACGAGCGATCATCCGTTTGCAGCTCATCGACATGAACGGCCGTATTATCAGGGAAATCGCCAGCAAAACGCCTGAAATACTGATACAGGAAGAATTTGATATGCGTAGCCTCGTTAAAGGCATGTACCTGATCCGGGCCAGCAATGCCACGGATGCCGTCACTCAGAAAGTAGTTCGGTAAATTATGCCAATGTTTGTCGGTGTAAACCCAAAAGATATCGTCCCAGGTAATATAGTTGTTTTAGGTGAAATCTGATTTCACGTATTACCATAGGTTAATTATTAACGGAAAAGCGGCAGGTCTCATGACTTGCCGCTTTCTTTGATGCGCAATATAGTAAGCTAGTTGCCGAGAAGTTGCCCATCCTTTGTTTCAATATTGGCAGAGGTGATCTTATCCTGAAAAAGACGGCTCTTCAAAAGCATTTCCTTGATCATCGTGGCGTGTGAAAACGTAATCATATGTCCCGCATTATACAGGAAAATGTATTGTGCACGCTTACTTTTAATATGTGCCTTGGCAAATTCAATGTTGGCCGGATCTGCTATCCAGTCGTTCCCCCCCTGTATGACAGTCGTAGGGACGCTGAGATTCTGCCAAACCGGGAGAAGCTTTCTGAGCTCATCGGCGTGACTGTACTTTTCTGCCGTAGCGGCATTGAACGCCCCTGGCAAAAATAACTTAACCACCCCCATTCTACCCCACTTTGAAAACCAGTAAAAGCGCTCCTTTTCGGGATCGATCACCGGCGATACCATGATGAGCTCCTTCACCTGATCGGGCGCCATGGACGCCAGTTTCGCGGCAATAGGCGCACCATATGACCGGCCAAGCACAAGTACCTTTTCACCACTTTTATTTAACGAAAAAACAGGAAGCAATGCATTGGCCTGCGTCGCAATGGACGTTACGAAACGCCTCTTTTTGAGTCTTGACTTGCCATATCCCACCCGATCAACAGAGACAATGTGAAAGTGTTTTTGGAGGTCCTCATCATCCATAAGGTTCATATATCCCCACAACGACCCCGGGGCACCATGGATCAGAAGCAACATCGGCAGCGTATCGGCTCCGACGCTTGCCAGGCAAAGAGACAGCGTGTCGTTCCTGATGAATATCTCGGTAGGTTTGACCTTCTTGTCCGCATAATGGCGCCTTACTTCCTTCGCTGAAATAATATACCTGGAAAAACAGGAACTCAACGACGCCGAAAGAAAAAGAAACAGGATAGCCGACCGCAGAAATTTAAAACTTAACATATGCTTTAAAGAATCTTACCTTATTTCTTAAATTCACAGGATATTTCAATATACGATTTAAATCAGGATAATCGTTGCGACAGCAGCCGTTTTTTAAAAAGAAACACCGTCGTAAAATTTTTCGGGACTTTTCGTTGTTGGATATTCAAAAGGAATGCCAGAGCCGAAAAAACGGTGAAAGTTCAACCTCTATTTTTGATGACAGCCAACCACCAAACGCTTTTTTTTGAGCGGCTAAACGCTCAAAACAAGAATTACAGGTATAAGTTGCCTTCCAGGCAGGATGCAGGTAAGTTTATTCAGAATCTGATCAATTTTCTCTTCCCGATCAGCAAGGACTGCCCCAGCTGCCCCGCCAAGGACCTGGGTATGAAGTATGCTGATTTGCGGCATGATCTGGATTGCATGTTGCAACCGCTCCTGCCACAGCTGCACCGCGACAAAGAGGAAATACTGGACGAAGTGTTTGCAAAAATTCCCGACATCTATGAGAGGCTCCTCACAGACGCAAAGTCTATTACCGACAACGATCCCGCATCAGTGAGCATCGAGGAAGTAATCTCCGTCTATCCGGGCTTCATGGCCATCGCCACTTATCGTTTTGCACATTCATTTTCCAAAAGCGGCATCCCGTTGCTGCCCCGTATGCTTACTGAATTTGCGCATAGCCAGACAGGGATCGACATCCACCCCAATGCCACGATCGGTCATTCGTTTTTTATCGACCACGGAACCGGGGTCGTTATCGGTGAAACGACTCATATAGGCAACAACGTGAAATTGTATCAGGGAGTAACACTCGGAGCCACACATGTATCGAAGTCGCTCGCCTCGCACAAACGGCACCCGACGATCGAGGATAATGTGGTGGTATATGCCAACGCGACTATTCTTGGGGGAGAAACCATCATTGGCCATGACTCGATCATCGGCGGAAACGCGTGGTTAACAAAAAGCGTACCTCCATATTCCCTGGTTTATCACCAAAGCAAAATAGAGATACGCCAGCATTCGACCCCGTCCGTTACATAATGCTCCGGATAAATCTCCGGATTCCTTCCATATACACAGGCTCTGCCTGCGGGAAAGCGTAACGCGGCTGGGTTGTCATGGTAATACCTATGAACCCGAAAGTAAGGCACCACCATTCATAATAAGTTTTCGTAACAGCCTCCCCCGACTTCGGACGAAGCCCGGCGATCATTTCCCAAACCGGGTTGTCTTTAATACTCATCGCCTGCGAATATGCTTTCTTGGAGTCACAATAAGCCCCTTCGAGGTTAAACATCACTTGAAAAACTTCAGGATTTTCCACAGCGAAGTGCCATATGGTCTGGGCAACCTCCACGAGTTGTTTCTGAGGGTTGCTGAAGTGGCCTTTTATTTTAACAAACTCTCCCTGCAGATAATCGAAACCCTCCATGCGGATGGCTTCCAGGAGCTTGTCTTTGCTTTCAAAGTATTCGTAGAGAATAGGAGGACTGTATTCAATCACATCAGCAATTTTGCGAATCGAAACAGCCGTCCATCCATCCTCACGGGCGATGTCTTTGGCCGTTTTAACGATATCTGAGCGTACCTGTATTCTAAGCCGCTCTCTTCGCTCTACTATTCCCATGCTTCAAAATATCTTTTAGGATTGATTCAGAATGATATGTCTTCAAATATAACGATATACCCATTACACTTCAAGACCAATCCGCATGCCTTATGGAAAAAGCCACTGAAAAATTACTTCACCTTTTCTACAAAGCCCGTCCATTAAATCTGACAGCGGATTCGAAAATTTAATGCCGTTAAAATTTTTTTAAGCCACCGGAAAGCTTATATTTCTGAACGCCGCATGGGTCCGTTGCGCTCCACTTTTTCTACCAATCGGTAGTTTGCCTCCTGCGCGCGTACCTTCCCCCGCGAGTCATCGGTTATCCGGAGATTATTCTGGTAAAGGTCCAGCCTTACCGATTTCTGATTATCACTTACGTAGTTCCTGAGCACGGTCCGCATCTGGCCTTTAAGGATTTCATCCAGTACCGGAAAGCAAATATCGATCCGCCGATGGAAGTTGCGGTGGGTCCAATCGCAGGAAGTCAGGTAAATCTCATCGTTACCCCGGTTTCCGAAGTGGAATATCCGGGTATTTTCGATGTAACGGTCCACATGCCGGCTTACCACGATATTATCGCTCAGCGACGGCAACCCGGAAATCAACCCGCAGCTCTCGCTCACGATCACATGCACCGGCACGCCTGCCTGACCTGCCTGATACAGCTTATCAATCAGGATATGGTCCTGTAACTGACTGATTTTAATGGTGATAAAAGATTTAAGGCCCGCATTGCAGTTGGCAATCTCCCGGTCGATCAAATCGAGCAGACGCTTCTGGAGATTAAACTGCGTTACCTGCAAATAATTGAATGGCAGGTATTTATACTTCTTCGGTTCATCCTGGGTCGAAAGATAGCCAAACAGCAGTTCCAGCTCATTGGTCAGCTCCCTGTGGCAGGTCAGCAAGGCATGATCCACGATCTCCCGGCTTGTAAGCCTGTAAAATCCACCGGTACCCAGAAATGCATACCGTTCCCAGCCTTTCTGTACTTTGCGCTTCACGAGGGCCATTTTCGCATGTACTTTTAAGCCCGGCACGCTCAGGAGTATCTTCACCCCGGCATCCCTCATTTTCTTCGACCATTGCAGGTTTTCCTGAATGTCCAGCTTCGTATTGAGTTCTACATAAGTTGTCACCCGCTTCCCGTTTCTCGACGCGCTGATCAGGGAGTTCAGGATAAACGAGTTAGGACTGATCTTGTACAATGAAACATGTATTTCACGAACATGGGGATCTACTGCCGCCTCGTTGAAAAACCGGACGATAGGTTCATAAGACTGATAAGGCAAATGGAGCATCTGATCGGCCTGCTGAATCGATTCGAAAACGGATTTGGTATCATCAAATTCCGGATTCTGAACCGGTCGCTGATAGGGGTAATCCAAACGGCGGGACAGCACCGGAAACCGCGCCAAATCCTGCATAAAGAGGTATTCACCCCGCTCGTGAAAGTCGTTCATCGGGATCGCCAGCTTGCTAACCAGGTATTCCCGAACGTAAAGCGGCATTCCCGATTCATAAAAATATTGGGATGGCAGTACAAAATTTCGCTTTTCCAGCTGTTTGAGGATACGCTGTGCAACCGGCATAGGATATTCATCCTCTACCGACAGCTCGGTTTCCCGCTCCACGCGCAATGCATAGCTTTCCAGGATCTGATAGCCCGGAAACAACACCGTGAGATTTTCCCGCACCACATCCTCGATGAATGCCACCTGCCGTTTCCCGTCCCATTCCGGCAATTCGACAAACCTGCCGAAATGGTCGGAAGGTACATTCACAGAAGCATACCAATCTTCATCGGCATCCTGTTTGTATTGCATCCTGACGATCAGGTATAGCTGTTTGGATTCAAACGCAGGTGTTTTCACCGTGCGGCGGCTATCCAGAAAAACCGGCTGCAAATACCGGAATAGCTTGTCTACAAAAAACCGACGGAGAAATGCCGCATGCTCGGGGACAAATCCTTCCCGGTAATAAAGATGAACACCCTGATCCTGCAATGCAGGCAAAATGCTGTTGGCGAGAATGTCGTTAAACTCCCTGAGCTGGTTCTCAACCGTTTCGTACACATGTTCGAGTAGGGATTCGGGGAAGAGGTTGAGTTTCGAGCGGATATCGTTACTGACCTCTCCCATCGCCAGAAGGTTTGGGATACGCACCCGGTAAAACTCCTTGGTCTGATAAGCGTAGATTCCCAGAAACCGCAATCGCTCCCTAACTGGTACCGTATCGTCGTTTGCTTCGAGCAACAACCTGTAATTATTCGAAAGCCAGCTCAGATTAGTATCAAAGTAGGGATAGGCAACGTCGATCATTGAGTGTGGTGTAAAAGATCCAAAATTTGTTACAATATAAATACATTTGGCGGGTAAGGGTATAACTTTGCAGGACAAAAATTAACCTTGTCAGGCAAGCAGACAGAGCTATATCTCATTCCAAATTCTAAGTAAAATCACTATGCGTTATCAATTATTAGGCCGCTCGGGTTTACGGGTATCGGAGGTTTGCCTGGGCACCATGACGTTCGGTAAAGAATGGGGCTGGGGCGCAGATAAGCACGAAAGCTTCAAGATATTCGAATCCTTTGCCAATGCAGGTGGAAATTTCATCGACACAGCTAACCGTTACACCGAAGGCTCCTCCGAGAAATACGTCGGTGAGTTCATCGAAAGCGATCGCGACCATTGGGTACTGGCCACGAAATTTACGTTGAAAGACCGCAACGACGATCTGAACTTCGCCGGCAATCACCGTAAAAACATGATGCGCTCGGTCACATCGAGTTTGAAACGCCTTAATACAGAATACATTGACCTGCTGTGGGTGCATATGTGGGACAACACCACACCGGTCGAAGAAGTCATGAAAGGCCTCGATGACCTGGTCACACGCGGTCTTGTACATTACATCGGCATATCCGACACGCCGGCCTGGATCGTATCGCAAGCCAATACCATCGCCGACTTCCGCGGATGGAACGCGTTTGCAGCCATCCAGTTTGAGTATTCCCTGCTGCAGCGGACGCCCGAGCGTGACCTGCTTCCCATGGCCAAAGCGCTCGACCTTGCAGTGACCCCCTGGGGCGCCATAGGAGGAGGCGCATTGACTGGTAAATACCTGAGAGGTGAAACAGGCCGTGTGCCCGACCACAGCACGCGCCGAAATGAATATAGTAGCATTATTGCCCAAACTGTGGTGGATGTGGCGACTGAACTTGGGGTAACACCTGCCCAGGTCGCCATCAACTGGACCCGCCACCGCGATCAGGTCATGATCCCCATCATCGGCGCGTCGAAGGAATCTCAACTCACAGATTCACTGGGCTGCCTCGACTTCCGTTTACCCGATACCGCCCTGGCAAAACTGAATGAAGTGAGCAAAATCGAGCTCGGTTTTCCTCATGAATTTCTAAAATCCGACGGTATCAAGGAAGAAGCATTCGGCGGACTCTATGAAAGCCTGGATAATCACAGAGGGTAATACAAGTCAATGGCCGTCGACATTCGGATCTGCGAAAGCCGATTGTCGACGGCCATTGACTTACAGCCTTATCATTTGCCCCACGACTCCGGTGCTGTCCGCCAGGCCGCCAGGCTTTCCACCTGGGAGCTTGTGATATATTCGTGCTCCAATGCGATTTCGATTAACGCATTGTAGTTGCTGATCGTACTCAGTTTGACATTTCTCGCCGCGAAGTTATTTGCTGCTATCTCAAACCCATAGGTAAATATCGCCACCATTCCGGCGACCTCTATACCGGTTTCCCGCAATACGTCAACCACTTTGAGCGAACTTCCGCCAGTGGAAATCAGATCTTCCACAATGATCACCGGCTGGCCGGGCTCGAGTCTGCCCTCGATCTGGTTACCCATGCCGTGCTTTTTAGGCTCAGGCCTCACATAAGCAAATGGCAATTCGAGCAGGTCCGCCACCAAGGCACCCTGAGCGATACCACCTGTCGCCACTCCTACAACGGCCTGCGCCTGCGGGTACTCAGCGCGGATCAGTTCGGCCAGCGTCCTTTTGATGAACGTGCGGGTTTCGGGATACGATAATGCCACGCGATTATCGCAATAAATGGGTGACAGCCAGCCCGAACTCCATTGAAAGGGCTTTTCAGGGCTCAGCTTAATAGCCTTTGCTTCCAGCAGCAACGCTGCTATTCTTTTGGTAATATCCAGATCGTTCGACATTATTAATCTTCGGATTCTTCTTGTTTATTATGATTGGTCACTAAAAGCTTGTCAATCCGGCTGCGGTCCATGTCGATTACTTCGAATTCGAATTGCTTCCATTGGAATTTCTCGCCGGTTTGAGGAATATTTTCAAGGACATGCAGTACGAAGCCTCCCAGCGTATTAAAGCCTACGAGCTCCCTTCGGTCGCTTTCCTGAATGTTGATACTGAAATACTGAATAAAATCATCGAACGGCAGCTGGGCGTCCACCAGATAGCTGCCATCATCCCGTCTGACGATCTCCGACGCCTCCTCGATGTCCTCGGAAATATCTCCTACCAATGCATCCATAATGTCGTGCATCGTGACGACTCCCAGCGTCCCGCCGTATTCATCTACAATGATCCCGTAGTATACCCGCTGTTCTTTGAATTTTTCCAGTGCCTGATAGGCCCTGTTACTTTCAGGCAGGTAAACCGGGTCACGTGCGATGACATTCAGGTTGGCCATCTGGGCTTCAATATCTGTGGCGATCAGGTCTTTTACATATACAAGACCTATTACATCATCCACTGTCCCCCGGCAGACAGGGTAAATGGAATGCCTGGAGTCAAATATCTTGGCTTTGTTTTCCTCCACTGTATCCTCAAGGTCCAGCCACACGATTTCCTGCCGGTTGGTCATCAGCGAGGTTACTTTACGGTCACCTAGCTGAAACACATTATGCACGATCTCTTGCTCGATCTCCTCAAACACTCCTCCGGATGTTCCCTCCTGGATGAGGCTCTTGATTTCTTCCTCGGTGACCGCATTTTCGGACTGCTTGATATTCAACACCCGGATGATCAGGTCACTTGAAAAACCAAGCAACGCGATAAAAGGGGCTGTCAGCTTCGAAAGCAGGTTCATGGGTGTCGCCATCACCTTTGAAATAGCTTCGGGATTCGACATTCCGATCCGTTTAGGAACCAACTCTCCCAGAACCAGCGACAAGTAGGTAATCAGCACCAGCACTGTACCTACCGCCAACGAATGGCTGTAAGGCGCCAGCGCAGGAATAGAAGCGACCACTTTTTCAAAATCGGATGTGATATTATCCCCGCTGTACATACCCGTGAGCAGACCAATGAGCGTAATACCTATCTGGACTGTGGAGAGAAATTTAGTAGGGGAATTAGCGAGGTTTAATGCTGCTTTGGCTCTCGAATCACCGTTCTTTGCTGCTGCTTCCAGGCGGGACTTTCGGGATGAAACCAGTGCGATCTCTGACATGGAAAAAAGGCCATTGAGCAGCACCAGAAGTAAAATTATAAGGAGTTCCAAGAACTGTTTATTTGTTACAAATACAAATTTATCAATAATAATCTCTGCCTAAACTAAACTCTTTACTTAATTTTGGCATCGATTCACGTACCCATTCAAAAATGATCATTTTTTTCGACGACCGTCCTGTCAGGATTGTACGAACCAATCAGCTGTCTGCTGCCGAAACTTCGCGTTTTGAGCACATTGTAGACCTCAGATTGGAAAAGCTGCAAAGAACGATGCTGACCGGCCACGTTTTGTTCCTCAATTCAACTACGACGAGTGCTATTCAGGTGATTCAAATGCTTGAAAAAGAATTCCCCAGGGAAATGCTTTCGATCACCATGGCGACACGTGAAAAAGCGGAGGTTGAGGATAAAATCAAGGCGCAGTATAAAGTGATCAAGGCCGCGGGCGGCGTGGTCGTCAAGAATGGCAAATGGCTGTTCATGTTCCGCCGCAAGACGTGGGATCTCCCGAAAGGAAAGCTTGACAAGGGGGAGAATTCAAAAACAGCCGCAACCCGTGAAATTGAAGAAGAAACCGGTGTAAAAGCGCTTATCCGGGACAAAATATGCACTACCTGGCATACCTACACGCTAAACAACAGCCGCATTCTTAAGCGCACCAAATGGTATCTGTGCGACTGCCTCGATGATTCTAAGATGAGCCCGCAGGCAGAAGAGCAAATCGAAAAACTGGACTGGTACGAGCCTGCTGATGTAAAACCGCTGCTCATCAATTCATTCAGCTCGATCCGCTACGTAATCGACAGCCTCAACCGCATACATAATCTGAAAGAATCCTAAAAAACCAGTTTTTCGCGTTGTTACTTCTGACCGAATACTTTCAATTCAGATAACGAATAAGGAAGAAAATTATCTACCTCCTGCCCATAGCGGTGCAGGTCACGAATAATACTGGAGCTGATCGGCGCCAGGCTTGGCGAAGTAATGAGGAATACGGTCTCGATCTCTTCGTACAAATACCTGTTGACCTGAGAAATACCGTTCTCATACTCAAAATCCGTCGTATTACGAAGCCCCCTGAGCAAAAACCGGGCTCCCAGCTCACGCGCGACATGTGCAGTCAGATCGTCGTAGGTAACTACCTTTACATTGGGCTGTGATGCAAATGTTTTCCTGATCATCTCACTCATCACATCCAGCGGAAAATAGCGCTTCTTGGTCGCATTGTTACCGATACCGATCACGACCTCATCAAACAGCCTCAGTCCGCGCAGGACGATATCTTCGTGACCCTTTGTGAAAGGATCAAATGATCCCGGAAATAATGCGATACGCTTCATAAGACAGAGAGGGAATACTAGGACGAGATGAGATAGCTGTTGAACAGGCCGAAATACCGATGCCCCGGCACCTCCGCACATTGTGTGCTGTACCTGAGCGTAGTGGGCCTGGTTCCCATGTTTAAGTTGGGAAAAAATCGCGAAAGCTCCTGATAGGCTTCTGATGTCGGGGTTACCTCCCCGTAACACAACACTTTGATCTCCTCGGGCAGCATATTGAGCTGGCTCAATGTAAAAAGGATAATGTAGGCAAGCTCCTGCGTCTGGGCGTATTTGAAGCGGTTGCAAAGCACCAGTTGCTGGCTTTCACTGATCACCAGTGTGAAATAGTCCTTTTCAAAATAGATCGACATCATCCGCATTTCCTGGTGCTCCAGGTGATTGACCAGCGAACCGATCGCCAACGCGCTGGTGAGGTGATAAAAGCTCACCGTAGATGCACTAAAGTGATTGACAACCCAATCGTACCACAGCTCCTGTACACTAAAAACATTCTGCGCATGCACCAGCGGTAAGTCGTGCCACAGCACTTTCTCATGTTTGGATACAGGATTTCCCAGTGCGAAAGACAAGTATTCATAGGCAGACTCCGGTTTGAAAAGCAGAGTCGGTACCAATGTAAATGCGTGCGAGTTTACCGTCACCCGCACATTCTTCCAGTTGTTGGGTGACCAGGATAAATGGCCCGCAAAAATCCGTTTGAGCCTTTCAAAAATCTCAGCCGGGGTAAGTGGATTGTCAAAAGAGTAGTCTTCCAGCCAAATGCACTCCATATTTTCATCCCGGACAATGCAAAAGCGGATGCGTCGCTCGTCCAGTTCAATGCAAAGCGTACAGAGCGGAATACTGGCGGCATCGAAGGAATTATCCCCTACCAATAATGTCGGAATAACTTCAATAACCTGGTTTTCAGAATTTGCCACGTGGTCGGGGTCGTATTATTTTAAGTTTCTACCGGTGTTTGTCCCGGAAATATAATGGTTCAGTTTAAAAATGCCTGCCAACGACCCGGCCATTTTGAGTACGCGATGACCTTGATCCTGTTCGAGCGCAGCAATTTTGTTCCAGTCCATAAACTGAACCGCATTGATGATCTGCCCTTCCGGCGGTAGTTCCGGGTCGAAGCCTGACACCTCTTTCCCCTCAAATGAAGCAATATCGAAAAACAGCTCGATCGCATGAAGGGGCGCTTCAATGTGCTCGTGAACAAACAGCAGTCTGCCCACTGACACGATCAAGCCGGTTTCCTCCCGGAATTCGCGCACCAACGCCTCCTCCGCGCTTTCGCCGAACCGGATACCTCCTCCCGGCGGTGCCCAAAAGATACCATTCGGGCCATACAACGCATGATTGACGAGCAGTATACGATCTCCCTGCGTGCAGATACCACAGACACGTATGCGCACCGAGCCCCCGTATAAATTCCCTATCTCAGCATTGAGTGTTTGCAAAACCTGCTTTTTAGACCGGCAAAGATAAACATCGGGCCAGAATTGACAAGACATAATTCAACCGTCCAGGTGCCGGAATGTACACACCTGCCCTCATGAGCCTGCCTAGTCGATAAAGCAGCGGGGCTGAATCAGGAATAGGGGCTTCCTGAAATGTAGCTTTCCAGGGTGTTGATATGTTCCTTCTGCTCGTGAATGATAGCGGAAACAATATCATTGATCGAAATAATGCCGATAAGCGTACCGTCCCGGTTCACAGGGAGGTGCCGGATATGCTTATCCGACATGATCTGCATACATTCTTCTATTTTATCGTCTGTTTCGACTGTAATTACCTTACTGGTCATTACATCGCGGATCAACGTATCTTTTGATCCGCGCCCCAACAATATCACTTTCCGCGCATAGTCGCGTTCGGAGAAAATACCGATCAGATCATTATCTTCAAGTACCAAAACTGCACCAATGTTTTTCTCGGCCATAAGCTCCAGAGCCTCAAACACTGTATTGTCCTGCGTAACCGACCAAATCGCATTGACAGGCTTGTTGCCCATTACATGTTGTACCAGCATAGATGTTTAGGTTTGGGGATTTAAGATAAAAGGGAGTCTAATATATGGATTTGGTGCTTTAAAATCCAATTTATTCTGAGTATATTTTTGTAGAAAAAAGTGGTTTTTGATATTCAGATTCCTTGCGTTAGATTCGCTCCCATGGATACAGACAAAATTTTGCCATCCCAATTACTTCGCAAAAAATTCCCTTTCAAACCCACTGACGGCCAGCTTCGTTTCTTCGAACAGACCAACGATTTCCTGATCGAAGAGAAAGGTCTCGAACGTTACCGCGACTGTTTTCTGCTTAAAGGATATGCAGGAACCGGTAAAACGACCATCATCAGCACCTTGATAAAAGTCCTCCGGAATTTCGGTTACAAGTCCGTACTGCTTGCCCCGACTGGCCGCGCAGCCAAAGTAATGTCTGGTTATTCCGAGAAAATCGCATTGACGATCCACAAAAAAATATATAAGCAAACGGCGGATGCGTTTTCAGGAACGCTCTCGTTCCAGCGTCAGAAAAATTACCACGATAACACCCTTTTTATCGTGGACGAAGCTTCGATGATCACCGATGAGGCCGATTTCGGAAGCCGCAGCCTTCTCGCCGACCTGGTCGAATTTGTGTTTGAGAACCCCGGAAACAAACTGATGCTTGTGGGCGACACGGCGCAGCTGCCTCCCGTTGGCAAAGAGCTCAGTCCTGCATTGGACCGGGACTATCTCGAAAGGACATTCTATATGTCTGTTTTTCAGGAAGAATTAAGAGAAGTAATGCGGCAGGACGAGCAATCGGGAATTCTTTTCAACGCAACCGAACTAAGAAATCAGGTCGGCGCAGAGCATAGCGAAATCCGGATCACTACCCGCTCCTATCGTGACGTTTTCAGGATGACCGGCGAGAAACTGGAAGAGGGGCTTCGTTACGCATACGATAAATATGGCCAGGAGAATGCTATTATTCTGACAAGATCGAACAAGTCGGCCGTCCAGTACAACGAATATATCCGGCGGGTCATTAATTTCTCGGAAGATGAACTCGACGCCGGCGACAGGCTGATGGTCGTCCGCAATAATTACAATATTCTGGACGAAGACTCCCCCGCCGGCTTTATCGCGAACGGAGATTTTGTGGAGCTGCTGAAAATCCGGAAAACCCAGGAAATCCACGGCTTCCGCTTTGCTGACGTTACTTTACGGCTCACAGATTACGAAAAACAGCCGGAGTTCGATGCCAAGATTTTTCTGGACACTTTGCATTCTCCCTCTGCGTCGATGTCGTCAGAGGACAACAAGAAACTTTACGAGAGCGTGCAGCAGGATTATTTTTATATCAAATCCAAAAAGGATCGCGTCGAAGCGTTACGGAAAGATCCTTATCTCAATGCACTGCAGGTCAAGTTTGCTTATGCATTGACCTGCCACAAGGCTCAGGGAGGGCAATGGAGCGCTGTGTTCATAGACCAGGGATACCTGCCCGAGGAGCAAATCAATGTCGAGTTCGTGAGATGGCTCTACACGGCCATTACGCGGGCGACGGATGAAGTGTTCCTCATGAATTTTCACCAGCAGTTTTTTAAATAAAGGTTGTCATGCCGACACCGAAGCACGTTGCAAACGGTCGTTGATCGCCAGGCCCAGCCCGCTCGCCGGCACCAGCTCCGCCCTGATCTCCGACACAGGCAATGCATCCAGTTCCCGGAGGTATGCAAACAGGTTATGCGCAGCTTCTTTGAGATTCCGCGTCGGACTCAATATGCGCTGAAATCGCGTGTCAGTATTTTCCAGATAACGGTCGAACATCAGGTACCCCGTGTCCGCTGATCCCGTCGGCAAAGCCTCTCTCTGATCGAGGTGCAGCGGTTTTCGCGGCGCATAATGGCTCTTGAGCATTCCCGGAGCTTTGGGATCTGACGATGAATGCGGCATCAATGCCACAGGCCCCACTACTGCTTCTATCTCATTAATATCCAATCCTCCCAGCCGGTAAACAATCGCCTCATCGTTTTCAAACCCGACAATCGTCGATTCAATTCCTACCTCGCATTCTCCACCGTCTAGAATGTAGGGAATTTTTTCACCCAGTTGCTGATCAACGTGCACCGGGCTGGTGGGACTGATGTAACCAAAGGGATTGGCGCTTGGCGCTGCCAATGGAAAATCGAGACTTGCCAGTAAATCAAGCAACAACGGGTGACGAGGGATACGTACAGCCACGGTATCCAGCCCGGAAGTGACCAGATCGGGTACGATTTCCTTTTTAGGTAACAATAGCGTCAGCGGGCCCGGCCAGAATTTTCCGGCTAGTTTTCGTGCTTTTTCAGGGAAATCAGCCACGTAGATGGCCACTTTTTCAATAGAATCCGTATGAATAATCAAGGGATCGAATGCGGGCCTGTTCTTGACTTCGAAAATAGAAAGCACCGCTTTTTCGTTCAATGCATTGCCTGCCAGTCCATACACGGTTTCGGTAGGAATGGCTACGAGTTCGCCTTTTATGAGAAATTCTTTTGCGACATTCAGGTCGCTGCCGGTTACTGCCAAAATATTGTTTCGTTTTTTAAAAATGCAAAAATACGGCGGCGCGGAATAAATCCGAGTATCCGCATTTAGATTGTTTTTAAATAACTCCGAATGCGTGAAACTTGGCCGCCCGTTAGCCAATACCTGTTTATATTTAATGGTTAAATAGTACTATCTAAACAACCCTTTACTATGTTTCAAATCAAAGAACAACCTACCGTTTTCGATGTCGTCATCGTAGGCTCGGGAGCGGGAGGTGGAATGGCAGCTTATCAACTTGCCAAAGCGGGTGCCAAGGTGGCTCTTCTGGAAGCAGGCGGATATTTCGACCCTGCCGATCCCAAATATATTACCCAGCTAAAATGGCCTTACGAATCACCCCGTCGCGGAGCGGGTAACCACCGTCCTTTCGGTGATTTCGACGCGGCCTGGGGGGGTTGGGAAATTGAGGGCGAACCCTATACACGTAAAAACGGAACGCAATTCGACTGGTTCAGGTCACGTATGCTGGGTGGTCGTACCAACCACTGGGGACGGATTTCGCTGCGTTTCGGTCCAAAAGATTTTAAGAGAAAAAGCATTGACGGGCTCGGAGACGACTGGCCTATCAGCTACGACGATGTTAAACCTTATTATGATCAGGTCGATAAACTAATCGGGGTATTCGGGACCATTGAAAACCTCGATAACGAACCGGATGGAATTTTTCTACCACCTCCAAAGCCGCGTCTGCATGAGCTTTTCCTCAAACAGGCAGGTAAGAAGGCCAATATTCCCGTAATCCCTTCCCGGCTGTCCATTCTAACCAAACCCATTAATGATCAGCGCGGGGTTTGCTTCTATTGCAGCCAATGCGGGCGGGCCTGTCAGGCATACGCCGACTTCTCTTCTTCCTCGGTACTTTGTATCCCGGCGCTCAAAACGGGCAATGTGACCCTGATCAACCATGCGATGTGCCGCGAGGTCTTGACAGATCCCACGACCGGTCTGGCCACCGGTGTTTCCTACATTGACCGGAACAAACTGACTGAGCATACCATCAAAGGAAAAGTGGTGGTACTGGCTGCCAGCGCGGCGGAATCTTCGCGGCTCCTCCTGAACTCGAAATCCGCCCGCCATCAGAGTGGTCTGGCCAATTCAAGCGGTGTGGTGGGACATTACCTGCACGACTCCACGGGTGCCTCACGGGGGGCATTCATGCCGCATATGATGGACCGTAAGCGCTACAATGAGGATGGTGTCGGCGGAATGCACGTTTACACGCCCTGGTGGCTAGACAACAAAAAGCTCGATTTCCCGAGGGGATATCATATCGAGTACGGTGGCGGAATGGGAATGCCGGCCTATGGTTTCGGGTTTGGCATCGAAAACCTCAATGGTAAATATCCTACCAAAGAAGGTGTTACTAAACAGGCTGGCGGCTACGGCTCGTCATTGAAAGAAGACTACCGCCGTTTCTATGGCGCCAACATCGGTATGGCGGGGCGCGGAGAAGCTGTTCCCGATTACAACAACTATTGTGAAATCGATCCGAATGTAGTAGACAAGTTTGGCATACCGGTGCTGCGCTTCCACTATAAATGGTCTGATTACGAGATCAAACAGGCTAAACACATGCATGATACCTTCGAAGAGATGATTCATGCACTGGGTGGTATTCCAAACGGCACGAAACCTGGCGCAGACACTAATTATGGTCTGGCGGCACCAGGACGTATCATCCATGAAGTTGGAACCGTTCGTATGGGCGACGATCCGAAAACATCGGCTTTGAACAAGTATTCGCAGGCGCACGATGCCAAAAACGTATTCGTGGTAGATGGCGGCTCATTTGTATCACAAGCCGACAAAAACCCGACCTGGACGATCCTCGCATTGTCAATGAGGGCATCGGAATACATTATCAATCAGGTTAAACAGAAAAATATCTAACATTTGAACCCAGTTCAAATCACAAGCATATGAAACGCAGAGATTCTTTAAAAGCATTGACGCTCAGCTCACTCGGCATCACGGCGTTGAGCCCGCAGGTAGCACTTGCGGAGCAACGCGAGCTGGAAACCCAAATGCCTCCTGAAACACCGATTAAAGTGCCCGGAGGACGTTTGAAGGAAGAGGCCATCCGCGATGCTCAACTGATGAAAGAGAAGTTCTTTACAGTTGCAGAACTGGCCACTGTGAAAGTACTGGTAGACATTATCATCCCGGCTGACGATAAATCGGGAAGCGCTTCGCAAGCCGGTGTGCCCGATTTCATCGAGTTCATTGCGAAAGATATGCCGCAGCATCAAACCCCGCTGAGAGGCGGATTAAGGTGGCTTGAACGAGAAGCTGGGAACCGGTTCAGCAAGACATTTGTGCTTTGTACAAAAGCGCAGCAATTGCAGATCATCGATGACATCGCATACCCCGAAAAAGCGAAGCCTATTTACAGCCAGGGTGTTGCTTTTTTCAATTTGATGCGCAATCTCACTGCAACCGGTTTCTATACGTCCAAAATAGGCATTGCCGACCTGGGATACGTGGGAAATACACCGAATGTATGGGAAGGCGTTCCTGCCGATGTTTTGAAACAATATGGCCTGAGCTACGACTGATTTTTGCGGATTGGCTAAATGAAAGCGGCCCCGGTTCAGTTTGAACCGGGGCCGCTTTCATTTATTAACGCAGGTCAATATAATTTCTGACGCTGTTGTTTCACCGTATCGTCTGTCAGGAACTCATCATACGTCATGAGTTTGTCCAATACCCCCTTCGGTCCGATTTCGATAATCCGGTTTGCCACCGTGTGAACAAACTGGTGATCGTGAGAATAGAACAACAGACAGCCTGTAAAATCGATCAATCCGTTGTTGAGCGCAGTGATCGATTCGAGGTCGAGGTGGTTGGTAGGATCATCCAGAACCAGTGCATTGGCACCAGACAACATCGTGCGCGAGAGCATACAGCGAACTTTCTCTCCTCCTGAAAGCACTTTCGCTTTTTTCAGGGACTCCTCTCCGGAGAACAGCATACGCCCCAGGAAGCCCCGGATGAAACTCTCATCTTTTTCCTCCGAGTATTGACGCAACCAGTCTACCAGGTTCAGATCCACGTCAAAGAATTGTCCCGGATCTTTCGGGAAATACGATTTCGTGATCGTTACGCCCCAGGTGTAGTCCCCTTTATCGGCTTTTTGCACCTCGCTGATAATGTCAAAAAATGAACTGATCGCAAGTACATTGCGGCTCACGAATGCAATTTTGTCGCCTTTGTTAACTGTGAAGTTAACATTGTCAAACAATTTGGTACCATCCTCGGCAGTTTTAGATAGACCTTCTACGCGTAAAAGCTGATCTCCCACTTCCCGTTCCGATTTGAACGCGATATAAGGGTATTTTCGCGACGATGGCTTGATATCGTCGATCGTGAGTTTTTCCAAAAGTTTCGCCCGCGAAGTAGCCTGTTTGGATTTGGAAGCATTTGCGCTGAAACGACGGATGAAATCCTCCAATTCTTTACGTTTCTCTTCCGATTTCTTGTTGGATTCCTGACGCTGCTTCAATGCCAGCTGGCTCGACTGGTACCAGAACGAATAGTTACCCGAGAACATCTGCACTTTGCTGAAATCGATATCCACCACATGGGTACATACCTCATCGAGGAAGTGGCGGTCGTGAGAAACCACAATCACTGTATTTTTAAAATCGGCCAGGAAGTTTTCCAACCACAAAACGGTTTCAACGTCCAGGTTATTGGTAGGCTCATCAAGCAGCAGCACGTCAGGATTACCGAACAACGCCTGTGCCAGCAATACTCTAACCTTATCGTTTGAGTTGAGATCGCTCATCATCGTGTGATGCAGATCTTCTGCGAGTCCCAGGCCGCTGAGGAGCTGTGCTGCTTCCGTTTCGGCTTCCCAACCATTCAGGTCTGCGAATTCCGCTTCCAGTTCTGCCGCTTTCTCTCCGTCGGCATCGGTGAACTCTTCTTTCTCATAAATCGCCTCCCGCTCCTTCATGACTTTGTACAACCGTTCGTGTCCCAAAATCACAGTATCCATTACCGAATAAGCGTCGAATTCAAACTGATCCTGTTTCAGGAAGGTCATCCGTTCGCCGGGGTTCATGCTTACATTTCCTGTCTGCGGCTCGATTTCACCTGAAAGAATCTTCAAAAAAGTGGATTTCCCGGCCCCGTTGGCACCTATTACGCCGTAGCAGTTACCTGGGACAAATTTTATATTTACTTCATCGAACAATACCCTTTTACCGTATCGCAGCGATACGTTCTGAACCGTAATCATCTGAAAATTGATTATTTATGAATGAGACCGCAAAATTACGAAAATCGGTCTTATTTAACATCCTTGTGTAAACTAAAACCAAACAAAACAGGCCGGTATCAACCGGCCTGTTATCCCAATAGCGAAATATTTTCTCAGGGAATTACACGCAATGTATGTGCACCCTTGGCTACGCTCACCCGCGCACCCTGCTTTTTCAACGACGGAGTGTCCCCCTTTGTTACGGTCCAAAACTCCACGCCTCCATTACCACTGCCATATTCCAGGTATTCAAATACGGAAACCGCCAGATTAGCACCGTCTTTGTCGAATGCTACGCTCTGCGGGTAAATTCCGTCAAACGGGTAATCCGCTACTTTTGTGAGCGCGCCCGTAGCAGCTACCTTGTAAAGTGAGAGCGAAGCGCCCGTTCCTGCACCGGCTTCGGCCCATGGCGAACCACTTTTACCCGCATTCACGGTCACGAGCGACGATCCGTCGGGACTGATAGCAAAAGAGCCTGCATTGGCTCCGACCGGCACCTGAGCTGAAACTTTATGTTCCACAGCGCCGTCCATTGAAAAATCAACGACTAAAACCTCTCCTTCTCCGGTCGCCTTCCCGGCAGCACCCTTGGTATCCAATACGAAGTAGTGCTTGCCATCCGCAGAAAACTTACCGAAAGAGGGTTCTGTACCGACTTTGACCGGCTTGCCTACCATTTCGACGTTTTTGAGTTTACCTGCTTCACGGATCACCTTGTAAAGTCCTACCTCGTTGGAATTATCCAATGTGAATGCAATAAAATCGCCTGATGGATGCCATGAAATATCGATGATCTTGTTGGCTGTATCGATAGCTGCGGGAAGGTTCAGGAATCTCCCCGGCTTGCCATCCGGCCCCGCCTCAATGAAAACAAGCTCTTTACCCGCCTCGCTGGTCGACAGGATCAGCTCGTTTTTGTTAACATCAATCGATGTCGGCCTTTTTCCGACGGGAAATCCGAATTTAGCTTTCGGAGCAGCCAGGTTACTGATATCTACGACAAATAGCTTTTCTCCCACCGGAAAATCCTTGGAAGGATCCTTGTACTCCCCCACTCCATCTTCCGGCCGGATCCGGTTTTCAAGCACATATGCCAGCCCGCCTGTGGCAGGAACGGCCAATGTTTTGGAATAACCCAGCACAGAATTGGATACCAACGCACTTCCGAGGCCCTTGCTTCCCCGTTCGACAGGGAACTTGATTGTTGTCAACTGATCTTTCGATGTGTTGTCTCTTAATAGCTTTCCATCAACCAATGCCGACGCTGCCATATCAGCGTCAGAAACTACAACTAAACCGCGGGCATTGAAGCTGATGGGCGATTGGGCCACCGATGGAACACCTCCCAACGCAGCCAAACCAGCAAATAATGCAACTTTTTTCATAGAAAAGAATTTAAGTTTTAGGTGGTTCAAGAATTTGACACAATATCAAAAGAACCTTGCAAGGTGATTTATATCCTGCAAGGTTCTTAACATAATCCGCAATATACAACAAAAAAGAAAACCCTGGCAAACGCTTACCAGGGTTTAAATTTCACACGTAGAAAAATTACGCTGCAACAGCCAGTCCGTTGACGAATTTCGCCAATTTAGATTTCTGGTTTGAAGCTTTTTTCTTGTGGATGATATTTTTCTTTGCCAAACGGTCCAACATTGAAGATACAGTTTTGTAAACTTCGATAGCTACTGTTTTGTCAGACGTTTCACGCAATTTCTTGATGTATGAACGTGTGGTTTTGTGCTGGTAACGATTGCGCAAACGCTTTGTCTCATTAGCGCGGATTCTTTTTAAAGCTGATTTATGATTTGCCATTGGTAATGAATATTTTTCTATTTCTCATTTCGGTCTGCAAAAATAGAAATTGCTTCTCAAAATGCCAAATTTCCTTTCAAAATATATTTAATTAAACAGTCTATTTAGGCATTCGCTGCACATCCGAGGCCAGATACTCCTCGATCCTCGACTCCAGTTCGTTATATGGAATGTTGCTGTGCAACTCCCCTTCAACCGCCAGCGATATTTTACCTGTCTGCTCAGAGATAACAATCACAATGGCGTCGGTGGCTTCGCTCATACCCATCGCCGCACGGTGACGAAACCCCAATGACGACGGAACATCGACCCCATCGGCTACGGGCAGCACGCACCGGGCCGCTTTCAGTACACCATCGACGATAATCACCGCCCCGTCATGCAGCTCGCTATACTGGTTGAATAATGACACCAGCAAAGGTTTCGAGACGCGCGCGTCGAGCAGTTCCCCGGTTTCTACGTACTTGCCCAGGTCGTCCCGCTTGTTTACGACAATCAATGCCCCTGTAAAATTGGCTGCGATGGTTTTACTCGCATCGATAATTTCTTTCAGGTTTTTCACCTTGAAATCCAGCATCGAGTTCCCTATAATTTTTTTTAGAATACCATTATTGGTGTAAATCGTAGATTTTCCGATGATCAAAAGGAAACGTCTGATCTCCTGCTGAAAAATGACGATCAAAGCCACCGCTCCGACGCCCATGAAGTATTGCAGGATTGCTGTAAGTAAGCCAAGCCCCAGGCCTTTTACAACCAGATAGAAGACATAGACGAACAAATATCCAAGAAAAACTCTGCTTGCAATACTTCCCCGAACAAGGGTATATACCTGATAAAGAAGAATGGACACTAAAAAAACATCCAGGATATCAGCCCAGTTGATGTTCAGAAAACCCACGCGCATAAGAAAGGTGATATTTTTGAGCGACTAAATTACTATTTTAATTTGGATAGTTACCGGCGGCCATCCAGAGTTTTACGGCTTCTACCGCAGGCCTGACGTCATGCACACGCAGGATCGAAGCGCCTTGCTGTAACGCCAGCGTGTTCAATACCGTTGTGCCATTTAACGCTTCGTCGGCTGAAATATTCAATGTTTTATAAATGGTTGTCTTTCTGGAAATACCGGCAAGGACCGGATATCCCAACAAGCCGAAATCGCTCAAATGACGCATCAGCGTGAAATTCTGCGGAATGGTTTTCGCAAAACCAAAGCCCGGATCAATAATGAGATCCGCAACGCCTTTATTCCGTAATAAATCTACTTTCTGCTTCATATCGCGCAATATATCCGAAACAAGCTGCTGATAACCAATTAATTGATTCATAGTCTGAGGCGTCCCTCTCATATGCATCAGTATATAGGGTACGCGCAGGCGTGCCACTGTATCGAACATTTCATCGTCCAGCGTTCCGCCTGCAACGTCGTTGACGATGTGTGCACCGCTCCGAATACCCCGTTCCGCCACCACGGCCCGAAAGGTATCAACAGAAATGACCAGTTCAGGAAAATATTTAGCAAGTGGCGTCACCGCGGATTCAATACGGTCACTCTCCTCCTGGGCATCCACCTCACGTGCACCCGGTCGCGTCGAGTAGCCTCCGACATCGATCATCCCTGCTCCTTCAAGTAGCATTTGGCCAGCCCGTTCTACGATCTCCTCCTCCGATCCTACCCGGCTGCCGGAGAAAAAAGAATCCGGTGTTATATTGAGAATTCCCATGACAACAGGCTCCGACAGGTCGAAGAGCTTGCCCCGGATATTGAGCGTTTTTTTACTAACTTGCAACATAAATTCTTTTCAAAAACAGGCAAAGGAATGAATATCAAAGCATTCTCTTCCTTCCGTCTGAAAGTCTCTAAATTATTTGAAACAGTGAAATCCACAGAATCGGAATATCAGGAAATCATTCAGTATTGCCAAGATCTTTTTACAAAAAAAAACAAGGACTACGGAACATCCTGGCGCATCCTTCGACTCCCTTCCATTACCGATCAGATCTTCATCAAAGCCCAGCGAATTCGCACGATCCAGGACAAAGGCGTCCAGAAAGTGAATGAGGACGTATCTTCGGAATTTATCGGCATCATCAACTACTGCGTAATGGCGCTGATCCAGATCGACGCGGTGGAGGGTAAGCAGTCCATCGACGATTCAGCATTAACAATTCTTTACAATGAGCAGGTGAACGAAGTGAAGGAATTGTTGTTTAATAAAAATCATGACTATGGCGAAGCCTGGCGCGACATGCGTATAAGCTCCATGACGGACATCATTCTCATGAAACTGTTAAGGATCAAACAAATCGAGGATAATCAGGGCCTGACGATTGTGTCGGAGGGCGTCAAAGCAGGTTACCAGGATATTATCAACTATTCGGTATTCTGCCTGATCAAGTCGAATGCTTTACAGACCAACTAAAAAAAGACAATTCAAACCGCTGCGTCAATCTCCCGTTTGCAATGAAAATCTTCGCCCAGATCTCACGAGTCGTTGTAGGATTACTTTTCATTTTCTCCGGAATCATTAAACTGAACGATCCGATCGGGACGCAGTACAAGCTGGAAGAATATTTCGAGGTTTTTGCAGCCGACCTTCCCGCGTTTCATGACTTTTTCATGGCACTCGTTCCGTTGGCGCTTTATTTTTCAGTTTTCCTTTGTACGGCGGAGGTCGTTCTCGGTATCGCATTGCTGGTGGCCTACAAGCCTAAAACGATCTCCTGGCTATTGCTGCTGATCATCGTCTTTTTCACATTCCTGACTTTTTATTCGGCTTATTTCAACAAAGTGACCGACTGTGGTTGCTTTGGGGCGGCGATCAAACTCACGCCCTGGACTTCGTTCGGTAAAGATATTTTCCTATTAGCGCTGATCCTGATCATTGTTTATTACCGGAAAAGTTTCAAATCTTACCCGACAGGCATTATTGTCGTGCTATCAACCGTTGCGTCACTCGGTGTGGCTGTTTATGCTTTAAGGCATTTACCTATTATTGACTTACTGCCTTACCGGGTGGGCGCGAGCATTCCCGCACAAATGAAGCCATCGGAGCCATTACGGTATCAGTATATTTTTGAAAAAGATGGCAAAACGGTTAAGTACGAGCAATATCCGAGTGATACTACGCTGAAATTCAAAGAAATGGTGGTGCTGAATGAAGATGCGAAGCCGAAAATTACAGATTATAAAGTTTGGAATGATGCCGGCGACTTCACTGAAAGCACATTTCAGGGCAAAAAGCTATTCCTGATTATCAAAAGTCTCTCAGACATCAACACCGCCGCGCTACCTGATATCAATAAGCTGATCAACGCAGTGAAAAGCAAAGGCGTAGAACCGATTATCCTGACTTCCGGCAACAGTGCCGAAATTGACAAATTCCTGTCACAACACCAGCTCACCGCGCCTTATTATTACGTGGACGCAACCGTCTTGAAAACCATTTCCAGATCCAACCCGGGCCTGTGGCTCTTAAAAGATGGCGTCGTAAAAGGCAAATGGCATTACAACGACACTCCGACGGCGGAAGAGGTGGTCGAACTCGCCAAGTAATGTGACCTGACTTTAAGATTCATGAAAAACATTATACTCGTCGGAATGATGTCCTCCGGCAAAACGACGCTAGGCAAAAAGCTGGCGCGGGCATTGAGTTACCAATTTGTGGATTTGGACAAACTGATTGAGAAAGATCAGGGCATCGAAATTTCTTCTATTTTTAAACAGCGTGGAGAAGCCTATTTTCGTGAAGTAGAAAGCCGTATATTGAAGGAAACAGCCTCTCAAAAAGGCATTGTGTTGGCTTCTGGTGGCGGCACCCCCTGCTTTTTTGACAACATGGAAGTCATCAAGCACATGGGCATCAGCATTTTTCTGGATGTTCCGGCGGAGGACCTGGCAAAAAGGATTGAAAACCACGGAAAAGACGATCGCCCTATCCTTTCAGGCACAAGTTCGCTGGTAGAAACTCTCCGGTCGCGCATTGTCGATCGGCACCCATATTACTCCCAAGCCGATTTCACACTAAAAGGTGAGATTGATGTCAGCCATCTGCTGGAAGTCTTGAAACCACTTTTATAACAAAAGACCTGCCGAAAGCAGGTCTTTTGTTATACTAAAAAGTTCTCCGAAATCTTAAAAGAACGTACCCAGGGTCATCATTACATTCACCGGCTTGTTGGTAATTTCAACTGATGAATAGTTTTGCGCATTGTTCAGATAATAAGGTGTATAGGCCGACTTGTAAGTTGTGTACGTTCCGGTGAGGTCAGCAAAGAAACGGCTGTTTCTCACCCCAACGCCCGCCGAAAAAAGTAACTTGCTTCGGTTAATTCCATCGTCCCGTGTCAGATAGGGATCCGAAATGTACGCACCACCGATACGTGCCCTGAAAATGTTCGCCCTGACTTCCGCGCCCAGTCTGAAATTGACGGTATTGCGGTAGGTGTCCTTAATTTCGTTCCTCGTATCGTTCTTGAATGCCTGGTTGTCGGCGCTGCTCAGATAGCTTGTTTTCACCCGCATACCACTGTATCCGACATATTCTATTGTACCTGTGACAAACCCTTTGTCCTGAAAAAATACAGTTGCACCTACATTCCCCCGCATTGGACCGATAAGTGTGTACTCAAAATCATTGGCCGCAATTGGCAGAGAAGTATAAGGCGGGGTTATTAGCTTACCATCCGGCCCCGTTACCAGGTTGTCCACATAGCCTGCGCTCACATTCTGACTGAACGTCTCTTTGATGGCGGTGATTGTGGGGCTGATAATCGTTCCGCCAAACTGCAGCATCGGGTTCACTTTATAGATTGCACCAAGAGACGCATTGAACCCGTTCCCGCGCACCGAGAAATTTTCTCCCTGATCAATATAAAGCAGTTCGGGGCTATCGATGTAGTCGTCACTGAATGTAGACGAATACTCATATTTGATCCTGCTGAATCCCACATTACCTCCCAGATAGAACTTGTCGTTCAGATTGCCGGCATATGCAAACGACCACTGCGAGGACGATCCCTTCGAAGTGTAGCTTCCCGACTGGTCTACCACACTATTTCCATCCAGTGCCGTATAGGGAGGGCCCGTTGCATTAGAGGGGTTGATCAGGTACATCTGATAGTAAGCGGCGGGGAGCGAATAAGCAATGGGAACCCCGCTATCAAAATCCTTTTCCAATGTGCTTAGCGGCGTTTTGGCATTATTAACCCCCTCCACTACATTGTCCAAGTAAGCGCTCTTGTTATTTCTTCCCCCGTAATTATAGACATTATGAAATGATTGTTGTCGTGAATAAGAGATCCCGAAAGACGACCGCTTCCATTTTCTCTGGAACCCCGGCTGGCTTGAAAAAACCAATGAAGCCTGGGGAATGTTAAACTGGCTTTTGCTATCTGTACTGTTCGTTCCGAGGTAGTTGGCTTTGGTCCCAGCGATCGTCACGGCTGGACTGATCGCTATCTCCGATCGATTGTAAAAGCCCAAACCGGCGGGATTTCCGTGAATGGAACTTGGATCACCACCAATAGCAGCGTGATTTCCGCCCAATCCCTGAAAACGAGCGGAGCCGGTCTGATTCATTTCTGAATAGCGAAGTGCATCCCCGGCATATTGGGCAAATGATGTTGAGGATGCCAGGAGTGAAAAGAGGAGTACGATTCCTGAGTATGTTTTTGACATGACAATTAAAGCTTGATTCAATAGATGCTAAACGAAAACCCTGCAAAATTATGACATCTTGCAGGGTTTGACATGAGTATCTCTGGTGAAGACAATCGAAAATTATCTTGGACCTCTTGAAGACGAACGGGTTGCTCCGCCGCCACCACCGCCACCAGAAGGTGCGCTGTAACTTCTCGAAGGCGCGCTGTAACTCGGTGCACTATATGTGCGCGTTGGCGCGCTGTATGACTCAGATCTCGGACTTGAATAAGTTCTGCTTGGCGTGCTGTAATCCGACTGGCTTCTCGATGGAGCGTTGTAAGAAGGTGCACTGTAAGAAGAGGAAGAACTACCCCTTGAAGAACGTGGTGTTGCATAACTTGCCCCGTTTCCGCCCTCAGATGAATAGTTGCTGGAGTTGGCAGAACGCGGACGCGAATAGTATACATTATTCCCCTCTGCGACACCGCGTGAGTTGTAGGACTCACCATTAGATCTTCCACCTGCATCCGCTACACTGCCGCGGCCCGTAGATCTGGATGATCTTGGTGATGCGTAAGTATCTCCGGCTGAAATTGCGTTGCTGCCTCTTCTGCCGTTGCGTTCCCCCGAAGCGGATCCGTTGCGTGAAGAATTGACAAAATTGGAATTATAACGATCGCTGCCGCGGGAATTGTTTGCATTCACTACGCGCGGACCATATGTTCTGTTGACACCTCTGTCACGATCATTGATCACGATAACCGGACGGCTGTACGCCCAGGGCGAATATCCGTAGCCATAGAAGCTATCGTAGTAACCGCCTCCGTAACCGTAACCATAGAAGCTGTTATATCCCCATGGGCTGTAATATCCGAACGGATCATATCCGTAGCTCATCATACTTCCGTAGCCCCATGGCGAATATCCCCACGGAGAATAACCGAGCATCGATCCGAATCCAAAACCGATCGAAGGACGCATCCTGAAAGAATTGCCGAATCCGAACTGGAATGAAAGGCCTGAATAGCTTCCGGGCCAATACGAACCAAGTCCCCCATAGTAAGGATTGGCGAATGCACTGGCTTGATTGTAACCGTCGACAAAACCGGCATTATAACCGACATCCGTAGAAACGGGGCGTTTGACGCTCCTGGATGAAAGATACGACTCGTCGTAGTAATCGCTGGTGCCGTTTTCGGAATAGTTACCGGTATAGGCATAGTCCGGGTTATCCAAACGGGATAGTTCTTGATCTGCACCTTTGTCTCTTAAAACAACCCCTCCGCCGGAATTGCCACCGCCGTAAAGGTCATCATATCCACCGCCTGAACGGGATACGTACTGATTTGTGGTACATCCCCAAGCTCCCAGCAATACTAACAAAGACAAATATTTTGCTTTATTGATCATACTCATGGCTTTTAAGGATTAAAAGTTTGTTGCTAATATAGTCAAAAATACGTTCCTAACTATGAAGTAAACGTCCGTAACCATACATTAATTCCAAAGTTAACATAAAAAACTATCTTTGCAACTCCCCTGAAAAACAGGTCCTATTTAGCGATATACTCCATTTTAATTCCAAAATAATACAAAGTAATGAGTAAAGCCCTGCCAACCCGAAGTGAAAACTACTCCGAATGGTACAATGAATTAGTGAAACGTGCCGACCTGGCCGAAAACTCCGCCGTGAGAGGCTGTATGGTGATTAAACCCTACGGTTATTCGATCTGGGAAAAAATGCAGCGTGCGCTGGATGACATGTTCAAGGAAACGGGCCATACCAATGCCTATTTCCCGCTTTTCATCCCGAAATCGTATCTCAGTAAGGAGGCGTCACACGTCGAAGGCTTTGCCAAGGAATGTGCTGTGGTTACCCATTACCGCCTCAAAAATGATCCTGACGGCAAGGGAGTTATCGTGGATCCTGACGCCAAACTGGAAGAAGAGCTGATCGTGCGTCCGACCTCCGAAACGGTGATCTGGAGTACCTATAAAAACTGGATCCAGTCCTACCGCGACCTGCCGCTGCTCATCAACCAATGGGCTAACGTAGTGCGCTGGGAAATGCGTACGCGCCTGTTCCTCCGTACAGCCGAATTCCTGTGGCAGGAAGGCCACACTGCTCATGCGACAGCACAGGAGGCCATTGAAGAAACAAAGCAGATGCTGGAAGTATACGCGAACTTCGCCGAGGGATGGATGGCTTTACCGGTCCTTAAAGGCATTAAAACGCCTAATGAGCGCTTTGCCGGCGCTGAAGACACCTATTGCATCGAAGCCATGATGCAGGACGGAAAAGCATTGCAGGCCGGAACTTCTCACTTTCTGGGTCAGAACTTCGCCACGGCCTTTGATGTAAAATTCCAGGACAAGGAGGGCAAGTTGGAATACGTGTGGGGAACCTCATGGGGCGTAAGTACACGTCTGATGGGCGCTCTCATTATGGCACATTCCGACGACAGCGGCCTGGTGCTTCCTCCGAAACTGGCACCGATTCAGGTAGTGATCGTACCGATATACAGAAGCGAGGAACAGCTTGCCCAGATTTCAGAAAAAGTGGCTGAAATCGTCAAACAGCTAAAAAAACTCGGTATCAGTGTTAAGTACGACAACAGCGACGCCAACAAGCCCGGCTTCAAATTTGCGGAGTATGAACTGAAAGGTGTGCCTGTCAGACTGGCAATGGGTGGCCGCGACTTAGAAAATGGCACAGTGGAAGTGGCCCGTCGCGATACTAAAACCAAAGAAACTGTCTCAGTGGAGGGCATCGCAATCCACATCCAGGATCTTCTTGACAATATCCAGGAATCGATCTATAACAAGGCTCTGGCGTTCCGCGAAGAAAATACTTACCGCGTCGATTCATTCGCTGAATTTAACAACATCCTCGATACCAGGGGCGGTTTCATCCTCGCACATTGGGATGGCACTTCCGAAACCGAGGAGAAAATTAAAGAGGAAACTAAAGCGACGATCCGCTGCATCCCATTGAACCAGGAGCAGGAAGACGGCGTTTGCATTTATTCGGGCAAGCCGTCCAAAGGACGTGTCGTTTTTGCGCGGGCATATTAATTTTATCCTTGCATTCGTGAAAGGTCTTCACAATGCATTTTTTCTAACCATATAAGACAAAAACAATGAATCAGGCAAAGGCTGGTGACAAAGTACAGGTCCATTACAAAGGTACCCTGCCGGACGGACAACTTTTTGACTCCTCCGAGGGACGTGAGCCTTTGAGCTTCACACTGGGTAGCGGACAGGTAATCAAAGGATTCGACGACGGTGTTACCGGAATGGAGATCGGCAACAAAAAAACGATTCATATCCCTAATGCTGAGGCATATGGTCCGGTGAACGAAGAAATGGTCGTTCGGTTCGACCGTGCTCAGATCCCGGCCGACATCCCCCTTGAAATCGGTGGTACGCTGAACATGCACCAGGACGGAGGACAAGTGATCCCCGTGGTGGTGAAAGAAGTGACGGAAACCCACGTGATACTGGATGCCAACCACCCGCTGGCTGGCCAGGATCTGATCTTTGAATTGGAACTCGTTGCTATCAACTGATTCCAGGCAGATATGCTACATGCGGTTGACCTTTGACAGGTCAGCCGCATTTTTTATTCGGCCCATTTCAGGCTGAAACTTTCCGGCTTACCTCTTGATATTTTCAGCAGGATCTGCCTGGCGGCAAGATCCTGCAACATCCTTTCAGCCCGTTTTTCGGAGATATTAATCATCCTTGAAAATACCTTCGCGGTAACGGAGTCTGTTTCTTTCAGGTAGGTAATCAACGTTTTGACATGCCTGTTAGCCAGTAATTTCCCGGTTTCCGGGTCCGTTTCGCTATACAACAATAATTTCGGGATCGGAAGGCTCTTATCCTTGACACGGATGTAAATCACCCGCTCCCCTTTTTCATTCAATGCATAATGCGGCTTTTTGGCACTTTCAGCGATGAATATGGAGAGTACCGTCTTACCGTTGAAGTTTTGGGATTGGATCTGAAGTAATATTTGGGGATCGGCCAGCTGCACAGCCGCTTTTTCCAGCTTCTGCAATTCCCGCAGTTCTGAATGCACCCCGGGTACCGAACCGTCGTCCGCTACGCCTATAAGCAGATTCCCTCCCGAAGTGTTGGCGAAGGACACAATGGTCTTGGCTATTTTGAAAGGGCTGTCCACCGTTCTCTTGAACTCGGTCGTCAGCCCCTCTCCTTCTTTAATCAATTGAATGATACTTTTATCCATGCATTTAAATCAACCCATATTTCTTTCCGGGCAGTGATCGGATCATTCCCTGAAATTCCAGGTTCAGAAGTAATGCCGCCAACCGGTTCAGATGCATTCCCGAATGCCATGCCAGCTCGTCGATCTGCATAATCCGCCGTTGCTTCAGAAGCGAGAGTACCTGTCCCTCATCCTGTGTAAATCCCTCGAAAGTCAGCGGCAGCAACCCTGACACCGCTTCGTCGCAACTGTTGCTGGAAATACCCACGCTCCAGCCGAGTGCATCTGCCATGTCCTCTACCGAAGTAAAAATAGATGCTTTGTGGTCACGGATCAGCAAGTTGCAACCCTCCGATTGAGGATCGCTGATCATACCCGGCACAGCGAATACTTCCCTGTGATAGTTCTGAGCAAATTCTACGGTGATCAGGCTCCCGCCTTTCTTACCCGACTCCACTACAATCGTAACATCACTGAGGCCTGCAATAATTCGGTTTCGCGCCGGAAATCTCATAAAATCCGGCTTGGTACCCAACGCATTCTCCGTTACGATACCGCCGTTTCCCTGCATTTCTAATGCGGTCCGCTGATGCACAGCCGGGTAGATCACATCCAGGCCGCTCGCCATCACACCCAATGTAGGAATATTGCTCTTCAGGCAACAACGGTGTGCAGTGATATCCACACCGTAGGCGAGTCCGCTGATCACCAGTGGCTGGTAAGGCACGAGTTCGCGGATGATCGTCTCAGTTATCGACTTGCCGTAATCACTGATTTTCCGGGTTCCCACAATGCCGACAGTTCGAGGCCAGTTGAAGTCCGTGTTTCCCTTCGCATACAAAGCAATGGGTGCGTCGTAGAGCGGCCTCAGGCGGGCGGGATAGGCCTCATCGGTGAAAAAGAGCAATTCCACCCCTGCCTTACTGGATTCAACAAGCTCCTTCTCAGCCATTTCCATAGCATTTTTGCTTAAAACGGCTTTGACCACTTTGTCGCCGATCCCGGGAATTCTGATGAGTTTTCTATAGTCTGCCTGAAAAACACCGGAAGCACTGCCGCAATAGCTGATCAGTTGCCTGATGGTGACTGCCCCGATTCCGGGCGTATGCATGAGTGCAAGAATGCAGATCCGTTCTGCACGGGAGGAGATTACCATGATATAGTGTGTTGATTGAGGTCAATATGCACTTGGACTGGCATACATTTTTCCAATATACGTCAGACAGCACATTTCAAAAATAAAAAATTATCTGAAAACCGTTCATATGGAAATCTCTGAAACCGACGAAGCACAAACTGAACAATACTATGAAGGCATGGGCGCCACATGCCACCCCGAAGGAGTTTATTATCGCGTCTGGGCACCCCATGCCGAAAGTGTTTCGGTAGTAGGTAGCTTCAATGATTGGAATGCGACGGCAAATCCATTACAACCCGAAGACAACGGAGTTTGGGGCTCCCTGGTCGAAAATTCAAAGGAAGGCGATGAATATAAATTCCTTATCAAAACGCCGGACGCCGAACTGTATCGAAATGACCCTTATGCGCTCAAAGTAACCAACTCCGCGGGTAACTGCATTGTTTACAACCATGAGTCTTTTGACTGGCAAAATGTAACTTTCCAAATGCCCGGTTGGCACGAACTGATTATTTACGAAATACATGTAGGGACGTTCAATGCAAAAGAAGGGCAGATTGGCACATTCTACACCGCGATCGAGCGTCTTTCCTATTTGAAAGACATGGGAATCAATGCCGTGGAACTGATGCCTTGCTCCGAATTTCCAGGGTCCAGGTCATGGGGATATAATCCGGCTAATCCATTCGCGATTGAATCCGACTACGGCGGACCCGATGGATTAAAGGCATTTGTTAAAGCCGCGCACGAATCCGGCATTGCGGTGATACTCGACGTTGTATACAATCATTTTGGCCCATCGGACCTGGATTTGTGGCAGTTTGACGGCTGGCAGGAAAACGGCGGCGGCGGGATCTACTTCTATAATGACTGGCGCGCCGAAACGCCATGGGGCAACACCCGTCCGGATTACGGACGCAATGAAGTGCGGCAGTATATTCACGATAATGCCCTGATGTGGTTGAAAGATTACCGGATCGACGGCCTTCGCATGGATATGGTGCCTTACATCCGCAATGTCAAAGCGGATGGCAACCCCGGCAATGACATTCCGGAAGGTATTTCGCTCATGCAATGGATCAATAAGGATATCCGTGATAATTGTCCCCAATGCATCACCATCGCCGAAGATATGCATTCCCTAGATTTCATTACTGCGCGCGTTGAAGACGGTGGGCTGGGCTACGGTTCACAATGGGATGCCGAATTCGTGCATTCGATCCGTGACGCGATCATTACGGCAAACGATCAGGACCGCGATATGGAAAAGGTAGTGGCAGCTGTCACCAACGGCTTCAATACCGACTCATTCCAGCGCATCATTTACACCGAATCACATGATGAAGTAGCAAACGGGCAGGCACGCGTTGCAGAGGAAATCGCAGACGGGGACGTCAATAACTGGTATTCCAAGAAGCGGGCCGCACTCGGCATTGCATTGGTGCTTACATCTCCGGGTATCCCCATGATTTTCCAGGGCCAGCCGCTACTGGAAGATAAGTGGTTTTCGGACAGCGATCCGATCGATTGGTCACGGCTTGAAAAGTTCAGCAGTTTCGCCGCACTTCACCGCGATATGATTCACATACGCCGAAACTGGTTTGGCGTAACCAAAGGCCTTCAGGGACAACATGTAGACATCACCAGAACCGATAATGAGAAAAAAGTCATTGTCATGCACCGCTGGGCGGAAGGCGGCCCCAAAGACAGCGTGGTCGTGGTACTAAACTTTTCTACGGAAACATTCTCCGACTACAAGGTAGGATTTCCGAGAGCCGGCAAATGGTACCTGCGTTTCAACAGTGACAACGAATATTATGACTCCGACTTCTCTCACCTGGGGGCTTTCGATATCGATACGATGGATGGAGAATTCGATAATTGCGAGCAGTATGCTTCACTTCAGATTCCGCCCTACACAGCACTTATATTCTCGCAGGAGGAATAGGTGGATCGGTGTAGTCATGAGCAAAGAGAGGCCCTGAAAACCTCTCTTTGTTTTTATTGGATGGTTCTGAAAATACGATCCCAGCGGATCTTATTAAAGAAACTGGTCGGATTCGGATCAATGGACATCCACACAAACACCGCCTTCCCCACGATATGGTCTCCGGGAACAAAGCCCCAGTAACGCGAGTCCGCTGAATTGTGCCGGTTGTCTCCCATCATGAAGTAGTAATCCTGCTTAAATGTATAGCTATCTACCGCCTTACCGCCTATCTCGACCTTATCCTTCGCCAGAATCACTCTGTCGTTACCGTCGTAGTTCTGAATAACATCGCCGTATAATGCAATGTTAATTTCTGTCAATGGTACCGTCAAACCCTTTTTGGGAATAGTGATCGGGCCATAATTATCCTTATTCCAGTCCAGTAGGGGAGTTCCGGGAAACAGGAATGGTTCTTTCAAGCCCTTTTCCATAAACACAGGCTGCACTCGTTTTACGAAATCATAAGATTTCAGTTTATCGGCTAATGCAGAAGTCGTTTTGACTACGTACCCCATTTCGTCATTCGAAGCAATACTGTCGTCGAAAGTCTCGGTAAACTGGGAATAATCCGTGATCCCGTTCTTTCTAAAAACGTTGTCCTCATTCACGGCTGTTTTTACTGACACAAAATACTCGTTTTGCATTCGTGGGGGAACGGTCTGCAGTTTCCCGTTGATATACACCTGCCCCCTGCGCACTTCCAGCTTGTCTCCCGGAATCCCCACACACCTTTTAATGTAGTTGGAGCGAAGATCGGTGGGATGCGGATGGAGGTCGGGCAAGACATTGCTGTACTTCTGATAGGCGCCAGGATGCTCCACAGGCAGATAAAACACCACTACATCCCCGTTCTTCACCTTGGTAAAACCCGGTAACCGGTATTGAGGTAATTGAATCCAATCCAGGTAAGAAGGAATACTCGTTCCCCAGATCGTCTGATGCGTAAGCGGCACCTGTAATGGTGTAATGGGCGTCGTGGTACCGTAATGCAGTCGGCTGACAAAAAGATAGTCCCCTACCAGCAGGCTGTTTTCCATCGAAGGAGTGGGGATCACAAAAGCGCTGAAAAACAGCCAGCGGATCAGCACGGCGGCAACTACCGCAAATAACACCGAATCGAACCACTCGCGCATGGCGGTTTTCTTTTTAGGCTGGGTTGCAGGTCTGGAAATTGTTGTTAAGGACATGATATCCGGGATAAATCACTATGCAATATAATATCAATCTTAATAAGACCATTAACATTATATAATATTAATTTATATATTAAAACAAAAAAAGGAAGAATCTCAGCGATCCTTCCCTTCCATGCCCCGCAGGCAGCAAATCTTAATTGATCACCCGGAAAATACGGCTCCACCGGATTTTATTAAAGAAACTAGTAGGATTTGGGTCAATGGACATCCAAACGAATACAGCCTTGCCGACAATATGATCCTTCGGAACAAAGCCCCAATAGCGCGAATCTGCTGAATTATGTCGGTTATCACCCATCATAAAGTAATAGTCCTGCTTGAAAGTATAACTGGTAATGGCACTACCACCCACTTTAACTGCCTTCTCTTCCACTATAACGTCTCCATTATCTTCATAATTCTTGATAACCGGGCCGTAAACCGCGATGTTCTCCGGTGTAAGCTGTACGGTCATGCCTTCCTTAGGAACGGTAATCGGTCCATAGTTATCGCGGTTCCACTTGAAGAGTGACGAGTTAGGATATAACATGGGCTCGCTGATATCCTTCGGAGATTTAACGAGGGTAATGCTTTTTACAAAATCATAAGTCTTCAGTTTTGCAGCGATTTCCGTGGTGGTGAAAACTAGGTAGCCCATCTGTTCATTACCCTTAATGGTATCGTTGTCTCCCTCGGTGTAGGCGTTATATTCTGAGATTCCATTCTCTTTAAATACCTTTTCCTCGTTAACGGCTGTGGTTGTCGCCACAAAGTACTCGTTCTCCATCCTCGCCGGATTCTCTATGGCTTGCCCATTGGCATATACCTGCAAATCCCTCACTTCCACCTTGTCCCCGGGAACACCGACACAACGTTTAATATAATTTGTTTTCAGATCGACGGGATGCTGCAATTCAGGCGGATAGTTGAACACCACTACGTCACCTCTTTTGACCTCACTGAATCCCGGCAACCGGTATTGTGGCAATTGGATCAGATCGGTGTAGGATGGGATATTGGTTCCCCAAATCGTCTGGTGCGTTAGGGGCACCTGCAAGGGTGTTTTGGGTGTCCGTGTACCATAATGCAGCTTACTGACAAAAAGGAAATCACCCACGAGCAGGCTGTTTTCCATGGAAGGCGTCGGGATCGTAAATGCTTCAAAAAACAGCCAGCGTATAAGGGTAGCTGCCACTACGGCAAACAAAATCGAATCAAACCACTCTCTGGCTGGCGATTTCTTATTTCTGGATTCAACTGTACTGGAAGTCAACTCTTTATTAACAGCCATGCGATGATTGATAGTTAAAATTCATTAAACTTTGAGGAGGTCATTCATTCCGAACACACCGAATTTGCCGGGCAACCACTCCGCCGCTACTACGGCGCCCAATGCAAAGCCCTGACGATTGTGGGCAGTATGCGAGATCTCGATCGTGTCAACTTCCGATTCGTAACGCACAATATGGGTCCCCGGAACTTCCCCGCGACGTTCAGCTAGGATCTGGAGGTAGCCTTCCTCGCTTTCCGGTGCAAGCTTCCATCCGTCGATTTGCCCGATCTCCTCGATAATCCCTTCGGCCAGCGTGATCGCCGTTCCGCTGGGTGCATCGAGTTTATGGATATGGTGTACCTCCGTCATGGAGCTCTGGTATTCATGACCGTTCATGAGCCGGGCCAGCTGGCGGTTCAGGCGAAAGAAAAGATTGACGCCGATGCTGTAATTGGAAGCGTAGAAAAAAGAGCCTGACTGCGATTTACAAAGTGCCTCCACTTCGGAGCGGTGGTCCAGCCAACCTGTCGTTCCGCAAACGATCGGCCAGCCTTTTTTCAAACAGTAAACAATGTTTTCGAAAGCCGATTCCGGTGAACTGAACTCGATGGCTACATCTACGTCGGCAGTTTTGAGTTGATCCATATCCGCACGATTTTGGACATCGATCCTTCCCGCGATCGTATGGCCCCGGTCCAGGGCTATTTTCTCGATCGTTTTCCCCATCTTTCCGTAACCCATTAATAGTATTCTCATTAATTATGTATTTGAATCAGTACTTGTAAATCATTTAATATTAAAAACCAGTCTTACCCCCGGTGTTGGCGTACGCATGGATGGCTGATGAAGTTTGGGCTCCACCCGCAACGTGAGATCATCCGAAAGGTCAAAGGTCTTTAAATGAGCCGCAACATTGGCTTCTATAATTGAAAGCGTATAAATAAGCCCCGTCACTACCAATGCAAATCCTCTGTTACGCCTCCAATAGTTCTTCCCCTTTACGATCCTATCTCTAGTCGCCGGCAGATACTGGCTGCTGGTATTCAACAGATTTCTAACGCGTACAATTTTCGTCGAATCGTCAGTCAGTCCCTTTTTGATCTGACCGTACCCCGGGCTGTTTTTATCCAGATCGTAAAACTCTTTATAAGCGTCCAGATAGTCGTGATATTTGATCGTGTTGAGGTAGTAAGTATAGACCCCAGCT
This sequence comes from Dyadobacter ginsengisoli DSM 21015, assembly GCF_059568735.1. Taxonomy (NCBI): domain Bacteria; kingdom Pseudomonadati; phylum Bacteroidota; class Cytophagia; order Cytophagales; family Spirosomataceae; genus Dyadobacter; species Dyadobacter ginsengisoli. The sequence goes on from NZ_JCANTY010000005.1 coordinate 483,727, forward strand.
CCAAAAGCGACATAAACAATGGGTATCTTCCAATAGTCCCTGTTATAGATCTGTCCGGCGCCGGGAATTAAAGCCAGTCGCGTCGCGGTCTTCGGCACCGGCATGAACTTCTTACTTTTAACTTTTTTTAACGAGTCCGCCTGGGCCAGCGCGGTGCTGTCGAGTACTATTTCAGGCATCTTCCCTGTCTTCAAACTGTCTTTTGGGACCTCATTCTGCGCCACAACCTGCCCCGAAATCAACACAAATAACCCTAGCCAAACCCAATTTTTCAACGCTTATTTGAATTTCAGTGTTTCTAAAATCTTTTTCAGTTCATCCTGAGAGCCAAAAGGGATCTTAATCTCGCCCTTGTGCTCCTCATTGCTTTTAACGGATACTTTTGCCCCGAAAAAGGACGAAAGCTGGAACTGTAACGACTTTATTTCCTGATTAATTGTCGGCTGCTTTTTCGACTCAGTGGCGATATTGGTCATCATTCCCAGCTTCCGGACTTCGTCCTCCACCTTTCTGACCGACCATCCTTCCTCGATGACCTGATTGAATATTTTCAGCTGGCTCTGGTCACTATTGATCGTGATCAATGCCCTGGCATGCCCCATACTGATCTTATCATCCCGCAATGACGCCTGGATCACCGGCGGCAATTTCAGCAGACGTATATAGTTATTGACGGTAGTTCTGTTTTTACCCACGCGAGCGCCCAGTTCTTCTTGTTTCAGGCTGCATTCCAGGATCAGCCGCTGATAGCTCAAGGCGATTTCGATGGCATTCAGGTTCTCACGCTGGATGTTTTCGATCAGTGCCATTTCCAGCATCTGCTGGTCATTGGCTGTACGAATGTATGCCGGAATGGAGGTAAGACCCAGCGACCGGGATGCCTGTAACCGGCGCTCCCCGGATATCAGCTGATACGAATCCTCGCCCATTTGCCTGACGGTGATAGGCTGGATAATGCCCTGCACCCGGATCGAATCGGCGAGTTCATCCAGTGATTCCTTGTCAAATTTCGTCCGCGGCTGGTACGGGTTCGCCTCGATCAGACTTACATCGATCTCATTCATCGAACCGATGACTTCGGTCGGTGACAGACGTGTACTCGTTCTCGGCGTGTTGATTTTTTCGGAGTCCTGCAGAAGAGCTCCTAATCCCCTTCCCAGTCCGGTCATTTTTTTCGTCTTGCTGCTATTCTCCATTGCCTGTTCGTCCTATACAATCGTTGATCAGTTTACTCCCAGCTGCCTGTCGGAAGAAAGTAAACCATTTTTAGTGAGAATCTCTCTTGCGAGGTTCAGGTAGCTCACTGCTCCCTTACTGTCGGAGTCTTGCGCCATCACAGGTATCCCAAAGCTGGGAGCCTCACTGATTCGTACGTTACGAGGGATAATGGTATTGAAAACGAGAGATTCGAAGTGATTGGTAACTTCCGTCACAACCTGGTTGGACAGACGCAGGCGGAGGTCATACATTGTCAGCAGGATACCCTCAATAATGAGGTGGGTATTCAGGCGCGACTGAATGATGGTAATGGTGTTCAACAGTTTCCCCAATCCCTCCAATGCAAAATATTCGCACTGAACCGGAATGATCACCGAATCGGCGGCGGTCAGGCTGTTGATCGTGATAAGCCCCAGCGAAGGAGAGCAGTCGATGATGATGAAGTCGTAATCATCGCGGATTTCCGCAATGGCATCCTTCATTCTGTGCTCACGGTTTTTCAGATTGATCATCTCGATTTCCGCGCCTACCAGGTCGATGTGTGACGGTAGCAGGTTCAGGTTTGGAAAATCGGTTTCCAGGATAATTTCAGAAGTTTTCGCCTCTTCCACCATGCATTCATAAATGCTGTTATCCATTTCCTGCGGGTTGAATCCCAACCCCGACGTAGAATTGGCCTGAGGATCAGCGTCGATGATCAGTGTCCGGAATTCCAGTGCGGCTAAACTTGCCGCCAGGTTAATAGCAGTGGTGGTTTTCCCTACTCCTCCTTTTTGGTTTGCAATTGCAATTACTTTGCCCATGTATTCATTTGAGTTACCAATGTCAAATTTCTATTATTCGGGGCAATTCACCAAAAAATGTTCCACGGAGTTTTAAATTCAATATTCAATAGTCTAAATATCAAATACTTAAACCATATTATTATTTAATTAAAAATAATTTGGATTACAAAAAAAGCAAATGTTTCACGCCCACACCTCGGTTCCCTCTGTACAATTCTTGCACATCTCTATTTCTGAGCGTGATCGGATCAGCGAAGCACGGAAGTCAGCGTACTTTTTACCCTTCCAAAGCTGACGGAAAGTCGAAGTTTTCATATCGCCCAGTTTGTACTCCGCGTCTTTGTCAAAGCAGCAGGGTACAACAGCACCGTCCCAGGTGATCACACACGAATGCCACATCTTCCAGCAATGGTCCACAAACTTGTTCTTGATCGAGTAGCTGCCGTTTTCCTGCTTCTTGTAGCGCGAATATTTGTCAATTGTCGGGATCAGATCGGAACCTTCCTCGTAATCGTAGATCTGCGCGGTTTTCAAGCCTACCTCATCCACACCCATTTCTTCCGCCAGCTTTTTTACCTCCTCGATCTGATGCTCGTTCGGCTTCACAACCAGGAACTGGAATATCACATGGGGGGTCGCGGATTTCAGCTCGCGTTTCCATTTAATAATGTTGCGCGTTCCTTCCAGTACTTTTTCGAGGTTACCGCCCACGCGATATTGCTGGTAAACGTCCTGCGTAGTGCCGTCTATCGAAATGATCAGGCGATCGAGGCCCGACTCAACGGTTTTCCGTGCCTTCTCGTCGGTAAGGTAATGCGCGTTGGTAGAAGTAGCAGTATAAATACCCTTGTCGTGGGCATATCTGACGAGTTCAAAAAACTTGGGATGCAAATAGGGCTCTCCCTGAAAATAGAATATCAGGTATAACAAGGTATCTCCAAGCTCGTCGATCGTCCTTTTATATAACTTCTCTTCCATCATCCCGGTCGGCCGAGTAAAAGAACGAAGTCCGCTCGGGCATTCAGGACAGCGGAGGTTGCAGGAAGTGGTGGGCTCAAAAGAAATAGCAATGGGCATTCCCCAATGCACCGGATTTCCGGTTGCTTTCGAATAAAAATAGCTGCCCAATATCTGCATCGCGTTCCAGGCACGCTTCGGCGTCACTTTCGACATCAGGTTCAGGCCATCCTTAAAATTCTTGTTCATATGCTGGGCATTATGCGATCAGCGCGCGCCTACCGGCCCGATGATCAATTAAAATATTGTTGCGAATCAGATGACAGCGATTCCGGTGGTGTACTTGATTTCGGAAATTACGAAATAACTGCTGATGTGTAACACGCTCGACAGGGCAGAAAGTTTATGCTGGTAAAACTGATTGTAGGCATCGCCATCTTCCACCACTACTTTCAGCATGTAATCGAAGTTGCCCGAAACGACCGAGCATTCCAGTACTTCCGGCATTTTCACAATGGCCTGGTTAAAGTCCTCGAAGCTCTCCTTTCGCTGTTTGTCCAAGGTCACATTACAATAAACCACCAGACTTTTCCCCAACTTCCTTCGGTTGAGCAGGCACACGTATTTATCGATAAACCCCTCTTTTTCAAGCTTTCGTATGCGCTCATGCACCGGCGTAACCGACAAGTTGATCTTGCTCGCGATCTCCTTAATCGTCATCTGGGCATTATTTTGTAATAATTCGAGGATTTTGCGATCGGTCTGATCTGGCTGCATACAGTTTTTTTTGTGGCTGTGTATAGGCTGGTTACGTTCCCGCAAGAAATTTTTCTTACGAATCAGATCAAAAATAGTTTTCTTTTCTGTCTTTTTCGCTGGTTATAGTATGTTTTTCTGCCAGAAATTAATTTTGAATCCATCAATCTAAACTATATAAACACTCACATACCGATGATCATTGGTGTCCCCAAAGAAATTAAAAACAACGAGAACCGGGTAGCTTTAACGCCCGCAGGAGTCACAGAGTTACGTAAGCACGGACACACAGTGTACGTGCAGGCGGAGGCAGGCAAAGGCAGCGGTTTTACCGACGACCAATACACACACGCCGGAGCAGTCATCCTCGCCACCATCGAAGAAGTTTACGGGGTTGCCGATATGATCATCAAGGTAAAAGAACCCATTGAAATTGAATACCCGCTAATTAAAGAAAACCAGCTCCTCTTCACCTACTTCCATTTCGCATCTTCGGAACCGCTCACCCACGCCATGATCGAACGTAAGGCCGTATGCCTCGCCTATGAAACGGTTGAAAAAACAGACAGAAGTTTGCCATTGCTCGTCCCGATGAGTGAAGTAGCGGGCCGGATGGCGATCCAGGAAGGAGCGAAATACCTCGAAAAACCAATGGGGGGCTTTGGTATCCTCCTCGGCGGTGTCGCAGGTGTGAAACCAGCCAATGTGCTAGTGCTCGGTGGTGGGATCGTAGGAACGCAATCGGCAAAAATGGCTGCGGGACTTGGAGCGAATGTAACGATCGTCGATATCAGCCTCGCGAGACTGCGTTACCTGGAAGACATTATGCCTGCGAATGTAGACACCGTCATGTCCAACGAATACAATATCCGTGAGCTGATCCAGGGCGCTAATCTCATTATCGGTGGCGTGCTGATCCCCGGGGCAAAAGCGCCGTCGCTCATCACCCGTGATATGCTTAAACTGATGAAGCCGGGTACCGTGATGGTAGACGTGGCCATTGACCAGGGAGGCTGCTTTGAAACGTCGCGGGCTACCACGCACGAAGATCCGATCTATGAAGTGGATGGCGTCGTACATTATTGCGTGGCGAACATGCCGGGCGCCGTACCTTATACCTCCACACTCGCATTAACCAACGCTACGCTCCCCTATGCATTACAACTGGCCAACCAGGGCTGGCAGCAAGCATGCTCCGCCAACGAGGAGTTGCGCAAAGGACTCAATGTCGTTCACGGAAAAGTAGTATTTAAGGGAGTAGCCGATGCGTGGCAATTGCCGTATACCGACGTAAAAGAATTATTCTGAATCAACAAACCTGCCTAAACAAACCCGGCCATTTCCAGTGCGCCGGGTTTTTGTTTTCTAAAAATATTACTATTATTTTTTCGATAGCCATTGCAGTTTCGGATTATCTTCTTACTTTTGCATCGAATTTGAAGGAACATCCGTTCGCTTCTCTGCTTCATAAACGGTCTACCATTTTTTTAGATCACCTGCCAGCCTCAAAATTTGTCCCGGCTGGACCTACCGTTCACATGCAGAGCCCCACGGATGGTTTGTGGTGGGCTTTGCGCGATCCCTTTCAATTATTTACCGAGTACAACCGGAATGCCGGTGATATGGTCCAATTTCATTGGAACTAACGCATATGCTGGGCTTCGCCCTGAGGATTATTGTGTTATGGCCTGCCATCATCCCCCTTCCCTCCGGAACAACCGTTCAACTCAAGAATTAATACTAAAAGCAATATAATGACTACTGAAATTTTTGAAACATTCGAAGAGCTCGGACTCAACGAAGACATCCTGAAAGCCGTGCTAGAAATGGGTTTCACTAAACCCTCACCGATACAGGCACAGGGAATCCCCGCAGTAATGCAGGGTTCTGACGTAATTGGTCAGGCCCAGACTGGTACCGGTAAAACGGCTGCATTCGGAATTCCCGTGCTGGAAAGAATAGATACTTCCAACAACGCAGTACAAGCCCTGGTCCTTTGCCCAACCCGTGAATTGGCGGTTCAAGTATCCGAAGAACTCGGCCGCCTGGCCAAATATATGCGTGGTGTACGCATTGAAGCGATCTACGGTGGTGACTCTATCGATCGTCAGATCCGCTCTTTGAAAAAAGGAGTACATATAGTAGTGGGAACTCCGGGCCGCGTCATGGACCACATGGAGCGCAAAACACTGAAATTTAACGAAGTCCGTATGATGGTGCTTGACGAAGCCGACGAAATGCTCGATATGGGCTTTCGTGAGGACATCGAAAGCATTCTGGCCGATATGCCGGAAGATCGGCAAACGATCCTTTTCTCGGCAACCATGTCGAAGCCGATCATGTCGATCACCAAGCGCTTCCTGAATGACCCTGTATTGATCAAAGTTGTTCGTAACGAGTTGACTAACCAGAATATCGAGCAGGTTTACTTCGAAGTTAAACCACAGGCGAAAGTTGAAGTAATGACCCGTCTGATCGATATGCACCACATCAAATCCCTTCTGGTGTTCTGTAATACTAAACGCAAGGTGGACGAGATTGTGGAAGACCTGCAATTGCGCGGATATGCCTCAGAAGGTATCCACGGCGACCTTCGCCAGCAGCAACGCAGCAATGTGATGAGCAAATTCAAGGCTGGTGTTACTACCATTTTGGTTGCTACCGACGTTGCGGCCCGTGGTATCGACGTAAGCGGCCTGGACGGTGTGATCAACTACGACATTCCGATGGATGAAGAGTATTACGTACACCGTATCGGTCGTACAGGCCGTGCCGGGATGTCCGGAAAAGCGTTCTCTCTCGTGGCTCGTGACGAAAAATACCGTCTGAAATCCATTGAAGGCTATACCAAGGTGAAAATTGAAAAAGGGGTTATTCCTTCTTTCGAAGATATCGTCGGCGTTCGTAAGGCACGTTTTGTAGAAAACATTTCGGCCTCTATCAAGGAAACCGAAGACGAAGGTTTATACAACGACGTACTTGAAATGCTGCACCACAGCGGTTTCTCAACCGAACAGATCGTTGGCGCAATGGCGAAACAGATCATGGGCGTTCAGAAAAACGAATATGCCGACAGTAACCTCGCGTGGGAAGAGCGTCGCGGCGACCGTCGTGAAGGAAGTGTGGACCGTTATGCTAAAACTGATCGTCGCGAGGGCGGAAGCCGTTTCGAAAGAGGCGGAGACCGTCGTGATGGCGGAAGCCGTTTCGGTGGAGATCGTGGTGGCGACCGTTTCGGTAAAGGCGAACGTCGCGAAGGCGGCCGTGATGGCGGCGAACGTCGTCAGTCGGCTCCCGAGGCTGGTATGACCCGTTTGTTCCTGAGCCTTGGCCGCAAAGATCACATCATGCCGAAGGACATCGTGGGTGCTATTGCCGGCGAAGCTAACATTCCGGGTAAGACCATCGGTGCGATCGACATTTATGACAAATTCACATTCGTAGACGTACCTGAGCGCGATGCGCGTGCAGTATTGCGTGCGATGGATGGCAACACCATCAAAGGCAAGCCGGTACAGATCGACATTGCAAAATAAATTCTGACAACAATTAGCGATAAAAGGGACTTGTAAAAAGGTCCCTTTTTCGTTTATTTTTGGTCATGCAAAATAACGAACAACTCGAAGTATGGCTTCGCGGGCCACTTCCCGGGATACCCGATCTGCTGCAACCCGTCGCACACGCATTGTTACAGGCCCGGGAAGAACTGGGTATATTCGCTCATTCGTTTCCCTCCAAACTGCTATGGAAAAAACCGGCTGGCGTAGCTTCTGTCGGCTTTCATCTGCAACATATTGCGGGCGTGCTCGATCGCCTCCTCACCTATGCACGGAGCGAATCGCTTAGCGAAAGTCAAATGGAGTATCTGAAAAAGGAAGGAAACGAACCGTTTGAAGAATGTACTTATGACTACTTGCTGGACGAGTTCAGCGAACAGCTCGCGAGGGCATTGAAACAACTCAGAGAAACCGACCCTTCCTCGCTGACGGAAATACGATACGTGGGCAGGGCGATGGTTCCCTCAACCCATTTGGGGCTGCTCTTCCACGCTGCTGAGCATACCCAGCGGCACGTCGGGCAATTACTGGTCACGGCCAGGGTCGCGATGGCCGGGTCATGATGACCGGGTCACGATGACCGGATATCTTGACAGGTTCACGGGAATCCGGTGACATAATTCCGTGTTTTCCGGAAGCTAATCGCCCCTTTAACGGTCGGCTTCCGGCCGAACATCGAACTGCTTTCGCAATTTACTCTGCTCCTCCACCGTCCGTATACCGGAAGTGTCGACGGCTATTCCGGAAAGCGCCTGCAAATCCGGCTGGCCTGCATTGATCCAGCAGGTATACCATACGTCGGCCACCATCTGTACCGAAGCGCGCAGCCGCCTCTCTACTTGCCCGGAGAGCATGCGGTGATAGGCTTCGGAAAAACCCCGGGAGTAGGTTCGGGTAAGCACATTATTCCGGAGTTCAAAGCTGTATTTTTTATCCGATTTGAAAGAATCAGTCAGTATCCGCTCCATCTGCAAAACAGAATCCATGGCGATATGCGAACTTGCCACAGCCTCCCAGATATCCGCAGAGATGTCTTTCCGGTAAGTCGCCACCCCAAGCCATACATCATACTGCTCAGCGAATAGCTCCGGCAACCGCGACTCCCAGAAGCCGTGGATACCATCCTGACCTGTAAGCTGGCCGTTATAATTGCGTGTGGTATGCAGAGGTACATGAGCATCAGCGATGTAGTGCCCGAGATCGGCCGAAATCCGGAGGATCCTTCTTTCCTCCTTTGCCCTGAACGCCTCCGTGAGCTGGTGTACCGCCAGCATTACGTGCCATGGCACAATCCCGTGCTTGCGAAGGCTGTCCTCCCCTATTTTGTTAACCGCTGCCTGCCACTGTCTCGGCAAATCTTTTCCGCCATAAGCATCCAGATCAATAAAATGCCGCTCGGCTTCACCCACTACGGCATACCGCCTCTTATCCGGATTAACCGCATTTTCTGAGAGGAAATCGATATGCTTTTTATAAAAGCCCATCATTTCGGGAGGCAGCCTGAATACAGCAAGCCGGTTGATCCGCTTGTGCGCCCAGAACCCCCATTGGCTTCCGGTGTCCGCATACAAGACTGAAAACACAAGCAGAAGGCTGAGATTCAAGCATCTTTTGTAAAAAAATCGACTTTTTTTAATTTTTCCTCTCGGAAGCCGGATAAATGATGCCATACAAAATTTGGAAGTTGTTTTTAACCCTTCCTCACTCGTTAAGACGTCATTTGCAAAAAAAAGTAACGGTTTGCTTATTTCTGAAACCCATTTTCATAGGAGCTGGTGATTTTATCGCCTGCCAGTTCCGTAACGCGCATGGCAAAGCCTGCAGTGCGAAGAATTATCAAAAATTTCGCCTCAGAAGAATATTTCGAAAAGTAGATTTTGATCGACTGTTTCTTTTCTTAAATATTAAATTTTCAAAATTATTTATATTTAATATACAAATAATACAATAATCAAATAATGTTTTAAATTTGTAGCAAGAAAATAAATAAGTGTATTTGTTGATTTGCTATAATGAGAACGAGAAATAAAACATTAGGATATTTGGTGCCGGTTTTTGCGCTTTGCGTATTTATGCTGGTTATTTATGGAGCTTACGTGCCTCATAAGCCTGCTGAAATTCAACGGGTAGTATGTATCAAGTTCAAACAGGGTACCACGCCTCAGGAAGTTGAAAAGCATTTGCGAGATTTCGCGGTGATGAAGAAGGCAGTGAAAGATGTCGTTGCTTATTCTGCGGGACATGTACAGAAATCGGATAGCAACAACGAAGAATTCGATGTGATCCATTATCTGACATTCCGTACTAACGAAGCTGCTCAGGAATATAAAGCAAATGCCGACAGGCTGGCATTTGTAAAAGCCAACGAAGCCCAGTGGGACAAAGTGCTGGAGATGAATTCCAACATCGAGAAGTAATTAATAATAGTAATAGGAGTGAAAATCTTAAAGAGAGCCGGGCATCCCGGCTCTCTTTTTTTGCTTCTTCACCACGCAATAGGCGTCAGCCCCTTGCTTTCCAGGTATTGATTAGCCTTACTGAAATGCCGTGTTCCAAACCAACCGCCTCCATTGGCCGACATCGGTGAGGGATGTTTTGCTTTCAGTACACAATGCTTCGAAGCATCTATCACAGCCCCTTTTTCCTGCGCATAGCGCCCCCAGAGCAAAAACACGACGTTGGTTTTCTCGTCTGAAACGCATTTGATGACCGCATCGGTAAAGCGCTCCCATCCCCGGTTCTGGTGAGATCCCGCGGCTCCGCTTTGTACCGTCAGCGTCGCATTTAAAAGAAGTACGCCCTGTTTGGCCCAGCGTTCGAGATTTCCCGACTGAGGAAACGGCTTTCCGAGATCCTCCTGAATTTCTTTAAAAATATTGATCAGCGAAGGCGGCATCCGCACACCATCATTTACTGAGAAGCAAAGACCATGTGCCTGTCCTGGTCCGTGGTAGGGATCCTGCCCGAGAATCACCACCTTACAATCATCGAAACTGCAATAGTTAAACGCATTGAAGATCTGTTTGGCGGGCGGGAATATCTGCTTTGTGGCATATTCTTCCTTTACAAAAGAGGCGAGCGATTCGAAATAAGGCTTGCTGAATTCGGGAGCAAGCCTCTCTTTCCACGACTGCTCAATTTTTACATCCATGCTGTTGTTTTTGTTTTGGGAAACCAAATTATGTGTTTTTTGATTTGGTTTTATCAGCAATTGATTACTATTTTCGTTAAAAGTGGGGTGCAAACCGATATATTTGCCGCTACTCTAACAATCCGTACTTTACAACACCCTCAGCTTATATGGTTTCCAAAGTTACAGATGGTGTCAAAGTCACCGTTTTGACGGAATATCAGCCAGATTACTCTAATCCGGATCAGGATCATTTTGTATTTACCTACAAAATCCTGATTGAAAATCATAGTGAGCATACCGTGAAGTTGCTCAGGCGCCATTGGCTTATTTATGATGCAAACGGAACGGTACGGGAAGTGGAAGGCGCCGGAATAGTCGGGCTACAACCTGTGCTGGAACCCGGGGATGTGCATGATTACGTGTCCGGCTGCAACCTGCGTACGGACATGGGCAAAATGGCCGGAACCTATCTGATGGAGAAGGTGCTCGACGGTCGCCAGTTTCGTGTGGTAATCCCCGCATTCTCACTGATTGCGCCCTACCGCCTCAACTAAATCATGAGCCCTGCTACGGCCTTTTTAAAATTCCATACCATTGATTGCTGCCTACATCAAGTACCTTTTGCGCTCCGGTAATGAGCATTCCATACATTCCCCCTTTCTGTTTGAGCTGTACAATGAGGTGATAGCCGTCCGAAAAGATAATCGGCCGGATTACGAACCCATCGTTGCGCTGCGCAAGAAACTCCTGCGATCGGATGAGGCAATCGAAGTACTCGACCTGGGCGCGGGATCACGTGTGAATAAATCCAACTTGCGTAAGATTCGTACCATTGCGAGAAATGCGGAAAAACCAGCCAAATTCGGTCGGCTGTTTTACAGGCTGATCCAGCGGTTCCAACCGCAGACAATCATCGAATTGGGTACTTCCCTGGGCTTGACGACATTGTACATGTCAAAGGCCAATCCCAAAGCCAGGCTAATCACTTTTGAAGGCTGTCCGCAAACTGCTGAAAAGGCCCGGCAGCATTTTCATAGGCAAAATGCGAATAACATCGAAATTGTACTCGGCAACATCGACGAAACATTACCTGCCCGTTTGAAAGAGCTTGATCAACCGATCGATTTCGCGTATTTCGATGCCAATCATCGTTATGAACCCACAGTGCGGTATTTTGAAGACTGTTTGCCCCATATCCAAGATGGTTCTGTTTTCATTTTCGACGACATCTATTGGTCAGAGGGCATGACCGAGGCCTGGGAGTATATCAAAGCACATCCCAAAGTGACGGTCACCGTGGACCTGTTCTGGATCGGACTGGTTTTTTTCCGGAGTGGACAGGTTAAAGAAGACTTCACGTTACGATTTTAATTCGTATACCATTAAATAACGAGTATAATCCATTGAATAATTATCAGAAGTTGCGCAAAGGTTAATTGGAGGTAAAGTTATTACCTTTATCATCCCCGTCTCAACTTCCATGACCACACAATCCATCCTTAATTCCCTGATGAACAAGGGAGTTATTTCAGAACAGCAAGCCGACACTATTGCATCTTTCGAGGCAGGCAAAACTTTCTCTATCCACTGGGAGTTGCGCTCCATACTCTATCTGGGAATACTGATTTTCAGTTCGGGTGCCGGTATCTTAATTTATGAGAACATTGACACGATAGGGCATCAGGTAATTATCGCGGCCATCGCCTGTCTGACGGCCGGATGTTTCTATTACACCTATAAGAACAGCCTGCCATACGACCACGGTGAGCTCCACAACCCCAACAAGTTTGTTGATTATGTGTTGCTGCTCGGCTGCTCTACATTCCTCGGTTTGGAAGGCTATATACAGTATCAGTACAACATTTTCGGAAGCCGTTACGGCCTGGCTGTGATCATTCCGACCATTCTTTTCTTTGTCTGCGCCTACCGGTTCGATCACCGCGGCGCATTGTCGATGGCCATCACCGGCCTTGCCTCCTGGCTGGGATTGACGATCGCGCCACTTTCCGTATTGGCTGACAACGACTTTTCAGACGGTAAGCTGATCATCCCGGCTATCGCACTAGGCTCGGCCCTGACAGCAGTAGGCTGGATTTCGGAAGAGCAAAAAATCAAAAAGCATTTCGCATTCACCTATATGTTAATGGGTGGGAATCTGGCAGCTATTGCAGCGCAAATCGGGTTGTTTACACATGCACCAAAAATCCTTTACTTTCTCATAGGCATCGGGCTCTGTTACTTCTTTATCCGGCGCGCCCGTCATGAGCAGTCGCTGTTATTTCTCCTGATGGGAACGGTATATGGTTACTGCATTGTCACCTACACATTGTTTACCACGCTGGGCGCTGAAGTTGCATTAGGACTAAGCATATTTTATTTCCTTTTTTCCAGTGTGGGAGTGATTTATTTTCTGTTGAACTTCAAAAAATTCCTGGGGATTAAAAAATGAAAAAGGCCTACAACCAAACCTGGATCGAAAACCTGTACATTCAACAGCAGGCATCCCAATGGAAACTCAAAAACCTGCTTACGGCTGAACAAGAGACAGAAGTCAGAAATCAGTTTCCCGAACAATTTTACCGTCCCGGCTTGTTTGTCAAAATCGGGCTTTTCTGCTTTGCAGTGGTTGCCTGTTCGTTTTTTGTGGGCTTCCTGTCGCTATTCTTTTACGACACAGGCTCTGAGGTAGGTTTTTCGACGCTTAGCCTTATATGTTGTGCCTGCTTCATCTTCTGCCTGGAATATCTGATCAAAACAAAAGGCCTTTTTCACTCGGGTGTCGACCAGGCATTGCTATATGCGGCAGTCACGGCGGCGCTGACACCCATGTTTCTGCTTTTCGATCACGCCCCGCTGTGGATACATTGTCTCGTCGCGCTGGCGATTATCGCTCCCGCAACGCTACGCTACGCAGACCTCCTCGGCGCGATTGTCATCTTCGGATTGATTTTCACCCTGCTTGCCGATCTTATGATGAAATCTCCTCTCGGTAAAGCATTACTGCCATTCGGAGTGATGGTCTTGTCGGCACTCATTTACTGGCTGGCCAGAAAAAGTACCGATCTCTATTATCGTGAATGCCGGCAGGTCTTGGAAGTTTTATCATTAATAACCTTCTACCTGGGCGGAAATTACCTGATCGTGCGGGAAGCGAACGCAATGCTCAATGATCTGACACTTTCGATAGCCCCACAGATCTCATTTGCTCCCGTGTTTTACCTTTTTACATGCATTATCCCCCTGGTGTATATTGCTACGGGGGCCAAAAAGCGCGACAGACTCCTCTTCATTCTGGGGCTGCTGGCTCTCGCATTTTCTATTTATACTTTTCTCCATTATTTCAGTCCATTCACCGCGTCACAGGAACTGGTCCTGGCTGGTGGAGTGATGCTCGCAGCGTCTGTTGCGCTGATCCGATACCTCCATGTGCCCCGATATGGTATTTCGGATGAGCAGGACCGCAAACGCCGTTTTGCCAACCTTGAAGCGGTGATCGTCGCGCAAAAACTAGGCGCAACACCGGAAGGTAACAGGCTCGAATTCGGAGGAGGGGATTTCGGAGGAGGTGGAGCAGGGGAAGCTTATTAATCCGTTAAAAATTTGGAACTTTACAACAGTTACTTATTTACATACGAACATTTGTAATGAAAAAACTTTTCGGAATAGCCCTACTTTGCCTTTTAACACTCAGCGTACTCGCCCAAGCACCCAAAACATCCGGCAATCCGGTCTTCCCCGGCTGGTATGCCGATCCTGAAGGGATCATTTTCAATAAAACATTCTGGATCTATCCGACGTATTCTGCACCCTACAACCAGCAGGTACATATGGACGCATTCTCTTCGAAGGATCTGGTTACCTGGGAAAAACACCCGAATATTATCGATACAGCGGCCGTCAAATGGGCCAGGCGGGCGATGTGGGCTCCGTCAATCATTGAAAAGGACAAAAAATATTTCCTCTTTTTCGGAGCTAATGACATTCAGAACGACCAGGAGAAAGGCGGTATCGGCGTCGCTGTTGCCGATCGGCCCGAAGGTCCGTTCAGGGATTATCTGGGCAAACCACTCGTTGATCAATTCCATAACGGCGCCCAGCCGATCGATCAGTTTGTTTTCAGGGACAAAGACGGCCAGTATTACCTCTTTTACGGCGGTTGGCGACACTGCAATGTAGCTAAACTCAAAAGTGATTTTACCGGTTTCATTCCCTTCGAAGACGGAAAGATTTTCCGGGAAATTACTCCCAAAGGTTATGTCGAAGGCCCATTCATGTTTATCCGGAACGGCAAATACTATTTCATGTGGTCGGAAGGCGGATGGACAGGCCCGGATTATTCGGTCGCCTATGCCATTTCAGACTCCCCTTTCGGTCCGTTTGAGCGGGTAGGTAAAATTCTTCAGCAAGACCCCAAGGTGGCGACGGGAGCAGGGCACCATTCCGTCATACAAGTTCCGGGAAAAGACGAATGGTACATTGTCTACCACAGAAGACCCCTGACGGAAACCGACGGCAACCACCGCGAAACTTGTATCGACCTAATGACTTTCGACAAAAAAGGAATGATCAATCCCGTCAAGATAACCCGAGAAGGCGTCAGCGCCGTCCGTTTAAAATAACCTCCCCTACTCAGTATCCAAACTCTCCAGTCCGACTGGCTTCCTTTGAGTGGGACCGGAGAATTCTTATTTTTTCTTTATCGATCTATACCAACGCGGCGGCGCCCTGTAAATAAGTGGAGGGATGTTCCTGAATCCTGGTCAGGGCATGATCGATTCCGGCGGGCAAAATTGTGGGAACGTGCGGTCACGGGACACGGAAACAAAACAGCTAGGTTTCCGCGAAATGCTTCAGGAGTCATTTGATCCGATTTGATTCAGGAAATATTATATTGAGCAAAAAACTGTGGGTCAAATAGTTCTGCCATATAGTACCGTGCGTTGAGACAAATTCCGGCCCTCTTCTCCGGATACTTCGGGAATTCTTGCGGCTATTTTTAACTTTATGCGTTATTGGAATGATTTTTGCCTGACAAAGGCAAACTCATCGCGTCTCTATCCTGTCCGCTAATAGCCTTGATCCGATATGCACATCAACAAATATGAAGAACAAGTAATGCCTGAATTCACCAAATGGCAGCTTAAAATGCAGAAGCGGCCCAACTTCATTGACAGGACGTCAAAAAAAGTACAGGACAAGCTCAACAATATTATCCCTGACAAAATACATCAGATCGTTACAGGCACGATCAAACAAATGGTGCGTGGCGTGCTGACAGGCGCTGAATTCACCACATCCCAACCGACACCGGCCAGCTCTCTCGAAGAAATCGAAACCGCGGTAAAAAAGAAGCTGGATTTCTATAAAAAGGCCGGCGCTGCGGAAGGGGGTATTGCCGGAGCCGGTGGGTTCTGGCTTGCATTAGCCGACTTCCCGATCCTGTTAGGCATCAAAATCAAGTTACTGTTTGAGATTGCCGCCCTGTATGGCAAGCCCGTCAACGACTATCGGGAACGCCTTTTCATCCTCCATATTTTTCAACTGACATTTTCCAGCCAGAAAGAACGGCAACAAATATTTGCCAGAATGGTACAATGGGATTCCAAAAGCAGAGAACTTCCGGAAGACATACACCAGTTCGACTGGAAAACATTCCAGCAAGAGTACCGGGACTATATCGATCTGGCCAAAATGGCACAGCTGATCCCCGGGATTGGCGCGGCTGTGGGTGTCATTGTCAATTACCGCCTGCTTGATCAACTCGGCAAGAATGCAATCAACGCTTACAGGATGAGGTGGTTTGAAGAACGCATGCTCGACAGTGGCGAAAGGACGCTCCTGCCTACCACAGCCTGAATAAAATAAGTATTAGTACAGTAAAGATCTATTTGGTCCCATTGAATGAGCGCTAAGAAAAAGCAATACATATACGGCAAAACTCTGGATAACGCCTTTTTGGCGGTTTACGATGCGTATGTTTTCTTTATCCGGTTCTTTCGCGAGCTCTTCCGCGGAAGGATGGAATTCCAGGAAATGGTCCGGCAATGTTATGCGATCGGCAATAAGTCGCTGGTCCTGATCAGTCTCACCGGATTTATTACCGGAATGGTATTTACCAAGCAGTCGCGGCCTTCCCTTTCTGAATTCGGAGCTACTTCTTGGCTGCCTTCACTTGTGGCGATCGCCATCGTGAGGGCCCTCGCACCACTCGTCACGGCCCTGATCAGTGCCGGGAAGATAGGTTCCAGCATCGGTGCAGAACTAGGCTCCATGCGGGTTACCGAACAGATTGACGCCATGGAGGTCTCCGCGGTAAACCCGTTCAAATTCCTGGTAGTAACCCGTGTAATGGCCTCCACCATCGCCATTCCCGTGCTAATGTTCTACTGTTCATTAGTCAGCCTGTTCGGCGCATTTCTGAATGTGACCCTGAACGAGGGTACCAGTTTCATTGCCTTCTTCGAAAACGCATTCGAACAGATTACATTTCTAGACATCTGGACATCAGTGGCAAAAGCCGTCGCATATGGGTTCACCATCGGCATCGTGGGCTGTTACCAGGGCTATAATGCAAGCAAAGGCACCGAGGGCGTCGGTAAAGCGGCCAATTCTGCTGTCGTGATCTCGATGTTCCTTATTTTCATAGAAGAGGTAATCATCGTGCAGGTTTCCAATTATTTCAGAATTTAAAATGGAAGAAGTTTTTAAATCCGGCGAACCGGTCATTGAAGTAAGGGACCTCTACAAATCATTCGGCGATTTACACGTCCTCCGCGGCGTTGACCTGGCTGTTGAAAAAGGCGAAAACCTGGTTGTGCTGGGTCGTTCCGGAACAGGGAAATCGGTCCTGATCAAAATTATGATCGGTCTCCTTAAACAGGACCGGGGCGATTGCATTGTACTGGGACAGGAAGTCTCCAAGCTGGCTGGTACAGAATTGCGCGATCTACGACTGAAAATAGGGTTTTCTTTTCAGAACAGTGCATTATACGATAGCATGACCGTCCGCGAAAATCTGGAATTTCCACTGGTACGAAACATCCCGAACCTGAAACGCGCCGAAATTAACGAACAGGTGGAGTATGTGCTGGATGCCGTAGGCTTGCTGCAAACGATCAACCAGGTACCCTCTGAGCTCTCGGGTGGGCAGCGCAAGCGCATTGGTATTGCACGCACATTGATCCTGAAACCTGAAATCATGCTCTATGACGAGCCAACTGCGGGCCTGGACCCTATTACCTGTCTGGAAATCAACGAGCTGATAAACGAAGTAAAGGAAAAGTACCAGACAACCTCGATCATCATCACACACGATCTCACATGCGCACGGTCCACCGGCGACCGGATCGCAATGCTTCTGGATGGTAAATTCCTGAAAACAGGCACATTTGAGGAAGTTTTCGATACCGACGAGGAGCGCATTAAAAGTTTTTACGATTATAATTTTATTCAGTAATAATGGAAACATCAATCAAACGATCCGTCACCGTAGGCCTTTTTGTTGTGATCGGCATTATCATATTCGTTGTGGGGATACTGACGGTCGGCAGCATGAAAAAGGTTTTTTCTTCCACCATTACCGTCAAGACCATTTTCGATGATGTAAACGGCCTCAAAATCGGCAACAACATCTGGTATTCAGGGGTAAAAATCGGGACGGTCAAAACGATCCGGTTCCTGGAAAACTCAAAAGTGGAGGTCATGTTGAATATCGAGGAGAAGTCCCAGGAATTTGTCCGCAAAAATGCGAAAGCCAAGGTTAGCACCGACGGTTTAATCGGCAATAAGATCATCGTTATCTACGGTGGCACTCAGAAAGTTCCGTCCATAGAAGACGGTGACGAACTGGCCGTTGAAAAGATCGAAAGCACCGAAGAAATGCTCGCAGTATTGTCCGAAAACAACAAGAACCTGCTGGGCATCACGAGCGCATTCAAGACGATCAGTAAAAATATCCTCGCCGGAAAAGGTACCGTAGGTATGTTACTGAACGACGAACGCCTCTATAACGACCTGGATCAGACGTTGGCTGCGATGAAAAAAGCGTCGGTTAATGCGCAGGCACTTACAGCGTCACTGGCCAGCTACTCGGCCAAGCTGACCCAAAAAGGCGGGCTGGCAAATGATTTCGCCACCGACACGGTCATTATGAAAGACCTGCGTGGAAGCATTGCGCGGTTGAATGAGACAGTCTCGTCGGCCAACGTGATGGTCAACAACCTGAAAACTGCCAGTGCCGATCTTAATTCGAATAAAACCAGCCCCCTGGGAGTCCTTCTCCACGATGAAGCGACCGCGACAAGTATGAAGGAAACGCTTAAAAACCTGGAAAGTACCACCGAAAAGCTGGATGAAAACATGACTGCCCTACGGTCCAATTTCCTCTTCCGGAGGTATTTCCGGAAGAAAGAGAAGGAAGAAGCCAAACAACCGGTGAAAGAAGAGGCTAAGGAGCCGGTGAACCAATAAATGTGATAGTTTTGCAGAAAGCGGCTATATTGTCGAAATATTTCACCAACGATCCCGGCTCAAATCCCACTTGTTGAGCTTCTGAAAACTTATCGCATAGCACAATGGCATTACAACTCAACCCCGCCCTGGATCTCGCATACATTGACCAGGCCTACGGAGAAGATCCTGTGATCCTGCACATGATTTTTGACGCATTCCTCAGTGACTCCATTCCCCGCTGGCAAACTCTTCAGAATGCGTTGCAGTCGGGTGAACTCAAAGAAGCGGCCAGCATCGTACATGGATTAAAACCTTCCTTCACCATGACTGGCCTCACCTTTGTCAGACCAAAGGTGGAAGTATTGGAAAAGGCGATTAAAGAGAACGAACCGACCGAAACGCTCATGACGATGTACCAGGAGATTTCCGGGGAGCTTGCAGCACTGACCCCCATCCTGGAAGTCGAGTCGGAGCGGTTGAAACAAATGTAAGCCTGTGATACAGCATGATTCGAGCGCATGGCCGGTTATGCGCTTTTTCTTTTGGCTTTGTCCCAGGCAGCGCTCTGCGACCCTTTCAGGTATCTTCGGATCCCGGCCAATACCGCATAGTTCATCATGCAAAAATAGTAAGGTACAAAAAGGGCTTTGACCTTGATCTTGCGGCGTTCCAGCAACCATCCGGCCAGCGCAAGCAAGTAAAATCCGACCTGTCCTGCCAATAGTAAGCTATAAAGGAAACCACCGGACTTGAAAACAATGAAAACATTCAGGATCAGTGCCAGGATCATCAGGAATGGCGTGACAGTCCACCGCAATACCCTGTGGCTGATATATTGAAACGAAAGCAGCGAATCGTGGAATGGGTTCATCAGTTTTTTCAATCGCAGTATGGACTGGATCCCGCCTGCCGCAATACGCACCTTTCTTTTCAACTCCTCCTGTATACTTTCAGAAGAAAGTTCGGAAGCATAAGCGTCCGGTTCGTACACGATCCGATAACCCTGCTCGGCGATCTGCATGGAAATCATGAAATCGTCCAGGATCGTATCCGGTTGCACCGATTTATAGAGTGACCTCCGCACACTGAACAGCTCTCCTGCCGCGCCAACGACCGAATAGAGCTCAGAATCCCATTTTTTTAATGCCGATTCATACTTCCAGTAAAAACCTTCCCCGGCCGTCGCGTCCGACACCGTATCCTGCATGACCCGTTTCTCCCCCGACACCGCACCCACACGGGGGTCTGCGTAATGCCGCGCGATCAACAGCAGTGCTTCCCGGTTGAGAAAGGTATTCGCGTCCGTAAACACCACCACTTCCGTATCTACCTGATCCATAGCACGATGCATGGCCAAAATCTTGCCGCTACGCACCGGTGTATGCATGAGTCTGATTTCGGGGTAAGCTGCGACCAGATCCGGCGTGCGGTCGTTGGAGCCGTCGGTTACGAAGAGAACGCTGAGCTTTTCCGAGGGATACGAGAGTTCCAGCGTATTCCTGATTTTCTCTTCAATGATACTCTCTTCGTTATATGCCGCAATCACAAGCGTAAGCGTGGGAAATTCCTGGTCCAGGCCGGGCGCCAGCCGCTTCCCTCTGAAAATCCGGCGGATCCGCACCATCATGTAAAGCAGGATGCCGTAACCGAGAAAGGTGTAGAAAACAATAAACAAACTGAGCCAGAAAAGTATTTCCATAAATCAGCGGGTCAACGGAAAGCCGAGGTTTGAGCTATCCGGTTTATTGCTGAAATGCCAGGTAATGGCTCGCAGAAAAACCGGAATGAAGTTGTATTCTTTATTCCTGATATATTGAATGATGTTCCGGGGGATCACCGCTATGAGGAAGTAGCAGCAAAAAATGAAAAAAGTAAAGCCCCGTGCATTCCGGCGGATGAAAAGGATGCGGTTACGGTTCATGAAAAATTCTTTGAGCGCCGTCCTTTTACCTACTGATACGGATTCCTTATGGTAGATCAATGCATCCAGGTTCACGTGTATTTCATAACCAGCCTTGCGGATGCGCTCGCACCAATCCAGCTCTTCGTAATAAAGGAAATAATTCTCGGCCATTCCGCCCACTTTTTCCCAGGCCTCCCGGCTGATCATCATAGCTGCTCCGTGTGCGTAGCCGGTTACGCCCGTGAGAAAATCATATTGCCCCTGGTCCGTTTCGAACTGCCCGATACATGCGTTGCGGGCGGTGTAGTAGTTCATGGGGGTATAGCCGGTGTACTGCAACATCCCGGGGTGATCGAAATAATGGATCTTCGGGGAAATCATCCCGATCTGTGGATTGGCCTCCATAGTAGCAACCAGCTTGCCGATCACACCGGCCGTCACTTCGGTATCATTGTTGATCAGAAAGAGATAATCACCCGTCGCAGCCGCCATTCCTATATTGTTTCCACCCGCAAAACCTGTATTCAGGTCCGAGCGAATGAAGGTCATCCCCGGATACCGCTCCTGCCAGTCAGGTACATGATTGGCTTTACTCCCATTGTCGACGACGATGATTTCCAGGTTTGGATAGCTATTAACTTCTTGCAATGATTTCAATAAATCTTCTGTCACCTTCGGCTGATTGAAATTCACTGTGACAATGGAGACTTTTTTCATTGGTAAAACCAAACTCTCAGGATGTACTGGAAATGAAGGAATATCTTGATTGATTTGTAGAACTATTTCAAATTTAACAATAAAAACATAGCTTTAACCAAAATCCGGAATTCGTCAAATGTTTTTCTAAAAACATGCCTGATTCGTTCCGATAGGCTTCCGGCTACCAAACAATCCTGTTCGCGTGAAACTCAACCGCCTGCTCAACGACTCAGAACCCGGCCATTCCCCGTCCGGTCCTCACGCACAGGACCTGGCACAGGTTGAAACCAGGATGAGGGAACTGATCGATGCCATAGCACATGCAGATATTGATCCGCAGCATGCACGTCAGTATCAGAAACAGATAGCGGAAGCATTCGAACGGTCCGCGCAAACACAAAAAAGAATTGCGCCGTTCAAGGAGCTGGACCAGGACAATAACCTTTCCAGGGAGGAGTTGCTCGAAGGTTTGGAAAAATTGCTGGCCGAGAACCAGATCGACAGCCGGATCAGCGCTCCAAAGCGCAGTGGAAAAATGGTCCAGAAGGGGGTTATGTTTATCCTGTCCATCTTGCT
This sequence comes from Dyadobacter ginsengisoli DSM 21015, assembly GCF_059568735.1. Classification (NCBI taxonomy): domain Bacteria; kingdom Pseudomonadati; phylum Bacteroidota; class Cytophagia; order Cytophagales; family Spirosomataceae; genus Dyadobacter; species Dyadobacter ginsengisoli. The sequence goes on from NZ_JCANTY010000005.1 coordinate 505,762, forward strand.
CATCGTCGTCGGTTTTGCGATGATCATCATGCCCGCACCGCCGAGTTTTGAAATTTTTACTGTTTTCTATTTTAATGCGAATGATGGCGTGACGGTGATGGATCTCGTCTCGCTGCTGATTATTTTCGGGGGAGTACTTTTGTTTGTATTAAACTTCAACAAAAAATGATCAGCTTTCGCGATCCGCCTACAACCGTCAAAAAAATCCTGTTTGTAGAAGACAACCTGCTTTTCCGCAAAGTGGTGGAAGCTTCGTTGGTAAAAGCGGGCTACAATTGCGTGTTATGCGAATCGGCTACGGAAGCGCTGAACCTGCTGCTTGTAGAAACACCGGACCTGATCCTCTCGGACTACGATATGCCGGAAATGAATGGCTTCGATTTCCGCCAGGCCGTCCTGCTCAACCCGAATATCAGCGACATCCCGTTCGTGTTCCTCACTTCTGCCACCGACAACAAACTCGTGCTGGAAGGCCTGAACATGTCGGCGCTGGACTTCATCAACAAAGAAACGCCGATCCCGGTTATCATCACCAAGCTCAATAACATTATCAAAACCCTTGAAAACGAACACGTTCGTTCGGTCAGGGAACTGAAAGTGGCGGCTGAAACGCTGAATGTCAAATCAATCCCCACGCATTCCCCTTCCGTTCAGGGTTTCCGCATCCACTTCTGGCATAAAGGTTACCGCGGTTACCCCGGCGGCGATTTTATCGATTTTGTACAAGTCGACGATCGCTTCTGTTTTGCATTCCTGGGAGATATCATGGGGAAGAAATGGAAGGCCTGGTTTTTCACATTCGGCTTTCTGAGTTATATCCGAGCCGCGATCCGGTTTTGTGTGCTCGATCAGGATTTTGACCTGGCTACCATCGTCCAGAAGATCAACAAGCTGATTTACCTGGATGAAAGCCTCCAGAATATTCTTTCCAGCCTGTCACTGCTATTGCTGGATACGCGTACGGGCGATGTGCATTACACAGGTGCAGGCGACCTGCCACTGATCAGCTACCAGCCTGAGACAGGTAAAACGACCACGATACAATCGGCAGGACTGTTGCTGGGTCTGCTGGAAGACGGATTCTATGATAACAAGACCATTTCGATGAAGCCCGGTGATCAGCTTGCGATCTTTACCGACGGGATGATCGATATACCGTCGAATGGATCCAAAAAAAGTGATTATCCCTTCTTTGTGGAAAAAATAATGCCGTACCTCGGTCAACCCGACAGCTTCGGACTGATCCGGGAGCACGTTCTGGAACGCATTGATGACAGCAACCAGATGGACGACGCTAGCATCATTTTTATAGAAAAACAATAACCCTATATGATACTGCAAACAGAAGAAGTCAACCGTGTAGTACAGGCCACCATATTACCTGAGGAAGCAAGCCTGGCCAATGCGGATGCATTCAAGGAAGAAATGATCACCTTGATTGCCGGTGGCATTAAGCTGGTAATCGTCAGTTTTGAAAACGTCAATTACATCGACAGCTCTTTTCTGGGAAGCCTTGTGGTGGCGCTGAAATACGCGATGCCACGAAATGTTGATATCTACCTGGTCTCGCTCAAACCGGATGTCAAAAACCTACTCACGCTCATCCGCATGGATAAGGTCTTCAGGATTTTTGACAATTACGGGGAGGCCATGGGAACACTTAACTAGTTTATGAGGGGGGATTCTGATCATATTAAAATAGTTTTCAGCAGCAAACGGGAAGAAGTTCCCGCAACGCTACACCTGTGCCTGGACCATATCCGGATCAAAGCGGGGGCGAGCCCACTGGCAGATGAAGTCATGGACAAAATCAAATGGGTCGTGATTGAACTGCTTACCAATGCAGTCAAGCATTCGGGCGAGCGGGAATCTATGTTAAAAATCAGCGTCTCCAGAGGAACGATAGTCCTGGAAAAGGAAGATTACGGCCCTCCCCTGGTACTGGTGGGACACGACAGAAAAAAAATCATGTGGCCGCTGGAAGGTCTCATGCGTCCCTTCGATTTCCCCATCTACCACAATGGCATGGACTCCCTCTGTGTGCGCATGGATGAATCAGGGAAAGCGACATTTTTTATCGAACAGCTGGCAGAACTTGAAATGCCCGCATTGCTGTCGGATACCAGCGAACATTTCGGCTTGCTGATCATGACCAAAGCCTCCGACGAGTTCACCTATGAATACGACCCCGCTACCGGCGTGAACCGGTTTATCAGCACATTCCATCTGACCCGCACCTGACATGAAGCACCGTTTCGAAGTACTGGACATTTTCCGCGGGCTTTTTGCATGCCTGGTGTTTCTGTTCCATCTCGGCCCTTTCGCCAACACCCCCATCCTGAATAACCGTTTTGTGGAGAATTCGGATATGTTCGTAGATTTCTTCTTTGTGCTCAGCGGCTTCGTAATCGCATACAGCTACCAGTTCCTGGCCGATTGGCCGCAGTTCAGACTATTCCTGAAAAAGAGGGTCTACCGGATTTATCCGCTGCATCTGGTGATGCTGCTGGCATTTGTGGGCATGGAAATAGCCAAAAACCTGCTTAACCCATACATTCAGGTCAATAACCTGGTCAACCCGGCTAATAATGTTTACACCTTTTTCACCTCGCTCTTTCTCATCAATTCCACGCCCGTTCCCGGTGTGCACGACGTAAGCTGGAACATTCCGAGCTGGTCGATCAGCGCCGAAATGATGGCTTATCTCGTATTTGGAACCCTGGTCGTGTACATTCATCAGTCCCGCCAGTTGAGCCGACGCAATATGTGGTACGCTTTGATGATCGTTATCTCACTAACCGGCCTTTGGAGTGTATCCAACAGCTTTCAGATCAATTACAGCTTCGATTATGGTTTCCTGAGGGGTATCCTGGGTTTTTTCACGGGTGTACTTTGCTTCAACCTGTTTAGCGGAACACATCTTTCGGTTCGGGAATGGCCTCCCCTGTTTTTCTCGGTGATGGAAATCACTTCCCTGGGGCTGATCGGGCTATGCATTTACAATGGCGAAGAGATGAAACCCTGGGGTGTGGTTTTCGAAGCGCTGTTCTTTCTTTGCATTTATACTTTCGCTTTTGAGAAGGGGATTGTTTCAAAAGCCATGAAAAGTGTGGGCTTGCTGCATCAGCTTGGCAAGTACTCCTACTCCATTTACATGACGCATGCATTGCTGATCAGCCTTTTCAATGTGCTTTTTATCCGCATCCTCAAATTTCCACCCGAGGCTTACACTTACCTTTTTGTACTCAACTTTATACTGATCTATTTTGTGTCGGCCTGGACGTACAAACACATCGAAATGCGATTCCAGTACAAGTCCCCGAAAAAAGTGCAGGACGAAGAGGTAGTGGGCAAATAATGCCGCGCCGGTCAGGGATGGATGACCTGTTCGAGGTGATAGTGGATAATATCGGCGATCGCGTCCACCCTGTTTTCCCAGCTGTTTTCTGCCGCTATGGTAACGCGGGTTCTGCGTTGTTCGGGGCTATCGCTTTGTAATGCATGGCCGATCGCCGCGGAAAACTGCCTGGCATCGTCACAAAATATCACTGCGCCCTTGGTAAACTCTTTCAGATCCGGATTAAAATCCACCGCCACCACGGGCTTACCTGCTCCGAGGTATTCAAACAACTGCAAAGGAAAAATACTGCTGCTCTCATCATCCTTCCTGAACGGGATCAGTGCCACGTCGAAGCCTTTAATCACCGCGGGCTCGTCGTCATAACCGACCGGTCCGGAGAAATAGACATTCTCAGCGGTGAAGAACCAATCCGGAACAAACTCCCTGGAAATGGGCCCGACGAAAACAAAACGCTTGTCGGAATTAGCCTCGATGACCGACCGCAGCAATGGATAGTCCAATTCGCGTCCAATGGCACCCAGATAGCCGATCACCGGTTTTTTCAATGCCTGAATGACCGGAAAAACGGGCAGATCTACACGAAGCGCCTTGCTGCTATGTCCCAAATCTGCCGCACTGGCTATAAAATAACTGTGCAGGTTCTGCTTTTTCTTTTCTTCATAGAGGCGCTTGGTGCTACATATTACTACGTCGCTTTCTCTAACGAGGATATCCTCCGATGCCACACCATGTCTCCTGTAAAGGGGTGGCATCACCGAGTCCATGCAATGATAAACTTTCAACTTGGGCGTGAGTCCGTCAGCAACGGTAGGATAATGGAGATTGAAGGAGTTGATAAAAATATAATCCCTGATCTTGTAAGCCCGAAGAATACTGTTGAGCTTCAGGCGGATCAAAAATTCATTGATTCTCAATGCAGTACGAAACGCAACGTTTTCAGGCAGGAAGTTGACCGATGGCAGGATCGGCGGTATGATCACTTTCAAGTTTGGGATTTCCGTTTCTATCAGACTATGCCCGGTAAGTGAAAAGTGCTCCTTCCGGAACCGGTATTCAGCTGTTTTGCGTAGTCTGAAAAAATCGCTCAGCGTGAAGGGATTTTCGATATAATACACCTCATTCTCCCTCGCCAGCATTTTGGCGGTCGTGTAGCTGGCTGATTCAATGGGCGCGTCAAATCGGGATAAACCTAAAATCAAGATCTGATGTCCTTTCAGTTTCATGAGTAAATCGCATTCATTAGATTCTCCTCAGATCGGCATGACAAAACAGCCTCAACCATGGTCGTTTAACCCGTAATTTAGAAATTTTTGTCATACATCCCTCCATTTAAAGTGGTCTGCCAGGATTTCTTTGGTTTTTTGCTGTTGGTCGGGAGCGCAACCATTCGGCCGGATGTTCAATATCTCCAATCACCGTGCCCTGTGTACAACGAGCCGCCCCCACCAGTTCCTGACGAGGTTCATCGCTTCCGCGTAACCCGTGGTGAAGACGCTCAGGATGTTGAAGGGGTAGAAACGGTTCAGTCCCCAATAACCTATGCTCACTCCAATGAGTGTCGGAACAACACCCGCGATGGCAACACCGTAAATACTGCCGGTGAGGTAAATGCCCGTGACGGAAGCGATGACGCTGCAAGCGAGCATGATCAAAACCTTCACAAAATTGATTTCGGGCTGATGGATCACGTCGAGCGTCAACGCAAAAAAGCGGTCGAGCGGATAAAGTAATGCGAACGTCATGAACAAGCGCATGATGTTGGCGGCCTCCGAATTCACATACTTCTCCCCGCCAATGATATGGATCGCCACGTCGGCGAGGATTACCGCGCCGGTACAGGCCGGAAGCAGCGCCATGGTTATGAGCCCGGCATATCTTTTCATCGTTTGAATCACCTTTTCGCGGTTGCCCTCATTATAGGCGGCCGAAAGTTCGGGCATTCCGGTAGCGGCAAAACTGCGAAGCGGGATTTCAACGATCTCCATCAACCGCTGCCCCAGGTTGAAGACGGCCAGTGCCGCCGGTCCCAGCATGAAATTGATGATCAGCGTATTGGAGGTACCAAAAAGATTGGAACTCAATGTGGTTCCAACGGAGAACTTGCCAAAATGAAAAATTTCGTCAATGCATTCCTTGGTGCGGTCCTTGAAATTGGCCACCCTCGCCCAACCCATCACGATAGTGAACACACTGGTGAGCGCTGCTCCGCCCAGGTAGGCATAGATAATATTCTGAAGCGTTGCCATCCTGGTAAACGCCATCACCATCACGAACAAAATGAAAAACCCCTGACTCAGGAAACGGATACAAAGCAACTGATCGAAACGCTGCTCGGCCTGTACCACACATGAAGCAATAAAATAGGGCAGCGAGGCAATGTAAATGATCCCGAACCATTCCACGAACAGCACGACGGAAGGATTTTGAATCCAGGAAGAAAACAGAAATGCAGGTATGTTGATCAACGCGAGAATGCCTGTGATCGCCCCGCCTATTAACCAGGCCGAACCCACCACTTCCCGCTTGCGCGCTTCGTCCGCGCCGGCGTAAAATTTGATAAAGGCGGTCGTCAGAAATCCCGACCGGAAAGTATCGACCAGCAGCAGGATCGACAGAAAGAACACCCACATCCCGATACCCTCCACAGGTAAAGCGCGATACAGAATGATCATATTGAGCATTCCCAGTACCGACATGATCCCGTTACCCGCCAGCGAAAGAAAATGTTTATTCCTTAATTTCTGTAAAAGGTGAATGGCCATAAGGTAGCTTGCAAGATATTATGGTCAACCGGAATTATTTCCACAGATTATTTTAACGAATTTACCAATAGCCGACCCCACGCAATATGCGAAGTAATTTTACAATATTTTTGCGCAAAGCTGGAATAATGTTTTAACTTTCCTCCGTGCTATCCCGGCAACCGGGCCTCCATGACTGTAAAGATGTATAAAACCTACTGATTACCAGAATATGAGTTTATTGGGTTTACCTAAATGGATTTTACCGCACCTTTTTACAAACAAGCGATTTGAAGACCTCACCGAAGGTGAAATCCGGGACCTGCGGGAACGCATCAACCGCTTCAAGGAAGAAAGTCCGGAAATCTCAGTGGTAATTCCGGCCTGGAACGAAGAAAACAACATTTACAGGACACTCTCATCGCTCTCGGCGAGCAATACCCGGGCGAAAGTCGAGATCATTGTCATTAACAACAACTCTACCGACGGCACCCAACATGTGCTGGATACACTCGGCGTCCGGAATTATCTCCAGACGGTACAGGGAACGCCGTTTGCCAGGCAAATGGGGCTCGAACTTGCACGTGGCAAATACCACCTCTGCGCCGATTCAGACACGTTTTACCCACCCGACTGGATTGATCTGATGGTAGAGCCGATGGCCAGAAATACCCGGATTACGGGTGTTTACGGCAACTATGCTTTCATTCCCCCGGCCGGTCAGGGACGCCTGGGTTTATGGCTCTATGAAAAATTTGCCGGCATCATGATCCGGATACGCAAGAAAAACAGGGAATACCTGAATGTGTATGGGTTCAATATGGGTTTTGTCACCGAAATTGGGCGCACCACCGGAGGCTTCAAGGTGAGCGGTTCGCGGGTTTATGCCAACATTGTTGGCAGCGACTTCCAGAACGAGGCGGAAGATGGCCGGATGGCCCTGAACCTGAAAAAAGCCGGAGACCTGAAACAAGTGACCAGCTCCAGGGCGACGGTGTTTACTTCCCCGCGCCGCCTGCTCGACGACGGCAGCATCAGCAATGCATTCTTTAACCGCGCGAAACGCCAGTTGCAAGGCATGCGCGATTATCTCTCGATCCTGTAAGCCACTATGCAGCACGATTTCCCGGACACTACGTTATTGATCACTCACTACAACCGCAGCGGCTCCCTGGGAAGGCTACTGACCAGCTTCGAATCGCTCGGCTGCCGGTTCGCCGACATCGTCGTGTCCGATGATGGCAGTAAACCTGAGCACCTCGACAAAGTAACCGCGCTCAAAGAACGCTTTCCGTTCAGGCTGATTACCACGCCGGTCAACCGGGGCCTGGGCAACAATATCAACAAGGGCCAGGATGCGGTGCGATCGGAATACACCTTGTATGTACAAGAGGATTTCGAGCCTTCCGACATTTTTCCCGGACATTTCCAGGACGCGCTCGCATTCATGCGCGAAGATCCTGCCTGGGATATCGTGCGTTTTTACGCCTATTTCGCCTACCCTACGCTGAAATCATTCGGGAAGGGTTATTCCGAAATGGTGTACCGTTTCTGGGACATGAATCACCTCAAATTCTATTACTACAGCGATCACCCGCATTTACGCAGAAGCAATTTCCTGCAAAAATTCGGACGTTACCCGGAAGGCATCAAAGGCGACCTCACCGAGTATAAAATGGCGGTAAGCTTCCTCCAAAAAAGGGGCAAAGGGCTGTTTTTCGATGATTTTACCAAGCTATTCTACCAAAAAAACTCATCTGACGAACCCAGCACCATGGAGCGTGCCAACTGGAAGCTCAGTGAAAACCCGCTGATCAAACTTTCCAGGCTCGCTTACCTGCGCTATCGCTGGCTGAAAAATACCCTGGACGTGGCTTTTATGAAATAGACCGGACTGACCTGCATGAAAAAGGAATATTTCTTCGAGGGAGTGACATTGCTCATCACCCATTACAACAGGAGTCAGTCGCTGGAACAGCTGCTCCAATCTTTCGTTGCGCTCGACTGCCGGTTCGAAGAGATCGTAGTATCGGACGACGGCAGTAAACCCGAACACGTCGACTACCTGCTGCAATTGCAGAAAAAATACCAGTTCCGGCTCATTACAACGCCTCAAAACAGGGGGCTTGGCAACAACATCAACAAAGGCCAGGACGCAGTACGCACGCCGCTTACCTTGTATGTGCAGGAAGATTTCACGCCTGCGGCGATCTTTCCGGAAAGCTTCAATCACGCACTGGACATTATGCAGCAAAAGCCGGACAACGATGTAGTACGGTTCTATGCCTACTTCGAGTATCCTTATCTGCGTAACCCGCAAAAGGGCTACCACGAAATGGTGTTCGGGCTGTTTAAACCGGGTTACAGGAAATTTTACATGTACAGCGACCACCCACACCTGAGAAGGAGCAATTTTTTTGAAAAGTTCGGAAGGTATGTCGAAGGACAGAAAGGGGATGTTACCGAGTACCGGATGATGATGTCTTTCCTAAAAAATAATGGCAAAGCATATTTCTACAAAGATTTCACAGGACTGTTCACGCAAAAGAACTCAGAGGCCGAACCCAGTACGATGAAAAGGAACATGTGGCGCGAAAGCAACGGCTTCCTGCTCACCCAAATGAGGCATCTTTACCGGCATCTAAAATTTAATTTTGACTACCTGATCTGAATAGAAGTCTGACTTTATTCCGATCTTGTTCATGTCAAACTCCAACGTTTCCACCCCAGCACATGCCCACCAGCTTGACAAATGACTCATTCAGATGGTATTACGCGAGCATTTACCTGGGCCTGGCGCTTATCTTCGGCTCCCAGTATTTTACCTATAAAAACGTCAGGGATCTCTCGCTGAACAATGAACGCCTCAATGTGACGATAGGCGTCCTGAACCAGACTGCCAATTTCGGACTGGTGACAAAGGACTTTCAGTCGAACATGCGCGGTTACCTCATCACAGGAGACAACAACCTGCTTGCGGACAACTACAACAAAAAGATCCAGCTTGTCGGAATCACGGATACGCTTTTTAACCTTGTTAAGACAGACAGTGTTCAGACCCGCCGGGTTAAGGAATTGCTTGACATATCCAGCCAGATCGTTGGCTATTCCCAGAACGTGATCAGTATCTACCGCATTCAGGGCTCTCAACAGGCATTCAGCAAGATACAGGAGGGGGAAGGCATCCGGCTCAACGGCCTGCTTACCCGGAAGATCAACGAGATAGATGATTACGAAAATCATAATCTTGACCAGCGGCGCAAACTAGTGTCGGACACCCAGCAGAATTCGGTGCTGTTCATCTTTGTCACCGGAGCGGTCGGGTTTATCCTCACCATCCTTTCGATCGTGTTCCTTAACCTCGACAAGCGTAAGCAGCAACTTTTACAAAAGGAGATCAACGAGAAAGAACGGACCGTCAGCCAGTACCTGGAAGCAATCCCGGATGGCGTAATGGTTATCAACAACGAGCGCAAGATTGAACTGCTTAACGAATCGGGTCGCGAGATCCTTGGGGTGGCAGGCGAGCGCCCCGAATCACTTGAAGAACAGGTTCAGCGGATCAAACTGCTCGATCCTACTCGCTACCATGTTCGTTTTACATCGGAGACATTGCCGGTAGCGCGCGCATTACAGGGAGAAAAGCTGACAGGCAATAAGATAGACCTTGTCAAAAACGACAGGATTTATCATTTGGAAACGAATGTACAGCCTGTAATCGGCCTCGATGGCCAGATTACCAGCGCCATTACGGTTTTCAGGGATATTACCGAACGCGCCAACTACGAGGCTACGCTTGAAAAAGCGCGTATTCTGGCCGAAAAATCGGTGCGTGTCAAGGATATTTTTCTTTCCAATGTAAGCCACGAGATCCGTACGCCGCTGAATGCGATTATCGGATTTACCAACCTGCTGCTGGGCGAAGTTACCGATCCTAAAAGCCAGGAATACGTGGGCTACATCCAGTATGCCGGGAAAAACCTGCTTGAACTGATCAATGACATCCTGGATTTCTCCAAGATTGAAGCGGGTCAGGTACATCTTGAAAAAACGCCGGTATCGATCCGCGAACTGACCGACTCTATTTCGGCGATCATCAACCATCGGGCGGTAGAGAAAGGCATTACGTACGAACCTATCCTGGCAGCCGGTCTGCCTGAATACATTGAAACAGATAAATTACGTCTGACCCAGATATTGCTCAATGTTTGTGGCAATGCGGTGAAATTCACCGAGCACGGCAGCGTAAAACTATTGGTGGCACCTCTCGGCGAGCCGATCAATGATATACAAAATCTTCGTTTCGAAGTCCGGGATACCGGAATCGGCATTCCAGAGGATAAGATCAAAGAGGTCTTCAACCGTTTTGTGCAAGCTACCGAAAGTACGACCCGAGTCTTCGGCGGTACCGGTCTTGGACTGAGCATCGTAAAATCGCTCGTGCAGCTTTTCGACGGGACCCTCAACCTGGAAAGTGAGCTGGGCAAAGGCAGCGTCTTCACCATTGATTTCCCTTTCCGGGTGATCAGGGAAGTAGATTTGCAGGAAGAGATCGAAAAAACACTAGATTTCAACACCTCCATTATATCGCTGCGGGTACTGGCTGCGGAGGACAACACGCTTAATCAGAAATTATTGAAAGCCATTTTTGAAAGGCTGAATATCCCGCTTATAATTGTAAACAATGGCCAGGAGGCAGTCGATCGGCTAAAAGAAGAGCCGTTCGACGTGGTGCTGATGGATATCCAGATGCCTGTCATGGATGGTTATACGGCGATTAAGGAGATACGACAAAACATTTCCCCCACTATCCCGATCATCACCATGACCGCCCATGCGATGGTAGGTGAAAAAGAAGAATGCCTGAGTATTGGCGCTAACAGCTATATTTCGAAACCGTTTAAAGAAAGTGAACTACTGTATACTATTGCCCATCTTGGAAACAAAGACAATTACGAACCACTACAATCCCAGCCGAAAGAACCTACTCAACCCTCAAACAAAATGACCGATACAATCCTGAATCTTGATTACCTGGCGGAGATCACCGGTGGAGATAATGAACTTCGCGACGAACTGATAGCCCTTTTTGAAAAAGACAGCCAGAACCAGTTGTCGAACATAGCCGAGGCCTCGGCAGCCGGTGATACCGAAAGACTCCGGCAGGCCATTCACAAGTTCCGTTCCTCACTGTTTTCCGTGGGCATGCTCAATACCGCCAACCAGTACAAGGATTTGGAAGCAACACTGAAACAAGGTATCTGGACGACCGCTTTAAGCGAGAAACTGGTGCAATTGAAAGCTGAGGCGGAACTCGGACTATCCCAGCTCAAAAAATTGTTGGAATAAAAAGCTGTCACATACCGATTCCGGCTTTGCTGATGGCTTTATAAATTTCCCCGACGCTGTTCTCCCATGTATGCGAGCTGGCGAATGCACGTCTTTCGGTTGCGCGGGCTTCCGAATCTTCCGTGAGTGCTTTTTCGATCAGCCGGACATAATCTTCCTTGCTTTTGCCGAGGTAGACATGTTCGGAAAACACGCTCATCGCGTCGGTAGCCGTGGCAACCACCGGCTTGCCTACTGCCAGGTATTCATCGATTTTACGGGGATAATTACCGATCGTGACCTCGTTGAGCAGTTGCGGATTGACACATACGTCGAATGCATTGATGTAGGCCGGTAAATCTCTGATGTTCCGCGATCCTGTAAAGGTCACATTCGGCAATTGGTGGAGATTACTTTGCAAAAATTCGTTGTCTTCGGGGCCGACCAGCACGATGTTCCATTCCGGGCGCTGAACGGCCATGTAATGCAACAATTCCACGTCCAGTCTGATGCTCTGTAGTGCGCCCACGTACCCAATCCGTGGACGAGCAATTGCACCGAGCCCGGCAGGCTCCCGGGCATCTTTACCCTCCACGAATATATCCAGGTCGCACCCCTGCCCCACATAATGGGAACGCGGGTTGTACCGGGCGCAGTAACTGGCCAGATAAGTAGAATTGGCGACGCATAGATCACTCTTCGCAATCAGTTCGGGTTCAAGACGTGCACCGTGTTTGCGCCAGTAGTCAACTGCGAGCATATAATCCCGTGAATAGTATACAGACAGCCTCGGGTTGAGCAGGTCTTTCAGATAGAAGCTCCGGAACATGTCATTATCATTGAAATGAATATAGTCCCCAAAACCCAGCCTCTGCACAGCCATTGCTATCGACTTAGCAAACAGCCCGTTATTCCGTTTGTTTAAAATATCGAAGAAAAGGCCCGGCAGCCAGTTAATGGATTCTATCAGCTGGTCGGGGTAAAGTACCCAGAGGTTTTTCTGAATCTCTTCCAGCCCATCGGCCTTGCCGTAGACTATATTCTTCCGTTTGACAACTTTGGGATCATGGCCATTTTTGAGCAAACTAATGCGGTCCAATGGTGAATTGACATACAACACCCGGTGATTCTTACTGAATTCCAAGGCAATGTTCTTACAATTACTTCCGATTTCCACATCCCAGGCCTGCTGTCCTGTAATGACAATATCCATAATTCAAGTGGCACATGTGCGGGCAGAAGCTGATCCGCCCGGTTCAGTCGATTTATTTAATTTTATTGCTGATGGTCCCGTATTTTACCGTCGAGGCATCTGCCAGTATAAGGTGAGCGATTTCCTACGCTGGGCATTATTTCTTTACTCAGGGCCACCGTACAGGCCCGAACCGCCCTTAATTTACAGTTTTTGTACAAATAATTTTACATATCACTAACCGATAAATTCGCGATCGTCGAGTACTCGGGTAATATTGATGATCGCAGCAGCCAGATAGAAGTAGATGTTGGAAGGGAATTGCACGATTGCCTCTTGCGGATAGTTACCTACATTATAAGCAAACACGACCAGCAACATAGCCAGGCAGTAGGTTTTGAGCTCGGCATTTCGGATCAGGTAATAGTTGTTGATTCCCTCCTTCAGAATAAAAAACATCAGCAGGCAAAAAAGAAACAATCCTACCCAGCCGAGCTCTACGGCAATGCGGACATAACCGCTGTCGGGCGGAAAATTGGCCAGATACGACTGCGGGGCAAAACGCTGCCCCCATGCGCCCGTGGCGCCAAGCCCTCCTCCGATGGGATGCGAGAGAATGTATGGCTGAATCCGTTTCTGGTTGTTTTTGCGCGCCTGGAACGAAATGTCCTCGTTCGGTTTGAATGCCGTCTGGAAGCGAACGATGTTTGAATTAGTGGTCGGGACGAAGATCAGGAACAAGATGAAAAGCCCGGCGATACCGGAAAACATAAGGACCTGGCGATTGAAACGCAGGATCACAAACAGCACCATTGCGGCAGGTACCAGCACGTATGCGCCGCGCGTACCTGAAAACAGCATGGCCGAGAAAAACAAGGCAATTAAAACGACCAGGAGTACTTTTTCCCATGTCTTCCGCACATAGGTGAGCAAGGCGATGCACAGGATACACGCGACCACCATATTATACGAAAACGCAACCGGATCAGAGAAGATCGAAAACTTCCGCCAGTGGCCGGCGATGAAAAGCAGGTTGGCAATACCCGGGTCCGAATGCAGCCATGCGTCCTCTGCTGCGGAGAAACCCATGAACTCCTGTTTGAATCCGTACAACGCTCCAAATACGGCCAGGCCCAGCCAAAGTTTGAGTATGAATCGCAGGACTTTGATCGTGTTGATCTGGTACATGAACACAAAATAGGTCAGCATCACGATTGCTACCGCACGAATGGTGTAAAGCCATGCGAGGCGCGATTCCGCCGCCGGGTTGGCGACCTGGATCAGGTTGTAAACGATCCAGATCAAGATCATCACGCTGATGGGTCCCTCAAAGATCTTCCAGTTGGGTTTGCGTTTCTGATGAATGAAGAATCCGAGGATCAGCAGGCCCTGAATACCGTCCATGACAGTCCCCAGCGGGAAGTCGATGCCCAGGCGGCCGATGAAAAACAGCAGATAGGCAAGCGCAAGGAGTATCGTGATCCCAAATGCAGGAAATGCTACTATCGCGTATACTACCGGGGGCCCGATGATCAATGCGATGATCCCCGCTCCGGCGATGATCCCATTGTAGACGATCAATGCCCCGAAGGACAACGAAATGCACAGCAGGATCACCAACCCAGTCCATTTCCGATCAAAGAGCGAACGCAATTTTTCCATGCGGCTTTGTTCAGTGCGGCTCTTTCCCGGGATATGTATCTGAATGTCTTTCACTAAAAAAACAGGATTTTAAAGAACCAGATGAACACACTGACCAACGCCAGCAACAGCGCAGCCTGCCGCGTTTTTCGCTGCAAGACGGTGAGGTCATCGAATCCCCTCTTTTGCTTTTTGACTGCTTTTACCGGATAGATCTTCATGGTCCAATGCGCTAGGTTTTGGGATCCGTATTTTCCTGACGGGTAGCAACCGATATTTTGTTGGCTTTGCGCACGTTCATAAGCGCCATGACCTGGTAAAAAATAAATTTGGGGATGTTCACCAGCGACTGATAAATCCTGGGATCGGTATCCGAGCGCCGCAGCGAAATGTAAAAACCGCCCACGAAAACTCCCAGGGCAATCAGCCAGATTAATGACACGACCGGTGCGAAAATCAGGTTGATCAGCATAAAAAATACCGAAAGCAACAGGAAAATGAACAAAGGCGGCCTGAGTAGCACCAGACCAAATAGCGTCTGATTCAGGTTGAAGCCCGTGATCCCTTTGAAAAGCAGGTTGAATCCGTAAGCAAAGTACTTGAACCAGGTATTGATCCAGCGGGCTCGCTGCTTTACGAGCTGGTCGGTCCCAGTTGTTTTTTCGTCATACACCACCGCCTTTTCCGCAAATGCGATCCGGTATTTGCGGCTTACGATCCCTTCTTGTAAGACCTTATCAAAGCCGGCGCCCGCGACGTCCAGGTGCCCCAGTACGGTTTCATACAATGCGGTGCTGAATGCCATCCCCGACCCCGCCAGTGTGGCCGAAGAGCCTGCCCCAAACAGCACTTTTCCATCATAAAAATGATAGTAAATGTCGCGCGCTGCATCCAGGCAAGCGTAGGTCGTATCGAGATTCTTCGCTTCCCTGATACCCTGGACCGCCTGATATCCCTGTTTGAAATACACATTCAGCTCATTCAGGTACTCCGGGTCTGTCAGGTTATCGCTATCGATGATGGTGAGGTGTGTATGCGGCCGGATGAAGCGCCGGATCGCGTAAAAGTGTGATCGTGTGTTACTACCCAGCACCTGCTCGGGTCTCAGCAAGAGTACTTTGTCTCCGGGGAAATGCAGATTGCTGATATCACATTTGTCGGCCACTACATAAATATGGTAACGGTCGTAGTTTAGTTTCAGCAGCGAACCCACCACGGCAGGCAGTTGCTGAGTGTATTCGTAGGCCGTTACAATGATCCCGTAGTCCGGATCCAATTCTGTCCCCGCGCTGGCACGCGATGTTTTCCCTGCATTCCGGATGCTAAAAAGCAGTAGCAAAAACGCAGGAAAAACCAGATTATAGCCGATTAAAACCTGTATCGCCAACCATATCCATTCCAGAATTATCATGCTTCGACCGGTTTATCCAACTTTCCCGCTTGTTCGGGGATGTCTTCGGTGTTGGTCAGTACCCATCCGGCAAACTTGCCATTCAGGGCATCCAGGTATTGAATTTTAGACTGGTCATCGGTGGAAATCGAACGGCCC
This sequence comes from Dyadobacter ginsengisoli DSM 21015, assembly GCF_059568735.1. Taxonomy (NCBI): domain Bacteria; kingdom Pseudomonadati; phylum Bacteroidota; class Cytophagia; order Cytophagales; family Spirosomataceae; genus Dyadobacter; species Dyadobacter ginsengisoli. The sequence goes on from NZ_JCANTY010000005.1 coordinate 521,574, forward strand.
GCTGCAAAAACAGCGACCACCAGATCCGAGAATGCCACCCATTCCTTTGCTTTGTTCATCGCCCGCAGCGAATCCGTTTCGATCAGAATCACATCGAACTGCGATTTTAATGCTTGCAAACGTTGGCCGATCACCTTTTCGTCTGCCAGTTCAAGCAGGGAAATATCGCCGCCTTTCGATCCCAAAATGCTGATCTGACCCGCCCCTGCCTCCGGAACATTACCTGATTTAACAAAGCTCTCAAACAAAATGCTGTCCGGGTTCAGTTTCGAAATGTCCGGTTGCCCGAAATTCCCGTCGACGATCAGCACCGTTTTATTGATCTTGGAGAATGCCCAGGCCAGTGAGATTACGAATGGAGTTTTGCCAACGCTGTGGGACAAACTGGTTACCGCTATTATTTTCGGGTCATTCATTTCACTATCCAACTCGTACCGGATCGAACGCACCAGGTTCTTGTACAACCGTATCGACTTGTCATCCGATGCATTCATACCCGACAAGCTCAGGTTCGAATCCTTATCCAGGGCATTCAGATACCCCAGGACCGGTTTGTTCGTCGCGTTCGCGAGTTGCAAAGGATAGCGGATCGATTTGTCCAGATAATAAAGGATAAAAAACACAAACACACAGAATGTAAAACTGATCACCCCCGAAAGGATTACCAGGACCATCTTTTTCGATGCCTGCACCTCTCCCGGCATCGCGCGCTCGATCAGGCGCAGGTACACCGGAAAACTGAATTCCAGACTTGCTTCGTTGTACCGCTGCAAAGCTTCAATGTATTCTTTGCTGGCAATGTCGATGGAGGTTTCATACTCCTGGATCTTCGCTTCGTTGGGTACCAGCCCATCAAATTTGCGGTTAAGCCGGTCCAGCTCGCCCTGGATGGACGTTACGCTGTTCCGGGCCAGTTCAAGCGATATTTCCATGCCCAGTTTCTGTGTTACCAGATCTTGCTTCACCACCATCGGGTTGTAGGCATACTTGTCGGTCGCCTCATTGATTTCTTCCGACAACCGGCCGCGGAGCGAATCGAGGCTGAGTTTGATGTGATTATCGAAATTGCTCAGAATGTAACGTTCATTCAGCGCTTTCAGGTTGCTTTTGGTGGCAATGATCTTCTGGTTCACGTCCGTTAACGCACTTTCAAAATATTTGCGCTCGGTCGGGTTAAAGCGGTTATCTATATTTCCGATTGCGGCTGTATAGGCGATGATGTCCTTCTGGGCTATCTGCCGGCGTGTTTCAAAATCGGCCATTTGTCCGTAAATACTCTTGGCCTGCTCGTTAAGGTTGAGAACCCGGTTCTGAATTTTGAAATTTTTCAGCGTGTTCATCCGCTCGTTGAGCGCATTAAGCTTTTGCAGCATAAAACTTTGCAGGAAGTCGATGGTCTTTTTATTATTGCCTACCACCCGCAACGAATTGTCTGCGATAAATTCCTGAGCCAGTGTATTGATCACATACGCCGCCAGATCTGCATGCTCCGCTTCGTATTCTATATCGATGTAATCGCCCACACCGGTGCGGTAAATGGTCAGTTTGTCGCGAAGTGTATTGGCATCATAGCCCATATCCACGATGATCTTGTTCAGCTTCCTCTCCTCCGGCTTCCACAGTAACAGCTCTTCCCTTTTTTGGTACTTTTGGGTGATGAGCGCAATCGCTTTGGCCTTGTCTGCCTTGCTCATTTCTTCCAGTCCCCGGACGGGCTCCCGCCAGGTAGAGTCCTTCAAGCCTTTCAAATCATTGAGCATCAATCGGTAAGATACCTGATCTAATGTCCTTTTCAGCCGCATTACCTGTATAAGGCTCTCAAATTTACGTGCGATCTGCTGATCCTGCTCGTCTTTGGCCTTCGTCACCACCTGGTCGGTCTTGTCCACCAATCCCGTGGCTATCCGCGCGTGCGATTCGTAGGTATCCGGCAATCGTCTGACCAGGAAGTAGCAAACGATCACCGTGATCAGAGGTACCAGGATCAGGGTAATTTTATTCCTCTGCAACAATCTCAGGAACTGTACAACTTCGGTCATTTGATATCTTCTAATTTTTGTCCCAACAATTCTTCCAGGCTGCTTTTTGCTACCAGCACTTCGCTCTCCGAATTCAGCATATTCTGTGCATGGTCGGTCTGCATGAGCAATACCTGGTTATATTTTTCCAATGTTTCCTGTCCCATTTCAAACCGGCGCCGGATATTGGAGAGCATACTCTCTACATCCAGCGACGCATTCGAGCGCAAGCGGTAAACCGCCTTTTTCTGAATATAGGTGAAATATCTTTTTTTCACCTCCGCCACCATATTCAGGTCGTAGGATTCCTTGTCGTATTGGGCCGATGCCAGCTCACTTCTGGCCTGTTTCACCAGCGCGGGCTTTTGCAGGATCGAACCGATGTTGACAAAAAAACCAAATTGATAGGTAAAAGGAAAAGAAGGCGAAATAGGCCCCGCATTGCTTTTGGGGCTATACAGGTAAGAGAAGTTGAAAATGTCGAAATACGACAGCTTCGCTTTTTTCACCCCGGTTTCAGCCGCATCGATATGCGCCTGGTACATTTTGATTTTGGGGTAGTTGGCTTTACAGACCGCGATCAGTTTGTCGAGATAGGCGTAATCGATGTCCTTACTCAAAGACTCCTGTGCACGGGCGGTATGTATAGTGAGAAAAAACAGAAGCCAGAAAGCTGTGTACCGCATCGGCATTTTAGAAATTATATTTAAAATCGTTTTCACTTGATTTTGTAGCAATACAAAATACTTTTGGATAAAATATTACTACACAGTTCACGAATCTAGGTAAAATGTCCTTATCCGACCAAATCCGGAATAGCCCGGCGTTAAAAAAAGCCGTCCACTGGATGCTTATTCCTACCAACCAGGCTCGTCCCAGGCTCTGGGTCCGGATATTTCTGAACCGATTCTTCCATCAAAGAGGTAAGAATGTCATCATCCGTCGGTGGGTGCGGATGGACGTGCTGCCTTTCAACCCTTTCTCAATCGGAGACGATTCCATGATTGAAGATTTCAGCACGATCAATAATGGTGTGGGGGCAGTTCATATTGGCGCCAACTCGCTGGTTGGCCTGGGTAATGTTATCATTGGTCCTGTCACGATCGGGAACGACGTTATCCTGGCGCAGCATATCGTCGCAAGCGGTCTGAATCATGATTATCAGGATATTCAAAAACCTATTCACAAACAGGGCGTCAGCGTATCTCCCATTAGGATTGAAGACGAATGCTGGATCGGCGCTAATGCCGTGATCACAGCGGGTGTCACAATCGGCAGGCATTCTGTCGTAGCGGCAGGTGCGGTCGTTACCAAAAGCATCCCTCCCTATTCGGTCGCTGTCGGCAATCCGGCACGTGTCATCAAAAAATATGACCCGGCATACCAGGATTGGGTAAAAGCTTCCTGACATAGCGACATTGAAAAAGATGAGCATCGCCATGTCCCGGCGTCGTCAGACGTTCTCAGACTGCAACAATGCCGGGAAAGTTTTCAGGATAATCTCCATATCCATTTTGAATGAAAACTCCTTTGCATAAATAATGTCCAGCTGTGTCCGCTCGTCCTCGGTCATATCCGCCTTTCCTTTGCCCCGTTTCGTAACCTGCCAGAGCCCCGTCAGACCTGCCGGACCAGCGAATCGTAAGATCTTGTCATCCGTCGTCATCTTTTCAGCTTCATATAGTGGAAGCGGCCGATTCCCTACCAGCGACATATCGCCCTTCAGGATGTTGATCAGTTGGGGAAGTTCATCGATACTCGAATTTCTCAGGAACTGTCCGAAGCGGGTAATGCGGGGGTCGTTCTGGAATTTCATGAATGCGGCTTTCTGCTCTTTCTGAAACTGATAAAGCTTTTCGCAGATCTCCTTTCCATCGTGAAAGAGCAGACTTTTGCACTGATTCCCGGCTATGCAATCGTCGCAAAGCCCCTGGGTCTCGATCTGGTTTACCGGCTCTGCCCTGGAATACATATTCAATGCGGCCATTTTGCGGATTAGCTGGTCAGCGTCCGTACGCATGGTCCTGAACTTGTACAGATCAAAAATCTTGTAGCCGCTTCCTACCCTTTTGGATTTGTAGAAAACAGGTCCCTTCGAATCAATGCGGATCATAATAGCTACGATAATGAAGATCGGCAGCAACAGAATGACCGCAGTTCCCGTCGTCACCACATCGATGGTCCGTTTCCAGAGTGGCGTTTTGTGGCTTTGGGAACCGATCTTTTGCGAAGCCTTGTCTGCCACATACCACTGTCTTTTCTTGAAGTACTTAATCCGGGTGATCAGGTCGCCGTCCTCAAAATTCGCTGAAAAAACGTCATCGGCATGTTTGGCTTTGGCAAGTTCAATGGCTTCCCGGCTGAGCAGGTCGGTGACAAGTACAAAGGGGATATTCCCAAAGCCGGCACTATGCCGGATGGTATCCAGCAGCTCGACCCCGCCGCTATTCACATGCGCCACCACGACATCGGCAGGATAGTTTTCTTTCAATGCCTGCAATACTCCCTCCCGGCTGTCGAAATACTCCACCTGCAGTGAATCGGCGAACCGCTCGGCGAATCTGAGGTACTCCTGAAAATCGGCGTGCAGATAAATAACCCTGAACTGCGCAATGTAGGTTTTGACACCGGTTGCCATTTCTGTTGTCGTACCAGCCAGTTCCATTTTGTTGGTAGTTTATGAATAACGTTTGCTACGGCGAAGAATCGCGTTGATTTTGGCATGAACCTCCATGGGATTGAAAGGTTTAACCATAAAATCATCGGCCCCCAAGTTCAGGCACTGGATGCGTTCGCTGCTTTCATCGGAACCCGAGAGGATAATAATCGGGATATCGGCATACAGGTTGCTGGCCTTGGTTACTTTCAGGAACTCCTTACCGTTCAGATTGGGCATATGCAGGTCGGCAATGATCAGGTCGGCCTGATTACCTTCTTCCAGCCACAGCATCCCTTCGGAGCCGTCGCTCTTGATCACCACATTAAAATCCTTTTTTAGAAAATGTTCCAATATTTTGGTGATACTAGGCTCGTCGTCTATAATCAACAGATTCTTTCTATTGTCCATAGGTTAGTTATATAGGCAAATTTTCGGTGTCGTGATAAAGGGAACCCGCAGTAACTATTTTATAGATTTAGTAATAATACTTGTCATAACAAAATTTAAGCACGGAAATTGCAGATTTCGCCGATCGGTCGACTCTCAGTGCTTTGAAATCTACTGCAGAGTGACTGAAACCCGGAAAATCGCAAACTATGGGTTGCTAAAAATCAAGGGATGAGTGGTTAAGCGCGCGTAGTAAAATTACATGCTAGGAAGTACACCGCAAAGGATAACCGACTAAAATCGGATATTTTTTAAAATTACTTCTACACATTTCTACGTAACCACCTGATTTGGATGTGCTTATTAGGGTTTGCGGAACGATACCTGGACTTCGATTATCGCCGAAACGGGCAATCCGTCCCGTATCGCCGGCTTCCATTGGGGTCCTCCCTGGATGATACGGATCGCATCCTGGTGTAGTTCACGTGCTCCCTGTGCAAAAAAGCCGGACAGTGCCCCGTTTTCATTGACAGCAAATGACACGATGACCTTTCCTTCCCTTTCCACCGATTTGGCCTGATGGTCCAGATATTCCTGGTACGCTTTCCAGCCCTCCGCCGGAACAGGTTGCGGAATGTTCTTAACGGCAGCGGATACGCCCAGACTTTTTTTGCTTTGTGTCTGCGTGTGTGTCACAACCACCTCATCGAGTGTCGGGGTAAATTCTTCCAGCCGGATCGTTCCAATTTCCTGCTCCGAAACCGGAATTCTCTTTTCATTAAATCCGATAAATGACAGCCGTAAGGAATCATGCGCATTCACGGGAATCCGGAAGTGTCCGGCCGAATCCGTGACACCCTCATATTCCGACTTGCTACGTACCTGTACGCCCGGGAGCGCAGCACCTGCGGCGTCGACAACCCGCCCGGAAACAAAATGTTTGGAAGAAAGCACCTCTGTTTTGGCTCTGGCAGAGAGCGACTTGGCAAAAGCTTTCGCAGGCAGGGCCGCGCCGGTTGCAGGCAAAGCGGGTGACGCCGCACCGGGTGACGCAACACCGGGTGACGTAACACCGGTTGTCGCCGGTGCGGCTGTCGATTGTATTGGAGCAGCTGCGGGCTGCGCCCGAGCAATATCCTCAGTGAGTTGGCTGTCGAATACGGGATCACCCAACCCTGGCTTCTGTTCCGAGGCAATAGAAGTCGGGGAAGGCTTGGGAACTGCTGTTTTTGAGACAGGGGCAGGTGTTTTATTTAACTCCGCCCCGAGTATTGCGGCGTTATCTTTTTTCTCGGGAGCACCGGATGGGGCAATTACCATCGTTTCTGTGCGGGTCGCGGTCTGCTCGCGCATTCCATCCGGGGCGTTCAAGAAGTAGAGACTGTACAATCCCACCGCCAAAAGTACCGTGGCTGCGGCACCATAAGCCCACAATGGAATAATGCTGCGGTGGCTGCCTGAGGTCCGATCTGCCAATCGTCCCCTAAGTCCGGTTCGGAGATCAGGAATATGGGTTTCCTGGCTATACCACGCCAGAAAGCCTTCATAAGCTTCGGCAATCAGGGGTTCTTCCAGCATCTGCATTTCGAGCCGATGCTGCTCTTCCGGTGGCATTACCCCTTGGTAATACCGCAAAAAATCGTCAAAATCCGGAAAGTCGGGGTTAGTTTTTGCCATGGCTATCCACACAAATTTTCAGGTTTCGCTTTCCATTTTGGATATAGCTTTTTACTTTATTCAAATCAAACCCGGTGGTTCCCGAAATTTCCCGGTAGCATTTGGCCTGGACATAAAACAACTCCACGGCTACGCGTTGAGCCTCTGGCAGTTTTTTCATGCATATGGAAAGAAGGTGGAGACGCCCTTCCGTGAAAAGTTCATCCTGCTCCGTTTCCTCGACAACGCCTGCCCATCCTTCCGTTTCCTCCATTTCATCAGTACCCACAAAAACCCGTGCGGCACGCAGCTTCATCAGACAGTAGTTTCGCGCTACGCTGTGCAGCCAGCTTTTGAAATTGGCCACCTCCTGTACTTTCAAATCTGCTACCAGTTTCTCAAATATTTGCATCACTGCGTCTTTACTCTCCTCTTCATTACGCAGATATCGGTAACACACCCCAAAAACCATCTCCATGTACGGCGCGTAAATCTCCCCCAAAAGGCGCAGATTACCCGTCAGCCGGTATTCCCTGAGCTGTTCGCTCTCCGAAACCAGTTCTTTCGTTTGGCCCTGAAACAATTTTAAAAACTTCACATGTGTCTGGTTTGAGAAAACAATTCCCGCCATTTGAACACTGGATGCGGATTAATCAAAATTCCATAAAAAAAATTAAAAACTTTTATGGAATTACCACGCGGCATGCATCCACGGTGCAGAACTATAAATCTCAAAACCATGAAAATACAGATTGCCCTTTGCATTCTCCTCGTGATCAGCGCATTTGCATCCCTTCCCGACATGCTTATCACCGGCACTGTCACCGACATGTACCAAAACCCATTGTCCGGCGTGAAGGTAACGGCCCGGGGAACACAAATCAGCACGGTCACCTCCAAGAATGGAAAATTCTCGCTTAAAATACCGTCATTCGCCCGGTCGCTGCTTTTCAGCGTTGCGGGGTACAAAACAAAAGAGGTAAAAGTTCACAATGCATCGATACTGCATGTCGAGATGCTCCATGAAATACAAACGCTGGATGAAGTGGTTATCACGGGCTCGGAGACGATGCACAAAAGAGTCAGTTCCAACCAGGCCCCGAAACCCACCCCATTTCTGTCGGGGATGGCGGTGATGCGAACCGAAACAGAAAGTTACCGTCCAATCAACGAGAACGGCTTTCAGATCGCGGGACAACAACCTGTAACCACATTCTCGGTAGATGTCGACAGGGCCTCTTACAGCAACGCGCGGCGCTTCCTGAATATGGGCCAAATGCCTCCCATTGATGCCGTGCGAATCGAAGAAATGATCAATTACTTTGATTATGACTACTCCCAGCCCACCGGAGAACACCCCATTGCAATCAGCTCTGAAATGACCGACTCTCCCTGGAACCCGGGATTGAAACTGCTGCACATCGGCTTACAGGCCCAAACCATTCCCCAGCATAATCTTCCGCCATCCAACCTGGTGTTCCTGATCGACGTATCAGGTTCTATGATGGACCAGAATAAACTGCCGCTCCTTAAGCAGGCGTTCAAATTGCTGGTCGATCAGCTCCGCTCCGAAGATAAGCTTTCGATTGTCGCCTATGCAGGTGCTGCGGGAGTTGTGCTGCCGCCTACGTCCGGGAGCAATAAAGCAGCCATAAGGGAGGCCCTCGAACAACTTCAGGCAGGAGGTTCAACGGCGGGGGGCGAGGGTATTCAATTAGCTTACAAACTCGCAAAGGAGCATTTTCTTCCTAAGGGCAACAACCGGGTCATTCTTGCCACGGATGGAGACTTCAACGTAGGCGTGTCGAGTGAGGGCGAACTGCAACGTCTGATCGAGGAAAAGAGAAAGGATGGCATTTCCTTAAGCATTATGGGCTTTGGAATGGGTAATTACAAAGACAGCCACATTGAGACGCTTGCTGACAAGGGTAATGGAAACTATGCCTACATCGACAATCTCCAGGAAGCCCAAAAAGAGTTTGTAAACGAGTTCGGAGGGACTTTATTCACCATTGCCAAAGACGTGAAAATACAGATCGAATTCAACCCCAGGCACGTTCAGGCATATCGGCTGATCGGTTACGAAAACCGTGCATTGAAAAATGAAGAATTCCATGACGATCAGAAAGACGCCGGCGACATGGGTTCCGGCCATTCCGTAACTGCTATTTACGAAATCGTACCGACCGGCGCCAAAACGCATTACCTGCCCCGCGTCGACGCATTGAAATACCAGCAAACAACCAGCTCAACCGTTGGGAATTCGGATGAAATGCTGACGGTTAAAGTTCGTTACAAAAAACCGGACAGCGAAACGAGCCGGCTGTTCGATATTCCGGTCAACAATGGCAATAAACCTTTTGACAAATGTTCCGAAAATCTCCGGTTTGCCAGTGCGGTTGCGGAGTTTGGGCTGCTGTTGAGGGGATCTGAATACAAAGGCCGCGCCAGCTACGATGAGGTAATCCGCACAGCCAGGGGCGCTTTCGGGAAGGATGAGGAAGGATACAGGTCGGAGTTCGTGAGGTTAGTCAAACTGGCACAATCTCTTGGCGGAAATAACGAAACAGCAAAAAAAGACTGACCGATTAAAATACCAGGCCTGGCGAGGCCCTGGCCTGGTATTACCTCTCCACTGCCTGTTGAAAAGCGGATGCATTATTTATTCCTCTTTCAACGCCTTTAAAATCATATCCTTCCCTGTGTCGCTATAATGTAGGGAAAGTGCCATTTCCCTGCCGGGATCGCTCATTTTATTCCAGGTCTTTTTCAGGATATCAATCATCTTTTCCTCACTCACCTTGGCGATCAGGTCGTCGTACTGATATTGCAGAAATACAAGGCAAAGCGCATTTTCCATCGTTTGCACCTCCTCATCGCTTTTCAGCCGTTGTTTTAATACGATCTGCTTTACACGGCCGATCAGCTCCTCGTCATAACCTACCGATGTGAGTATCTCTGCAGCAATGCCAGCATGGTATTTCGATAAATCACTCCGCCATTTCAGGTAACCTACCCGGCCATCCGGATAGCTCTTCCGTGCAATCTCCCACCTTCCGATATGCTGGCAGCGCGAAGCGAGTAAAAGCTCCTCACTTGCATCCGGATCCAGTTTTTTCACCCATTCATACAGCTTAATGGCGTAAAAATATTCGATCGGATAGTCCGCATTTTCCCAGGTGATGTGCTCAGGGGAACGCTTGTTATAATTGTCAAAAAGTTCAAATGCCTCGTCGAGTTTATGCATGTTGATTAGAATAGGTTATCGCTTATTGAGCAGTCTTGAATTTCAGGGATATTTTTGTCAGTCGCGGGAAGTCGTACGCCGTGCTCTGGGTCTTCATGATGAAAGAATCCTCACTGACATCCTGTGGAAGCACCGTCCAGCCGCCAGCCTGCCCGCTGCTGTCTGCTGCTCCGATGGTGATACCTTTCCCATCTATTTTCCATTGCAGCAAAAAAGGCTTGGTGTCCCCCTTGAAAACGCCGGAAAACGTGCCATCTTTTTTGATTTGCACGGTCTCCATATATCTTTCGAAGTCGATCCCCCCAAATTGTTGGGTCATTTTACCGTCTTTGAATGTCACCGCATCATTGACCGCGATTTCGGCTATTTTCCAGCTTGCTACGGACGTCAGTATCTCCGCTGCCTGCTGAGGCGTCTCGGCTGATTTTTCACAGGACAATGCGAATAAAGAGATCAACAAAAGGCAGACAGAACTGAGCGTTATTTTAGAATGCATACGGCTTTCCGGTTGATGGCGCTGCGCAAATATAGCCACAACCTGATGGAACAATGTGCTCAATACAGGGATTTTGTATTCTCAATCGCGGTTATACATGACGGTAAGCCGACTTATGAACCGCATCGCTTCTTCCGTGATCTGCCCGGGCATCAACCGCCATGTCCAGTTTCCTTCCATCGAGCCGGGCTGATTCATTTTAGCATGCTCATCCAGGTTGAGAATATCCTGAATTGGCAAAATAGCAACCTTAGCTACTGAGCCATAGACCATTCTCGCCATTTCAAGACATACATTATCCTCTGTTACAGGCTTGCCGAGATAAGCCTCCAGACGTTCGCGGATTCCTAACTTTTGCATTTGCCGAAACCAACCTTTGGTTGTGTTGTTATCGTGCGTACCCGTATAGGCGAAAAAATTCGACTGATAATTATGCGGTACATGATCCGATTCAGTCATATTTTCATCAAATGCGAATTGCAATACCTTCATTCCCGGCAGATTGAACTTATCCCGCAGCGCATGCACGCCCGGACTCATCTCTCCCAGGTCTTCGGCAATAAAGGGAAGCTGGCCCAATGCTTCCTGGACTTTCTCAAAAAAATCCTCCCCCGGTCCGGCTTTCCATGTACCATTCACCGCATTTTTTTCACCCCCGGGTACCTCCCAAAAGTCGTAAAACGCCCTGAAATGGTCTAATCTGACCATATCGAACATTTCCATGTTTCGGGCCATCCGATCGATCCACCATTGATATCCCTGCGCCCTGAGTGTACGCCAGTTGAAAACGGGCATTCCCCAAAGTTGCCCGTCTTCCGAAAATGCATCCGGCGGCACACCGGCCATCCCCGTAATTTTCCCACTCCGGTCGATACAAAACAGCTCACGGTTTGCCCAGACGTCAGCCGAATCGTAACTCACGTAAAACGGCACGTCTCCCACCAGCCGGATATTACGCTCATTGCAATAGGCTCTCAGTTTTTTCCACTGTTTATCAAACATAAACTGCTGCCATTGCACAAAATGACACCATTCCCTCTGGGTATCAGATATTTGTACGATTGCATTCGAATCCTTCATTCGGAATTCTTCCGGCCATTCGTACCAGGGCTTGCCATCGAAATGCTTTTTAAGCAATGTATAAGCCACGAAGTCGTCCAGCCAGGAAGCGTTATCCGCAACGAAATCATCGAGTTCAGTGCTGTTGCCCTGACGCTCGTAGTTTCGATATGCCTTTTCGAGCAAGCTGCTTTTGTTCCGTTCCACCTCAGCATAATCGGCTCGCGAAGTGGCCGTCCGGTGATATTCCGCCAATTCATTTACCGCGAGCCACCCCGCTTCTGCCAGCATATCCGGACTGATCAACAAAGGGTTACCAGCCCTGCTTGAAAGGGCGCTGTATGGAGAATAACCCTGGGAGCCTTCGGTTGGATTCAACGGCAGGATCTGCCATATGCCCTGACCGGATCTTTCCATAAAATCAGCAAATGCAAACGCCTCGGGACCAATATCCCCTACCCCAAAAGGTGATGCCAGCGACGTAATGTGCAAAAGCACACCCGCCTTGCGCTTATTCTCCGATTTTGTCCCTTTAAGAATAGCGAAAGGCAGGTCGTGAAACAGGTCGGTCGGAATCAGCGCTGTCTCAAAATCATATTCCTGGCTCAACAAAACGTTACTCCATGACGGTAACATGTTCTCCGGCAGCATCACATGGGTATCCTTCCAGTCGATTTCGGAGAATTCTTTTTCCGGTTGCCTGCATAGTAGTGCCGCATGCAGGGGCACGACGACCACAAAGACGTCCTTCTTCTGCCGGCGGCCAAAAGCAAGCAAGTGCTCCTTATAGGCACCACGGATTTTGAGCGGGATGTATTCGCCTTTGGTAAAAAGTTCCGGGTATTGCCTCCGCAGCTGGAATAATCGTTGCGTCAGCCAAAGCTTGATCTTTCCATTCCGCCGATCTTTCCAGAGTTTTCTAGGCAAACCATCCGCATCGTATCCTTCCAGTTCGTCCAGCCAAGATGTCCGTTTTCTGAAATCCACAGGCCGTCTGTTGTCCGGGTCTACGAGGCTGAAATCCCATAATTCACAACCTTGATACACATCGGGGATGCCCGGGCAGGTAAATTTCAATACCAGTTGCACCAGGGAATTAATGATGCCAAAATCAGCGATCGATTCCAAAAATTCGTTGAACGAATGCAAAAACGGCGAATCCGGTTGCAGGATCTTATTTAAAAAGTTCTTCGCTTTCTCTTCATACGCCTCATTTGGGACCGACCATGAAGTGTTGGTTTTCGCTTCCCGCAATGCCTTTTGCAGAAAATCAGCCATCCGCTCCTGAAATTGATCCATTTCCTCACCCGGCATCGGGTGTACTCCGAACATGGCCTGATAGATGAGGTATTCATCGTTGTTATCAAGCCGGGAGCTCTCGGCTTGCACATTCAGACGTTGCCACTCCCTGACCTTTTCAACCCATTGTTCAGCGCTATCCGTGAGGGCGTTGAGCCTTGCACGGGCATCCTCTCCCCTTTTTGTATCGTGCGTGGCAGTGGCATTCATAGCAAGAGGCCAGGCCTTGCTCCTCTGCTTTATCCATTGATGAAAATCATTTGCCGACGTGCCGAACCAGTCCGGAGAATCACCCACCTCATTGCGACCGATGAAACGATTATAAGTGTACATCAATGTATCTTCGCCGCCCTTTGCCATTAATGGGCCAGTATACTGCATGCAGCGCTGATAAAACTCCAGTGCCCGCTGATTGTAGCCTTCGTCACCCAAAGCGGGAATATGAATGAAACATTGTTCCAAAAGTTCCACAGCGGGAGACAGGTCCAGCTGCTTCCTGGTGATCGAGATCAGAATGTCTTTTACACCTTGAATTTCATCTTCCGGCAAAGGCATGGTGTTAGCATAATAGCGATATACCGGACAATGAATTAAGAACGCGGCGATCACATCCCTGATGCGCTCCAATCCAATACGTGCCAGCCCCTCCTGATCAACAAGTTCCAGCTCGGTAAAAAGATGTGTGAGGTTATCCAGTTCACCTGCCATATGGCCATATAATATCCCGGCTTTCTTAGCCACCAACTGGTCCAGTATATTGTCCCTATTGTCGGTCAGCTCCGCATAGAAATCGTCAAACACCTTTATGGAGGGCGCATAAGTAAGCAGATTGTTCACCAAGGCTAGAAAATCGTATCCCGTAGTTCCCTGAATCGGCCAGGTGGCCGGTAAATTCTCGTCCTTTTCAAGAATCTTTTCCACCACGATATACGCATCCTCTCCCGCCATTCTCCGCAACTTGCGTACATAATCGGATGGATCGAACAGCCCATCGACGTGATCTACACGTAGTCCCTGGAAAACCCCTTCTTCCAGCAACTGGTTAATCAGGCTGTGATAGTCGTCAAATACCTCTTCATTTTGAACATTCAGGCAAATCAGGCCGTTGACCGTAAAAAAGCGACGGAAGTTGATCTGTTCCTCCGTCTGTTGCCAGAGACACAACACATAATTTTGTTCATCGGCCAGTTGTTTGAGTTTCGCACCGTCCCGGTTCATTTCGTCCAATACCGCAGGCAGCCCGATGGATTGATTTTCAAAAATAGATCTGAACTGCATCAACCACTCGTTCCAGCCCGCCGAAAACATTCCGGGATCTTCTATTTTTAACAAATCATCCAGTTGATCTATAAGCTGTTGAACAGACTCCGGCACATCTCCGTTTAACGCCCCTAAAACCGTTGTGTAAGATCCAGGACTTAATGGGAATAGTGCTCCGTCATAATCCAAAGCCAGACGGCCATCCGTGTGTGTTACTTTAATTTCGCGATCTGCGATCGCTTCTTCCAGGTTCTTTCCCAGAAAAGGCACCATGATCTTCCCTTTGAACAGGCGGTTATTCCACGCGATATCGAAGTAATGTGCGTACATCGACTGTGTTCCCTTTTCGAGGACATCCATTAACCACAGATTGCTGGAATGAAAGGCCATATGGTTGGGAACGATGTCTTGCAGCCAGCCTATATCGGCCTCACTCATACTGAGGCTGACTTTGCGCAATCCGTCGATCCCGCCCAACTCGGGATCGATGCGTTCCGGATTGACGCCATCGTAGCCGTGCGTACTCCCCGCAACTGATTCGAGAATCGGGGACGCGTATATGGAACCAATCCCCAGTCTCCGGAAATAGCTGGTGAGGGTCTGCAAATCCTGAAAAGTAAAATTCCTGTGAAACTGCAGGCGGTAGGTAGAAAGGGGGTTATGCATGTTGCTGATGAATAGTACATCAGCGGCACATTAAATTCTGTGCCAGTTATCAGGACACAGTCAGTGAGGCCTTCCTCTCCTTAACAGCTCCCGCAGAACCGGGATCTCCAATGGTTTAGAGAGCAGTTGAATAATATAAGGATTCGATTCGGCCTCTTCAATATCAGACGTGTCAACCGTAGAGGAAATCATATAGAGCCGTATATTTCTCCTAACGGGGTCGGGCAGGTTTCCGAACTGTTCCGTAAACTCAAATCCGTTGATACCAGGCATTTGCAAATCAAGCAGGATCACGGTTTCGGGCATCTCCGCTGTTTGTTCGCGAAGATACGCAATAGCCTCCAGCGGGGAGCTGAAAGCCCTCACCGATTGGGTCAGTCCGCTTTTCAGGAGCAGCTTTTCCTGTGTAAAGAGGTCAAAGACACTATCGTCGATTATAATAAATTCCATTATGGCTTTGAGAAGGGGCTAGGATAATACAATGATACCGTACACAAACCAACAAAATCAAACACACCAGTCCCACATGCCTCTAACTATGTAGAAATAGTTGTCGCAAATACGCTACAAAGATTTTAAATCTAAATGATAAAATGGCAATAGTTAACCAATAGTTTATTCCAGACAAAAAAGACGCAGGAATTGGGAAGTTACTTTGGGCTGACCCCGCTCTCACTTATGACGGCAGCAAGGCATTTTTTCACAATCCAGCTCGGTTAAGGGGGCATCGTTGAGCGATCAGATCTGATTGAAGTGGGCTACGTAAAAAACTGACGTACCATCTGGTGAGAAGGCTGTTTGGGCAATCTACGCTATGAAGTTACACAATAGATCAGTGTTCTTGATTAAACTCAATGTTTTTTTGTGCGCTTACCTGGCGCGAAACACGACACAATTACCTGACTTTCAAACAATCTACTTTCTCTGTGAGCGCAGAGGTCCTCTGACAAACAAAAAAATTCCGGCTACCTCATATCGGGCGGGCCGGAATTTGCTACACACACTACAACGACTGTTCTTATCCTACGCTCAGTAGTATTTGATTTTGTTCCTCAGAACGACCAGATAAAACAACCCAAACCAACGATGCAATAATTTTTTCATGTTCAGAACATTTACTTTTTTCGTGATAAATAAAAATTAACTGCGATGAACGAAGCTACTGTCGTGGTCACTAGTCCGATCCACCATATTCTCTTTTTCATTCCGTTATCTGTTTACTCCAAAGAAGATTCACATGTTTGCTTTGAAAGCCCGCGTACAGACATGAGCTAAATATCAGGGTATTCCTGTCATATTAGAGCATCCGGTTCTCAAACGGTTCTTTTGAAATAGTCAATGGAAAGCCAGTACCGAATCGTCGCTCGGATTCATGAGGGGATAACTAATTCCAGTCTGGCCGAAAAATAATAATCAGCAAAATGAATAGTGAAGTAATAACCACTGGTACGGCCATGAGCCAGACCAGAACCGACGCCAGTGTGAGGTCTCCGAACCATATAAAGAAAATTGATGCAACGATGATCGAGGTGATCAAGCCAGAGGTGAGCCAAAAGTAGTGCCGCGGTTCTTCCGGTTCCTTTTTCCTGATTACATAGTAAAGATAGTAACCTGTCAAGGCCAGAACAGCTGTGGAATCAATGATGAATCCGGTTAAATACAATGTCATTTCATTAGTCGGTTATTGATGAATTAGAGGTTACTTGAAGCGCCTCCAGCAAAGTTATTGACCCGGCGAGCTAATAAAAATGGGATGTATAAACGGCGAGATATCAATGATTGAATGGTCAAACTAATTGGGGACTCCAGCCACGCCAACCAGCTGTAATTTTACCCGTAAAACCCCGTTAAGAAACCCGTAATCGCCTTTTAATCATTAGTATTTACAATGAGCTAGGATATAGCTACATTACGTATTCAGGAGAAATTATTCCCAGTATGTACCGGCACTTAGCTTTCCTCTTTTTGTTATTGCACACCAATCGACTTACGGCCCAATTTATCTTCCAAAACCTGAAAGAGGACGATGGCCTTAGTTCAAAATATACGCAATGCATGTATAAGGACCCGGATGGGATGCTTTGGGTAGGCGCATTCAATGGCCTGTACAGATATGACGGAAATTTTGTAAAACGCTATGATGATCCGAAGGATGAGAAAAACATCACGATAACCGCCATCCAGCCCATAGGCCGCGGCGATAATCTGCTCCTGGGAACGCCGAACGGTATCAGAATCTTCAAAAAAACAGTTGGTTCTTACTACGCAGACGAGCGATTCGGCGCGGTTAAAAACAAAAACATTCTCGGTATAACCCGCGATGGCTTCAACCGTTTATGGATTCTCTGCGATAAGGAAATTTTTATATTCGACGGGACAAAAGTCTTTTCAGCGGAAAAGGTCATTCCCAACGTGGGGCACCTCGTCGACTTTAACTTCTATTTTCAGAGTGGTGGAATCTTTCGCTGGGACCCATCCCGGCACGGCTTCTGGGTGGGGGGCAGGCAATGCTTTTTCATCGATTGTCAGCGCAACATGCTATATGATAGCACTAACTGCCCGTTCTATGCACCTATGCTCAGCAAACGCTCAGTCACCTCCATTGCACTGGATTCACAACAAAACCTCTGGTATGCTTCACTATCCGACCATACAATCAGCTACGTTGATTTTCGCCAGAAAAAGGTTGCCGTCCACCATGAACTTAACGGTAAACGCGCTATTGCGGGAAGCAACTTGTTGTTTGTCGATAAACACGACCGGCTCTGGATATCCTCCATGAATTTCGCAGCATATTTCAAGGAACCAGGCAAGCCAATACTCAAAATTCCATATAGCCAGGATGCCCCCTACTCCATTGCTTACGGGCACTTTTATGACATTATAGAGGATTCGGAAAACAATCTTTGGTTCGCTACAATAAATGGCGTCAGTAAGCTTGCGTATAATTCACCCTTCAAAAATATATACAGACTACCAAGCTCTGCATATTTTCTCGAAACCGGTTTCGCGCCGATCAACTCCATAGCCGTTAGCGACTCCATTATCGTTGCAGCGAAGGAGGACGGTATTATAAAATTTAACAAAGGAGGGTCAGATTTCAAGAGATATCGGGTTAGCGATGACACCCTCTACAAAAATCAGTTTTTCATGGCAGCAAAAGTCGGGCAGGACTGGTGGTGTTGCGGTGCCGGGGGAGTTTACATTATCCGTGGGAATAGTGATAAACTTGAAAAATTCAAAAACGTCAAAAAAAAGACCAGTTCAGAATTTACCAATTTCATCTTCTCAGACCAAAAAGGAAGAGTCTGGTTCCAGGTATGGAATGACGCCCTTTATAGGTTCGATCCAAAAACCCGCCAACTGGACCGCTTTGATGGTAACAACCCGAGATATGGCATATTCAAATACACCAATGCAACCTGCTTTGTAAAACTTCACAATGGAAATATCCTGTTTTCACAGGATGGTGCCGGGTTTGCAGGATTCGATACTAAGAGGGAACTGTTTTTTTCCATTGCCATGGAAAACCCCGCTAATTTTAGAGTTAACCATGCAGTCGAGGACAAAAACGGCAATGTATGGTTTACAATCTTCAAAAAAGGAGTTTACAAAATGGATCCGGAAGGCCATATTCTGGATAGCTTGCAAATCGATCGCGATTTCCCATTCGACCTTGTTAAGATTCTTGCCATTGATTCCCGTGGAGCCATTTGGGGTAGCACCTTTGAGGGCTTGCTGTTCATGTATCCCGGAGATCAAAAAGCAACGCGCGTGAAAATCAATCTCGGTAAGACTTTGCAGGATTACTGGACTTCCGTTTGCGCATCCCGAGACAGAGTGTATGCTGTGATGCTGGATCACATCGTAGAAATCGATCCATTCAAATTCTCGACAACTCCGGTCGTCAAACCTCCTAATATTACTTCAATGCGGGTGTTTGGCAAGGAAATATCAGATCTGCTCAGATCATCCATCGAACTGAAATCAGATCAGGACTTCGTGACATTTCAGTATGCATCTCTTTATCATCGGGACATCCCCTCTTTGCAATACAGTTACCAACTGGAAAGCATCGACGACAGCTGGGTGCATGCAGGCAGGACGATGACCGTCAGTTACAACAGCCTCCGACCTGGAAGTTACCTGTTCAAGGTCAGGAGTACGGACGAACATGGGCGATGGATGAAACAAGTTACGGCAGTGCGTATCCATATTCTTCCTAACTGGTGGCAGAGCTGGTGGTTCTTCATGCTCGTCGGTTGCGTATCCTGTGTGTTCTTGTACCTGACTTATGACGGATATCTGAATCGGAAACGTAAGCGTGAGCTTTCCAAGACAATTGAATACTTTGCGAATTCGGTTTACGGTGAAAATTCGGTCAACGAAATCTGCTGGGACATTGCCCGAAACTGCACCTCACAGCTTCGCTTCGAAGACTGCAGTGTATTCTTATGGGATAATGACAAGCAAAAACTCGTCCAAAAAGCCTCGCATGGCGCAAAGGATGGTGATGAAATTGAATTAATCGATCCCCTTGAGATAGACCTTGGGAAAGGGATTGTCGGCTTGGCCGGAGAAATCAAGAAAACGGTTATCATTCCCGATACCTCTCGCGACACGCGGTACATCCCGGCTGATAAAAGAAAACTATCTGAAATCGCCGTCCCCATCATGCACGAGGGCAAGCTGATCGGCGTGCTGGATTCGGAACATACCAGGAGAAATTTTTTTACAGAAGAACATGCCCGCGCATTGGTCACAATCGCATCCATCAATGCCAACAAGATCGCGGAAGCGCAGGCGGAAGATGAAGCTGCTAAAAAAGAGCTGATGCTGCTCGAAATCAACCGGATGCTTGCGGAAAGCCAACTCATGGCCCTTCGCGCGCAAATGAACCCACATTTTGTATTCAATTGCCTTAACAGCATCCAGGAATGTATCGTCACTCAGAAATATGGAGAAGCCAGCATGTATCTCAACAAATTCTCCAAACTGTTCAGGATGGTGCTGAACAATTCAGACAGAAACCTAGTGACTATCGAAGAGGAGAAAGACGTTTTGCATCTTTACCTGGAACTGGAACAAATGCGCTTTGAACAAAGCTTTGTCTATCATATTCACATTGACGACGACCTCGAAGCTGACGAAATCCTGCTCCCATCCATGTTGCTGCAACCATACGTTGAGAACGCGATCTGGCATGGGCTGATGCATAAGGACGGTTACCGAGAGCTCCGGATTTCATTCGAAAAATTGGACGAGGAAGTTTTCAAATGCACAATCGATGATAACGGGATCGGGCGAAAACAATCATTTGTGATCAAAGAGCGTAACTCCCATACCAAAAGACACAAATCCAAGGGCCTGCAAATTGCAAAAGACCGGCTTGATCTAATCGACAAGCAGGGACAGCATGCATCGGTCGCCATTATCGACAAATATGATGATCTGGAAAATGCAACCGGCACGCTGATCGTGATCGAGCTTTCGACTTCTCTTGAGAATACCTGACTTACACTATAATCACCCATAAACGTTATGATAAAAACTCTAATCATCGATGACGAACAAAAAGCACGCAATGTTCTGAATCACTATCTGAACAATTCGGTATCCCAGGACGTAGAGATCCGGCATGCTGAATCGGTCAAGGATGCCCTCGTCGTATTGGAAAATTTCGAACCGGATATCGTGTTCCTGGATGTTGAAATGCCTCATCAGAACGGTTTCGAGTTTTTACTGGCCCGAAAGAACCCGCCTTATGACATCGTCTTTACAACCGCATTTAATCAGTATGCCATTCAGGCGATCCGGTTCAGCGCGCTCGACTATCTTCTGAAACCCGTGGATCCCGAAGAGCTCCAGGCCGCGGTCAACCGTCACCTGGAAAAGGCCCTCACAAAGCCAAAGCAACAGACGCAGCAACTGTACGATAACCTGGTCCACAATATGGAAAAGAAAAATGTCCGGGATTTCCGACTGGCTGTGCCGTCCAGCGAGGGTGTATTCTTTTTTACGCTGGATGAAATTCTGAGGCTGGAAGCGGACAAGAATTACACTTCCATCCACCTGATCGGCAAAAGGCCGTTCCTCGCCAGCAAGACCCTGAAACATTTTGACGAAATGTTGTGTGAGTTTAATTTTATCAGAACGCATAAATCGCATCTCGTCAACCCGAAGTACATCAAGCAGGTCACGCACAACAACCAGTTTTTACTATTGTCCGATGGCTCCCGTATTGAAATATCACGGAGAAAGAAGGAGCTGGTACAGCAATACCTGAAATTGAAATAGTATCCTACAATACCTGCTGCTCAAAAAGCCTTTGCAAACTCTCCCAAGGATCCATACAGAATCCGGGATGGACCTTGGAGACTTGCAAAACGGTGCTGCGGGTAGCAGTGAGCCACCGAAAACGCGATGCGGGCGGTAACTCGGCTATCGGGCCGCCTTGCTTGTCTCCGTTACATATCATTTCAAATGAATGCAGATAGCGGCCGATTTCTGTCAGATCAAGTGTTGGGGCAAAGACGGCCAGACGGTCGGTGTCGATCCTGTATTGACAGCTGAGAAACCGGGACCCCGGGCAGTAGATCACTACTCCCACATTTACAAATTCCTCGCGCTCAACACGTGGAACCAGGCGCATAACCGCGTATTCGTATAAAAGCTTATCTGGCATCGCTCGCTCCTTTTACAAAGATTTCAGACGCGGACAGACGGGCCTCGAGATAGCTCACATAGGCAGCCCGGTGTTCCTCTGCAGATTCAAATGGAGAATCCCTGAGTAACCAGTCATCCGGGATCAACCCGACCACTGCGGGAATAATCCCTCCCTGCAGTCGGGCATTGAATTCGTCGTCAACCTCAGCCAACCTGGAAGCCTGACGCAACAGCACATGATCCTTCACCTGGGTAAATGGACGCCGCGCTTGCTCCTCCCAGTTTTGCCAGGAATGATGGAAGTACATTGCAGCCCCATGATCGATCAGCCATAGCTCCTTGTGCCACATCAGCATATTGGTGTTCCGGGCAGTCCTGTCAACATTCGTCAGAAAACTATCCAGCCACACAATCTCAGAAGCCAGTCGCGCGTCGACTTTTGTCACAACCGGATCGAAAGTGATCGCACCTGACAAATAGTGCATGGCCAGATTAATGCCGGTGCTGGCTTTCAGCAGATCCTGGATCTCCTCATCCGGCTCAGTCCTGCCAAAAGCCTCATCCAGATTTGCAAAGACGATTTCAGGCACTTTAAGGCCCAAAAAACGCGCCAACTCCCCACCGATCAGTTCGGCAATCAACGCTTTTGTCCCCTGCCCCGCACCTCTGAATTTGAGAACATACAAGAAATCATCGTCAGCCTCCGCAATCGCGGGAAGCGAACCACCTTCTCGCAAAGGCGTGAGGTAACGCAGTACATTTACCATTCGAAGGCCTATAGCATTCCTATCCATTGCAGCAATCCGGATCATTTGAAGACGCTCAAGATAGCAATTAAAAAAAAATTTGGCGAAGTTTAACGATTAAACATCATCCATGCCAGGAACACCGCATCGAACATTAAACCCACAATAATGATGTGCTACTCACTGCCTCGAGCACTGCCGGCATCTCCACCGCGTGGATTCAGCTTGAATTCCCCGTAAAAGTTACCACCAGTGCGGGGAGCGCCGGTAACGATTTATGTGAGGATCAATAATAATGCAACAGCCTTGTTGGGAGGCGGCGTAAGCCTCACCGCACGGGATAAGGATGGTAACACAGTAGCGCTCTCGGGATTGCAGGCCTACAACGGTTCTACCGCAGTCGGCAGCGCCACCCTTGTCAGTTCATTGCTGGATGCGGACGTACTGGGCTTGCAGGGGTCCAACAATGCGCAGATCACATTCTACTTCACTCCGAAGGACGGAGTCAATACCGTGTGATTCGACCGGGTGGAGCTGGATCTGAACATCGGTTTACTCGGGCTCGGTAGTAACGGCATTAACATACACCACGTGAGAAGAGCACCCGACGTGCCGACGGCCACTAATCCATCTGCCTGTACCAATGTGGGAACAGTTGGCGCCGGGAGTGCAACGACCGCAAACGGAAAGTTAACGTATACACCGGATCGTAATTTGAAGGACAGGCAACATTCAGCTACCAGGTGAAGGATGTGACCGGGCAACTATCCAATTCTTCAGAATGCCTGAAAAACTTCCCTGCCACCCGTGGACAAAGCGACTTTACGGACAGAACCCGTCCCACGAAAGCCGAATGCCACGCCCAGGATTTTAATGGCCCGCTTTGGCACCGGAAATTCAAACGCCTGCACACCGTTGATCGCATACCGGATCTTTCCATTGGAGCTTGTGCATGATACCCGTACCCAGTCCGAAAAGTCAACGCCCAGTGCCGACAGATCAGCTTTTTTCCCTGACAGGTAATCATCTACACTCATCAGGTTCAAATCGGACACGCAGCCTTTTACCGACAATGGAATCACAATGGGTGTGTCGTCGGTGACCAATGAAATATAGGTGAGCTGGCAAGCCGCAGCTCCTTCGTTATATTCATTTTTAACTTCGGAGCTAAAAGTAAAATCGCCCAGCGCTACCGGTTCGAAATTACCGACATTGAAATATTTGATAAGCGGAGGTTCCGGCTGCATGCGTATGTTCTTATCCTCAATTGTCTTTACCCGTGTGCCCATCCCCGCCTTGCCGGTAAACTCGCCCTCCTTTAGATAAACCGGGACCGGAGCCTTGTCAATCAGAGCCGACCAGCCTTGCGTCCCGATCACCAGTCTGTGCTCTTGCACTACCTGGTCCCCGATCTGTAATTTGGCGCGGTAAACACCCGGCTCGTAGTAAACGGAGGTGTGCTTATGCAGATTTTTGTCCACTAGCACCTTTTTGCGGGCGTCCCAGGATTGCTGGATAAAGACCGAATCCGTCGGTGACGCGGTAGCATCGTACGTAAAAATAACGGAGTTGGGAATGCCGCGTGTCACCGGCTGACTGCCAAAAACATAAGCTTTCTTTTTCAGTTGTGGTTCACCTTTATCGAATGCAAGCATGCTCACAACGATGAGCGCCAGTGCCACCGTCGCTATGCCGGCTAGTGTTTTCCAAAGTTTTGCCTTCCCTGATTTCACAACCTTCACGGAATGATCATCCACGGCGTCCTGTGTCGCCACCCCGCTTTCCGTCTGACGGCCCTCTTTCACAAAGGTGCGCCAATCGTCAGACCCGGCAAATCGCGCCAGGGTATTCAAAGTGGTACCGCTCGGCAAATGATTGTACTCCACTCGGCCCCATATCCGCCGTAATGTGCTCGTGCTGAGCGACACGCCGGTTTGTTGCAGGATCGCCTCGCTCAGGTTTTCAAAATCAGCAGTCTGCCAGCTTTCAGCCGGCCCCCAGTCCAGTTTTCCTTCGATGACTGCTTTGCAGCGCTGCAACTCATTTATTTCAGAAACCATTGTGAATGAGGATGATAAAACTTGACAAAACTTGATCCCAAATTGAAAACCTTGTAAACGTCCTGTCCCGCTATGTTTGTGACAGACACATCAACAGCCGGCCGGCCGTTCATTTCAAACGAGCAACAAATATTTAAAAGATGAGCAAATTAAGCTATTTATTGTCCATTATCTTTTCGCTGGTCATCCGGCAGCTAGCCGCGCAGACGATCTTCGTCAATGGCGCCAGCGGAAACGACGCGGCCAACGGGAAAGCCGAAACACCGGTAGCCACCCTGCAGCGCGCTGTGAACCTTGCCAAAACTTACAAAACCGACGAAAATGTGACGATTAAAGTGGCGCCGGGACTGTATACGCTTCGCGACAAAGTCACCATCGATAAAAAGAATACGGGGGAAGCCTGGCTCACCATCGAAGCGACCGTGATGCCGGACGACCCGGACTGGAAACCCGCGCAAATGCCGGTGATCCAGTCGGTGTCTTCCGTCAATTCAACCACCCAGTTCCGCCACGCCGTCGGCTTTCTGGTGGATGCGGATCATGTACGTATTCGCGGGATGAAATTTATCGGCAATAGCAATCCGGATGTTCAGTATTATTATCCCGTCAACCGGAAGGATTCTACATTGACAGGCCTCGATGTTTCGCAATGCTATTTTGTCGGAGAGCGCAATTCTGCACCGATACAAGGGAGTATCTGGGCGCATGGTACGGGTATTCACGTCGACCATTGCATTTTCTATGGTACCAAGAATGCGCTCCTGCTTTTTATGGCCATCAGAGATTTCTCCCTGAAAAACTCGATCATCGCCGGTGCCTATGAGTCAGCAGTATGGTTCGGAGCATTCAAAGAGGATTTTGTATTTGAAAACAACATCGTATCGAATTCGGCTTATCTGTGGCTGCGGCCGGAAAAAACCTATCCAAAATACCATTTCAAAAACTGCCTTTTTACTGGCTTGCAGCATGAAATGGGATATTACACAAAAGACGGCGCGGTGCCCGCCGACCGCAATGCGCATACCGAGGAGCAGGTGGCACACTCGGGCCAGCTCCTACTCAGTGAAGTCGCGACCAACGGTCTGCCACAGGACTACCTCAATCCGCTGCCCGCCTCCGAAGGAAGAAACCTGAATGCCGGCATTTTCAAAAAAGCGCCCAAATAAAACGGACTCTTACAACCAATTCCAACTATTAGCCATGAAAAAGCAATTGTGATTACCCCCGCTATATGAAACTGGTGGCATCTGGCCGGAAGAAATCCAAAGCCGCAGAAAGGAGCCTGGCCGCCGGATGGAAGATATCGATGGAATCACTGAAACAGAGCCATGGCGTCCTATCGGCCGCCATGGCTCTGTTTCAGTCGTTTTTTAATACTATTTTCCCAAACTGCCTGCCTTCGTGCATGTAGTCAAATGCAGCCTGGGCGTCGGTAAGCGAAGGATAAACCTTGTCCACGATGGGCTTGATGCCATGCTTAATCGTGAATGCCAGCATATTCTTAAAATCCTCGGGAGTTCCCATCGTTGTTCCGAGTATAGAAAGGTTCCGCCAGTACACTTTATTGGGAATTATATTACCTATCGGGCCGTCGGTACCGCCGAAGAATACGATACGGCCGCCGGGCCTGGCCACTTCGATCAAATCCCCGAACCCTTTGCCGGATGCGCTGTCGATCACTACTTCAAAACCGCCGGTCAACTGTTTTGCCTTTTTGAACCAATCCGCTTCCTTATAATTGAAGCCATCGATTGCACCCAGCGCCTTTGCCTTGTCGATCTTGTCCTGCGAGCCCGATGTCACATACACCCTGGCACCGGCTGCGATTGCATATTGCAATGCGAGCAACGCGGTTCCTGCGCCGATACCGGTAATGAGCACCTGCTCGCCCGCTTTCACCTGAGCCCGTGTAAACAACGCCCGGTAGGTGGTCACACCGGCCAGAGGCAATGCGGCAGCTTCCGCATCGGTCAGGTGCGTAGGTTTCTCATGCACATATTTTTCATGCACCGTAATATACTCCGCAAATGTGCCGGGCTCGGGGTTCCCCAGAATTTTAAAATCGTCTCCAAACGCGGACGGATTATCTCCCCAATCGTGGCTGGGATTGATGATCACTTCCTTGCCAATCCAGGATGCGTCCGCTCCTTCCCCCACCGCGGTTACTGTACCAAATCCATCCGATCCCAGGATCAGCCCTGATTTCGGGCCGGCATATTGTCCTTTTTGGATCCATACATCCCGGTGGTTCAATGAAGAGTAGATCAGTTTGATCAACACCTGCTTCGCGGACGGCGCAGGTGTTGGTACTTCTTTGATAATGAGTGGTTGATTGCTATCTGTTAAAAATGCCGCTTTCATGATTTATACTTGATTAAGTAAATGATGGTGCAAATTTGTACCGAATTATAAGTATTTTCACGGTACATTTTTTCTATAATCCGGTACATAATTATCAAGATGAAGGAAAACCTCCACCAACCATTTGAAATAATATATAAAGAACTGGACGAATGCCCCAAACCAACGCACCAGCATAATTTCTTTGAACTGGTGTATATCATCGCGGGCACCGGCTTGCAGGTGATCAACCAGAACACCTTCCGCTACACTGCCGGGCATATGTTCCTGCTCACACCCGAGGACACCCATTCGTTTGACATTGAAACCACCACCAAATTCTTTTTCATCCGTTTCAACGACATTTACCTCAAAAAAAACGCCTCGCTGGCCAGTGGGCCCCAGCGTGAGGACCTGTTGCAGCGCCTGGAATTCATCCTGCAAAATGCCAGCCACCAACCCGGCTGTATTCTCCGCAACCAGACGGACAAAAGCATCATAAAGCCGCTTGTGGAAGCCATTATCCGCGAATTCGTGAACCGCGACATCTATAACCAGGAGCTGATCCGCCAGTATGTGAACACGATGATCATCCTCGTAGCACGTAACATTGCAAAGTACCTGCCCGAACAGATCAGTGAATCAACCGAAGAAAAGGCGCTGGACATTTTGCAGTACATCCAGGAAAACATTTATAGTCCGGATAAAATCAAGGCCGCCTGCATTAGTACGCATTTTGGGATCTCGGAGTCTTACCTGGGCAGGTATTTCAAAAAGCAGACGAACGAAACGATGCAGCAATATATCGTCCATTCACGGCTAAAACTGGTCGAAACACGACTCCTCCACAGCG
This sequence comes from Dyadobacter ginsengisoli DSM 21015, assembly GCF_059568735.1. Lineage (NCBI taxonomy): Bacteria > Pseudomonadati > Bacteroidota > Cytophagia > Cytophagales > Spirosomataceae > Dyadobacter > Dyadobacter ginsengisoli. Next base: position 548,986 of record NZ_JCANTY010000005.1, read on the forward strand.
ACATGCGTATCAATGAAATCGCCGCGGAATTGTCCTTTACCGATGAAAGCCATATGAACCGGTTTTTCAAAAAGAGCAAGGGCATGAGCCTGGGGGAGTTTCGCCGCAAGTATCGGCCAGCCGCCGCCAGATAAGCTGGAATGGATTTTGATAGGATCTGCTACCATAGCATCAAACTAAAAACCATATCGATATGAACACCATCCGACACTGCATCCTGGCAATGGCTATTATGGCGCCCCTGTTGTCCGTTGCCCAAACGCAACGCTCGCATCAGGAACGTACTTACCAGCGCAAAACGACGCGCCACCAGATCCGCAAAGCCGATTCATCGGACTTGAATGCCATCCTGAAAGATTCGGCCAACGCCGAAACAGGCCCTATTCTGAATGACAATGGCAACGTCAACTCCTCTGGCACAGTCGATGGCAGCCGCAGCAGCACAGGCCGCCCGGAAACGGATACTGTCACCAGTTATTCTGTAAAAAGAAAGAAGAAGGTCATTGCTCCGGCTCCTTCCATTGAGAAATCACCCCGGAACAAACCCTGAGACAAGAACGCGCATTAACCCACTCATGCAAGAAAAAGAGCTTATTCCGCTGCACGATACCAAATCTTTCACGGCCACCCACATGCCTTCAGAGGAGTTGCAGTCCCTCTTTCATGATGACATCAGCCAATATTTTATCGTGCGGACGGAAGAAATGTACCGGCATGTCAGGCAGGTGGTGCCTGCCTCTCGTACCACTACGCACACTTGCCTATACACCACGGAGGGAATCGCACGCATGAAAATCGGTAGTGAATCCTACACGGTGGGAAAGGACGAAATGCTGTTTGTTCCGGCCGGTCAGGTCTTCTCATTTGCACCCGGTGAACAAAATAAGGGTTTTCTGTTTGTTTTCCACCAGGACCTGTTCATCAGCAAACTATCCCATACCATTCCGATCCATGACTTCGGATTCCTGAAAGTATGGAGCAACCCCCATATCCGGCTCGATGCGGTGCAGGCCGCCCGAATTCTGCCCTTGCTGCAACGGCTATTTGACGACTACACAGAAAACGGATTGAAAAATACCGGTATTATCCGCGCTTACCTGGCCGCGTTATTGTATGAGGTAAATCTCAATTACGAATCCGTCCCCTTTCACCACTCTATCGCTGCGGCCGACATCACCAATCGTTTTGTTGAGTTGCTACACTTACATATCCGCGATAAACGTCAGGTTACCGACTATGCATCGCTTCTGAATGTCACCCCGAATCATCTCAACAAAAGCGTCAAAGGCATTACAGGAAAATCTCCAACCCGATGGATTGACGAAGTATTGGTTTCAGAAGCCAAGATACTGCTCCTGCAAAGCCGGTTTTCGGTGCAGGAAATCGCGCTTTCCATAGGTTTTGAAGATCCGTCCTATTTTACCAGGCTTTTCCGGAAGTACGAGAAGGTGACACCCACAACTTTCCGAAAAATGATTGAAAAATCCTGAAACAGGCTCATTCCATCCTAGTAAGCTTCCGTGTTTTATGAAGAGATTTGCAAATCGCAAACGCGGTCCGTTTTTCAATCGTTCGTTGCTTTTTCATGTATCTCCTGCTCATTTTTACGCATTCCCTGGTACGTTGGCTCGTCGTGTTTAGTCTGCTTTATGCGATCATCCGGGGACTCAGGGGCTGGTCGACCCGCTCGGCCTTTTCCAAAACCGATAATCTGGTCCGGCACCTTACGGCGACCATCGCACATATACAATTGATGATCGGCTGGGTGTTGTACTTCAATAGTCCGTTCGTCACTTATTTCCGGGCACATTTCAAAGAGGCTGTCCATCAGCGCGACCTGCTGTTTTTCGGCATGATCCATATTACCCTGATGACCATCGCGATCATTGTGATCACCATCGGTTCATCTGCCGCCAAGCGACAGGAAACCGATGTCGCCAAATTCAGGATGATGACCATCTTTTATGCAGTCGCATTCCTGATCATTTTTATAGCCATCCCATGGCCGTTCTCGCCATTTTCAGCACGTAACTATTTCCCAACTTTTTAATACAATGAAATACCTGAACACGCAAATCGGGAGACTGCGACTTGTTGGTTTTCTGGAAGGACTGTCGCTCCTTGTTCTTATTTTTGTGGCTGTCCCGCTCAAATATAAGTATGGCGATCCGTCTATGGTCAAAACGATGGGCCCGACCCACGGCCTGCTCTTCCTCTTTTTTGTAATTAATACTATTGCGGTGGGTATTGAATACAAGTGGACTTTCCGGGAAACTACATGGAAGGTCCTACTAGCCTGCGTGGTTCCATTCGGCACGTTTTACATTGATTATACTATTCTCCGCCCCATTCAACAGCAGGCCTCCAAATAGTAACGAGCAAAAAAAGCAGTTTTAAATTAGGCAAAATGCCTATTTGGGACACGTCAGGCCTGCAATACGGGCCGGGGATCGAACACTACGCGAATGTGTGTGATCTGTCCGTCGCGGACTTCGTACCACCCGGCAGTGGGGATCTTCTTTCCCGACATCTCGATCTCATATAGTACAGCCACATTTTCGTCGTCGTATACGAGTTTTTTCACGTCGTAGCGGAGTTTCATCCGGGTCATTTGTTTCAGGTATTCCGTTTTACCTTCAACACTACCCAGCACACCTTCAAATTTCAGGTCATCGGCCATGAACTCGCGGGCAGCCTCATAATCGTGATCGTTGAGCGCTTTGAGAAAAGAAGAAACCGTCATCGCGCTTAAAGCGGTATTTAGGGAGTTCGTTACTGATTCCATGGTTACATTTTGTTTTATCCGCAAAAATGTCTTCCAAAATGATGCCAGGAGTTGATCGGTCTGGAATTCGGTGGCCATCTTCAATTAAGCGTGAACTTCGACCCGCCGATCGGTTAGCCTCGCAGCTTCTTCAAGACCTTCTCGATCCGCTTCCGCTTCGACTCCTTGTCGAAATCATCTAGACGGACGGTTAATGTATCCATGAAAGTTTGTTTGAAATCACTCGTTACCACCGCTAATGCATTTTCGGCATACATCGGGAGCTGGTTGGAAGGGCAACTCAGCATTTGCTCATTCAGCAAAGGCAAGGCCTCCGCGCGGTAGGCATCCAAACTGCTCAGTTTGATCAGAATAGCCACAAAATTATCGCGGGTGATAACGGACCCTCTGTCAGCGACGGAAGCGAGTTTGGGAACAGCGGCATATACGACAGCCGGTTTTTCCAATGCAATGGTATTCAGCGCCGTCATAGCGCCCCATTGCATGCGGTTATTTTTATGATCAAGCAATGCGGCAAACTCATTCGCGTTGGTGGCAATGAGTGCCGGCTTACGTTCGCCGATCTCGTAGAGCACTTTAATGCAATCGTGCTGAATGTCTTTGCTTTGATGAGTGAGGTTTTCCACCAGCTCACTAACCGCGGCTTGATCGTTCTTTTCGACGATTTCTGCGGCCAACTCCTGATTGGGTACTTCGTCGCGACGGTTCAATGCCGACGCTAGCCTGGAAACTACTGACATATCTCTTGCAACAGATTTTATGTAAACCGAAATGTGCTTCCTTATCAACGCCTAACTGTGAGAAATCAGGCTCGGAAATCAAAAGCACCTTTTCGCAGATTGATACCATATTCCAGATAGGCCTTCATGCATGCCAGAAAATTCGCCCACCCCTCCGTATTGCCGATCAGCCAGTTGATTCCGGCTTCACCGAGTGGCATGGTACCTTCGGTAACCCGCACGACGGTCGCCCCCCCACCTTTCCCGAAGGGCTCCAGTGTAATCGCCACGCGCATTTCTTTACCCGGTTCGCCCCAGTAAAAAGAGACGGACCGATCCTGTTCCACTTCGCCTATGCGCACAGGCACGTTCATATCAAATTCAGGAAAGCGCCAGACAAGTTCCTTCCCCTGTTCCATCCTTCCTGTACTTTCCGAAATAAAGTAATGCGACATTTGAGATGGATTCACAATCCCTTCGAATATTTCGGTAGCCGTCTTCGAAATTTGAATAGCCGCTTTGATTTCCAGTTGCTGATTTTCCATGTTTAAAAGTTTAAGAACTACCGATTTTCATGCAAAAGACAATCCGTTTTCTGCCAATGCCTTTTTTAATTTCCCTATTGCGTTTGGTCCCATGCTGTGATATGCCGACACTTCCTTTTCAGTCTTCGAGGCCAGCCCGGCAAGCGTGTGGATTCCATTATTCTCCAATGCCCGACGCGCGGATGCACTGATAAGTGCCATAAATCCTTCCTGCGGCTTACGTTCCGCCTCGCAAACCGGGCAAGTCGGGCAATCACTGCTTTTATAGTAGCGATGGCCGTTGGGACAGATTCTTAGTTCTTTCGCAGTCATGGTCATGATGAAAGTAAAGTTATTGGAATTTCAGTTTCCGCCCACGGGGCAAACGCGACTTCCGACAGGGGCAATCGGGACTGTTTTCAAGCTTTGCGTTCCGGATATTGCGCGTTGATGCAGGCAATGGCCTCGGTTTGGGTCAGCGCCGCGAAATTCCGGTAACGGTCGTGGACATCAATGATCTCTTCCAATGCCTCGTTCACAAGAGCCTTGTTATCCCAGCCTTTCAGATGCTCCAGTACTTTCAGGAGGCAACCTTTTTTGTAAGCAATCTGCCCGATCACATGTATGAGCGTATTGCGTACGCGGGCAGTTTTGTCATATTGCAGTTCCTGCAAAAGCGGCAGGATATCCTCAGGATATTTCCGGCCACGCAGTTCGATGCCATGGCAAATCTCGCGCCGGATTTCCTTGTCGTCGTGATGCAAATACTCCCTGGCCCAGGCAAGCACGGGCATGGGATTAACCTCTCCCATCTTCTTCACGGAGCCGATCACGGCGTTGCGCGGAGCATGGTGCGGATCAAATAACCCCAGATCGAAAAAACCGCGTACTTGCGCAAAATGCTTTTTGCCGATTTCGCCGGCTGCATTGATGACCGTTTGCCGCACCTTGAAGTCGGAATCCGGAAAGAACAGTGCGAGCATGTTCAAAATAGGTTCCCGCAAGTTTTTGTCCTCCTCATATAGACGCCCGGTTACCAGGTATGCGGATTTGCGTATGTAAGTATCCGGATCTCCATAATATCCACGGGTTTTTTCGGACAGTCCGCCATTAAGCGCATGTTTTATATCCAGCCGGATGATGGCGACCAGCCGGGATCTTTCAGTTTTGGATAAGTCGTAAAATGCCACGGCATGTGCAGATTGATTACCAGTCCAAAGATTGAAATTTGGTATCCTATAAACAAAATCCCCGTTGGAAATCAATCCAACGGGGAATGCTATATAAATAAACGTTGAGTAATTACAATGGGTGCAAAAGAAAACGCTAACTCAACTACTTCAAATTAATTCTATCGGGCTACTAAAATACCGCATAATTCCCAAATCATGCAAAAAATTGGCGATAATCGCTTAAAAAAGCGTCTAATTTGGTCGGTTTCTGCATTATTGCATCAAAAATGCCGCCAGAAACAACCGCAGCTTCCCCTCTTTTGTAATGTGCGTAGTCCTCTACCAGCCCGTCGGCCTGCCATTCGGGGAAGCCTGAGCCCATCAGCATTTCCCGCAAAATTTCAGAGGGTACATCGACAAACTCGATGGTCCGGCCCAACGCCACAGATAGCTTTTCGGCCAGGTCCCGGTGCGAAAGCGCTTCCGGTCCGGTGAGGTCATACGTTTTTTCTTCGTGACCCGGCTCGGTTAATGCGGCTACGGCTACGCGGGCAATATCCCGGGTGTCGACCATACTTACCCTGGCCTCGCCGATTGCACCAAAGAATTTACCCTGATGAACAATGCTATCCCGAAAACCGAGCAGCCCTTGCATAAACAGGTTCGGGCGCAGGAAGGTAAAGGTCATACCGGAATCCCTGATCAGGTTTTCTACCACCGCGTGATAGCGAAGAAAGCGCACCGGTGAATCCACGTCTGCTGCCCATTGCGATAACTTCACAATGTGTTTCAAACCGGTTTTTGCAGCAACTTCCACAAAAGTACTTTGCTGTTTTTCGGCCAGTTCCGACGAATGGGTGAGCAAGAACGCGCGTTCCATGCCGGCCAATGCACTTTCTAAGGACGACGGATCATTAAAATCCCCGGTCACAAGTTCGGCTCCGGGCAATGCAGATAGCTTTCCGGCATGATCTAAGGAACGAACCATCGCCCGGAACGGGATATTACGGGATGAAAGAATGGCTGTGAGATCACGACCGATAGTACCGGTCGCACCGGTGATCAAAATGCGGGGAGATGCTGAATTTGACATGATTTTCAATGCTTTTGGTTGATTGATGTGTCAAAATTAGCTCGCCGGTTTAGGTTAAAATTGTAAGAAAACGAAAGCTGGGAGAGCGGTCGGCAATGCAAAAGGCCGGTTGGTATGATTTACCCAACCGGCCCTGCAAGCCTTTCCGTCACGGCCGGTGTCCTCACCGGCTATCCAGCACACGGCTGCCGGTGAAAACACCAGCAACGACATCTGCCGCTATTTTTTCTGTTGCGACAAGAACGTGATCAGCGACGCAAACTCCTCATACGACAGCTCATTGGCTAAGCCCGGAGGCATCATCGAGGTTTCCATTTCCTTGCGTGAAGTGATATCTGCCACTTTAATCGTATTTACCTGCCCGGCAATGTCACGGATCACCAGCTTTTCGGCCGATTCCTCTGAAACAAAGCCCATGTAAGTCTTGTCTCCCTTCGTCGTAATGAGCACGGATGCAAAACCCTGCGAAATGGATGCATTCGGTTTCAGAATCGATTCGGCGATCTGCTCACGGTTCATGATCGAGCCGATCTGCCCCATAAACGGTCCTTTCATCACCTCGCTTCTGCTCAGGCTATGGCACGCTACGCAACCCTGTTTGGTAAAAAGCAGCTTCCCGGCAGCCGGGTCGCCTTTAATTTTCGCCATCGCCAGCATCACATCCTCAATCGATGCCTGCCCAACCTGTCCCTTTTTATTACGGATCTTTTCCAGATCCACCTTCACTTCTTCTTTGGCCGCAACCGCTTCCTCTCCGCCAAATTCAGTGATACCCATGCGATTCCGTCCATTCAGGTCAGCGAAGAACTGCTTTCCCGCCTCGTCGGTTTTGTTCCATTCCTGCATCAGAAAGTCCTTTACCTTGCCCGACGATTCCCATTCAATGGCCTTGTAGTAAGGTCCGTGCGTGTCGGGGCGCGTGCTCCACCACCAGGAGCCATCGTAGTCGGCCTCTTTTTTATAGATTCGCCCCAAAGTCGTCAGTATCTGCTCTTTTAATGCCTTATCGTTGGATTTACCATAAGCTGCAATCAGTCCGTCGACCGCCCTGGGATCGTGCATGTAGCGCAAAGCCCACAATGCGATGGTCGAATTTTCGGTGCCCACCGCCTTCACACACGCATCCACAGCATGCAGCGCCACGAGCGCACGCACGGCAATGTGCGGAGTGACGATGGCCGAGTTCGGCGTAGCATGAGGCCCTTCGGTACCTTTTGCCGGTGCCACGAACGAGCCCGGGACTTTTACTTTCAAAAGCGCCTGCGCCGCTTCCGGACGGTCTAAACGCCCCAAACCTACCGCCGCGGCAATTTTCACCCGTGGTGAACCATCTTCCATCGCTTTCAGGAATGGCTCGATGGGCACTTTCGCTATATTGGGCTTACGATCGGCCAACGCACGTAATGCAAATTCACGCACATCGTTGTCCGAGGTCAGTTTAACCAGATTCCCGATTCCGTCCGCACTGGCCGCCTGTCCATAAGTAAATATCCCCGCGGCGCGCACGTAAAGCGGCAGGTTCTTGTCGGCCGCAATGACCCACGAAATCTTCGCAGCTTCTTTACCCGAACGCCCCAGCAGTTCCTGTTGAGCCGCCAGCCGCTGCACTGCGCTTTCAGACCGCAGTAATGCCCCCAGCTCTTTCACCGACGACTTTTTCAAATCCTTAAAAGCTTTGTACTGCCAGTCTTTCGGCACGGCACGTACCACAAAACCTTTGCCGGGATTACCCGAGTAACCTGCGCCATCCCAGGCTGCCAGATATACCCGGCCCGAAGCATCAATATCCAGGTCGGTCACCTGTGCCAGTTTGATAAATTCCTCTTCTTTTTGCTGGAATGTAGGCCCATCGGGCGTAACGCGGTGCACATACACCTGGCTGCGGCCCCAATCGGCCATCATCGGCACGCGGTTGTATTTCGCAGGCCAGTTAGGATCGTCCATGAAGAGCGACCCCGTTCCCGAACCTCCGCCCAGGTCGATCAGAGCCGGGATGATTTCTTCTGTAAAATTTTTGAACAAAACCGGATAGCCGTACTCTCCTGACTGGATCTGGTTGCTGAAACGGATATTCCAGCCGCCGCCGTCGTTGGTATTGTCGCGCGTAAACATGTTCATGTAAGGGTCAATGGCTACATCATAAATATTGCGCATACCGTGGGTATACACCTCCATCTCCGTTCCATCGGGGCGGACGCGAACTATACCACCTCCCAATTGGGTCAGTTTCTTGCCCGACCGGTCCACTGCGCCGTGAAAACCAAAATCGCCCACCGCAATATAGATCCATCCGTCGATGCCCATACGGATACCATTGGTAGAGTGGTCGGTACCGCGGCTTTGCAGAAATTTCGGCGAGCTGATATTCTGGATCAATGGCTTGGAAGGGCCATCAGCAACGCCGTCATGATCCTTATCTTCGAAAACCACCAGGTCCATCCCGGACGCCTTGCCGGTTTCCTTGGAGAAGGTGGTATGCAACACAAATACCTGGTCTCCCTGCGAGATGATACCGCGTGGGTTGTCCACCTGCGCATAAGTGGTATGCTTGTCCACCTCACCATCATTGTCCGAATCGACCAGTTTCACAATACTGCCTTTTCCCGGCGTTTTGCCAAGGGAGCCGATCATATCCACGCCAACGTACACCTCGCCGGTCGGCGCCACCGCCAGGCAGGACGGGCTGGGTGTAAGATCGTGGCCCGCGAAATGCGTTACGCTGAGTTCTGCGGGCCATGCGGCAGCGTTAGGAAGTGTGTCGATGCGGGTGAGAGTTCGGTTGTCCGACCTGCTTTTGTCTTTTTGAAGGATACCGGTGGTTGTCCAGAAAAGGATGAGGAGTCCTGAGCAGAGGCTTAATGTAATTTTTAACATATAAAATTTAACAAAAATAATTCAACCCGTTCAGAACGAGTTAATTGATACAGTACGCATTATTAAAATAGGCCGCGAGGTATAACTACTCAAAAATATCCGCCTCATTGAAAGAAAAGCCGCGTTTGCCGAAAAAAAAAGTTCATATCCGATGGGACCTATTTTTTCTGATAAAGAGCGAAGCGCATAAACAATTCCGGCAGCGCCTCCTGCTGGCCGTGGAGTGTTGTAAAATGGAAGTGGCGGTCGATCGAAAGCCCCTCCACATCTACGATCCGGCATTCTTTGCTTTGCAGTTCCTTCAGAACCGCATGCACCGAAATGAAGGCCATGCTATCTGAATGGAGAATGTACAGTTTCATACTCTCGCTGCTGCTCAGCTGCATCTCCACCTGCAAATCCGAAATGTTCAGCCCGATCGATTTCAATGCATGGGCAATAACTTCCAGCGTACCCGAGCCCGGCTCGCGCAGCAAAAGCGGTATTTCCCGGAGCTGATCCGCATTCACCACACCCGTCACTGCCAGCGGATTCCTGCTGTTAGCCACCAGCACGATCTCATCGTTCAGAAATTCGGTGTATTTGATCCCCGAATTCTTTGAAAACCCCTCGATCACACCCAGGTCGATCTCTTTGTGCTGCAATGCGTGTTCAATCTCCTCGGTATTTTTTGTCGTGAGCGTCACCTCGATATGACGGAACTTGCGGTGAAATGCCGCCAGAATGGGAGGCAGAATGTACTGTGCCGCCGTTGTACTGGCTCCCAACCGCAGTTTCCCGCTGTTACGTTGAGAAAGGCTGTTGATCTCAAATTCGAGGTTACGGTAAATGTCGAAGATCTGCTCCGCATGATGGAGCAAGATTTCCCCTGCGGGCGTGAGACTGATCTTCGGGCCGCTCCGCTCAAAGAGCTTCGTTTTCAACTGATTTTCCAGCTCATGAATGTGCTTGGTCACCGCCGGCTGGGTGATAAAGAGCTCTGCGGCAGCTTTGGTGAAGCTCAGACGGCGCGCGACGGTTTGGAAAACTTGTAAGCGGAAGTCGAAAACCATTGTTGAAATGAATTTCCTATGTTTGAAATCCGTCAGCAAATAAACGGTATTAAGTTTAAATGATCCCAACACAAGTGAATGCGCATTGCACAAATTCGAAGCTGATTCTTGCGGAATAGGTATGCTGCGTCGGCCTCAATCCGCTGTCCGCGAACGAATCATCCTTGTTCGTATTCGGACACTCAAAATAACAAAACATGCCCTGATTGACCACAAATGACTCTTTTCAAGCGCGGCATGCCATTTGTTATACATTTACAGAAATAATAAAAACCCATATGAAGGGAACTTATCTGGGAGAGTTTGAAGAGGTCGTGCTGCTGGCGGTAGCGATACTTGCCGGCGATGCGTATGGTGCAGCGATTACGAACGAGATCGAACAGCAAATGGGCCGGTCGGTAAACCTCGGTGCCGTGCACGCCGCATTGCACCGGCTGGAAGAGAAGGGGCTGTTATCCTCACGAATGGGAGGGGCTACGCAGGAACGAGGCGGACGGAGCAAGCGCTTTTTTACTGTAACCATGGCGGGGACCCGGGCATTGGACAATATCCGTGAAATACGCAACCGTATGTGGAGCAGCATCCCGAAACCTGCCTGAGCCATGAAACCTACCGCACCTCAACCGCCCAAATGGGCCAGCACCGTCCTTCGCTGGTTCTGCGCACCCCACCTGCTCGACGAGCTGGAAGGCGACCTGGATGAGCTCTTCACGCAACGCGTTCACAAGTATGGGCAGCGCCAGGCGCGCCTGCGGTTTGTAAAGGATGTATTTAGCCTAGTGAGGCCCAGCCTAATGCGGCCTTTCACATTCAAAAAAACCAAGTATTCCTCCCACGAATCCTCAATCCAACATTCAGCCATGATCAGAAACAACCTGAAAATCGCATTCCGGAATCTTTGGAAGCATAAGGCATTCTCCTTCATCAATATCATGGGACTCGCGGTGGGCATGTCGGCCTGCTTTGTGATCGCGTTATATGTGCATTTCGAACTGAATTATGATGCGTTCAACAAAAAGGCCGACCGTATTTACCGCCTTTCACCGGACCTCAGAACCAGCTCGGAAACACTGCATTATAGCATCAGTTCCTGGGCTTTCGCGCCTAATATGCAGAACGAGTTTGAAGAGGTAGAGGCTTTTACCAGGGTGGCCACACGCAATTATCTGGTGCGTAAAGGCGCCCTGAAATTCAAGGAAGAAAAAACCGTATTCGCCGACAGTTCGCTGTTCAGGGTATTTGATTTTGAAATGATCAGAGGGAATCCGGCGACGGCGCTTAAAGAGCCTATGAGCATCGTTTTCACGGAAAAAACAGCCCGGAAATACTTTGGCAACGCCGACCCGATCGGCCAGACATTGCTGCTGGGCGACGACGGCATTCCGGCCACGGTAACCGGACTGATGAAGGAACCACCTGCCAATTCGCAAATCAAAGGCGATCTTTTTGTTTCGATGAGTTCCTATACCCAACGCTTCAACAAAGGGATCGACGAAGATTGGGGAGCTTTTGGCAACACCTCGTACCTCCTGCTCAAACCAGGCACAGACCCGGATAAGCTGGTTGCCAAACTGCCTCCGTTCATAGCAAAACACGCCGGGAACATGATGCGGGAAAATCAGATAGAGATCACGCTGCTTTTGGAGCCATTGCTGGATATCTACCTGCATTCGGATCGCGATGCGGAAGAATCGGGCAGTATGAACAATGTATATACCTTCGCTATTATTGCGGCTTTCATACTGCTTATCGCCTGTATCAACTTTGTAAACCTTACTACCGCACGTTCCGCCGAAAGAGCCCGGGAGGTAGGAGTGCGTAAGGCGGTAGGTGCGGCACGGTCGCTTCTGACGCGCCAGTTCCTGAGCGAGTCGGTGGTGGTATCACTCATCGCTTTCGCCATTGCCGTGATGCTGTCGGCAGCCGTAATTCCGCTGTTTAACGACCTTTCCGGAAAAATCATCAGCACAGATATCCTGGCCGAATGGCGATGGATTATCGCATTGTTTGGAGCGGCATTGCTGATCGGCTGCATTGCCGGTGTTTACCCCGCCTTTGTTCTCTCCGCCTTTGACCCTATCACCGTCCTGAAAGGGCGTTTCTCAACCAGTGTCAAAGGCGTTTTACTTCGAAAAGGGCTCGTAACCGTGCAATTCTGCATTTCCATTGCGCTGATCATCGCTACGATGGTCGTGTACACGCAGGTGAGGTACATGCGCAGCCGGGACCTGGGTTTTTCCAAAGACCAGATGCTGGTGGTCCAGGGCACTACCGGGGAAAAGCGGAATGCATTCCAGGAATCGCTGTTGCGCATTGGCGGCGTGAAGTCTACGACGGCATCCTCGCGCGTGCCCGGCACCAAAAACAACGAAGCCTTTTCCGAAATCGAGAATGCCCGGGGCGATATGCAGGCAGGGAATCTGGAGGTATACAGCGTAGATTTCGATTTTTTAAAACAATACGATATCAAACTGGCGGCCGGCAGGCTGTTGTCCAAAGAATTCGGTTCCGACAGCTCCAAAGCACTGGTGATCAACGAAGCTGCCGCAAGAATGCTGGGCTATGCGACACCCCGTGAGGCCATTGGTAAGAAATACAAACAGTGGGGACGGGAGGGGCATATTATTGGCGTGGTGAAGGACTTTCATTTCCAATCACTGCAGGAACACATCAGGCCACTTACATTCCGGTTTCTTGACTGGTGGAACGGAGAGCTGGTTTCTGTTAAAATGGAGGGAAATAATGTAAAATCAACCCTGGCGGAGATCGAAAAGGAATGGACGGCACAAAATCCCGACAAACCATTTTCCTACTACTTCCTCGACGAGTACTTCGACCGTCAGTATCGCGCCGATGAACGTTTTGAAAAGCTGTTCTTCCATTTTGCAGCGCTGGCCATTTTCATTTCCTGCCTCGGCCTGCTTGGTCTGGCTTCCTACTCCACCATGCAGCGCACGAAGGAAATCGGGGTGCGAAAGGTTATGGGGGCCTCCGCGGGCAGTATTGTCGGGCTGCTATCCAGGGATTTCCTGAAACTGGTAGTACTGGCATTCCTTATTGCCTCTCCGCTGGCCTGGTTTGGGATGCGCCAGTGGCTGCAAAGCTTTGCTTACCAAACCGAAATACCCTGGTGGATATTCGTAGCAGCTGCGATCCTTTCAACGGCCATCGCATTTGCCACGATCAGCCTCCAGAGCATCCGCGCTGCATTGATGAACCCCGTAAAGAGCCTGCGCAGTGAATAACCGGTCAAACACGCAGCCGCCCCGATGGCCAGGCCGTCTTCTCCGGCTGTTCTGCGCTTCGCACCTGGTTGACGAGCTCGAAGGTGATCTCCTCGAACTCTACACGCAGCGCCTGCGCACGCACGGGGTTCGCGAGGCACGCACACGTTACGTACGCGACGTCATTAGCCTGATGCGCCCGTTTGCTATGAAAGAAAAGCCAGAAAAATATCCGCAACCCGCATTCATCCAAGCAGCCATGATCCGCAATTATCTCAAAATCGCGTTCCGGAACCTTGCGAAACACAAGATGTTCTCCCTGATTAATGTAATGGGGCTTTCGGCAGGTATGACAGCCTGCTTTCTCATTGGATTGTACGTGCATTTCGAACTGACCTACGATGCATTCAACAAAAAGGCCGATCGCATTTACCGGCTGTCCGCCGACATTCTTTCGAGCGCCGGGACCCTGCATTACGGCATCACCTCATGGCCTTTCGGGCCCGCCCTGCAAAATGATTTCCCCGAAATCGAGACATTTACCCGGGTCAGCAAGGTAAACTATCTGTTCAGGAAAGGGGATATCAAATTCAGTGAGGAGCAAACGCTCCTGGCAGATTCTTCGTTATTCGAGGTGTTCGATTTCAAATTACTGAAAGGAAATCCCAAAACTGCGTTGAAGGCTCCGTTCAGTATTGTGCTTACGGAGAGCAGTGCCCGGAAGTATTTCGGAAAGCAGGATCCCATGGGACAAACCATGCTGGTGGGCGACGAGGGAGAAGCCGCTCAGGTGACCGGCATCATGCAGGAACCGCCTGCGAATTCGCAGATCAGGGGCGACATTTTCATATCCATGACCACCCACACCCGGCATTACAACCAAAAGGTGAACGAGGAATGGGGAAATTTCGGGACAACGACCTATCTCCTCCTGAAAGCCGGCGCCGATCAGGCCGAATTATCCAAAAAGTTTCCCGCATTCCTGGAAAGTCACATGGGAAAACTGATGCAGAGCGAAAAAATATCGATGCTGCTGCTCCTGGAACCGCTTCGGGACATTTACCTGCATTCCAATCGTGAGGCCGAACAATCCGGCAGCATCACAAACATCTACACATTCACGATCATCGCGGTATTCATCCTGCTGATTGCCTGCATTAACTTTGTCAATCTTACCACAGCACGTTCACTGGAGCGTGCGCGGGAAGTAGGCGTACGAAAGGCCGTCGGTGCAGCAAGGGGTATGCTCGCGCGGCAATTCATGACCGAAGCCGTATTGATGTCATTGCTGGCCTTCGCCTGTTCGCTCGTGCTCACAAATGCATTGCTGCCGCTTTTCAATGAACTTTCCGGTAAAACGATCAGCCTTGGTATCAGCCGGGAACTGCCTGCGATGGGTATCCAGCTTGCCGCCTCGGTTCTAATCGGTCTTGCTTCGGGCATTTATCCCGCATTGGTCTTGTCCTCGTTCGAGCCTGTGAAGGCGCTGAAAGGCCGCCTGGGCAGTCCAGGCAGGAGCGGCAATCTTCTGCAAAAAGGATTGGTGACGGTCCAGTTCACAGTTTCCATTGCGCTGATCATCGGAACGATCATCGTCTACACCCAGCTCGATTTCATGCGCAGCCATGCACTGGGATTTTCCAGGGACCAGACCGTGGTTCTCTCCCTGGGTGTCGGCAACAGGCACAATGCGCTCAAAGCCTCGCTTCTTCGTCTTAAAGACGTAAAATCAGTGGCAGCATCTTCGGCGGTTCCAGGCGGTCCTAACTCCCAGGCCCATTCCAAGCTTGAAAACAGCCAGGGAGACATGCAGGTCGCCACGCTGGATGTCTATCGCGTCGACTTTGATTTCATTCCCCAATTTGAACTGAAACTGATGGCTGGGCGATCGTTTTCGAAGGCATTCAGCTCTGACAGCACAAAAGCCCTGGTGATCAATGAGGCAGCCGTGAAACTGCTTGGTTACCGGTCGCCACAGGAGGCCATTGGCAAAAAATTCAGCCAATGGGACCGGGAAGGAACCATCATCGGCGTGGTAAATGACTTTCATTTTCAATCCTTGCGGGAGAACGTCAAACCGCTGACCTTCCGGCTGGTCGATCCCTGGAATGGTGAATTATTGTCGGTCAAACTCGACGGGGGTGATGTCAAACGCACTTTGGGGGCCATTGAAGCGCAATGGGAAATCCAGTATCCCGACCGACCTTTTACTTACTATTTCCTGGACGAATTCTATGACCGCCAGTACCGTGCGGACGAGCGTTTTGAAGCGCTTTTTGTGAATTTTGCGACGTTGGCCATTTTCATTTCATGCCTTGGCCTGCTCGGCCTGGCCTCCTACTCTACCGCTCAACGCACGAAGGAAATCGGTGTGCGCAAGGTGATGGGCGCCTCTACTGCAAGCATTGTCAGCTTGTTGTCCAGAGACTTCCTCCAATTGGTGGCGCTTGCATTTGTGATCGCTGCACCCACAGCCTGGTTTGCCATGAACCGCTGGCTCGAAAGCTTCGCCTATCAAACCGATATTCACCTCTGGATTTTTGCCGCGGCCGCATTGCTTTCAGCGCTTGTTGCATTGGTCACGATCAGCTTCCAGAGCATCCGCGCCGCATTGATGAACCCCGTAAAGAGCCTGCGCAGTGAATAAAGCCCCCGCGCCCCCACGCTGGCCTGGCCGCTTCCTGCGGCTGTTCTGTGCGCCGCACCTGGTGGAAGAACTGGAAGGCGACCTGGAAGAACTGTTCGCGCAGCGCGTACGCAGCCTGGGTATACGCGAAGCACGTGTACGTTATGTAACCGACGCCCTGAGCCTCGCCCGGCCGTTTGCATTCAAAAGAGAAGTTTCAAAATATCCGCAACCTTTTTTTGCCCGACCTGCCATGATCAGAAATTATTTTAAGATCGCCATCCGCAACATGTGGAAAAACAAGGGTTTTTCCGCCGTCAACATCATCGGGCTCGTCACCGGGATCACCGCCTGCCTGATGATCCTGCAATATGTGAGCTTTGAGCTGACTTTTGATCGTTTCCACCGCGATTTCGACCGCATTTACCGGGTTACCAACGACCGCTTTCAGCAGGGGAAGCTTATCCAGCACGGCACGATCACCTATCCGCTCATCGGCACTACGATGGCCCGGGATTTTCAGGAGGTAGAATCCTATACCACGCTCTCCTATCCGGGCACCTTTAAACTGCAAAAGGACAAAAAGGTATTCGAAGAAGAGGGAGCCTTTGCGGACGATCATTTCCTGACATTTTTCACCTTTCCGATGATTGCCGGCAATGCGTCCACTGCTTTGAAAGCCCCCAATTCAATTGTATTGTCTGAGACCAATGCCAGACGCATATTCGGTGCCCGGCCCAAAGATTATCCTTCGCTCATCGGCCGCAACATCCTTGTCGATCTGGAAGAACAACCCTATCAGATTACCGGGATCATGAAGGATATTCCTTCCACCTCGCACTTGCAATACGGCGTACTGATGTCGTATGTTACCCTGGAAAGGACATGGGGCGAGTGGGTCAAAACCAGTTGGGAAGGGTCCGATATGTGGCATTACATCAAACTGAAACCCCATATCGACGTTGTGGCGCTGGTACAAAAGCTACCTGCCTTCAGCGACCGCTATTTTCAGGGTGACAAGGTGTCGGGTAGTGTGGAAAAATTCGGCTTGCAGCCACTCGCCAAAGCACACCTTTTCTCAGACTTTGAATACGAAATCGGAAATGTCAACAATGGGAAGGCCGTGCTGACCATGCTGGTCATCGCCGCATTTATTCTGATCATCGCATGGATTAACTATATTAACCTGTCCACGGCCCGCTCGCTGGAAAGGGCCAGGGAAGTGGGGATCAGAAAGGTAGCTGGCGCCACATCGGGCCAGCTGATCGGACAGTTTCTGGCCGAATCGGTATTCCTGAATGTGATTGCCCTGGTATTGTCTCTGGCACTGTCTGTGGCATTACAACCTGCATTGAATAAACTGATTGAAAAGCCCCTGTCCCTCTCTCTGCTGGCTGGTGGAGGGTTTGGAGGGCCAGTGATGCTCGTCGTGCTGACTGTCGTTTTTCTTTGCGGCATGCTGCTGTCAGGCTTCTATCCTGCATTTGCGCTGTCTGCGTTCAAGGCGATCAGCGTGTTGAAAGGGAGTTTCAAAAGATCAGCAAAAGGCGTGTGGGTCAGGCAGTCGCTGGTGGTGTTTCAATACACGGCCTCGGTGGTGCTGATCGTAGGTACCATCATTGTGTTCCGGCAACTTGATTTCATGCGCAAAGAAAATCTGGGCTTTAATATGGACCAGATGCTGGTCGTCCGTGGTCCCGATCTCACCCGTTGGGATTCCTCCGCCATTACGCGCATCAATGCATTCAAATCCGAGCTCAGGCAATACCCGGCTGTACGGGCAGCCAGCGCATCGGCCAACCTGTTCGGCAACCGGCTTGCACGGGCCTTCAATGTCAAGCGCGTCGGTCCCGACCAGGAAAAAGGGGCTACGTTCAGCCGGATGGACGTGGATCTAGATTTCTTTCATGCTTACCAGATCAAAATGCTGGCCGGGCGCGATTTTATTCCCACCGACTCCAATCCCGACCCGAGTAAAGTCAAGAATGCAGTCATTAACCTTTCGGCCGCCAAACTCATGGGCATGCCCGACGCAGAATCCGCCATAGGGCAGAAATTTATATTGTACAACCGCGAGTGGGAAATCGTCGGGGTGGTCAGTGATTTCCATCAACAATCATTGAAGCAAGCCATCGAGCCGATCATATTTCGCCCGTTCTACACCCTGGGCGGGTATTATTCACTTAAAATCACCACGAACGATCTGGAAAAAACCATTGGCCTTATCAAACAGCAATACGACAACTTCTTTCCCGGAAACGACTTCTCCTATTTCTTTATGGATGAGCAGTTTAACAAACAATACAAGGATGATCAGGTTTTCGGCAAGGTGATCAGCTTCTTTTCATTGCTGGCCGTGCTCATCGCTTCGCTGGGTATATTCGGGCTATCCTCCTACTCCATTGCCCAACGAACCAAAGAGATCAGCGTACGCAAGATACTCGGCGCATCGGTGAGTGGTATTGTCGCGCTGCTGTCGCGGGATTTCCTGAAACTCGTACTGGTGGCGATCGTCATTGGCTGCCCCATCGCCTGGTACGGCGTGCGTATGTGGCTCAATGATTTCACCTACAAAATCAACATCGAATGGTGGATGTTTGCACTTGCGGGTTTGCTGGCGATCGTCATCGCGCTGTTAACGATCAGCTCACAGGCAATCCGCGCAGCACTGGTAAATCCTGCCAAATCACTCAAAAGCGAATAAGGAGTGATCGTTTGCATTTGAAGATGTGAGGTAGTCAGGCATTGACCCTGAGTAGGGAGGTGTCAGGAATTGTCAAGGGGAGTCATTTATTGTTTTATATTGGGAGAAATCTTGAAATACTACGCAAACAAACTTCCTGACAATTCCTGACCATATATGACAACACCTGACCACACAACCCGCCGCCGCTTCCTGACCGAGGCCACATTATCCGCGGCATTTACATTCCTGCTGCCGGAAACGCTCTTTGCTGCAACAGCCAGGCCCGAGGCGTATACTGTCCAGCAAATCATCGACCTGATCCTCCAAGAGGGAAATCTGAAACCGATCCCTGATACGGTCGATACCATCAAATCCGGCAGCGCGGATCAAACGGTCACCGGCGTTATCACCACCATGTTCGCGACCGTCAGCGTCATCGAGCAGGCCGTGAAACTGAAAGCCAATTTCATCATCGCACACGAACCGACGTTTTACAACCACCGCGACGATCCGGAATGGGTGAAAGGCAACGAAGTTGTTAAAAAGAAGCAGGCCTTGCTCGAAAAGCATCAGATCGCCGTTTGGCGTTTCCATGACTACTGCCATTCACTGAAACCCGACGCGATCCGTTACGGCGTCGTTAAGAAAGCCGGCTGGACAGCCTATTACAAAAATGAATCCCCTGCCCTCACCATTCCCGCCACGACTTTGGGCGAACTCGTAAAGCACCTCAAGACCAGGCTCGGCATCCAGAAACTCCGTGTGATCGGCGACCTCGCCCAACCGTGCTCCAAACTTGCCATCATGCCCGGCGCTGCGGGTGGTCAAAGGCAGGTTGCGATAGCTGAAGCCGAAAAACCCGACGTGCTCATCGTGGGCGAAACACCCGAGTGGGAAACTGCGGAATATGCGCGGGATGGAAGATTATCAGGCTCAAAAATGGCTTTGATAATCCTCGGGCATGCTGTAAGTGAAGAGCCGGGCATGGAGTATTTTGTGGAGTGGTTACAGCCGAAGGTTGGCGGATTGAAAGTGACGCATATCGCATCGAAAGACCCGTTTCAGTGGATTTAGATCAATTTCGAATGATTGAATGGGTAATTAACCGATCTTTCAATGCGATGTGGCGCGATCGCCGAGTCACTTGACCTCCGTACCTTCAAATACAACTCTCTTGTCTTTGATATTGACCAGTTCATCCAGTTCGAACACATTGACATAACCATACCCGAACAGCGTAATGTAGGTTGGAACGTTCAACGCAAGCATGCGCGGCTTCCTGTTGGCTAGTATCTGCGTTTCAGGCCTGTTTTTCGGAACAACGACCTTTGAAGCAAAGTCTATCTGATCTCCCTCAAAATTGTTGTTACAATAGATCAGTATTTTACTATTTGGATCGGGAATAATTTTGCTAAGGTTCTCCTGGGTAAAATCCGAAAAGTTCAGGTTAATTGCTCCTTTCAAGTGCTTACGCTTGAACCGGAAAGCGGAACGCGTGTCAAGCACAATGACGTCTTTGCTTTTTGCCGCAGTAAGAAATTCATCGAAGCTGATCAGGTGATTGGCTCTATGTTTTTCTGCTTCCAAAAGCAAACTCTTGAAATCCGAATAACTCACCAGCGCTTTCTTGTACTTCGGTGCTACCTTGTTCCCATGAGTGTTCTGAGCGAAGGCAAATTGGGTTATATTACAAAAAGAAATTATCGAGAAAATCAGGTACTGCTTCATGGCTTTAAAAAATGGATCCGAAATAAGTGGGTAAAATGCATCAATAATGAAAACTGCGCTTTTGAAATTGTTTTCAATACAAAAGGCCGTCCCAGTTACAACGGAAACGGCCCTTTTCTATTCTAATATATTATCAAACTATCATCCCGTGCGGATCAATCACGAACTTCTTAGCGGCTCCCTTATCAAAATCCGCATATCCTCTCGGCGCGTCCTGTAAAGTAATCACCTCCACATTCACAGCCTTCGCGATCTTGATCTTATCATACAGAATCGCATTCATCAGATTCCGGTGGTACTTCATTACCGGGCATTGCCCTGTGTAGAATGAGTGCGACTTGGCCCAGCCCAGACCAATACGAATGCTCAGACTGCCTTCCTGGGCAGCTTTGTCTTTGGCCCCGGGATCGCCGGTCACATACAGGCCTGGGATACCGATAGCTCCGCCGGCGCGGGTAACGGCCATGGCGGTATTCAACACAGTAGCAGGACGCTCCTCGACGGCATGTGAGCCATGCCCGCGCGCTTCAAAACCAACGCAGTCGACGAAACAATCCACTTCGGGTACGCCGATAATGGCGGCAATGGCTTGTTCCAAAGGCGTGTCTTTGGTCAGGTCTATCACTTCACAGCCGAAGCTGGCGGCCTGAGCGAGGCGTTCCGGGATCATGTCACCCACGATGACAACGGCCGCGCCAAGCAAATGGCAGGAAGCCGCACAAGCGAGACCTACTGGTCCTGCGCCCGCGACGTACACAATCGAGCCCGGGCCCACACCGGCAGTGACTGCGCCGTGGTAACCGGTCGGGAAAATATCCGATAGCAGGGTGAGGTCCTTGATGTAGGCCATTCCCTGGTCTTTATCCGGGAATTTGAGCAGGTTGAAATCGGCGTACGGCACCATGACGTACTCCGCTTGCCCGCCAACCCAGCCGCCCATGTCCACGTACCCATACGCAGCGCCGGGACGCGCAGGGTTCACATTGAGGCAAATGCCGGTTTTACCTTCCTTGCAGTTACGGCAGCGTCCGCAGGCAATATTGAAGGGTACAGACACCAGGTCGCCTACTTTGATGAATTCGACGTCCCGCCCCGCTTCGATCACGATACCCGTAATCTCATGCCCGAGCACAAGCCCGGCCGGTGCGGTGGTACGTCCGCGGACCATGTGCTGGTCGCTACCGCAGATGTTGGTCGAAACGATCTTGAGGATCACACCATGCTCGCACTTTCGGTCACCGATCGACAGCTTGGGATACTCGATCTCCTGAACTTCCACTTCACCCGGCTTAATGTAAGCTACTCCATGATTTTGGCACATAAGGTAAGATTTAAGGGTTAGTACTAAACTCTCTCGATCTTTAATAATTATAATAGATTCTAATAATTATTAAATCCAAACACGCCACACTTCCGTTTTTACTCCTATACGAGCCACAAAAAGTTACAAATCCCCTCACGAATGAGCCACAGGGCGCTTTTGTATGATGAAAAGGAAGTGCGCGGTGTCAGACCCTGACCGCGAGGATAATGCCCGTCGCCCAGATCTGCTTGGTCACAGCGAGGTCAGTGCGGCTGTCGAGGTAATCGATCAGGCGGAGGGCCTTCTGGTCGTGACCTTCGGGCCAGTTGGGTTGCGGGAGCATGTCGTCGATGATGTAAAATGCTCCGGGATTGAGCATATCGAGCACTTCATCCAGCAAAAGGTATTTGCCATGCCAGGTGTCTGCGAAAATGTAGTCGTATCTTTCACTTAAATGTCCCTGCACCCAGTCTTCACCGTCCGCATGCACGAGCGTCAGGCGCGGGTCGGCGTCCAGGTGCTCGCCGGCGATGTCAAGGAAGCGGGCATCGTTGTCGATGGAAACGAGCGTAGCGTGGGCGTCCATCCCCGCGAGGATCCACGAAGTGGAGAGGCCGGTACCCGTGCCCAGTTCGAGAAACCTGCCTCCGGGCTTCGAAGCGGCGAGTGTTTTGAGTAACGAACAGGTGTAAATGTCGGAAGCCATCGTAAAGCCGGAGGCCTTTGTGGCCTCATCAATGGCGAAATAAGCGTCGGGTACAGGCTGGCGGATGTCCTGGTTCATATGCAGTTTGGTGGTGGATTTGAAAACTGCAAAAAATCAATATTTGCTGACAATTAAAAACATTCGGCAAAACATTTACCGCTTAATAAATCCTATTGAAAATGACGCACTTACACAATGAGTAGGGAGTACTAAAACCTTACTTTTGCCCACAGTCCCCGCCTATTTCCTTTCTCATCTATTCCACTCAAACTCAACCGCAATGAAAAAGTATTTCCTCTCATTTCTAGCATTCGCCGTCATGGCCGCAACGGCGATCATGGTGGCCTGTACCGACCACGCCGAACCGATTCCGGAACCGACACAATTTTCAGTTAGCGACTTTGCGAGCGGCCTGCGCGCTCCAATCGGCATGGTCATCGACGAACAGGGCCGGTTCTGGGTTACAGAGGGCGGTACCGGACATGACGACGGCGCGCTGGTAATGATCTCCCCTCAGGGCGTGAAAACGACAGTCATTACCGACTTCAAATCGATCATAAACCAGGGTAATGTGGAAGGCATCAGCCATTTGTATTATGATAACGGTACATTATACCTGTTGCATGGTGTGGAAGGCCTGCTCTATATTATCAACCCTGCGGCCGTACTTGCGGGTACCATACCGCTGCACAAGGACCACCTCGCCTACGAGAACATCAAGGCATTTGTAGCCACCAAAAACCTCACATTCGACAATAATTCGAATGCATTTGCCCTTACAAAAGGGCCCGACGGGCACCTCTACATCGTTGACGCCGGAGCGAATGCAGTTATCCGGCGCGATAAGGATAGTCATGCCCTCGAGGTCTTTACCACTTTCCCGCCCGTGGTAGGGAAAAGGGATGCGGTTCCTACCGGCATTGTTTTCGATGGCACCAACTTCCTGCTGAGCAGTCTGACCGGCTTCCCATTCCTGCCGGGTACGGCAAATCTCTACCAGGTAAGTACCAGTGGCGTGATGGTTCCCCGTAAATCCGGCTTTACAACCCTCACTCATCTGACATTGACCGCCAACAACAAACCGCTTTTCCTACATTATGCCGACTTCACAGCGCCTCCCGGGGGCCCTGGTAACCCTCCGGGCTTCAAGCCTAACACCGGATCGGTCGTCAACGAGGATGGCATGGTGCTGATTGGCGGGCTGAACATGCCTACCGACATCAAGCGCCATGGCGACCGTACTTTCTACGTGCTCAGCCTTGGCGACGGCGCCATTAGGAAGCTCGATTATTGATTTAAAATACATGGAATCCCAAACAGGCAGGTATTTGCTGATGAATACCTGCCTGTTTGGTTTATAACAATGTCTGCTCCTTATCCTCCGCTTCCCGGGGGTTCACGACCTTTGCGGGAGGATCTTCCGGCATCTTGTCGCCGAGCAACTTGCCCCAGGGTTTCAGCTCATCGATGCGGTCGAAGATGATTTTGAGAACCGCCACAAAAGGTATGGACAGAAACATCCCGCTCACGCCCCAGAGCGTACCGCCCAGCAACACCACCAGAATAGAAATCAACGCATTGACCGACACTTTGGACGATACCACGCGCGGAACGATAATGTTGTTGTCTAGAAACTGAATGAGCATATAGGCGCCAATGATCAGCAGCGGCGTGGTATAGCCGTCTTTGGTGATGAACGAAATCAGTACCGGCAATGCAATAGCGATGATACCGCCGATGTAGGGAATGAGGTTGAGAATTGCGCCGATGACGCCCAGCAACAATGCATAAGGCACGCCCAGTATGAGCAAAGCGATGGAGTTCAATGTCGCGATAATTGTAGTCTCGATCATCAGGCCAACGATATAGCTTTGCACCGCGCCTTTGGTTTCCTGCAATATTTCAGCGACCTGCTCGGAATTGTTTTCATCAAAAACCTCGAAAACAAAATTGAGGATCAACGGTTTGTAAAACAGCAACAGGAAGATATAAAGGGGAATCAGCACGAAAAAGCTGATAATACCGAACAAGGTGTTCACCGTCTTGCCCACATAGGCCCTGCTGTTATTAATCGCCTCGTCGAGCATGCTCATCTGTTTCTCTGTAGAAATTCCGAAGGTCGACGATAGCCAGACCTGCAAATTACCAAGCAATTTGACTGACTTCTTCTCCAACTGGGGTATCATATCCCCGAACTGCACGATCTGCGACGACAGGAAAAACATAATCCCCGCCACCACCAGTATTGCCAGAAAAATCGTGAGCACGATAGCCACGATCTTGTTGAAATTCCACTTCTGGAAACGGTTATACACCGGGTTAAGTAGTATCGCAATCAGTCCGGCGAATGCAAAAGGGACCACGATCTCCTGTAACAGGTTGAGAATATAAAAGAAAAGACAGAGCCCGATAAGAACCATGGGGGCTTTGATGTAGAAAGGAAAACCGTCTCGTGCAGACAGCCATTCGGGTAGCTCAGTAGCGGGTTCTTGTTTGCGACTTTTGAAAAATAGCCCCATAATAAAGGTGTCAGTGTTGGAAAGTGAGGTGTACGCTACCGCGCCGATCGTTACGCGACGCCTTCATATTCTTTTACATCCTGATCGGAAAGCTCGACGATCGAAATCACTTCGCCCCGCGGCTGCTCGGGCCCTCCGCGGTTGACAACGTTGGCAATATACGACCGGCTCGGGTACGTATCCGATTCGATGAGGTGTCGTTCAAAAGTCAGGGTAATTTCGTCAGAATTAGAAGCAATGGTAATCATGAAATTCCGCATGGCATTATGGTTTGGTTTGTTTTTTTAAAACCTATAATATCCGTGCCGGACAATGTTGTTCAGTGTGACAAATTAGGTAGCACGCTGAAAGTAGATGGTAATCCGAATGCAACCAGTTTTCAAGGACTGGAAAAACTTACTTCCGTCGGTGTGCTGAACATCAGGTTTATGCATCTATCAAACTTTAACGGGCTGCAAAATCTCACACCATGAGCCAGGAAAGCATCGATATTAAACGCCTAAATTCCTGCCAGTATATTGTTGACCTGATCAAACAGGATGGTAACCTGGTAAAATACAAGGTGGTAAAAAAATAAACGAGCCAAAAACCGAATTGGAGCAGGTCCAACAGTATCATCGCCCTTCGGTTTACAACAAAATATACTAATCGGGCGCCCGACCAACATCAGGACGCCCGATTTATTTTGCCCCTTTTTTCCCGTCATCCCCCCATTCCTCCATTCCTCCGTTCCCCCATTCCTCCATCCCTCCATTCCTCCATCTCCTCCATCTCCATTCTCCCCATTCTGGCACATTTTTAGCAGGCTACTCTCAAAAAACGCCGCGCTATGCCCGAAGGACCATCCATTGTTATTTTGAGGAAAGCCGTTGAAGAGCTCGGGCTTAAAGGGAAAACGATCCGGCACGCAGAAGGTAATGCCGCGATCGACAAAGACAGGTTGATCAACCAGAAAGTGGCTGAGTTCAGATCCTGGGGCAAGCATTTCCTGATCTGCTTCGAGGACTTTACCGTCCGCATTCACTTCCTGCTTTTTGGCTCCTACTTAATTGACAACCAAAAGAATACCGAGTCAAAATTAAGCCTGCAATTCGACCATCACGAACTGAACTTCTACGCCTCGTCCATTAGCCTCATCAATCAACCCGCCGACGAGATCTATGACTGGTCCGGCGATATCATGTCCCAATCCTGGAAGTCCGCAGCCGCATTGAAAAAATTAAAGGACAAACCCAAAATGCTGGTCTGCGATGCATTACTCGATCAGGATATTTTTGCGGGAAGCGGTAACATCATCAAAAATGAAGTGCTGTTCCGCGTGCGCGTGCACCCGCTGAGTGTGCTTGGCGAAATCCCTGATACCAGGCTGAAAGAAATCGTGAAAGAAACCAGGAACTATGCCTTTGATTTTCTCAAATGGAAGCAGGAAGGTACTCTAAAGAAGCATTGGCTGGCGCATACCAAAACGATTTGCCCGCGGTGCGACATTCCGTTTCATAAGGAATACCTGGGCAAAGGGAAACGGAGGAGTTACTTTTGTGAAAATTGCCAGCAACGGTATTGAGCTATATGACGACGTGCTGTCGAGTACGAACCACCGGATGAGACGGTATTCAGGTACATTTATACAGCGAAATTGCCCTGAATTTATGCGCAAAAGCATATAAAAAGGAGCGGAAGCCTCCGTCGTCATGCACACAGGCCCCCGCTCCCTCGTTTCAATGCGACTCAATGCTTGGTATAATGATCGATATTGATCTTCACGACCTTACCTGCGCGAAAATGCACCTGGACCTGATCCATCGTATCCGTACCTGTGGTATAGCCAAAATACCATTGCGGCGATTGACTCATGCCAGGATCGTAGGAAGTCCCGAGGTTTTTGACAAACAGGAAAATACGCTCAAATTTGTTCTTATAACTTCCGATACCCCGGATATTCGCCAATTTCTCATACAAATCCGAGACACGATCTCCCATCCGCACCGACGAAGCAGCTTTTTCTTTTTCCGGCCACTGGTTTAATTTTTTCCCGCTGTTTAAGAAAATCGCGTTCACGGTTTGATCTTCGATGGTAATTTGCACACCAGAGTCTGTGCCCTGCTGCTGATCCAGCAAAATGTACTGATACAAAGGAATCCGGTCCCGTAGCGCCGCGAGATCAGAAAAAATGTTGCTCACGACACTCAGCCCCGAAATATCCTTAACGGACTGAAGCGCCTGGATTTTGGGATAAACACTGGCAGCTTCCTCACCGATAGCAATGTTCAGATAGCTGCCGGTTTCAATGCTGTCCCGGACAACGCTATAAGGAGTTGGCTCCGGTCCGGTAGTGACAGGATCCACAGTTGAGTTGGAAAGGCAGCCAGAAAAGAGGACCGCCGAAAGTAGTAATGCGATAAATTTTGTCTGCATAGGTTTAGAGGTTTATAAATGGTTAGACTCCTCATTTACCTATTCGGTTGTAACCGGTTGAATATTTTATGAAAGGGGATAGGAAAAATGGAGGAAGGGGAAGAAAGGGAGAATGAAAATACTTAGTTCCCTTCCTCCCTCCTCCCTTCCTCCATTTCATCCCCTTCCTTCTCTTTCCACCTACCAACCCGGATTTTGATCCAGCTCGGGGTTCAATGCGATTTCGTTGATGGGTAACGGCCAGAGGTAATCCTTCGCGGGGTCGAACTTACGGAAAGTAGCTGCCTGGACCAGGATTACATTGTCCGGTGTCAGATTGACGGTGGCGGCGGCAAACTCGCCTTTGAAATAAAAATTACCCAGCACCGGCTTGACAAGTTCGGTTTCGGCAGTCTTCCAGCGGATAATGTCCCAATAACGGAAGCCTTCTTGTGCCAGCTCCACCCTTCGCTCACGGCGTATCTCGTCACGCACGTCAAGGGCATTGGCCTTTGCAAACGCATTAGTCAGTTTAGCGACCTGCCCGCGCTCACGCAGGAGGTTGACGGACATGTCCAGTTCGGCATCGGTAATGCTCCCGTTCAGCTCGTAGGTGGCTTCCGCAAAGGTCAGCAGCACTTCCGCGTACCGCAGCAATGGTCGGTCAATGGTGGAAGCCTGCGTGTTCCAGTCGTCGACGTTGGCAAACTTGCGGAACATATAGCCCGTTTTATTGAATACCAGATTGGCGATGTCGAAGATCGGTTTCGTCGTCATCATCGCGTCTCCGCGCTTCATGAACGTCGCACTCATACGGGCGTCACGGTTTCTGAAAACCTTATGAGAAGAATCCGGCAACGTCCACAACGGCGATTTGGCAATCGGCAGACCGTCTTTCATCAGGTACGAGTCCGCCAGCGATTTGGTAGGGTTCACATTCCCGTTTTCCAGCGATCCGCGATAGTAGGAATGTACAAGTACGCGTTCTGTATTCGACACGCCGTATTGTTTGACGATAATATTCTCCTTGTTCTGGCGGCCTTCCCCGGCCATCTGGAAAAGATCGAAGTAATTCCCGAACAATGCATGCTCCTTGCTGTCGATCACCGCCTTGCTGGATGCAACGGCCATGGTGAGGTGCCTGGCAGCATCGCCTTTCGCGTGGTACTTGGCAAAAGTGCCTTCAAACAATGCTACGCGGGCTTTGAATGCCTGCACGGCGGTTTTAGAAATCCGGCCAAAATCGGCCGTACCGAGCGCGGTAATGGTCGGCAGGTTCGCGGCAGCAAAGTCCAGGTCGGAATAAATCTGGTCCACGATGGTTTCGCGTGGAGCAGCAGGCTGGCGTAGCTCGGGGCTGTTTTCATCGAGTGTTTTCAGGATCAGCGGGACACTGCCATACTTCTGCACCAGCGAGAAATAGGCCCAGGCGCGGAAGAACCGCGCTTCCGCGAGATAGCGGTCGAGCACCGCCGGGGTTACCGCTGCGCGGGGCGCTTTTTCGATGATATTGTTAGCCGCGCGGATCAGTGTATAGGGGTTGTTATAGTCCCCTGTCGCGGTGGCCGGCGCCAGTCTGGATCCGTCGCTGATGGTGCTGGAAGCCAATCCGAATGCATCGTCCGACCAGACGTCGTCATTATTAAATCCGGGCAGGAACGTATACAGATAGTTGTTCGCCGTCTTGATATCCGACTCCGACGTCCAGAAACTGTCGTCGCTGATATTGGTCTCCGGCAGCCGGTTCACATCACAGGAAGCCAGTCCGGCGAGCAGCGACAAACCTATTAAGGTCTTTTTGAAGGTTATTTTCATTGGTATTTTCTTGAAAGCCATGATCAGTCACATTTTTAGAACGACACATTGATACCCACCGAAGCAGTGGCAAAGAACGGGTAATCGTTTTCTACCCCGTCACGCGTTTCCGGGTCGAAATAGCCCTGGAATTTGCCCAGTCCGGAGATCGTGAGGATATCCTGACCCGAGAAGAAAAGTCTCGCGCGGGAGATCTTGACACGCTCGGTGATGCGGGACGGAATGGTGTAGCCGAACTGAATGTTTTTCAGGCGGACATAACTGGCATCCAGCGTCCATTTATCCGAAGCCACATAGTTGTGGGTAGCGCCGGTGTAAGGTCTCGGAAACAATGCATCGGTATGTTCCGGTGTCCAGTAGTCGCTGTGGATACCCATCGCCTGTTTCCAGGTCACGAGCAGCGGGGCAACGGATTCAGGATTGGCGCGATAGCTGCGTTTGCCTACACCCTGGAAGAATGCGCTGAAATCAAACCCTTTCCAGCTCGCTCCCAGCGTAACCCCAAACAGGTACCTCGGAGCCGTCGTACCCAGCAAAACCAGGTCACCGTGATCTGCAACTGTGCCTTTTCCGACCGACAACCGCTTGTCGCCGTTCAGGTCCATATATTTCACATCCCCGGCACCTGCCCGGTTATCCTGGAAAGCCCATCCCTTCACCTCGTCGGCTGTGGCAAAATAGCCATCGGTCTGATAGCCCCAGATGCTATTAAGTGCATAGCCTTCGATCAGGCGGTTGGTGCCGGCCGATACGACTGTCGTGCCTGAGAAATTGATGAGCTTATTATTATTATCCGAGAAATTGACCGCAAATGAATAGTTGAAATCTTTACCGATCTTATCCCGGAAACGCAGCTCAGCTTCCCATCCCCACGATTTGAGCTCACCATTGTTCTTTCTCGGTGTTCCTACACCAATAACACCCGGCAACTGCTGAGGCGTGAGCATATTGCGGTTGTATTTGACATAATAATCACCACTGAACTGCAAACGGTTTTGAAGCAGCCCTAAATCGATACCCCAGTTGGTCGTCTCGATCGTTTCCCAGGAAAGGGCCGCCGATGGAATGGAGCCCTGATTGATATACGACGTCCGGGAGTCGCCAAGCACCAGGTTATTGCCCCGGGATAGCTGACTGAGATAATCATAGTAGCCGATGTTGGTGCCCAATGCCCCTCCGAGACGTCCCCACGATCCGCGCAGTTTGAATTCCGAGAAGAATGGTAGGGGTGTCGCAAACCAGTTCTCCTGGTGCAGGTTCCATCCGGCCGACGCCGCAGGAAATACTTTTCTTCTCAAACCCGGCGCCAGTTTCGAGCTTTCATCGAGACGGATCGTCGCTTCAATCAGGTATTTATTCTTGTAATTGTAATTAAGTCTTCCAAAAACAGACTGGAATGCATAGGTCGCGATGATTTGCCGGTTGCTTTTGGTTTTATCGTCACCCAGGTTTAATGTGGGCAGGTCGTTGCTTACGAGATTGGTAGCGCCTGTAAACAAGGTATCCGTCCGGAAGTTCTCCCATTGATAACCCGCAAAAAGTCCGAAATTGTGGTCTTTACCAGCCGTGAAATCGTAGTTCACCAACGCCTGCAAGTTGGTGTTCTTGGTCACGTCGTTGGTAAGATTGTAGGAATTGACTTGGTTTACATAACCTGCAACCTTGGATTTGCTCCAAAGTGGTACGGTCCTGTTGAACTGCTGGCGGTCACCCCGGCGGTACTGCGTGCCGGCGATGGCGCGGATCTGCAATCCTTTTACAAAGTTGGCGGCCGTCAATGTAAACACCCCGTCGAAGTAATTTCTGCGGTTCTCATTGTAGCCACCCGATTCAAGGATCGCATAGGTATTATTGGCAGAATTATAGCGGCCTTCCGGTGTAAAAAATGGGTTTCTGGTCCGAAAACGGTATATCTGGTAGATCAAGCCGCCGCCATTCACTTCCGCCGACGAAGTCCTGGCTTTATCGTTGGTGTATGCCAACCGACTATCCAAGGTAAGATGCTTCGTGAGCTGCGAGCCCAGGTTCATCCGCACATTGTACCGGTTATAGTTGTCGGGGCCCACTTTAAAAACACCCTGTTTGTTGTAGTAACCTCCCGAAATCAAAAAGTTCAGCTTGTCGGTGCCGCCGCGTGCGGTAATGTTATGCGTACTCATGGACGTGTATTTACGCAGGATCCGGTTGGCGATCGGATCCTGGTTATAATACAGATAGGAAGACGTATCGGCCGGATTCACCACGTAAGGTACACGGTCGCGGATACGCTGGATCTCCTCGTCGGTATACTCCGGACTGCTGCCGGAATTGATCCGCGCCTGATTGGAAAACAATGCTTCATCCAGCAACGACATTCTTTCGGGCACATTCAGCGACCAGTCGATCCCTTGCTGTCCGAGGTAATCGAAGGTAACCTTTCCTGATTTTCCTTTTTTGGTCGTAATCAGAATAACCCCTCCCGCTGCCTGCGCGCCATAAATCGCCGCCGCAGCCGCGTCCTTCAACACGCTGATATTTTCGACGTCGTTCGGGTTCATGGTTTGCATCGTGCTGATGGGCACACTCACACCGTCGAGCAGCACCAGCGGATTTACATTACCATTGGCGGAAGTTGCCCCGCGGATCTGGATATTAATGTTCTCGCGACCAGGCTGCCCGGTCTGGCGCGTCACGACAAGCCCGGGCGTAACGCCCTGCATACCCGTTGCAAGGTTACTGGAAGGGCGGTTTTCAATGACCTTGGAATCGATTGTGGAAACGGCGCCGGTCAGGTTTGCCTTTTTCTGGGTTCCGTAGCCGACTACGACAATCTCCTCCAACGCGCGGTCGTCTGTAAGGAGCTGCACATCGACGGCCGTCTTGCTGCCCACAGGGATTTCCTGGGAGATATAACCGACAAAGCTGAAAATCAGTACTGCGTTACCGTCCGCTACCGAGAGCTTATACTTCCCGTCCGCATCCGTGGTCGTGCCGGTTTGCGTTCCCTTCACAAGTATGCTCACGCCCGGCAGGCCAATCCCGCCCTGATCCGTTACGGTTCCTGAAATATTGATTTCAGCTACGGCCGGTGTGATTTGCGAAACAGGTACCACGTTTGTCTCGGCGTCTGAGGTATTCAGTTGCCGTTTCAGAATGATCTTGTCGCCTGAAACTTCGTATTTCAAACCCAGCGGGAGCAAAATACCGTCCAGTACAACAGACAATGGCTTGTTTGCGGCTTCAAAACTGATTTTTCGTCTCGATTGAATGATTTCCCGACTGTACAGGAAACTGACATTCGCTGACTTTTCGAGCCTAGAAATCACCGATTCGATCCGCTCGTTCTCCACTGAAATAGAAATGCGCTGGTTGAGCATTTCCTGTGCACTGCCGTCTTTCGCCCAGCTGAATTGCATGAACAGCAGCAGAAGGAGCGTTTGCTGCCATAGTAAGCCGCGTACGGTCCCGGCTGCAATGCGCCCGCCCGTTTTTGCCGATAAATTTTTCTTCATAATTGGTTAAATGTTCAGAAACGTTAGATAGTAGCCTCATTGTCGCCATCGGAGACAAATGGCTTTAATTCAAAGAAGTTGCTTTACAAAGGGTTTTGTCATAGAAAAAAGTTAGATAGTTGTTTCAGAAAGTCAGGGGCATCCCAGGCCGGAGATCATAATTTCGTCTCCATTCACTGCATAGGATGATTCGGTGGCAAGGCATATCAGCCGCAGCTTTTCAAGGAAAGGCTCATCTTTGAGCGAGGCGGTGATGGTGCAGCGGCTCATCTTTTCCAGGTCATAATGGATTTTCACGGCATACTGCGTTTCGAGCGTTTTGAATGCCTCGGAAACCGGGGTGAAGTCGAAATTGAATGGCTCCTTCTCGATCGGCATCGCCTGATTCACCTGCACAGCAGCGGTGACTGCCCGCATGATTTTGTCCTTTTTGCGGGTCAGATTCACCTGCTGGTTCGGGTACAGCGTAAGCAAAGACGCCTCCCCCTCGCGATGGCCGTCGGTCATCACCGAAACCTTGCCTGTCTTAACGGCCACCAAAGCCTCTTCGGCTCCGGGATAGGACCTTACGCGAAAGCTCGTACCCAGTACACGGGTCGTTAGTTTATCGGTCATGACGAAAAAAGGTTTCGTCGGGTTTTTCACGACTTCAAAAAAACCTTCCCCATCCAGATACACTTTCCGTTCCGGCCCCGTCATATCCGCGGTAAACCGGATGCTGCTTTCCTTGCTAAGCAGTACCGATGAACCGTCGGGGAGGTTAACGAGCAAAAGCTCCTGCGATTTGTTCTCCCGCACCACCCATCCGGCGCCCGCTGTCCGACGGGTTGCTAACCCATCCTTCATGGCAGCTTTTTGTGAATGCACCCACCAGAAACCAGCCGAAATAACCAGCATCGCAGCGACCGCCCAGCGCATCCAGCGCCAAAGCGGGAATGCAGTGTCCCGGGCCGACTGTGCCTCGATCAAGTCCCGGAGTGCCGCGGCCTTGTCCGCATCAGCAGCTGACGTACAGTCACTGGCGTTCATCACCAAAAGCGTCGCCACAGCCTTTTCATACATCGGCCGCTTGTCGGGATGCTGCGCGAGGAAAACCTCCCAGAATGCCTTGTCTTCCGGGTACAGGCCCATTACCCAGCCACGGAAGCGGTCGCTTTCCAGAAAATCCTCAGGTGAGTTGAATTCGTAATCGGACATATCCATTCTTCATTATTCGAATGATTTCTATGATATTATGAATAGCATAGAACGATATACCCTCGGCGGAAGAAAAAAAATTAAAAAAAGAATAAGTTTAGTACCATCGACACCAGCCATTTGGCCCGGATCCTCGAAATACCCTTTTGAAGGAAATTGGAAA
Organism: Dyadobacter ginsengisoli DSM 21015; assembly: GCF_059568735.1. Taxonomy (NCBI): domain Bacteria; kingdom Pseudomonadati; phylum Bacteroidota; class Cytophagia; order Cytophagales; family Spirosomataceae; genus Dyadobacter; species Dyadobacter ginsengisoli. The sequence goes on from NZ_JCANTY010000005.1 coordinate 583,057, forward strand.
CCGACTGTTTGTTGACCCCCATCATATCCGAAATCTGGGTTACACTCAGGTTCTCATAGTAGCGTAGGAATAGCGCCTCGCGCTCGCGCTTCGGCAGAGCGTCCATCTGCGCGCGCATTTGGCTCACGAGCCCGTCAAGTGTTTCCTGCTCGATCAGCAACGACTCCGCATTGAACCCCTCAGGTAATGCATTGTCCCAGTCCAGCGACTCCTCGCTGGCAAAACGCTGGTGATAACGTAAATGCCCGACGATACTGTGCCGGACCGATTTGAGCAGGTAAAATTTGACCGAAGGCGTCTGGCTGATTTTAGCCCGGTTCTGCCACAGATCCAGGAACAGGTCCTGGATGCAGTCCTCGACAATGCTTCCGTCGACCATAAACTTCAGCCCATATCGCTTCAACGTCCCATAATACCGCTCGGCCAGAAGCCCCAGTGCCTCATGGTCGCCATTGCGATAGGCCAGCCAAAGCGTGCCGTCGTCCGTCGTCCTCTCCAAATTTCCCAAAGTGTAATACGCAGTCATTGATTAACTGCGATAGACGAAGAAAGCGGATGACGACCTGACAAGGCAGGACAGTTATTTATCAAAATTTAGTCAGACGTGGTCAGAAAAGGATCAGTCGATCGTGTGATGGATTGATCTTTAACCAGATAGAGGACATTATCGCTGCTGGGATGATAGTAGGCATGGACCTGATTTCCCGCTTCCAAATGCATATACCAATCCTCGGAAACCTCTACCGGCAAGATCTTTCCACTCACTGGATGCGGTACGTACGCATAAAATGCCCTCGGCGTTTTTGTCTCATTCTGCGCCCGCGGCAGCCTGATCGCCTCCTTGGATTGCACCTTTAAATAGGCTTGTAAATGCATCGAAGACTTCGGATAAAGCAAGTATTTCCGGATGTAGTGCAGCAAAGTGGGGCCAAGGTTCAGCAGAAAAAAAAGCCCGGCGAGGCCAATGAACAACGCTCTCCCATTTGGCTCCCCAAATATCCACTCCACAAACGCATTCTCAAACTGATTGATGTAGCTATTCGTCTCTTCTCTCTTCCAAAATAGCGCCACCCAGGTGACGACAAACACGCTTGCCATCACATAGAATGCAATTTTGTCCCACCGGCGCTTGGCTTTTGTAAGGCGGTGCGAGAGGTAGTCTGCGTGGAATTCGTTGGGGGCGTAGCGTTGGAGCATGGCTTAGAAAAGTTTCGTTTAAAATAAACTAATCTGCCCTCCATCGGCGCTTTTGCCCAGCAAAGGAATCGTGTCGACCACCTCATACTGCCGACGCTTCTCATTATACTTTCTAATTGCAAAAGATTCACAGAGAAATCCCGCCTCATAATCCGTAAAAAGTGAATAAGCCAATGCAATCCACTCCCGCGTAAGCCTGCGGCCGATGGACATATGCGGGTTCTTCGACTCGTCGGCCCATTTCTGCATGTATTGCTTTTTGAACTTCTTATCGAACGCCTTCATAATCACCTGTGTCCGCTCGCGGATGGCGTTGGATGATTCTTCGGTTGGCTTGATGTAGAATGCAGAGAAGTTGGCCCGGTCGAAGTCGGAGAAGCCGGAAAAATTGAGCTGGAAGGGCGTTAATGGGGAAACTAGTTTGATGTATTCAGCCAGGATCAATGGATAGTCCGCCTCCGCGGCATCGAAGCCGTCGAGGGAAATGTGGCCGTCGGCGTTGGCGCTGCCGTAGCTTTTGCCTGTGGCGTCGCGGAAGAGTTGCTTGAAGCCGCGAATATCTTCATGAATCGGCGGCGGGGGCATTATTGCAAGGGAATACGGAGTAAGGTTCAAATTAACAATAGTGTTTGTCGTACGTAAATCACGTTATGTAAACTGCGTCGGCGCGACTCGCCATATCAAAGCTACATGACGCCAGGAGAACTTCAAAAAGCATTGGTAATTATGTGAGTCAACCGCTACATTTATGCCAAACCTGGGTTTAGCGTCAGTAAATAAGACGACAGTGAAGCGGTAGTTGAATAAGCAAGCTCATCACAAATGGAAAAACAGAGAAACGAAAAGGTCAGTAAACTATTAAGTTATATTCTAAGGCATGAACCAGGGGCGGTTGGTTTGAAACTGGAAGAGGATGGCTGGGTCAAAGTTTCTGACCTGGTGACAGCATGTGACAAACATGGACACTTTTTTACTTTGGATGAGCTCAAAGAAATTGTGGAAACGAGCGACAAAAAACGTTTTTCGTTTGATGAAGGTGAACATCGAATCCGTGCCAATCAAGGGCATTCGGCCGACGTCCAGATCGAATTCGAGAAAAGGCAACCACCCGCAGTTCTTTATCACGGCACGGCCCGTAAGAACATCGATGCTATTTTTACCGAGGGTTTGAAAAAAATGCAGCGACATCATGTACACCTCTCTTCTGATACGAAAACAGCTCGCGCGGTAGGGATACGTTATGGCGAGCCGGTAATATTTGAAGTCGATACAGCCTCAATGTTAGAAACTGACTTTGAATTCTACATGTCGACCAACGGCGTGTGGTTGATTGACTCAGTGCCACCACAGTTTTTGAAGATCCACGAATAGACACTGTTAAGCTGAAACGCCGACGCAACCCGCCGAGTGAAAAAATCCGATGCAAAAAGAGTATCATCATTCCGGATTTTTATCTTTCTAAAAAGACCATTTCACTCCAATGCGCTCAAATTTTTTTACACTACTCTTATTCCTCAGCCTCGCCGCCCCCACCCTCGCCCAGCAAACAACCAACAAACCCGACCGCGTCAGATGGTTCCAGGACCTTGGCTTCGGGATGTTTATTCACTGGAATGTGGACGTGTCTCTTGGGACGGTGATCAGCCATTCGCTGGCCGGGGCTTCGGACGATTATGTGAACCGGTACATCAAGGAACTACCGACGTTCTTCAACCCTAAAAAGTTTGATCCGGACGAATGGGCGACTGCCGCGCGGCTCGCAGGGATGAAATATGTCGTTTTCACGACCAAGCACCACGCCGGTTTCTGCATGTTCGATACCAAAACGACGACATTCAATGTCATGAACACGCCCTTCAAGCGAGATGTGACCAAGGAGATCATCGAGGCATTCCGCAAGCAGGGCATTGCTATCGGACTGTATTTTTCACCGGAAGATTTCCTGTTTTTCCACCAGAACAACATCCCGCTCGGCCGTTTGCAGGACAAGCGCCAGTTCCCGATGAACAATCCGAAACTGATGGCCTACGACAAGGCGCAAATCAAGGAACTGCTCACCAACTACGGAAAGATCGACATCATGTTCTTCGACGGCCCCGGCGACGGGCTGCGCGAGTACGCGTGGAGCCTGCAACCCGAGCTCGTCATCACGCGCGACGCCATGAACACGCCCGAGCAAAACATCCCCGACAAAGCCGCGCCGCGCCCGTGGGAAGCGTGTTACACGATGGGCACCGACTGGCAATACAAACCGACCAACGACCCGCACAAATCGGGCACCGAGATCATCAACATGCTCATCGAGATCCGCGCCAAGGGCGGCAACTTCCTGTTGAACGTCGGCCCTAAACCTAATGGTGAAATCCAGATCGAGCAGGAAGCCCTCCTGCGCGAAATCGCCCTCTGGAACTTCGCGAACGGAGAATCCATATACGCCGTCAAACCATTGCCCGTCATCCGCGATAAGGATATCTGGTTCACGCAATCGAACGACGAAAGGTCTATTTACGCCTTCATCACCAAAAAGCGCGACGACGAATGGAAATACGGCCAACGCCGCGAATTCCTCTTCCCGATGATTGAAGGCACGGCTGCTACCAAGGTGGAAGTGCTGGGTTACGGGAGCGAACTGGTAGAATATGTAAACAATTTCGACGCGTCGATACGGTCGGCCGCAACGCCTCTCGGGCTGGCGGTAAGCGCTGTGAACGGACAGCGGTTTTATACGAATAGGACGTGGCCTAATGCGGTGGTTTTGAAGATTTCGAATGCGAAGTTTAAGGCTCCCGAGGAGAAAAAGACTTCGAAATCGGGGATTGATGGGGCGCAATGACGCCTGACACTGCTAATGCATTGGAATGGAGGCTGCCTGGGTGGTCTCCATTTTTTGTTTGTGTTGAAATGTAAATAGAGGAACGTGAGTGATTGAAAATGTGCCGGAAGGCTCTACTAATTGTCCATTGGTCCTATGCCGCCTTTCGTTCTTCGATCTTTTGGAAGAAAAAGACAAGCTCGCGGAATGTGCAAAACAGGTCGCTCGCACGTGGGTTGTGGCCTAGCTCGGTTTGCGCAATCATGTAGCCGGTGTAGATCGTCCAAAGGTCTTCGACCCATTCTGCGGGGGCGTTCATCGTTAACAAGGCTTTGACGTGTTCGCCGTAGGCGAGTGTGGCCGAATCCGGGGATTCGATTTCAGTTAGTTTGTTGTACATAAAACGCGTTTTTGGGGATGAATAAAAATGCCCTGTCTTAGGTGTCCCGCGCTCGCGTAAGCGCCTTGGGGCTTTCACCTGATCCACACCATAACAGGGCAATACTTCTGAACTTTCTCATTTTACGCGCATTTTTTGGGAAGGCGCATATTCGGGAGAAAAGTGATAGCATACAAATTAATGAAACGAGATTTTTCTAACGGCATAATGTCACCTGGCTATTTGGTAACAAGCGGACTAGTCAAGTCTATTTTATTAAGAAGATGTTCGATTGAAATACTTTGCTCATCAGGATCTCTATTGAGTGAAATAATCGCCTCCGCAAATGAACGATTTCCTTTTGAATGATCTAGCGCTGATTTGACCTCCGTAGACTCTTTTTCGCCGTTGCTACCGCGCGTTACAAGTTGCTTCCCGTTGGGCTTATGAATGTAGTTATTATACAAATTCACTAGTTGAGCTTGCAAGTACAAAAAACTATTTATTTTGTATTCATCAACTACTATTCCCTGAAAAATCTCCGAATACTCATCCGATAAGTCTTGCAGCGATATTTCCTTTCCTTTAATTGATTTATATAAAGAACCTTTAAGCGATTTCAGGTATACCAAAAATAAAAAAGCACTTGGAAGTAGGTAGTTTCTATATGAAAAACTTTTGAGAGACATTCTCGCATGTGCAAAAATCTTTTCCTGTTGTCTGAGAGTCAGCTTGGTCTTGTCGAAAAGAACCTCCGCAAGAGACAAAAAAGCTTCTCGCTCTTCTCCTCTTCGGTCGTACTGTAATCTTTCCTGCGCCCTAAAAAACTGATCAAAAGCAAAATAATCATACAAGTAATCCACAAAGTGTTTGGTACTTGGCACAGGGATTGAATATTCCAAGTCAATGAATCGCCGCAAATACTCGTCAGCGTTGAGCTGTTCGCTTCCATAAATGCCTCGCACCGCATGACCAAGCTGCTCTTTGTCAATAGCGAGAACGAAAACAATCCCGGGAACCGTAAAGAAATGCTTCATATGTTCCAAAACTTCAACCGCATAACTCGGTCGGCAACGGTCAAGCTCATCGATAAAGAAAATAAGCGGCTTGTCCCCCCCCCCCCTTTGCTCACAAAACTTTCCAGGTCTCTTCGAAAATCGCTTAACTCCTTCTTGCGATTTGCATAAGCTTCGATTTCCTTTTCAAGAATTTCCACCGCAGCTTTCGAGGCATTTTCTAAACCATCTAGCAGCGTTTGCTGATCGATATACCTATTCGCCAAGGCTTTAAATACTGCCGGAGCAAGATTTTTCGTCAGCACCGCTCCCTTTTTCACTAGCGACTTAAATTCAACTATTGTTTTGCTCCTAGTTAAGGATTTGAGCTCAGACATGATCGCAACAAGCGGGTTACCTTCAAAATCATTTTCCCAAGCATTGAAGTACAGAGTCTCAAAACCAGCATTTTGAAGATCTTGTCGCCACATCTTCACGAACGTAGTCTTTCCCGTTCCCCACTCGCTGTTAATTGCCAAAACGAATCCCGTCCCGAATCCGCCAACCAGATCCGTCAGAACATCTGCATATTTCTTCCTATCTAATTTGCAAGCGGAGAATGGATTATCCTCCGGTATTTGTAAATCGTTATGTCTGATATACATTTGGTTTGCTATATATTTAAATTATGATTTTTACCGCCTCGCCTGACGCAGTAGGGTAAAGCTCTGAAATACCTATTATTGAATCCATGAAACTATTCGATAAACACTCCAAACTCCGCCAAAAAGCCTACGTCACGTCAATGATCACCGAGTCAGTAATTGGCAATATGGCGCTGGAAAACCAGCAAGTGTCCGAAGAGCAAGTAAAAGCCATTGTAATTTCGCTATTGCGAGAGGCTGAGCTCAAAGGACGCAAGTTTGATATCTAAGGAATATTCAACTACCTTCCCCAAAACCTCACGATACCGATTCGCCATCTTAGCCCGATGATTACCTAGCAACGTCCGAGGATGTTTAGTCTGAAAAGTATGAGCCGCCAGCGAACCATCGCTTGTCGAAAGCCGGTACAAATATCCATCGGGCAAAATGGTCTCCCGCTCTGGCTTGAACACCGTATTAATGCGTTCATCGTATTTGGACCCGGTAAGAAACACGACAACATCGGGCTTCAAAATACCGATTTCAGCTTTCAGCAACTCAAAACCTTCTGCATTGCGGTTTTGCAGATCGCCTGACGGCGTGGTGCTGTTGCAGTCCCAACTATGCGTTTCCTGCCCGACGAAAAGGATTTTGCGGTCCATCGTCACGTACTCATCATACACGTGCATGAGCAAGGGCGCGGAAACATTGTCTTCCCACTCTTTCGAATATATGGATTGGATGTAGGTTTGATAGATTTGCGCGAGTTGCGCATTGAGGGATTCTGCCGTCATGAGTGGAGGGGATTAAGCACTCAATTAGAAGTAATTCGTATTAATCTGAAAACCGTTTAATAAGTTTTTACTTCGATAATGAAATCTTTCTCGCCGAGCATGTGATGGACAAAATGAGGGACTAACCGATGGAGTAAATGACGGAGTAAGGTGGAATTACGGAAAGCGGGTATATTGCTTGACATTACAATTAAGTATTTCAACCATGACCATCGAAATCCAGCAAGAACTCGACCGCCTCGAAACCCAGTACAACATCCAGATCCTCTACGCCGTCGAAAGCGGAAGCCGGGCTTGGGGGTTTGCTTCGGTGAATAGCGATTGGGATGTGCGGTATATTTATGTGCACCGGCCCGAGTGGTATTTGCAGATCGACGACAAAAAAGATAATCAGGAGGAGATATTGCCCAACGACATCGACCTCGCCGGCTGGGAGCTGCGGAAGGCGCTGCGGCTTTTCAGGAAATCGAACCCGCCGATGCTCGAATGGCTCGATAGTCCGATCGTTTACCGGGAACAGTTCACAACGGCAGAGCGCCTGCGGGAACTGAAAAGGCAATATTTCAACCCACGCTCTTGCCTGCACCATTACCTCAGCATGGCGGATGGTAATTATAAGGATTACCTACTTAAAGATATGGTGCGGGTCAAAAAGTACTTCTATGTGCTGCGGCCTGTGCTGGCCTGCGACTGGATACGCACGACTGACACGATGGCACCTACGGAGTTCATCAAACTGCTCGACAGCCAGGTGAAAGACGATGCCGTGCGAAAAGAAATCAATGCCTTGCTCATCCGCAAATCTGCTGGTGAAGAGCTCAGCGAGGAGCCGCGCATTCCACTGCTGCACGATTTCCTGACGGAGAAACTCGCATTTTACAAAGAATACGCAAAACAACTCCCGCCAACGACTATGCCCGATACCGCTGCATTGAACTCACTTTTCAGGGAAACACTGGCGGAAGTTTGGAATGTGAAAATCTGAAATTAACGCGCCGGCTGTGCTTCCGGCGCATCTTTGAACCGCCTGTCTTTTCCCCGTAATTTTCCCAAAAACAATACAACAGGAAAAATCACTTTCTTCACAAATGCGGGAATGCCCAGCATATCAAACTCTGTGTGGTATTTCCGGAGTAGATAAGCCGCATCGAATGCGCTTGGGCGACCGTTGCCGTTCTCCCGCGAGGAGCGGTAGATTTCCCCCAGGAAATACTCAATATTATGCGGCGGCCAGATTTCGCCTTTGCAATACAACGTGCCGTCGCCTGCGTTCCAGAAACGGTGGGCAATGCCGGCTTCGAAGGTGGCCGATTCGCCTTTGTGCAAGTAGTAAGGCTGCTCGCCAAGGATTTCGACACCCATTTTGCCTTCAAGAATGTGCAGGCTTTCGTGCTGCTGATGGTGCACATGCATGGGCGGGCCTGCGCCAGGGCTTACCTGGTTTTCAACTTGGATGTACTCCGTACCGTCGCGTAGCTCGCGACCGAGGAAGGTGATCCACTCACCATGACCATTGTCGATCGTAACGGGATATGCCATTGTCATCGTCGCAGTTTCCATTAGTTCTCTCTCGTTTTTACGCCTAAACCATTTAAAAGTACTACGCCCAAAACCAATAATGTACCCAGCCGCACGAGGCTCAGCGTTTCCCAGATTTTGGCGCGGCCGGTCAGATCATCGCTCACGGCAGTTGAGTAGGTCGAAGTAGTAATCGACAAAAGTTCGGGGACAAAATATATCCCGGTAATGACCAGTATCAGCACGTATCCACCGAGTGTGATCAGCAATTGTTTGCGTCGTGGCTGGCGCCAGTTGGTAATCAATGCAGCTGCGAGCAACAAAATGGCTACGGGATGTACCGGCTTCCAAAAGTTACCAGCTTGCAGGCCATACTCGCCCTGAAACATGGAAAGTGAATACGGCGGCGCGGCGGCCCATATGGGTACTACTGCGGCTTGTTCGTAAATGGCGGCGCCGATGATCGTGATAAAGGCAATCGACGCCAGAATGTGCAAGATGTTTGGAAATGATTTCGTCATGAGATTTAAAAGTTCTATTTTTGGACAACGACCTAAAATTAATACGATTTAGGACATTGACCAAATTTTCATGAACGCGACCCAGGAAAAAATTATTAAACGGGCATTGGAGCTCTTCAACCTCAAAGGCATCGAGTACGTAGGCATGCGCGAATTGGCGGCCGACCTTGGCATGCGCATCGGCAACCTGACCTACTATTTCCCGACGAAGGACGATCTGGTTTTCAGCATCAGCCAGGCCTACACCGAGTCCAATTCAAAGATTCACAGCGACTTACCTGTAACGAGTTTGTATGATTTCCTATTCAAAAACAAACTGCTCTTTGAAAATGGCGTGAAATACCAATGCCTGATGTTGAGCATGGTGCATCTGATGGAACAAAACACCCGCATTGCCGCGAACTACCAGGGCAATGTAATACAGAACAGAATGTCCGGGCTGATACACGACATCGGACTTTTGGAAGAAAATAAATACCTGAAATTCAGTTGTGAGGATGATAAATTACTGATCGTTTCCAGCAACAGTCTGCAAAGCCGTTTCTGGCTCTCGGAAGCAGTCCTCACCGAATCCCGGCAGAACCTGGCATCGCTATTGACGCATTATTTACGGATGAAGGCGCATTTGTTGCGGCCTTATGCTACGAAGAAGGGGATTGGGGATATTGATCGGTTTGTGGGGGAATTGTGATGACTTCTGATTTCAGGGCTTACTCCTTTTTACAAGCATTTCCCAACCGATCAGTTCTGCCAGGTCGGCGGCGTCCGCTCGCTCCGCATCCTTCTTTTTCCGATTGGCGTCAAACTGCCGATAGACGATCGCTACTTTTTCCTCCATCTCCGCATTACTAATGCTGCCTTTATCCGTAAGTACCTCTTTATCATTGAATTCAATAATCCGATCGACATTTTCCCGCCAAAAATCCATTTTGATTTGCTGTCTGTTCTTTGCTCTAAGTTCCGCAGTTTCCAGAAACACGGATACGAAGCGATTCAAACTGTCCAGTTCGTCAGCGGTAAGATAATTTCGCAATCACGATGTCCTGTTTACGGACAATTGCACCGGCCCAAGTCGTCAGTCCCATATTAAGTTTCGTGTAGTCAGCCCTGGTTGTAACAATCTCCGCCGCAGTACTTCCCGTTATCGCATACAGCAATTTGTTCTGTGTTTCGGCGAAAAACATTTGCGTTGCTTTGTCAGTCTTGTCATAGTCAATGCTGAGCGCAAAAAGGTCCCGAATCTTCTGATAAAAACGCTTTTCGGAAGCCCGAATATCCCGTATCCGATTAAGAAGTTCATCATAGTAGTCAGGACGGCCATCAGGATTTTTGAGGCGCTCGTCGTCCATGACAAAACCCTTAACAATGTACTCCCGCAAATTATGGTTAGCCCATTGCCGGAACTGGGTACCGCGATTACCTCTCACACGAAACCCAATCGCGAGAATCATTTCCAGCGAGTAGAATGTGACGTTGTAATTCTTGCCGTCTGCGGCAGTTGTCAAGTAATCCTTGACAACTGAATTCTCATCCAACTCTTTATCTTTCAGTATATTAATAATGTGTAGACTGACATTTTGCTTTGAGGTCCCAAAAAGTTCTGCAATTTGATTCTGGCTCAACCAGATATTTCCGTCTTTGGCATAAAGGACCACCGAAACCTTGCCGTTTTCAGCTTCGTAAATGATCATTTCCGGTTGATTCATGCCTCTAACGTTTATGGTGTGATTATCTCAATCGTTCTCAAAACTAAAACTTTCAATCAAAAAAGCCCGTCACGATTACCATCGCAACGGGCCCATTTATCAGAAGGCAAACACTTCCTCCATCCTCCCTTTCCTCCTTAAAACTATCGCCTCCCTTCAATCCACTTCCTCGCATTCACAAACGCTTCCATCCAAGGTGAAACTTCGTCCTTCCGGCCCTCAGGATAATTTGCCCAGTGCCATTGGAAAAGTGATCTTTCGATGTGCGGCATTGTTACCAAGTGACGGCCGGTGCTATCGCAAAGGATGGCGGTGTTGTAATCCGAGCCATTCGGGTTGGCCGGATAAGTTTCGTAACCATATTTGGAAACGATGTTGTATTGATTTTCAGGCAATGGCAACTGGAAGCGGCCTTCTCCGTGCGATACCCATACGCCCAGCGTACTACCTGCGAGCGAAGAAAGCATCACGGAATTGTTAGGCTGAACGGTCATCGACGTAAAAATGCTCTCGTGCTTATGGCTCGCGTTATGGAGCATTTTCGGTTTCTCTTCGTGATCCGGGTTAATGAGGCCGAGCTCGACGAAGAGCTGGCAACCGTTACAAATACCAACAGAAAGCGTGTCTTCGCGTTTGAAGAAGTTTTCGAGCGCGATTTTGGCCTTTTCGTTGTATAAAAATGCCCCGGCCCATCCTTTGGCAGAGCCCAATACGTCGGAGTTCGAGAAACCACCTACTGCACCGATGAACTGAATATCTTCCAGGGTCTCGCGGCCGGAAATGAGGTCGGTCATGTGTACGTCCTTCACATCGAAACCAGCGAGGTACATGGCATTGGCGAGTTCGCGCTCGGAGTTACTGCCCTTTTCGCGGAGTACCGCGGCTTTCGGACGTGGCTTGGAGGCGTCGATCACAGGCTTTTTACCGTCAAACTGCGCAGGAAATTTATAGCGCAGCACATGGTGCTTGTAATTGTCGAAACGCTCTTTCGCGAGACCGTTGCCAGTCTGTTTTTGGTCTAACAAATAAGATGTTTTAAACCAAACATCACGTAGATGGTCGATATCGAAATCCCATTTGCCTGTTGCGTCTTTCACAGTCAGTGTAGAAGCAAGGTTCACGGTACCGATTTTGTGGAATGCGACTCCGCTTTCCGCAAGCACGGCTTCGGCCGATTCGTCGGCCTGGAACACGATACCGATGTTTTCAGCGAACAATTTCTCTATAATATCCTGATCGCCGAGTGCAGACAGATCGATGGATGCACCCAAATCGCGGTCGGCGAAACACATTTCCAGCAACGTGGTGATCAAACCACCGCTACCGATGTCGTGACCCGCCTGGATTTTACCGGCTTTGATCAACTGCTGGATCGCATTGAATGTCGCCTTGAACTGTGCCGCATCCTGAATATCAGGCGTTTCAGAACCAATCTTATTCAGGATTTGTGCGAATGACGAGCCACCGAGTTTGAAACGGTCGCCCGACAGGTTGATATAATAAATAGAACCGCCCGATTTTTTCAATACCGGCTCTACAACAGCTGTGATGTCGTCACAATGACCGCCCGCCGAAATAATGACGGTACCCGGCGCGATGACATCGCCGTCTTTGTATTTCTGCTTCATCGACAGGGAGTCTTTTCCTGTCGGGATGTTGATACCGAGGCTGATCGCGAAATCGGAACAGGCTTGTACGGCTTTGTACAAACGCGCGTCCTCGCCTTCATTTTTACAAGCCCACATCCAGTTGGCTGAAAGTGAAACTGTTGCCAGTCCGTCTTTCAATGGAGCCCAAACGATGTTGGAAAGTGCTTCGGCTACCGCATTGCGGCTACCTGCCGCCGGATCGATCAATGCCGATAGCGGCGCGTGACCAATGGACGTTGCGATACCGTACTTGCCCTGGAAGTCGAGGGCCATTACACCCACATTGTTCAATGGCAATTGCAGCGGGCCCGCAGTTTGCTGCTTCGCGACATGGCCACCTACGCAACGGTCGACCTTATTGGTCAGCCAGTCTTTGGACGCTACCGCCTCCAGTTGCAGCATTTGTTCGAGATACTCGTGCAGTTTTGAAGTTTCATATTGCACCGACTCATAGCTGCGCTCCACGGTTTTGTCGCGCATGTAAGTTTTGGGTGAACTGCCAAACATTTCGTCCATTGCCAAATCCATCGGCTTGGCGCCGGTGGTCGACGATTCGAATGTGAAGCGGTGGTCACCTGTCACCTCTCCTACCGTATACATCGGCGCGCGTTCGCGGTCGGCGATGCGTTGAAGGAAGTCGATATCATCCTGGCTGATCACGAGGCCCATTCTTTCCTGGGATTCGTTCCCGATGATTTCTTTCGCGGAAAGTGTTGGGTCACCAACCGGCAATTTATCGAGATCGATTTTACCGCCTGTTTCTTCTACGAGTTCGGAGAGGCAGTTCAAATGCCCGCCTGCGCCGTGGTCGTGGATCGAAACAATGGTATTGTTGCCGCTTTCCACCATTCCGCGTACTGCATTGGCTACGCGCTTCTGCATTTCGGGGTTGGAGCGCTGGATGGCATTCAATTCAATACCTGAACCGAATGCACCGGTATCGGCAGAAGAAACGGCCGCGCCTCCCATCCCGATCCGGTAGTTTTCACCCCCCATTACCACCACTTTGTCGCCGGTAGCTGGCGTATGCTTTTTGGCCTGCTCAGCTTTACCGTATCCAATACCGCCAGCCTGCATAATCACTTTGTCGTAACCCAGCTTGCGACCGTCTTCCTCATGCTCGAATGTAAGCACCGAGCCGACGATCAGCGGCTGGCCGAATTTGTTTCCAAAATCAGTAGCGCCATTGGAAGCTTTGATCAAAATATCCATTGGAGTTTGATAGAGCCATTTGCGCTCGTCTACTCCTTTTTCCCAGGGACGATTCTCCTCTAAACGCGAGAGAGCGGTCATATATACGGCCGTCCCTGCCAATGGAATCGAGCCCTGCCCGCCCGCAAGACGGTCGCGGATCTCGCCACCTGAACCCGTTGCGGCGCCGTTGAACGGCTCCACGGTAGTCGGGAAGTTGTGGGTTTCCGCTTTCAATGAAAGTACGGATTCAAAATCTTTGATTTCGTAGTACTCCGGCACATCCGGGCGCTTGGGAGCGAATTGCTGCACGACCGGCCCTTTGAGGAATGCTACGTTGTCTTTATATGCCGAAACGATCGAGTTCGGGTTCGTTTCGGATGTTTTGCGGATCAGCTTGAAAAGTGAAACCGGTTGCTCCTCGCCATCAATCACAAATACGCCGTTGAATATCTTGTGACGGCAATGCTCGGAGTTCACTTGTGAAAAACCGAACACCTCGGAGTCGGTCAGTTTGCGGCCGAGCTTTTCGGCAAGACCTGTCAGGTAATCGACTTCCTCGTCATTTAATGCAAGGCCTTCCTGCTTGTTATAGGCAGCAATATCGTCGACTTCCTGAACAGCCTCAGGTTTGATATCAATGGTGTAAATTTCCTGGTTCAGCTCGCTGTATTTCTGCGAAAGCATGGGATCGAAATCCGTGAAATCAGCGATTACCTTCTTGAATTCCTCAATGCGAACGATGCCTTCCAGGCCCATATTCTGGGTAATCTCGACGGCATTGGTACTCCACGGCGTGATCATGGCAGCGCGTGGCCCGACGAAATAATCTGTGAGAACGGTCTCCTTCCGGAGTTCAGCGCCGCCGAAAAGCCAGCTTAATTTAGAGGAATCGGAGGCATCGAGCGTTCGCTCGGTTTGTAGTGCAAAGACGGTTTCGTCCCCGCCAGTGAAGAAGTAAATCATGATGTCCAATTAAGGCGCAAAGGTACGGCTTTTTTGTTTTTTAAACCAGGCAATGAATTGCCTGGTTTAAAAAATCATTCGTACCTCGGGCACTTCCGAGGCCCAGTGCCGGAGGCACGAACGATACTCCAGCCAGGGATTTAAATCCCTGAAAAAGGAATCAGACGGGCGCATGGAAAAGATATTGTTCCTGAAATTCAACGCCGTTCATTACCAGCATTTCTAGATATTCTTGCGGGAAAGTGATTCCGTAATGATGTTCTTCCTGATTTTCAATATATCTGTAAACCCGCTTGATTTCGGCCTTATTGTAAGAGAATGCACCATAACCAACCTGCCATTCAAATCGACTTCGAAGAAAACCTGAGTCATTGAGCCATTTCGAAGACTTCGCCTTCGCCACCTTCATGACCTCTGCAACCGATTGTGCCGGTTTCAGCACAAAAAGACAATGCACATGATCCTCAACACCATTCACAATGAGCGTCTTCGACCCGGTCTCATTAATTAGGTTGCCGATTACTGCAAATAATTCAACCCGCCAAGGCTTATGCAGCCGGGCAGCACGATATTTTACCGCAAAAACACATTGAATGAAGATTTGAGAATAAGAATTGCCCATAAGTCACGGATTTACGTTCAGCGAAAAGCTAAAAACATAAATCGTTGCATCGCAAACCAATGAGCGAACGGCTTCCGCTCAATAAGCCAGCAACCTCCCGCAAGCCACCACCGCTATCCATACCACGATGGAAATCAACGCGCATAAACGGGCGGCACCCGGCAGCTCGCCGGTGGCGCCCCATCGCGTGAATGGCCCGTAAATAAACCGGTGAAACCAGAAAACATTGAGCGCTGCGAGCAGTATCAACGCCATTTTAGTCCAAAAAACGGGATCGGTGCCAAGCGCCTGCGCATTGGTGATGAATAGCAGGAGGCCGGAAGGAATAATGAAGACTAGCCCGCGCTGCGACCAGGGCAGCAAGTACCTTGAAAGCCCCCTGAGAGGCAGCGCACGGGAGAAACCCAGCAGGCGCAGATCGAACAGGAGCGCTGCGCCCACAAGCATGATAATACCTAATATATGTACAATCTCCAAAGCGGGGTACAGCCATAGCGACTGCCTGATCCCGGCTGCCCAGGACGATTTTTCCAGCCATTCCAGCCATTGGTGATATGACTGCACGCCTAGCGGAGTTCGAATTTATCATCACCGACGAAGATGCGTTCAGCCCGCATTTCATTTTTCTCGGTTTTGTGAGGATAGGCAACAAAACGGATTGTGGTGCCTTTTTTGATCATATCCTGATTCAAACCGCGGGACTCCATGCGTGTTATCGGCGCAAGGTACACGACCGTCATTTCCTTTTTGTACTTCACCTTCGCAAGTACATGCGGGTTTTCGTAAGTCACTTCTTCAATTTTTGCTTTAAAATCCGTCGGCTTGGTCTGGTCGTAATCGGCCCAGCCGTGGTGAAGAATCGTAAAGGACGCGCAGAAGAGCAGCGCCATTGCTAACGAAATGTTTTTGAGCTTAGTCATAACCTGCTGATTTTAGTAAAGTTAAAAATAACCAAATCATTGGTTTTTAAAAACTAAACCAAATACAAAGTGCGTGCCAGTCCGGCAAGATGTTTCCGTTATCTTTGCCCGTTCATCAATTCCTGATTCGCCTTGAAACATCTCCTTTTGCTCCTGCTGCTCTCCGCAGCAACCACCACATTCGCACAAGACGGCCGTCTTCCGCTTGATTCCAAAAACAATATCAGCTATACCGACTCCGGCCAGCCCAAATTGAGTCAGGCTGCACTTCATCAAAAAATAGTAGGCTGGGCAGAAAAAAAATTCGGCAATGTCGAAAACGCCATCACCAGTGACGACCAGAACGCCGGTATTATACTCATAACCAGCTACATTCCGGTGATCCATTCCAGCTACCAGTATGTGCGGTTTGATCTGGGGATCAAATACCAGGACAATCAATATGAAGCCCGGATCGCAACGCTGGATGGCATCTCGGCCGTTCGCAGCCCGATCCGACTGAATTCGGGCGAAAACGATGCAATCATTGCGAAAGAACAAGCCGTTAAAACGGAATCCAACCGCAAAAAGAAGAAGGAAGCAGAACTCGCATTGCAAATAGTTAAGGCCGACAATGATGGCATTAACACCTCCCTGTACAATCTGCTGGCCGACTTGAAGGCTCATATTAACGCTGCGGCAACAGAATAATCGGCGGGGTTTAACTATTTCAACCCCCTCCATTTTTTCGCCAGCATCCCGGCAATGACCTCATAGCCCTTGTCGGACGGATGCAGGCCGTCGTACGTCATATTACCCGCCTCCACCGGATAAGGATATTCATCAGTTTCGGGATTGAAAGGCACATCAACGTAGTCGGGATATTTGTATTCTTTGTACGTTCCGGCCTTGGGGTCTTTCAATCGTTTGAAATTGACCATATTATGTAAATCAATGCCACTATCGTGGTATAGATCTACCACAGGTATCTTTTCTTTACCCCCGATCTCAACTACCGCATTTGCGAATTGCTCGAGCGTTTGGTCCTTTTTAGGCTTGTAGGAGCCGAATGCATTGTTCTTGTAACTGTTGATATAAACAAAGTCACCCCGCTGCATAGGTGTAATGAGAATGATTCTGGCTTTTTTATTGAGCTGTTTCAATTTATTGGTAATAACCCGGAATGCCCCATAAACCGTCCCGGTACCATTGCCTTGTTCATAATCTGCGATCGTCCCCAGCGCTTTGCCCTGCCACCAGTCGTTGGTTCCCAGAAACACAGTATACACATCCGCCTTCACCAAACCTAGCGACTCGATTTTGTCTGCGATGTTAACAGATGTCCATCCATTGTGCCCCTGATTAATATATTCTACCCTTGGATACTTTTCTTGAATCAATGTCAGATACCCTTTGGCAACCCGATTGCCGGTTTCATTTTGATGGTCATTCAAGTAGGTGATCGAGTCACCTATGGCCACCCAGGTGATCTTTCGGGGCCTGGAAGCCACCACTACTATTATCAGCACAAGAAACAGCAGAAGTTTTTTCAACATATGGTCAGGGATTTTGGGATTTTCCCTGAAATTTAAAGGAACCATCCGACGCTGCAAATACAGGAGCGTTAAAAAATTCACCTGTCAATCTTCCTCTTCCGGGGAATCCACGATAAAAGATAGAGCCCGGCTAAAAAGCAAAACGATTCAACCGCATTAAACGCCCCGCCAGCCTGGCTGACAGGTCGAACAATCCCTCATTCATAGTAGTATTAATTCACTTCAAATTAATTAATACTACAAACAAACTACACCAATTTGATATAGACAGCCGAAAACAGCAACCCATAGAAGAAACCAATCAGAAAGTTAATAATCTCATATACAGCTAATTTAAAAACAAACAAGACGTAGAAAGTTATTCCACTTCCCCTTCTCACTATTTCTCCAATCATTGCAAGCATACGCTCGGCTCAAACAATTTTAATAAACTAGCGAATTTGTTTTTAATATATGTAGCACTAATATTACACAATCTTGCAAGATGTGGAACAGCCGAAAACCACTTGAAACGAGTAGGCAACAAAAATAACCTCATCAATCTCATGGTATCAATTGGACTTTCCGTTACGCAGCTCCTTCTGTGGCTTGAATCTATTCTTCCTGACGTGGCTATTACCCTGAACTGGTAACAGCTCGGAACGCACAAATAAATAAGGGCAATTCTCGCGAATTGCCCTTATTCTTCTTTATTACCTTAAAAAAGCCCGGTTGCCGTTCTACGGGACCAGCTGAAATTACACAGACTTCCGGTTGACCGACCGGGCCGGTTCAGGCGAAGAAGCCCGGTCTTTGCAGGTAACCGGGATGCCAACTGGCGTCGCGGCGGCGCAATGCGCGGGCGATGGTGAGAATGCGCTCGTGACGATCATTCTGATGAGCCTCGGAGCTCTGAGACGCCAGATATTCACCTACTATTTCCCATTCGAACGAGTCGGTTTTTGAATCATAAATACCCACAGGCACGCGGTTGCCGTCAGTGAGCATTAGGCCCTGTACCGATTGTGCATCCTCCTGCGTAGGGCATCCTACATGCTGATACTGATCGTTCAGGAGGTACAATACCGAGTAGCGGTTCTCGGAATACTCTTTATCCCGCCATCCTCTCGCACTATTAATGGCTTTATGAGCGGCCGAACGCCTGTTGGCACGTACCGGAAAAATCTGTTGAATGAATGCTCGGAAACCTGACGCGGCATTCTGGCTTTCATGGTTTTGTACTTGTTTCATCACTTTTGACTTTAAAATTTACACCGGATCATCCGCTTCACATTCAGCTTATTCAGCAACACGGCAAAATGCAAAATATTTTCATTTTCAACCTATTCGAACATGGCAACAATCAGGGCGCTAATAGTAAAAACTATTATTGTATATCAATAGTTTACAAATTTACGATTTGTTTCAACAATGGATGAAACTTCTTTAATCACTCTATCTATGTATTAGAATTATACTATAACACCTATAAGCATCAATGAGAAAAACGGCTGTTACATA
The DNA here is from genome assembly GCF_059568735.1 of Dyadobacter ginsengisoli DSM 21015. Lineage (NCBI taxonomy): Bacteria > Pseudomonadati > Bacteroidota > Cytophagia > Cytophagales > Spirosomataceae > Dyadobacter > Dyadobacter ginsengisoli. The sequence continues at coordinate 602,006 of NZ_JCANTY010000005.1, forward strand.
ACCTAAAAAGCCATCCGGCTTTATCTCCGGATGGCTTTTATGTAGGCTATTTTTCCACAAGATCACCCGTGATAGGCGTCCTGCATATATGCTTCTTCGATCAGTCTTTTGATATCTTCTTCACATTCCTTTACCCGCAGTGAAATACTCGTGGCGAGCCAGATGGTACATCCGTGGCTGTACCCCATGTAGTACAGGATTTTTTCAACACTTACATTCAAACTTTCGTCGAATTCGCCGGTTACTTTAATAAATCGCATCATGGGTCATAAGTAGTTTGATTTACCTAAATATAAATAAACAACTCCGATTATCCATATTTTTAACTACTAAATTCCTATAAAATGTCACTTCATTTGCCAAGTAGCACATTCAGGAACCTGGTGCTCCGAGCATCTCCCGGAGTACCTGAGCCTGGTTGTAATCTGCGGTTTTCGCGGCATATAATAAAGTAACGACTTGCTGTTCCGAGACCAGCGACTGCAATTCCCGGAACGCGGCTGAGTCTTTCAATTCCTCGTGGTACTGCTCTACAAATCCATCCCAATTCTCCATATCGTGGTGAAACCATTTGCGCAACTCATGGGATGGCGCGACGTCCTTCATCCACCTGTCGACAGCCGCGGCTTCTTTCGTCAATCCGCGTGGCCAGAGCCGGTCAACCAATATGCGGTAGCCGTCGGTTGCAGTCGCGGGTTCGTAAATCCGCTTGGTCTGAATTTTCATAAGCTCGATAGTAAGGAATCAATGTCCCTTAAAGTTAGCCAAGGGTGCGGGTTTACGTCCGATTCCAAACTTATTTTTTATCCTGAATTCGCCTTCGGCAGCTAACGCCTTAAGACCGGCAGGGCAAGGGCCCGGCAACATGTAAAATGTGCCGCTGAAGTGACCTTGTATATATTCGGCGCCATTTACAATGCTGATCTGTGTGATAGTGACACCTCCCTCCGATACGCGCATCCCATTTTTACCACAATCAAAGTTAGCAGAGATCCACCCCGGCTCGCCGCCGTACGACCGGGCAAACTGCGCCCAGGCGCCCCGGTCCGACAGCTCACCATACGCGTAGAGCTGATTGGGCTGGTCGGGATTGATCGGATTGACGAAAATATTCAGCGACTGCGAGGGATTATCGTTCCAGCCGCCCATGTGAATGCCGTTCCCTTCCCGCATAAAGGTCATGTTCTGCCAATCAAATGGTGTACCTCCGAATATACCCCGGAAATAATCTTTACCCACCAGGATTTGCCTGACGACCTGCAACTTCGTTTTCCTTCCCTTGAGGGTGATCTCCGCGACAACGGTGACCGGATTACTCGGTGGGTTTTTGGTGGGCGCCGTGAATGTGGCCTTATACACTTCTTCATAAAACAAGACTTCTTTCCCCCCATTGGATTTAATACTCCCATTGACAGCACCGCCCAGGACCTGCCAGCTCAGCTCCTGCACCTGCAAGTCTCCCGCAGTCTCATTCTCAGCGTGCATTACTGAAAGCGCATTACAAAAATGAAGTTCCAGTTCTACCGATCCGCCCAGTTCTACATATTCTGCCCCCTTAGGCCCTCCGGTCAATTCAAGGTTTTCAATAATGGCCAGCTCATAGGCAGTCCAGTCGCTGAAATGAGGCATAGCCGTCTTGATGGTATGTAAAATTGTATCCACTACGACCTCAGGCGTGCGGTACCATTTACGGTCTGCACCCTGTGTGGCCACCCTGAATGCCTCCGCATCGTTTGCCGACACCCTTTCCGGATCATATTGAAAAGTAAGGGAAGCCGGTTTCGCGAAAATAGTGCCGTCGGGTAAAAATCGGTAGGCCAGGCCCAGTCCATTGGGCGCGTGGTTCGTAATCGGCTGAATGCTGATTTCCGTCGGCTTCGAGAGCGCACCCGCAGGGATCACCAATTGCACCTGATTGTCGGAAGAGTTGATTGTGCCGCCATCCGGGCCAATGGTTTTGGAGGCAACCTGGCCGTCGGGCATGCCGACCTCGGTGCCGCCGCCACTTAGGGGGACTAGTTCCGGGTCCCCACTTTTACAACCGGAAAGCCCGACGGATATCAAAATAAGAAAGAAGAGGAATTTTTGAATTGTTTTCATGGCTTGACAGGATTACTTTGTTCGACACAAAATAACCTGCAATCCTGCACAACCGGCCTGATAATTCACGCCAGGAATATCTCTTTTCACGCCATTGAGTAAACGGTTCCGGGCGTTGACCTACCGTTAACTGGGCCCTCTGAAAGCTGAAGGCGACTGACCGGTTTTGGTTTTGAATATCTTGGTAAAATGAGAAGGGTGCTCAAAACCAAGTTCGTAGGCAATTTCACTGATCGAATGTTCTGTCCCCCAGAGCAATGACTTAGCCTTGTCGATGAGCCGCAGGTGAATGTGTTCCTGGGTGGTCTTGCCGGTGTATCGATTGAGGAGGTCCGAAAGGTAGTTCGGTGAAAGGTTCAGCTCGGAGGCGAAATATTTGACACCGGGCAAACCGGTTTCGATCAGCGTGTCTTTTGCAAAATAGGCATTCAACAACCTGTCAAACTGCTGTACAACATCAGAACTAACCTTGGAACGGGTAAAAAACTGACGGTCGTAAAACCGGTCGCAGTAATTGAGCAGTAACTCGATATTTCCGATGATGAGCTGCTGTGTATGCTTGTCGATGTTCTGGGAATACTCCTTTTCGATCTTATCGACACAATCCCGGATCGTTTGCTTCTCATCCTCGGAAATATGCAATGCCTCGTTGACATCATAGCCGAAAAACGAATATTGGTGTATCTTTTTTCCTAGATCCGATGCATGAAGCAAGTCGGGGTGAATGAACAATGCCCACCCCTCCTCCACTCCTTTTTCATCAATGCTGCCTGTTATGACCTGCCAGGGTGCCGTGAACATCAGAGACCCCTCGCTGAAATCGTAATGCCCCTTTCCATACTTAAGAACACCATGGATTCGCTTACAGGAAATGGTATAAAACCCGAAACGGAAAGCCGTGAGATCACGCGGGCACTGGGCATAGAAATGGCTATTGTCGATCAGGCTGATCAACGGATGCTTGGGCTTCTGGGCTCCGACATAATCGTGTAGCTCGCTAATGGAGGCGATATCAAGATACTGGCTGGTCATAACACGGGTAAAATGAATAAAATCAACCTGCCAGGTGGCCGGAAATCAGGTTTTTGATCGTGAGATCATCCATTTCCTTTCTTGCCTGAAGAAATTGCACGGCGTCGGCACCAACCGGGTAACGAAGCTGCTGGGACTCATCGGATGCTGCTTCATAAATAGCTTCCGCTACTTCTGAAACACGCTCGGACATTGGCCAGCTATCGATCTTGCCGACAAAATCATTGTAGGCAGGTTGATAATCCAACAAATCACCAGCACCAAAAGTTGCCAGCGACCGGCCCGCAAAATCCGTTTTATAGCCGCCCGGCTCCACAATTTTCACACGGACACCGAATGGCTCCAGCTCGAATTGCAGCGACTCGGTAAGCCCTTCGACCGCAAATTTGGTAGCATGGTAAAGTGTAGAGAACGGAAATGCTACCTTACCGCCCATCGACGACACATTGATAATGACCCCGTTGCGGTTTTTACGCATATATGGGAGTACTGCCTGCGTAACTTCGATCAGCCCAAACAGGTTGACATCGAACTGCTGGCGGATCACATCGGCCGGGGCCGCTTCCAAAACGCCCAACGACCCAAAGCCCGCATTATTGACCAGCACATCGATATTACCGAATCGCGCGATCCCTTCTTTCACCGTCTTTTGAATGCTTGCCTTGTCAGTCACATCCAATTGTGCGAGTACCACGTTATCCAGCTCCGCCAATTCCGTTTCCTTTTCGGGCGACCGCATCGAAGCGATCACATTCCAGCCATGCTGTTGAAATAATTTCACGGCATCCTTTCCAAAACCCGAAGAAGCGCCCGTTATCAAAACTGTCTTTGTCATCATTTTTTTGTTTAAATTGATGATACAAAGCTCCCGTGAAACAGGGACACGGACTTATACATTTCTATGGGATGCTTATACTTTTCAACGGAATGTGTACTCCCTAAGCTTTCCCAGGCCAACAGCAATTAGTATCGTCACTCCATCCACTTCTCATACCACATCTGAAACATCAACATATACCATACTTTGAAAGCATACTCCTTTTTTCCAGAATAAAATTCGCTTTTCAGCTCACGAACAAACTCCACCCTGAAAATCCCCTGTTGAGAGATATGATCATCTCCCAAGTAATACAATACACAACTTTTCAACGACGTCGATAGCCATAACTCTATGGGTATCGCAAAACCCATCTTAGGCCGGTCCATGATCGATTTAGGAATATATTCATGCACTATTTCCTTTAATATATGTTTCTTAACTCCTGCATTATACTTAAAGGAATCCGGCAATTGCGCAACCCATTCAATGATATGATGGTCCAGAAAAGGCTCCCGGGCCTCCAATCCAAACGCCATGGAGGCCCGGTCCACTTTTTGGAGGACATCATCCATTAAGTAGCTTTGGTAATCAATGGCCATCATATATGCCAGAGGAGAAAAATAAGGTTTCAGAAGCGCTCCGGATAAATGGGCGGTTTCCAGAACGTCTACCCTGTCAACTAACAGTTGATTTACCTGCTTTTGATCATACTGCCTGCTAAGACTCTGCATCACACTCGCCGGCGAAGGGTCTCTCAAAAAGGACTTAACCTTTTCATACCTATGATAATAATTACTGCGAGCGCTCAATGCAGCCAAGTTTTTTGCAGGCAGGTAATCCATGAGGGTAGCCAACCCAACCCGGAAAATGGCTGGTATTTGCTTGATGGTCCCTCCATACTTCATAACATATTCATAGCGGTTGTAGCCTGCAAAAACCTCATCTCCTCCATCTGCGCTTAATGCTACCGTTACATGTTGGCGGGTCAACTTACACAGGAGCATGGTCGGTATCGCACTCGGGTCGCCGAATGGTTCATCATAATAATGAGGGAGCTGTGAAATGATTTCCAACGCCTCGGTCTGGGTACATTCAAACTGAATATGGTCGGTACCCAGGTATTCAGATATGTTTTTGGCGAATTTTGATTCATCTAAACCTATATCCGGCACTCCCATTGTGAAGGTCCGCAATTTCCGTCCGCTATCCTGTTGCAGAATCGCGGTGAGGGCGGTACTGTCATATCCGCCGCTGAGGAACAATCCTACCGGAACATCGGCGACCATTCGGTGAACAAACGCCGCCTTAAGGATCTTTTTGGTTTCCTCCTTGGCCTCTGCAAAGGAAATGTCCAGTTTGGGTTTATTGTAAGCATCGTAAACATCCCAGTATTTTACAATTTCGACCAGATCACGCGCAATGGAAATTCTCAGAAAATGACCAGGCTTCAACTTATGGGTGTGATTGAAAATACAATGAGGAGTTGGGACATTTCCATATTGCATAAAAGCCCCGATGGCCTCAAGGTTAATCTCTTTTTCAAATCCGGGATGGCTGCATAAGGACTTAAGCTCGGAAGAAAATAGAAACAAACCATTCTTCCTATAATAGAAAAAAGGCTTTATGCCGGCACGATCCCTTACACAAAATATTTCCTGGGTCCTGCTATCATAAAAGACAAAGGAAAACATTCCTACAAATTTGTCTAAACAAGCAATACCCCATTCTCTAAATGCATGAAGAATCACTTCGGTGTCAGAATCGCTATTGAATTGATGGCCGGATGCAACCAATTCGTTCTTGATTGACAAATAGTTAAAAATTTCGCCATTAAAAGTTATCCATAAGTCATCAAAAAACATGGGTTGATGTCCCAACGGAGATATTTCAATAATAGAAAGCCTTTTGTGCCCTAGCCCTATATTCGCATGTTCGGTACAGAATACTTCCACTCCCGAAGAATCCGGCCCCCGGTGATTCAATTTTTCATTCATTGCCTCTAGATCCCCGAGCTCAGACCTCCCACTATAGTCTATAAATCCTACTATCCCACACATAAAAAATGTCTAAATAAATACGATGACAAAAATTTCCACCTCACTTAACAGCGATTCTGTACCAACATCAAGAAGAAGACCCAAAACAAGTCTGAAGGGATGCAAGCACACATAACAAATCGGGCGAGGAATTTTTACAACCTGAATTACGGGAGGCAATCCTGGACAACTTTTCCCGTCACTCGGGGATTTTGCCAGGCACTTTTTGCGTTTCTCTAACCACAAATCCCCTGCTGACATGCGAGAGACTAAATGTTTGTTGGAATAAAGCGCTTCACCACACCTTTCCCGCCGGTGATCGGTCAGGGAAAGATTCAATGTCTTACACCTGTACGAACGGGCGTTAATGCCTTCAACATAGCCTGGTAACGGTTAGACCCCCTTGGAGGCTTATCAAGGGGGTACACTGCCACCAACGCGGGCATCGTCAATCTGAAAGGAATAAAGGCACGCTGATCAACAAGCCCAAGCCCGGATGTTTCAAATTAATCCAGACAACAAAATGGCTATGTATAGCACGACTTACGACTCGGGGGCGAGAGAATAAGAGTGAGTACAGCATGACTGCCGTATAGCTGCACACAGATATCTGAGATATCTCAGATAGATTTAATTTTGGAGGAATTATCATACAATGGGTTTACGGCTGCAACTTACGGAATTGCAATAACAAACTCAATAAAGTATAAAAGTTCATTTTGTTAATTACAATTCCGGCGACGTAACACTACTGCAATAAGGTAATGTCACAGCTATTTACCCATCAAAATTATCGTAAGTGGTGGCAAAAAGACTCCATTAAATATAAAATTTATCCATAAGATAATTTGGAGTTAAGGGCCATATAAGTAACAAAAGCTAGTCTTAAAAAAACACAGCAATGCTTCCCCTATATTTGTAGAATAAATACATAAAAACCGAATTAATGATCAACATTGTAGATCAAATTCGGCGATTTCTGAGCATAAAACTGAATTATTTCGGATTACCACACGCGAGCGGGTTTTCCCGGAACCGGAAAGATGGTTTTTTCGATGGTCCGACACCAAACTACAATTTAACCATGATATTTGACAGGGTGCCGCCCATAGTCAGTACCCTGTCAAAGGCTTATCAAAATCCTATTTTGAAAGTAAATCCAAAACCGCCTGACCGACCGCATGTGCCGATTGCGGGTTTTGCCCGGTAACCAACCGACCATCGACGACTACATGCTGCTGCCATGGCCCTGATTTTTCATACACACCGCCACGTTGCCTGAGTTTATCCTCAAGTAAAAAAGGAACGACCTTATCGAGTTCAACAGCTGCTTCTTCTTCATTAGTAAAACCATTTACTTTCTTACCTTCAACCAGATACTTCCCGTTGCTCAATTTAATATTGACAATCCCGGCCGGTCCGTGGCATACGGCACTAACGATACCATTGTTTTCGTATATCCTGGCGGCGATGGCAGCAATCTCTTCATTGTCGGGAAGGTCCCAAACAGCACCATGTCCTCCGGCATAATAAATAGCCGCGTAGTCCTCCGGTTTTACCTCGGAAGGCTTGTAGCTATGGCTTATTTTGTAATGGTAATGTTCATCTTCCCAGAAGGCCTTATTGTCCTGATCCTTCAAATCGAATCCGTCAACAGGAGGCTCTCCACCCCGCGGGCTGACAAAATCAATCTCGTAGCCGGCATCTTTTAATACCCTCCAGGCGTGGCTCACCTCGCTCAGATAATAGCCGGTAGGTAAACCTGTGCTTCCTTTTTTATCGTGGCTGGTCACCACAAACAGAATTTTCCCTTTCATCGAATTTGCTTTTTTTGTTTGAGCTGTTGCAACAAGTGTTGAGAAAAAAATGGCGCAACAAGCAAAGGCCATCATTCCCGTTTTGGTCATGTTCATATTGTATTACTTAACTGTGTAACTACTTCCGATGCATTTCGGTCTGGAGATAACCAAAAGCACGTCAGTCATTTGATAATACAAAGGTGAAGCAAAACGGGGCGGACCGAAAGGAGGCTGATCACAAAATTGGAGTGATTACAATCACATTATGGATGACTTATGCGACTTAATGTCTCCCTGGAAACACCCAAATAAGACGCCAGTAATGTTTTAGGAATTCGCTGCAATAATCGGGGGTTCAATTCAAAAAGACGGTTGTACCTCTCCTGGGGGTTCTTGTTGAGCAAAAGCAAAATGCGCTGCTGCAATGCCACATAACCTGCATTGGATTTCTTCCGAAAAAAATTGGCAATGCTATGCAGTTCGGTGCAGAGCTTTTCTTTATCCTCAAATGATAGCACCAGCAATTCACTGTCTTCAATACAGTCTATCGCAATAGTCGCCGCCGAACTGTTCATCATCGCCTGATAATCGGATATCCACCAGTCCTCCATCGCAAACTGAAGGATGTGCATTTTCCCTTCTCCGTCGGTGTAATAAGCTTTGAGCAACCCTTTCACCACCCAATAATCTTTCACGACCAGGTCGTCTTCCTGGACAAGAAATTGGTGCTTTTTTAATTTTTTTGACTTAAAATGAGAAAGGAAGTATTCAAACTCCGCGTCGGTCAGAGGGGTAACCTGCTCAATGTGCTGCCGCAATGCTAGGCTCATGGGTATAGTATCTTTGAAAGTAAAGATATCTACTTTTTTCAAGGCCGGGCCAAATCAAATCACAATACCTGATCTTAGCCCGGGACCAATCAAGCCCCATTTACCGTCCCCCCGACCGAAAAGCCGGTTACACATCGCTGATAAAATCGGATCAACCCCTCCCTTTCATTTTCACAGCTCAAAGCTTCCGTCCGGCGAAAATCCAGGATTCTCCGGAAACGGGGACCTTCCACAGCGATGTGTAACCCAACAAGCGCTTCACTCAAAAATACCCGCCCTTCTCGGAGATATCGTGGATCGATTGCCCCTCCTTTACCCAACCAAAAATCACCTTCTCATTTTCAATAATTTCCTCGACTCTCAGTAAAACATCATAAGCAATCTCGCGTGGCACCACCAAAACTCCGTCTATATCACCCAGGATCACATCACCAGGCTTAATCGTCGCATCCCCGATCTGACGGGTAATCTGGTAATGAGTGATCAGGCAGCGGCCCAGGCTTCCGTTGGAAATCCGGTATTTGTAAAAGACCGGGAAGTCCGCTTCCAGGATCTGATGCGTGTCGCGTACTCCGCCGTCTATGCAGGCAGCCTTCACTTTTTTGTTCTTGGCGGTGGCAGTCATCACCCCACCCCAGAGCGTGGCTTTCTGATCGCCCGTCGTGTCCCAGACCACAAATGAGTCCTCGTGCATTTCATCAAGCATTTCCACGCGGAATTCCATTTCCCCTCTAATCATCGCATTGGGAGCACTCTTAACGGTAAAGGCAAACCCGGCAATGGTACGGTATTCCCTCAGCGGCACGATGTGGCCGGGAAGCGGCTGGTTAAGCAGGCAAAACTCCCGCATGACATCGTTGACGGCGCCCGTGTAAAGCTTTTCAAAACGCTGCAACAATTCTTTGTCAGGGATGGGGAAAGATGCGGTAGATCTGCCTTCCCTGAATTCGATGAGCTTTTCCAGGTTCATCATCCCTACCTCTTTTTTATACTGATCTACACTCATGGTTTTTCAATTTTAAGCGTTCAATTGTATGTTTTTATTGGTGTTTAAAATCCGGTTGCATTACAATGTCAGAGATTTGAAGTTGCGGCCGGGGAATTCCACGCCTTGACTTCAAGAACCGGTCTCCGGGACACATTCGGTTCACGCCAGAGCACATCCAGCCAAATCTGCCTGGACTCTCCGGCTGCCAGCCAGAAAAAGTTGTCTTCGGCTACGATGGCCCTTTTCGCTCCGGTAATATCTATTTTGGTCATAAAAGCAGGTGCCGCCCCCGTATTCCTGATGGTTACCCTGATCCGGCTGCGGTCATTTCCAATTTTTTCCTGCGTGTTAGCGGCCACTGTCAGACTTGTTTGGGGCGATTTGGCCATGACGGGTTTTAACCAGGGGCCTTTCTCTAACGGAATCCAGGGGATGGGTGTAGTAGTATATTCCTTAAAAAAAGCATCATCCTGCATTTTAGAGAGCACTCTGGGGAAATAGCAGGAACCGCGAGATCAGCTTGCCGGAGGTATCTTTCAACTCGGCTAACACGAGCAGAAAACGGTTATTGTAAGTGTCCGGAATGGTGAATTTTCCTGTGGTACTGCGCTCCTAGTTCAGATTGAGGCCGACGGTCAGTCCCAGATATGGCTTTCCGTGATAAATCCAGTACTCCCGGTTTTCGTCCAGCAGATGATCGATTCCCAGTGCAAGACCGAAATTCAACTTATCTACCGCCATAATCCAGCAAAGCCCTTTGGACCAGATAAAACCATCGTACTCCACCGTGATGTTGTTTTGGGTCACCCACGGATTCAAAGGCGTAACACCTATCCCGGTGATGATCCCGGCCGAAAAACCGAGGTGGGCAATTCGCTGGTTGATTTTCCCGATGGGATTCTGCTTATAGGAAAGTTCATAGGTATCGTTCCGGTAGCCCAGATAAAGTGCACCATTGAGGTGGTTGCTGAGCTGCCGGGAAAACGACCGGATCGCAGGCCGGAACTTGAAAGGCATTGTCAGAATATCAACGTCAAACGTATTCTTCCAATACTTGTTTGTCCGTACCGTTTGAAGAGAGGCTTTCGATGGGTAGGCTTGTGGTTTTGGCGGCAGGGTACCGGTCGGCGCTACCCTGCCCCGCCCCTGGTCGAGCCGGTACACCAGGATGGAGTCATCGGTATTCTCGATGTAAACCCGGCGTTTACTTCCTTCCAGTTTCGTTGTATAAACGCCATCATTAAATTTATACTTGGGACTTTCTTGCAGTACCCTGCAGGAGCTGAGCAATAAGAGTAAATTAAAAAACAGTAAATAATTTCGCATATAACCAGTTTACATTCAAACACCCTTTTTAACGGCATGCCCCTTCGTGAAGTATTCCCGCGCCTTTTTTAACCCCGTTGCAATGGCAACGCCTTCCTCCGCCCCGTCGGCAAGCAGCGCGTTGGCTATTTCGACGGCCTTATCCCGGATGCGAACCGGCTGGTTCTTATAAGATGGCGGGTAATCCCCGTGATACCAGGGCATGAGACGATCGTTTAGTGGCTTAATGCGTATTGTTGCTCATTTTCTTCCGGCTGCAGGCCTTCCGATTGCGTCGCAAGCTCCTCATTCATCTTGTCCATTTGCTTCCGATGCTGATGAATAATCGCCGTATTGATATTCGACCCTTCCACCATACCCAGCAGTGTTCCATACTCCGCGATGATTTGCTGGTGAACACCTACGATTTTCCCGAGTGCCACGCCCACGCCCCCTGCTGCATCCACAGCGATACTCGTATTACGTTCAGGACGCATGATACACGCATCTCCCATACAACATCGAAGTGCATCGTAGAAATTTGCTATTTCTTTTTTCAGCAGTGAACAAATCATATAGTCCCTGCTCAACAATTTTCTCAGCTGAAACGGGATTTCCTCGCGCATCGCAACTGTCAATACGAGTTGCTGTGTTTTATACAGCCCCCAGATCTTTACAACTTGTTTTACAATCGCTTTTACGTTTTCCATGTCCGTTGATATTTTACATGGATCAGCAATAACTATGCCATACTGTTTGGAAATGAATGCATTACAATGGGCCCCACATCCGACTTGATCATTCAGTTCAGAAGTCATATTCCGCTTCCCAATCGTTGGCCAACTTGAAAGGGCCAAGCGTTGGGAACGGTTTTTGTTGTGTGTTCCGGCCAGTAGGACGCAAAAACAATAAACTTAAAAATCATGAAGAAATTAGCAGTTCTGATCGCATTTGTGATCATGTCATCGGTTGCCTATGCGCAGGACGATGCAAAGTCAAAAGCAGACAAGGCAGCGACCGAAACCAAGGAAGCCGGACGGAAAGCAGGTAAGGAAATCAAAAAAGATGCCAAACATGTAGGCCACAAAGTCGAGGAAGGAGCTGAGAAAGTAGCAGACGGCTCTGAGAAAGCTTATGACGCCACCAAAAAAGGTGTCAAGAAAGGCGCAAAGAAGGTAGAAAAAGGAGCTGAAAAGGCTTACGATGCGACCAAAAAAGAAGGTAAGGAACTTAAAGAGAAAGCGGATAACAACCAACGCTAAGTTTCAAAATAATACTCCTGGCTAAAATCAGCCGGGGTTTGCAGAAACCAGGTTTCCATTGAAACCTGGTTTTCTTTTTTTCCAAACATTTAAAAAGTTTGGTTATGACTTTTGCAGCGACAACGATCAGGCATCGATCGCATCATATACGATAACTTTATCCCAAAGGTGACTGCAATCCTTGATGAATTGCTGATGGATCGGGTGCGTTTGGTAGCTTGCCTGTCCGGCAAGATTTTCAAAAAACATCAATTCCGACACCGCCCAGCTATTGTCAACGACATCGCGTTTTTCCGTACTCGCCACGACTCCAATGCGGAGTTCTTTGATCGCATCTATCTTTCTCAGCGTCTTGAGTCCCTCAATGATCCTGTCGCGGTCCGCTACGGAACCCGGGTTTTTAAGCCAGAAAAATACATGATGGACTAATGGATACTTCCCTTTCTCCACGTTGGCCGGAGCAGCGATCGCGGCGGCAGTCCCTGCTGCAAGGGTAACAGAACTTGCTATAAATTTACGACGAGTGTTGTTCATGCTATTTGTTTAATGTACGATGTATCTTTTTTGGCCAAAAATAGCAGATACGGGCATGAGTAGTACATGTTTATGGCTATATAAATCGATACGGGTGCAAAAAATAGGACGTCGGCAAATCAGGCAGGCTGTGAGGAATACCCAAATGAGGGCTTTCCCCAGTCCGGAATCAGGGTCGGCATACCCGGAATTAGTCCTATACGGTGGATTCTTCCTCTCCGGGTTTGGCAAAATACCCGACGGGGCGCCGGGAATGCGTCGTTTTGTGCAATAATTGTTATGTTTGTTATAATTAAAATGATATTCCTACCTGGCTAATGGTATGTCTCTAACTCAATACACAGATCATGAGTTGCTCGGTCTGATGAGATCAGGGCAGGAAAGCGGGTTTACAGAGATATACAACCGTTACTGGAAAAAGTTGCTGGTCATCGCCGCTAACAAAACCGGCGACCTCGATGAGGCCGAGGAAATTGTACAGGATATTTTCGTGTCACTGTGGAACCGGAAGAAAGAGCTGGAACTGACCTCATCCCTCGGCAACTACCTGGCCGTTTCGGTTAAATACCGGGTGATTAAATCATTGGCCAAACAAAATTTGAAGCGCCGGTTTGGTGACGACCGTTCCTTTCATTATGACCTGATCGACGATTCAACACAGGAATGGCTCGAATTCGAAGAGTTGCAGCAGCGACTAAGCGACCTGGTGGCCGGACTGCCCGAAAAATGCAGATTAGTATACCGGCTTAGCAGGGAATCGGGATATTCGCAGAAACAGATAGCTGGGGAACTCGGCATTTCTGAAAAAACGGTGGAAGCCCATCTCGGCAAAGCGCTCAAAACCCTTCGTACAGGCCTGAATCAATTGCTCTTCTCCTTCCTTTTGTAGCGCCTTCACCACTGAAATATAATTTTTTAGAAAAATAATACATTTTTTTTATCACCGGACTAAGGGATCGGCTTCCTCAAAGGAACTTATAGAAAAAGCCTTTGAACCGATGTCATTAAAACCACCTGACGTACGATACCTGCAACTGGCCGGAAAATGGCTGACCGGTACGATCACCCCCGAGGAACGAAAGGAATTTGCCGACTGGTACAACCGTGGCCAGGACGAGGAAGTGTATGTCTCCGAATCCTATGCGTCGAGCGAGCAGGAGCACCGGGACCGCCTGCTGGCCGAAATACGGGACCGGATTTCCCGCACGGAAAGCAGAAAGCGGTCCTGGCTGTTCAGACCATCGGTTGCCGCTGCCATTACGCTCCTTTTGCTGGGAGCGGGAACCTATTTTTTTATCGCAAAAAGAAAAACAGCGCCTATACCCGTGGCAGCCCTAACGCATGACGTCGCACCGGGCGGTGACAAGGCTACGCTGACGCTGGGAGACGGTTCGGTGCTCAAACTCGACGAACTTGCGGACGGCGCGCTCCGGCAGGATGACCATTTTAGCATACGCAAGAAGGACGGTGAGCTCATTTACGAAGTGAATAAAGATACCCAGAGCAGCAAATTGAGCTATAACACCATTTCCACGCCTAAGGGAGGACAGTTCAGGGTGGTGTTGCCCGACGGCAGCAAAGTATGGCTCAATGCATCGTCGTCGCTGACATATCCCACTTCCTTCGATAAAAACGCCAGGCTCGTCAGGCTCTCCGGTGAGGGCTATTTCGAAGTTGCCAAATCCCGCGTGAAAGGCAGCCCGGTACCATTCCGCATCAACGTCAACGACCGCGAAACGGTGGAAGTGCTCGGGACGCATTTCAATATCATGGCTTATACCGAAGAAAAAGCGATCAAAACGACCCTGCTCGAAGGAAGTGTGCGCGTAACCAAGGCAGGAACGCGTAAAAGCAGCTTGCTGAGGCCGGGAGAGCAATGTGCCTACGACGGTGATAAGGGATTTGTGATCCGTCATGACATTGATGCGGAGGAATCCATTTCCTGGAAAAACGGCATTATTTCTTTTGAGAATGCAGACATCGAAACCATTATGCGGCAGGTCGGAAGGTGGTACGACGTGCGTGTCGAGTATCAGGGCGAAATCCCGCGGCGCCTGTTTACCGGTGGCATTTCCCGAAAGTCGAATCTTTCGGGTGTGTTAAAAGTACTTGAACTGAACAACATCCATTTTGAAATCAGGAACAAAGTCATTGTCGTAAGGCCCTGAATAAATAAACCGGAAGTGCTACCAACACTTCCGGCGGTTACCATCCTGGAAGATGGCAGTTCGGAGCCAAACGAGTAGCCGTAAACCGGCAAAAAAATCTTTCCACAGATTGTTTTCCACTTAACCCCAAACGAAGCAAAAGTATGAATTTTTGTACTTATGGCATTTCTGCTGCCCAAAAAACAGGTCGGCTTTCCGGGCTCGTTTCCGTGAAGCTTCCGACGCTGATCCGGCTGGCCCCGGTCATCCAAAAACAAATCGTCATGCGGATTAAAATTACAGCCTTCCTGATCGCCTGCGCGTGCATACACGTCTTCGCGGAGGGGAACGCGCAAACTATTACCCTGTCGAAGAAGAATGTTTCGCTGGAAAAAATTTTTAAAGAAATCAAAAGTCAGACAGGCTATATTTTCTGGTACGAAAGCGATATCCTGGATGCTTCGAAAAAGATGGACATAAGGGTCCGCAACGTTTCGGTCCCTCAGGTACTGGATGTTTTGCTCCGAAATGAATCGCTGCAATACTCGATTATCGACAAAATGATCGTGATCAGGAAAAAGGAAACTCCCCGGTCGGAGCAGGAGCTGATGCCGATGCTTCGCAAAGAGCAATCACCTGCATCCCCGACTGGCTTGCCGGGTAAAACTTCCGCGTTGAGCCCCGGCACCAAAATTGGCGCCTACCATTTGCCCGACATCCGTGTACAGGGAAGGGTTACCGATGAACGGGGCGATGGTCTCCCCGGTGTAAGTGTGTTATTAAAAGATACCCAGCGGGGTACCACCACCGATGAAAACGGGAATTTCCAATTCGATGTAAACGACGGCAAAGCAGTACTCGTCTTTTCTTTTGTAGGCTATCTGCCGCAGGAAGTGCAAGTGGGCAACCGGTCAAAGCTCGATATTGCTTTGAAAGCAGATACGAAAGCGCTTGAAGAGGTGGTCGTTGTAGGATATGGTACGCAAAGGAAATCCGATATCACCGGGGCCATTGCATCGGTGAACGAGCAGTCGCTCCGCGATGTGCCCGTTACAAACTTGTCGGAAGCATTGCAAGGCAGGGCCGCAGGCATCGATATCCAGAAAAACGGGGGAAACAGCAAACCAGGCTCGCCGCCAGTGATCCGGATCAGGGGTAACCGCTCGCTTGGAGCAGGTAACGACCCGTTGTTTGTGGTCGACGGCTTGCCCTTCAATGGCAGTATCAATGACCTGAACCCGGACGATGTGGTATCTGTCGAGGTATTAAAGGACGCTTCTTCTACTGCGATTTACGGTTCGAGAGGCGCCAATGGCGTGATATTGGTAACTACTAAAAGAGGGAAAGAGGGAGGCTTGCAGGTGGGGTATAGCGGCTATGTAGGTTTTACCAAAAACCTGGGCAAGTTCCACATCATGAATGGCTCGCAATTCCGGGACCTCAAAAAATGGTCGAGGATCAACGGCTCCGCGCCGGGTACTTACACGGGTCTGGACGATCCGAAGTTCATGACGGATGGCACCTTCGACCCGCAGGAGGTAGAGTCGATCAATATGAACAGAAGTACCGACTGGCAAGACCTTATTTACAAAACCGGCATCATGACCAACCACCAGCTGAGCGTATCAGGAGGCACCGGCAAGACCCAGTACGCATTCTCAGGTGGGTACTTCAAGGAGACGGGCATTTACCCGGGCCAGGGCTTTGACCGCTACGCCGCCAAGCTGAGCATCGATCAGCAGCTGGCGCGTTTTATCAAGGTAGGTCTGAGTTCGATCAACACTTTCACCCGGATTGAGGGTGAGAATGCCAATCCGATGGGGCAGGTATTGCGTGCGAGCCCACTGACAACTCCGTACGATGCCAACGGAAACCTGTGGGGTTTCGTACCCGGCAGTGCCAATCAGGTATGGAACCCGCTCGCCAATTTCATTGACGGCGCCGTGGTAGAAAACAGGCGTCGGCTTGGAACGTTCACAACACTCTACGCGGATGTAAATCTTGCCAAAGGGCTCAGATACCGCTTTAATGCAGGTGCCGAAGTACGTTCGGATGTATACGGAAATTTTTACGCAAGTGCCACTTCCAACAACCTGGGGGGCTTGTCGACTTCCCGGAACAGCACCGGTTTCCGCACCGATTACACGCTTGAAAATATGGTCATTTACGATAAGGTCCTCGCCGGCCGCCATAAGTTCAATTTCACCGGCTTGTATAGTTTACAGGAGTCACAAAACCAGACCAATGAGTTCAACAACAACACCATTCTGGCTGATGTCCTGGAAAACACCAATCCTCAGCTGGGCGCGAACCTTACGGGCACGGGCACGTATGAGAAATGGGCGATCATATCCTACATGGGCCGTCTGAACTATGGTTTCAATGACAAGTATCTCCTCACGCTGACCATGCGTTCGGACGGATCGTCCCGCCTTGCGCCGGGTAACAAATTTCACGTATTCCCGTCGGCAGCGGTGGCCTGGAACCTGAGTGAAGAGCCATTTATGAAAACCATGGCCGACGTAACGTTTCTCAAATTACGCGCGAGCTACGGTACGGTGGGTAATCAGGGGATCAGTCCATACTCGACACTGGGCAAGCTGACGCCGGTGGTTTACAATTATGGCTCATCCAATGTTACAGGGGCTTATCCGACCAACACACCCAACCCGTCGCTTGAATGGGAATATACCAGTTCATTCAACGTCGGCGTGGATTTCGGATTGCGCAACAACCGGATAAGCGGTTCGGTCGAATACTATCAGCAAAAGACCAACAATCTGCTGTTGCCACAGAACCTTCCGCCTACCACAGGTATCCCTAATTCCATCTTAACCAACGTCGGCAAGACCCAGAACCAGGGATTAGAGATCCAGTTGAGCCTGATCAACATCTCCGGCAACGGCAGGGACAAATTCAGCTGGACAACAGACCTGAATTTTTTCCTGAACCGTGGAAAAATCGTACAGCTTGCCAATAATGTGACACGCGATATTGCCAACAACTGGTTTGTCGGAGAGCCCGTCGGGACCCTATTTGACTACAACAAGATCGGCATCTGGCAGAACACAGCGGCCGACAGCGCCGCGGCCAGAAAACTGGGTCTTTCTGTAACCGGTACCGGTTCAGTCATCGGTACAATCAAGGTCGAAAACACCAATGGCGACGAGGTGATCAATGCCAGCGACCGGGTCATTCTGGGCTCGCAACAAGCCAAATGGCAGGGCGGGTTTACCAACCGGGTGGCCTACAAAGGTTTCGATTTCACGATCGTAGGTTTTGCCAGGGTCGGCGGACTGCTCATCAGTCGGATGCATAACAGTGGGTTTGCCAATACTTTCCAGGGCAATTACAATAACCTCGTCGTAGACTACTGGACACCCACCAATGGCCAGAACTTCTACCCAAAGCCCAATTCTGCCTCGACCAACACACCATTCAATTCCACGATGGGCTATTTCAACGCGAGCTTCCTGAAAATCAGGAGCCTCAGCCTGGGCTACAATTTGCCGCAGGGGCTTCTGAAGCGGATAGGCTGCAAATCGGTGAGGCTATATGCCACGGCCAACGATGCATTTATCCTCTTTTCGCCCTACCGCAACAAATACAATGGGATCGACCCGGAAGGCGGATCGATCAATGTCGATACGCCAGCCACTTACTCGATGATCTTTGGCGTTAACGTATCCTTTTGAAATACAGTATCTTATGTTTAAAAATACAGATCAATGAAAAAAATATTATCGATAGCAACGGTTTGCGTTCTGGGATTTAGTCTGCTGTTTTCCTGTGAGGACAGACTCATTGAAGAACCCAAATCCATTCTCACACCCGCCTTTTTCAGCACAGCGCAAGGGTTCAGGTCGGGTCTGGATGCAGCCTACGCCGGAACGCGTATGTTCTGGGGGAATCAGGATCTGTTCACGATTACCGTGATTGGTACCGACGAGTTTTTTACCGGCCAGGACGGCAACAACAACATTAATAAATACAACAGTAATTACCTTCCCAACAACGGCCAGGTAACCAATACATGGACGAACTGCTACACGTTTATCAATACATGTAACGGCCTGGTGGATAATGCCGAAAAAATAACCGGGATCGACGACGCCGAAAAGAAAAGAATGGTGGCCGAAGCCAAATTTCTGAGGGCCAATTTTTACTTCATTCTCGTCCAGTTTTGGGGAGACGTCACACTCAACAAAACTTTTCAGGCTTTGCCCAGCACGTCGGCTTCACGTTCGCCGATGTCGGAAGTATATGATTTTATCATAGAGGATCTGACCGAAGCAGTTAAAACGCTGCCTGCCAGCCCGGTCGCCGGTGGTGTGCTGTCCGGAAAAGCGACGGCTGCGGCCGCGAAACACCTGCTCGCAAAAGTGTACCTGACACGCGCGGGATCCGCAGCAGCCAAAGCAGACGACTACAAAAATGCCCACACCGTTGCCACGGACCTGATCACGAATAGTGCCGCTTTGGGCCTAGGCTTGTTGCAGGACTTCGGCCAGGTACATGCAGAGGGTAATGAAGGAAGCAAGGAGGTGCTATGGACGGTCCAGCATACATCCAATCTGGCATACAATGGTCCCAACAACAGCGGAGGGGCCGACAATGTGCTGAACCACATGTGGGTTCCGCAATATGAAAACCAGCCTGGAATGAAGCGCGATGTCCGGTATGGCAGGCCCTATATACGCTGTGTGCCTACCCGCTGGCTTACCGACACTGCGTTTGCGGACCGGACGAACGACACCCGTTACGGCAAAACCTTTCAGACCGTCTGGTACTCGAATAACGCGGCTTCCATCTCACGCTGGCCCGCCACGCTTCCGCCGGGAGCACCTGCCAATGCGCAGCCGGGCGGACTGAAGTTCAGCGTCGGTGACACGGCCATCTATATGCCCGGCAGAGACGTTTCCAATGCAGCCATTGCGGCAGCTCCTTACCTATTGATCCCCCCGAAAAATTACACCATTCGTCTGGCACCGGCGATGTTCAAGTACTTTGACACCAAACGCGCCGACCTGAACTATCCGTCGATCAGACCGGTGATCGTTTACCGGCTGGCGGAAACTTATCTGATCGCCGCAGAAGCATTGCTCATGGACGGTCAGGCGGCGGCGGCGGTATCCTACTTCAATGCCGTCCGTCAGCGGGCAGCCTACCCAACCGGTAATGCAGAGGCATTAAAAGCCAAAGCCTCCGATCTGACACTGGATTTTATCCTGGACGAGCGCGCCAGGGAACTGTGCGGGGAGAATATGCGCTGGTGGGACCTGGTACGGACCGGAAAGCTGGTTGAACGGGTAAAAAAACACAATCTGGAAAGTGCGCCGAACATTCAATCCCCTAAACACCTGTTGCGGCCCATTCCCCAGAACCAGATCGACGCGGTAGTAACGGGTGAGCCCTACCCACAAAATCCGGGCTGGTAATAATGTATCGAGCTATCCCCAAGTCATTAAATTTTTTTTCCCGCGTGAGATCAATCCATGTTTTATTGGCGATCCTTTTACCCGTAGTAGCTTCCGGACAATTTTTGCCGGAAGCCACTACCGGGGCAGGACGATACAGAGCCATTTTTACCGCTCCCCCTCGCAACGTTCCAACACCCAAAATGCCCGACGGGCCACTCGCCGGTAACGGCGATATCGGGCTCACCATGGGCGGTTCGCCCGACCATCTAACCTTTTACCTTGGAAAGAATGATTTCTGGCGTGCCTATCCGGTGTACCCTGGCGGCGGCATTGCATTACCCGGTGGCCTGGATGTCTCCTTTACATCTTTAAAAGGCGCTTCTTATTACGCTGAAACACATTTTGACCAAGCTGTGATCCGCGGTCAGTTTAAGAAGGGCAATTTGGAAATTACTTCGGAAGCCTGGGTAGCGGCAACCCACAACGCGGTGGTACTTGCATTCACAGCCAATCAAAACTGCAAACTAAACCTCGGGCTGTGGGCTGCGAAAGGAAATACTGCGGCAACAGATCAGGGCATTACAGACGGTGTTCAATGGGTAACCAGGTCTTTTGAAAATACACCATTGCTCGAATGGCCTTCGCGTGTGGCGATCGCGATGAAATCCCTGGGAGGCAATCCGGGGAAAAGCGGGACCATTACCCTCCGACCCGGCCGGAAGCAGACCATTGTGATCATGCTTTATACCAATCTGGACGACCCGGACTGGAAAAACCGGGCGATTACCGAAGCGCATGCCATGGACGACACAAAGGTCGGACAAATGCAAAATGCCCATATCAACTGGTGGAAAGAACGTTGGGGCCGTTCGCATATCGCGATCGGCGATTCGCTGCTGGAAAAGTACTACTATGCCTCTCAATACGTTTTCGCATCCGCCAGCCGGGGTGATAAGATGGCACCCGGACTTTGGGGACCATTTATTACGCGCGATTCAACCGCCTGGGGAGGCGATTATCATCTGAACTACAACTATCAGGCACCCTACTGGGCTGCGTTTTCCTCCAATTATGTCGACCTGACGGATAACTACGACCAGCCGTTGCTCGATTACATGGACAAGGGCAGACAGCACGCCAAAGAGCTTTTGAATACCGGTGGCCTCTACTACCCGGTCGGTATCGGTCCCGGGGGCATTTGCACGACCCGCTGGCCACTGACACCCGAGGAAATGGAGAAACGTTACGGCTCACGTGAAAATACGATCGACGGAGGATACAAATTTCTGGGGCAGAAGATCAACGCCGTTTTTAGCGCCGCCAATATGTTCATGCGATTTTACAGTACCTACGATGAGCAATATGCACGGAAAGTCTACCCGTTCCTCATCGGGTGCGCGGATTTTTGGGAAGAATACCTACGGCTTGAAAACGGCCGCTATGTGATCGCTATGGACCATTTTAATGAAGTGATGCCCAATCTGCGCAACAAGGGGCAATGGCGGGACAAGCTGGGGGATTTCAACTCCAATCTTTCTCTCGGTCTGGTGAAAATGCTTTTCAAAGGTTTGTACGACATGAGCGGTTATATGCAAACCGATAGTTCGCGGCGTAATAAGTGGGCGCAAATCGTGAACCATCTGAGCGACTTCCCCTCCGGACCGAATGCGGACGGCCTTGTCGCTCTGAAAAACACGGAACGAAGCCCCGTGGAGCAACAAATGCAACCCAATGGGTTGCAACGCGTTTCGATACACGGGTTGCTCTTGCCGGGAGCAGTGACCGGCCCAGTCACCGATCCTGCTTTTAACCGGATCCTCTTGAATGATATCCGGCGTTGGCAAACGAAGGCAAAGCAACCCGAAGAATGGGGCAACACAATGGGTAATGGCATCGAAACCGTCTTCCCCGGAGCGGTGCGGGTAGGCTATGATTCGGATTCGCTTCTTCGATATCTGAAAGCAAGAATCCTGGCCTCTTCCTATCCGAATTTGCTGATCACCCAAGCAGGGGGAGGCATAGAAACCTTGTCTGCCGTCCCGCTGACCATTCATGAAATGCTGATGCAGAGCTATGAAGGCGTAATCCGCATTTTTCCGAATTGGAATCACAGTCGCAATGCGGCCTTTGACAAACTACGCGCATACGGCGCTTTTCTGGTCAGCAGCGAAATAAAAGGCGGATCCATTACCCGGGTGAAAATTTTCAGCGAGAACGGTAGGCCATGCCAGCTGGTCAATCCATGGCCCGGCAAAATCGTCCAATTGAAACGCGATGGCAAACCAGCGGAGCTATTAAGCGGCGACCGGCTATGGTTCGATACCGGTTTTGCGGAAGTCATTGAATTGGATGCACCTTAACGCAAACCAAAGAAAAATCCAGGAAGGGTTACCCGCCGTTAAACTCATACAAAAAGCCACCAAAACTTGCTAGCACCAAAATCGCTATAATCAGGCCCGACAACCCGATCAGGAAAGCTTCCCGGGCGACGCGTCTCCCAAAATCATGGCCCTCGATAAACTGGTTGATATTAAGAAACCTCTTCCGGCTATAATGTGCGCAAGCGATATGCACAAATATGCTTATGATCGCAAAGAAGTAATAAGGCAAAAAGAAGGCCCTGGTACCCGGATCCACCGCAACGTTAGCCGCAAAAAAGAAATCTGTCTCAACTTTCCATGAAAAGCGTGCTAACAATATCGCCCGAACATGATATACTAAAAAGAACCCCAGATAGAGGCCGCTGACAGCCTGTAAACTTTTCACCGCCGACTTCCAGCATTGCTGCCCGACTACCAGTAAAACCCCGCTTACGATTTGAATGAACACGCAAGTCAGCAATACCGGCTCAACATACGGATTCCTGTATACGTTTCGAAATACCGTCATGACATGGATATGGGTTGCCGGTCCGGCGAGCGCAGCCAAATGATTTAACAGATGAAACACGATAAAAATGACAAAAAGAAACGCAGAAAACCGATGAATCTTTAGTAGCAGATATTTCATTCAATTTGGGGTTTAAAGGAAAGTCAAACCGGCGTCCCGACAGTCGCGAGGACGCCCGGTCTGGCGTATGAGCTATTCCGTACTACTGTTCGTGAATTTTGCCGATGATGGTATTAATGCTTCGAGGCTGAATTGTCACGGTACTTCCATGGGCATTGACTTGCTCCAAATCCCGGCCGGCCGATGTTTCGTATTGTTTCAACAGCACAAATTTGCCGGCAGGCGTGCTGAGGTATATTGCAATCGGGGCATCCCCGCTATTAACCAGAATGGTAGCAATTTCACCATTTGTATTCTTATAGGATGAAGCCAAAAGTCCGGAATTTTCAGTCGGACCGCCTGCTTCGATTCTCACTGCACCTGGTCGGACAAAAGCGCTGAAATTACCCAGAGCCCAAAGCATTTTTGAGGTTCTGAAATTCCCGCCGGTCTTATTCTTGTCAATGTACACGAGTCCGTCCTTGTAATCATATGGAGAAATGGCAATCCACCAGTGCCAGGCAGAGGCATTGGCATGAACCAGGTCGTTGTGAATCACTTTTGCCATGTACAAAGCCGAAGTAATGGACAAATCGAGCCCCTCTCCTTTTATTTCCCCTTCGTTATCACCGAGAATACAATATTCAGTCATCCAGTATTCAAGTCCAGGAACTCTGCCGACTTCAGCAGCTAACTCCTTTCTTTTGGTTACCGCTACCTCGAACGGCGAGGTGGTTAGGTAACTGTGCCCGGTGATCACAGGAAGTACATTAGGAAGATCAGCGAGATATGCCGGGGATTTCTTATCGAAATAGGTATTCAAATTTAATCCGCGCGCCGGGCGTTCGTACCCCGAATAGATGTATTCGATGCGGGAAGCCTCCGCAATGGCAATTTGAGTAGGCAACTTCCTTTTCAACAGGGACGCACTCAGAGACCTGGTCATGGAAGCGACGTGCTCGTTCAAAAACGGCGTTCCCTCCTGTCCGCCGTGGTCCCAATCCCACTGGGGCTCATTTACCGGGCTGACGTACTGAAACATGATACCCGTTTGTTGATGAACCCCTTCGATCACGTCGGTCAGGAAATTTGTGAAATCTAAAAAATGCTCCGGTTTCAAATTCGGTTGCGCGTCAGGGGCATATCCTCGGTGGTTTACGGTCAGGTGTGTCGGTGGCGTGTTTGGAAAAATCAAAAACTCCTTCACTCCGCGATCCCGGGCAGCCTTCATAAACCACAACTGCCCGGCTTGTTTCCTCCAATCATAGGAGCCGTTCGCCATCCGGAACGTTTCTGTCCGCCGCCATTCATCGCGAATGCCGCTTGCATCACCCTGTTCCATGGTTCCGGAACCGACATTGAAGCGCCATAGTGAAAGACCGATACCTTTCATGCGACCACCCGGTGCCGCGTCGTAACTGAAAAGCAGGTCGGCGATGGCATTTTTCTGGCTGTCGGGCCAGTTTCCAACAAATTGGCACGACCATGCGTCCGATGCGCCGAAATGCCGGACCGTCTGATGGATCACTCCCGGCCTGATTTGTATAGTGACCGCCGTATCGCCCGGCAGTAGAACACCGGCTTTTAGTGCCGCCGGGCAGCCGCTCAACATCACAAGAAGACATGCAATTGCCAATAAAAAAGGTTTGGGATACATTAAATACATAGAACAAGTAGTAAAAAGTGAGTAAAGGAATTTTTGAAATCGTCAAATGCTTGGGCAAGGCGGGGTTGATCAACCTGTCTATGCTTTATATTGTAATTTATTGAAGCAAAAGTAGAATTTTTCCAATTTCAATATAGGGGGAGATTTTCGTTTCTTTGGGGGGGTAATTCCACAAAAAACCCCTTATCTAAACCGCCTTTTATGGATACAGTTGACTTTCCTGATATTAAGTTAATCGATCATGTCAAGATTATTACCGGCTCTCCGGTCGTCGGCGGGGACGAAATATTGAAATCCTTTAAAAGCGACTCTGTCCCCAAAAAGGAGGTCATCCAGCAGGCAACACGTGAATGCACCACCCTGTTTTTTGTCATCAAGGGCTGCCTGCGGATGTTTTTCGTCGATAGCAAGGGGGTCGAACGGACAACCCAGTTTGCGATTGAAAACTGGTGGCTGACCGATTTCATGGCGTTTGAAAGAAGGCAGCGCACCGAATTCTACATCCAGGCCGTGGAAGCCACTCAGGTCCTGTCGATCGGGCATCGTGCTTACGAATCGCTGCTGGAAGACAATCCGCAGATGGAACGGTACTTCCGTAAGATCTACCAACGCGGTTACGGCGCCTCCCTGCTTCGGATGAAATACCAACAGGATTTTTCGCGGGAGGAGCTTTACCGGCACTTTGCCAGCCTTTTTCCCGAATTTGTCCAGCGCGTCCCGCAGTATTTGCTTGCCTCCTACCTGGACATCACGCCGGAATACCTGAGCGAGCTCCGAAAAAAGCGATCTTAAACCAGTTTAAGCAAATACGCTTTACCCCCTTCTACCTTTGAAGCATTCATCAAAACAGTAACAATGGAAAAGAGGGTAGATATTGCAGCCACGCAGCCGCAGGCATACAAGGCCATGTTTGGTCTGGAAAATTATTTAAGCAGCACGAAGCTCACCAAGACGCATCGGGAATTAATCAAAATACGGGCTTCACAGATCAATGGATGCGCCTATTGCATCGATATGCATACGCATGATGCCCTTCAGGCCGGAGAAAGTATTCAACGGATCGTCTTGTTGAATGCCTGGCGGGAAACATCGTTATTCAACCAGGAAGAGCGCATCATCCTGGCACTTACCGAGGCGATCACCCTGATCCATGAAGAAGGGGTTAACAGCGAATTGTACTTGCAGGCTGCCGCCGCATTAGGAGAAGAATACCTCGCCCAGGTCATCATGGCCATTGCAGCCATCAATACCTGGAACCGCATCTCGATCAGCACGCTGATGCAGCCACCATTGCGTTCTTAATGTCCGGAAAAGCGCTCAGTTTGATATGCGAGAAATAACCTGATGCCATTCTTCAACTTTCCCTGAGCAAAAAGAAAAGGCCTGCCGAAGCGGGCCTTTTCACATCCTTAGCCAATTTCTATTAGTCTTGGCGGTTTTTGTTTCACTTCCTCTTTTTTCGGAATCGTCAGCATAAGCAGCCCATTTTCATAACGCGCTACGATGCCTTCATCGTTGACCACATCCTTGGGCAGCAGGAAGCTGCGCTGGAATGATTGATAACTAAATTCCCTTCGGTTGTAGCCCTCTTCGCTCTTTTCTTCCCGATTTTCCCGCTGCGAAGATATCGTCAGCGTGTTTCCATCCAGTTGCACCTGAAAGTCGCCTTTCTGCATGCCGGGCGCAGCCAGTTCGACCTCGAAACTCTCGTTCGTTTCCCGGATATTGACCGAGGGAACAGTGGTGCTGGTGGACGAATAATTGTTGTTGCCCCAGTTAAAAAGTTCGCGGCCAAAGAAATCGTCGAACAGCGCTGGGAAAGTTGTGGGCAATAGCCCATTCCTTTTGATGAGTGACATAATTAACCTCCTTTTTAAAAAGTTAAACAATGAATAAATGAACTGCCACAGATAACCCGTGGGACTATCGGTTTATCAAATCCAATGCCAAACTCCCCAAACCAAGCCCCTGCGCGCAGAGGATATGTCATTTTTTCCATGTTTCTGCCAATTTTTCATTTCTTAAAATGGCAGGGAATATGCTCCGCCTATGGCCGCTCCCCAACGATTTTACCGTTCAAAGTGCTTTAATGACAAATATTTTTTACCTTTAAAATTGTATTAGATGGTAAAATAAAATTCATTTTGTTGTGATACGAACATTACATCACCTGCAACTCGACGGAGGGTGTCTCGTATTTGATTTCATCAACACCGTAAATACGCGCAAGCCCGTTCCTGAATTCGAATACCTGAAAACATTTGAGGATTTTCTCGAATGGTCCGCAAAGGTGGAATCACTTCCCGGAGACAGACTTCAACTACTGAGGGAACATGCTGCCACAAGGCAGGCTACCGCCATAACGACGCTCCGCAACGCCATTGACGTTCGCGAAAACCTGTACCGGCTTTTTTCAGCCATGGCCAACGGTAAGTCCCCGGATCCCACGGTGGTGGATGCTTTTAATGAAAGGCTTTCACTGACGTTTCAAAAAATCCATATGCGGTTCGATGTAACCCGCGCCGAAATCCATTTTAACGAACATGAAATTACGCTTGACGAGCCGCTGCATCCCATCATCAAATCCGCTTTCGATACCCTGACCCGCGAGGATTTCGGCCGGCTGAAAGAATGTCCGCGATGTGGCTGGCTCTT
The DNA here is from genome assembly GCF_059568735.1 of Dyadobacter ginsengisoli DSM 21015. Taxonomy (NCBI): domain Bacteria; kingdom Pseudomonadati; phylum Bacteroidota; class Cytophagia; order Cytophagales; family Spirosomataceae; genus Dyadobacter; species Dyadobacter ginsengisoli. The sequence continues at coordinate 629,588 of NZ_JCANTY010000005.1, forward strand.
TCTGGATACATCTCGGAACGGAAAGCGCAAATGGTGCGATATGCGGGTATGTGGTAGTCGAGAAAAAGCGCTGGAATACTATTACAGAAAAACAAAAACCGCCTGATCACGCATGGTTTTAAGCAGATCCGTCAAAAATCTCCTCCTGATCGCTGTCGTCATGCCGGTGTTGCACTGCACCCCTGAGCGGAGCCGCCCAACCTCCGTTAATTATCCCCTGCCTCATCCGGATTCTGTTGCCACACCGTTCCTTCCCGGAGTTGTAAACAGCGACTCGCTTGACTTCAATGCAGCCTTTTCCCCGGACGGAAAACAGTTCTATTTTTCGCGCTCTGGCAAAGGGAAATGGATGATTTACGTGACGGAACAAAGAGAAGCTACATGGAGCCGCCCGGTGCTGGCGCCATTTACTGAAACCGAATATTCGCAAGCGGATCCTTTTATCACGAGCGACGGAACATTATATTACATTTCAAACAGGCCACGCTATAAAGGCGACACGACTGCCGACTACGATATATGGTCCATTCGGCCGTTGGGCGACGGTTCGTGGACGGAACCCGAAAATATTGAGGGCGTAAATTCCGATAGCACCGAATACTATGTGTCACGGTCAGAAAATGGCAACTTATACTTTGCTTCCAATCGCGCGGGAACGCTCGGATCACACGATATTTATGTAAGCCGGTACATTCATGGAGCTTATACGACACCGGAAAACCTTGGGCCTTCAATCAATTCCAAACAGATGGAACACGATCCGATGATCACCCCGGATGAACAGTACCTCATTTTCACTTCCGTTGACCGCGCCGACTCCCGCGGCAGCGGTGATCTTTACTATTCTCTGCGAAATCGGGATGGAACCTGGGCACCTGCAAAGAATATGGGCAGCAGGTTCAATACCGATAGCTACGAATACTGCGCTTACCTCACACCAGACCAACATTATCTTTTTTATAGCACGAATTACGATGTAAAATGGATCAGCACCAGACACCTCCCCTGGATGCGGCATTAACCTGAAAGCGTTAACAAAGAATGCATTGCTGCTCAACCGAGCAGATGATTTGATGGGTTTTGAAAAATCATTCCGACCATTTAGCCATGCAGAAAAAGAACAACCTGAAGTCTTTCAACCTCTACGAGTTTTTGAAACACCAAAACGCTCACAGTACTCACCTACCCTTCTTTCTGGCCGATCGGCACACCTACCAGACCGCACACGTCAGCTTTCCATTCCGCACATTTGCTTACGGATTAGGCATTACCCACACGGGCGAAGGCGATATGTTTAAGATTGGCAGCACCGATTATTCATTAAAAGCACACAGCCTCACGACGGTCGGTCCCGGGATGGTTTGTCAATGGACAGGTAATTACACGGCAGAACACGATACGGTCTATTTTACGGAAGAACTGTTTGCAGGAATGCAGGCGAAGTCGTTCCTGCATTCGTTGCCCTTCTTTTTCCATGGCGGCAACCATGTGATCCAGTTGACAAGCGATCAGGTAGAAAAGGTGAAATCCTTGTTTGAACTGCTCAAAGTATTAAAAGACGAAAAAGATGCGGTTCCCGGGGTCATTCATTCCCTGCTGATGCTGACAAATTCGTTCCATTCCATTCAAAATGACAAACCAAAGACCGCAGGCGTTTCCAGAAGGGAAGAGATTACACATAAGTTCAGAAAATTGGTCGGGGCTTATTTCACTTGCCACAAGGAAGTAGCCTACTACGCCGCGAGTTTGCACATCACCCCCAAGTATCTCAGTGAGGTTCTGCAGATCGAACTGGGTAAGTCGGCGAAAGCTTTCATCGATGAGTTTGTCATGATGGAAGCCAAAAGCCTTTTAAAGCAAACTACGATGTCTGTACAGGAAATAGCGCACTGGCTCGGATTTGAAGATACCTCCCATTTCACAAAATCCTTTAAAAAGCTGGCCGGAAGCACGCCTACCGATTACCGAAAGGATAAGCATTCTTCACCGGTTGGCTAAAAGAGAGAATACCGAAATTTTTACCATTTCTCCCGACATTTCCCCTAACGGCGTACCTGTCTGATGCAGTAGCTTTGCTTCTAAACCATCAGGCTTTATGCGCAAATTGTACGCTGTCATTCTCGCACTGCAAGTGTTGAACATTACCAGTTCCTATTCACAAACCAACAAAAAACCAGCAATGAAAAATCTAACAGAATTCAAGGTCGCGGTCCCTCAACAAGTATTGGATGATTTGAAAAGCCGCTTGCAAAATACCCGCTGGCCGGGAGAGTCCGAAGGGGCGGGCTGGAATTTTGGCACCAGTGAGACTTACCTGCAAGAACTGGTCCGTTATTGGCTCACCGGATACGATTGGCGCAAGCATGAATCATTTCTTAACAAATACCCTCAATATATTGCCGATGTAAACGGCGTAAAGGTTCATTTTCAATACATCAAGGGAAAAGGTAAAAACGCCAGACCACTTATACTGACGCACGGCTGGCCCGACAGTTACTACCGCTTTCACAAAATTATTTCGCTGCTGACCGAGGGGGATCAAAGCTTTGACCTGGTGATACCATCCATTCCTGGTTTCGGCTTTTCCGATAAGGTTGCCTTGAGTAGTGAAGCGGTGGCTGACCTGTGGAAAGTGTTAATGACAGAAAACCTGGGCTATGAAAAATTCTACGCGGCCGGTGGCGACGTGGGCATGAGCGTCACCAAAGCACTGGCCTCAAAATATCCAGGAGTAGTAGCGGGCGTGCATTTTACAGACGTAGGTTACCCCATGGGGCAGGAAGATCCAGCCACCATGACCGAGGCTGAAAAACAGTTTGCGCAGTTTGTGCAGCAATGGTGGTATGCCGAAGGAGCTTATGCCATGGTACACGCTACCAAGCCGCAATCGCTGGCTTACGGACTGAACGATTCGCCCGTTGGCCTTGCCGGCTGGATACTCAGTTTCGCCAATTCCGGTGCTACGCCCGACTTAATCGAGCAGGCATTTGGCGGCAAAGATGAGATGCTTACCAACATCATGATTTACTGGGTAACGCAAACCATTGCGACCTCTGTCAGAATGTACAAAGCAGATGCGATTGCCCAATGGAGCGGCTTACAGCCGTTACAGAAAAGCAATGTGCCGGCAGGCGTAGCATTGTTTCCGAGAGAAGCGCAATTCCCGAAAGAATGGGCAGACCGCTTTGTAAACGTAGTCAGTTTCAAAAAAATGGAGGAAGGCGGGCATTTTGCCGCCCTCGAAGTCCCGGACACTTTCGCAGGAGAACTCCGGAGTTTCTTTTACAGTATCCCATGATGCGGCTGCGAACAGGCACTTTCCCATTGCCGGTGCACCGTTGCCCCATTTACTGAGCTACCGTCCGACATGGTATTGGAAGAAGCAGTGATGGATTTCCCATCACTGCTCATGATACTTAAGCCATCCTATGACCACACCATCCTGACGGTCGGTGGATGTTAGTTTACTGCGCTATAACATTCAGACGGTAAATGACAGAGTCGGGTTTACGAAGCTCATTCGCTAAACAAATTTCACCCGATATACCCACCCGCAGCAATACCCCCATCGGGGTATTTTTACATGCTACCGGTTCTTGTATATTTCGTGAAATATATTTCCATGCTCAGACCTCTCCTCTTAATAGCCCTCTGTTTCAGTCTGAATGCCGTCTGCCTCGCGCAAAAAGAGCCGCCTGGCCGGATTTCCCGCAAGACCAATACTTTTATGGCCGACGATCATTTCAGCGAATCCAATCTGTTCGGATATGTATACGCGTTCAGTACCGCGGACAGCAGTTTCGGGATCCGGGACGTGCTGGCCAGTAAACCCGGTTTCAGGCCGATTGAACATGAAATCCCGCACTTTGGAAGTGACAATCGGTACCACTGGATCAGGACCGACATCCAAAATGTAGGATCGCCGAGAAGGCAACTGGTCTCTTACCTGCATTTCAACGAGTTAACAGACGTGTGTTTTTATGTAGTAAATCGCAAAAATCAAATCATTTATCAGCAGGAGCATTTCAACCAGCGTACTTATTTTAACAAAAAGCCGATCCCTTCCCGTTTTTTTGCATTCCCTGTCGAGCTGTCTTCACACGAGGCAGTAACTGTCTATTGGCGGATATACCGAGCAGAGAATAGTGTCGTAGCGCCTTTCAGGTTATACACCCAGGACTCTTTTCACTCCTTTCTGGTTATGTATGACTCCTTTGCGTTCTTATGCCTGGGCGTCATATTCTCCGCATTTCTGCTCAGTTTCATCCTGTTTCTTATCACGAGAGCGAAGGTCCTGTTCCACTATGCCGGTTACTGTGTTTTTTACTTTTTTTTATGTCTCGTCAACGATGGAATAGCACTTCAGTACTTTCACGTGGATCCATTTGAAATTGAGATTGGGCTCCGGCTCTTTGCCACCGGCTTCATGCTATTTTTCCTGCTCCAGTTTTCCAAGTACTTTCTCGACGCCACCCATGTACTCCCACGGCCCATGGTGCTACTAAACGATTGCCTCTCTTATCTTCTTCTTCTACTTGGAGTTGCAATTGCTATCTTTTCCTTGAATGCCTGGGTTCCCGCTTTCTTCTTACTGGCAAGCCTCGCTCTGATTTTAATCCTTACCATGATCGTCGCAGGGATGCTTCAAAAAAAGCGGGAGGCCTTCTTTTACTTCCTGGCAGCAGGGCCCTTCTTTTTATCCTGTATCTGGTTTGTACTGATCTCCGTTTTTGACACCCCTGCGACGTGGTTTTACTACATGAGTCTCCTTTTTATCCCGATCATTGAAATGGTCGTTCTCGGGATAGAACTCGGCAATAAACTGATACGGCAGCGCGACAAGTATTTTGATGGGCTTCATAGTCTCCAGCGCGAACTTACTTCCTCCATTCTCAGGACCCAGGAGTCGGAGCGCAGAAGAATCGCTGCTGATCTCCACGACGACCTGGGAGGAACGCTGGCAACTATACGTATCAAATTTGCGACCCTCAAACGCAACTTGTACCAGAAAGAGGAGCCTGGCCAACCGGTATTGCAGGTGGTTGAAGACATTGAACCTTTGATTCATAAAAGCAGCAATGACCTCCGGCGCATTTCTCAGACTTTGATGCCTCCGGAATTTGAAAGAATAGGCTTATTGGGCAGCGTTCAGCACGCCATCGACTCCATGTCGGAGCAGGCAGCACATTTCACTTTTCTGACAGCCGGGAAGCCGCGGGCCATCTCTGCCGAAAAGGAACTGGCTATTTACAGGATCGCCACAGAAACGCTGCAAAACATTGCCCGGCGGGACCTGGTGCGGCGTGGCTCCTTACAGATATTGTATTGCGATGACGAGTTGCGCATCTTTGTCGAGGCCGATGAAAAGATCGAATCCATAGCGGAGGCAGAAAAGACGATCCAAAAAGACCTTTCCAGCAGCTCATTGTTAGCTACACACCTCGGGGGAACTTTCATTCTCGAAATAAGCCATTCAGGCACTTTTGTGATTATCGAAGTACCCTATTGACTCAAACAAGCCTGCTCTTTCATGTGATGAAGGTGCGCTCTACCAACTCTATATATGTTCAGGCTGATCCTTTTGCTATTGACTTTTTTTATCGTACCCGCCTATTCGCAAACCGAACTTCACGAAACAAGCTCAGGCGTTACGCGTACGGGCAATGCATTCGTAATTGGCCAGAACTTCACGAAAACGAGCCTGGCTGGCCATGTCTATCTTTTTAGCGCTACTTCGCAGGAAGGCATCAATAGTGTGAAGCAAAAGCAAGATGCTTTTAAGCTTCTTCGGGACGAAATCCCCTCCATTGACATGGATAGTCGTTTTCACTGGATAAAATATACGGTTCAAAACAGTACTCCGGAGACCAAGAGTTTAATTGCCGATCTCAGGTACAATGAATTGAATGACGTTTGTTATTACATCGTAGACGGTCATGAGCGGGTAATTTATTCCAAAGAGCACTACAACCGAAAGTCGTATATCAGCAAAAAGCCCGTTCAAAGCAGGTTCTTTTCGTTCCCGTTGCGGTTGAAGTCCGGAGAAAGTCTTACCATTTATTGGAGGATACACCGAAAAGAAAGCTTCATCGTGCTTCCTCTCGGGCTTTTTGACCAGGAGTATTTTTTCAATTTCAACACCACATATGACTTCTTCTTATACCTGAGCCTGGGTGTGTTTACCTTCACATTCCTGCTTAGTCTTCTGCTTTACGTCTTCACCAAATATCGGTTACTCCTGTATTACTCGGGGTATACCCTCTTCTATGGCCTCACGATCGCCAGCATGGAAGGCATTTTGACACAGTATTTTCATTTAAACATTCCGTTACTGCAAGACAACATCAAAAATGTCTTCATATGTTGCCTGAATTTTTTTGAGATACTCTTTGCGATTCACTTCCTGGATATAAAATCATTTTTGCCCAAAAGCGTCTACCGTCTTTGCATCATCCAAGCCACGCTCGTCCTGGCCTTTGGCGCCTATCTGCTGGTGACTCCTTTTACAGGGCTGACGTCCGTCATCCTTTCCGGTGTCGCTATTTTTGATATGCTGCTGGTTCTGGGGCTTGTTGTTTCTGCATTATTTCACAAAAAAAATGTAGCAATACTCTACCTGATCGCCATGCTGCCATTGTGTATCAGCGCGGGCTGGCTCCTGCTAACCCTCGTTTTTGAGCTCAAAAGCACCTGGTTTCACTATCAGTCTTTCCCTTTTCTACCGTTTTTCGAAGTCATCCTATTAGGTATCGGACTGGGTTACAAGATCATCAGTGACAGAAACCGCTATTTTCTGGGACTGAACACGCTGCAAAAACAATTTACCTCCTCCATTGTTAACACCCAGGACTCCGAACGGCAAAGGATCGCCGCCGACTTACACGATGATCTCGGCGGAACATTGGCTACGATCCGGCGGAGGCTTTCCGATCTCCGGTTTAAAACGAAAATTGCTTCCGTCGCAAAAGAACTGGACGAGTTAGAGCCGCTCATTCAAAAAAGCAGCGATGATTTGAGACGAATTTCGCACAACCTGATGCCGCCGGAATTTGAGCGTATCGGACTGTCCAATTCACTGAAACAGTTTATTCAGGAAATCCCTTCACAACCCACTGCATTCCAGTTCATTGCCAGCGGGGAAATATACCGGCTCCCCCTCGAGGTCGAGCTGAACACTTACAGGATCGTGTCGGAATTAGTGCAAAACATATTCAAACATGCCAAAGCTTCACGTGCATCCGTGCAATTATTGTATTATTCTGATTTTCTGAGAGTTGTTGTCGAAGATGACGGCCTTGGCGACAGCTCCGGAAAATCATACAAAATAGCGCCGGGAATGGGTCTAAAAAACAGTATATTGAGAGCTGATTATATCGGCGCCAGCCTCCATCGGGAAAGTGGGGAGGCCGGTACGTGTGTCATACTCGATGTTCCAAATCGTCCCATTTCAAATGACCCTGGCCAGTCAGACCAAGATACTGTTAGTCGATGATCATCATATCTTCAACGAGGGGCTTAAACGCCTGATCAATGAACAACCGGATTACATTGTCTGCGGGCAGGTTTACCAGTCGAAGGATATTTTCCCGGCCATCGAGCACCTCCGGCCCCGATTGATTCTTTTGGATGTCAACTTGAAAGGAATTAACGGCATTGATATCGGCAAACGGATCATTAAAGATTATCCGGACATCAGGGTGATGGTGTTGACGATGTACAATCAGGCCAAGCTCCTGGAAGAGTCCAGAAAAATCGGCCTGCATGGTTATCTGCTGAAAGATGCGACCACATCCAAACTCCTGAAGGGTATTGAAACGGTTTTAAAAGGCGAATCCTATTTCGATGATGCCATTACCTGGTCTGCACAAACAGATCAGGATCAGTTCATCGACACATTTGCACAAAAGTTAAACCTGACGTTCAGGGAGATAGAGATCATCCGGCTGATCAAAAACGGCTTCACCAATGAGCAGATTGCGGAACAGCTGCACCTGAGCTTTTTCACAATCAAGACACATCGAAAAAATATCCACTTCAAGCTCGGTTTAACGAAGGTTGCAGAACTCATAGATTTCGCTGTTAAAAATGGCATCTAACGGTTTCCGATCCCCTGCCAAAAGACATTGTAACGGCTGTACTTTTCACCCTGAACCAAGTAAGGGTTCATGCTAAAAAATAGCCCGGATCATTTCTGCAACAGGGAAACCAATGCCGACGACATCGTTAGGACGCCCGTTTTTAATGTTTTTGAAAGGTCGGGGATGTATTTGGAAGAGTGTGTGGAAGGCAGGGGAAGCTTAGTTTTTGCTGATTCGGCCATGGCGGCGCTGCTCACCGAGCCCAGGGAATACATGAGAATAGGGATTTTCGGAACGCTCCTGCCATACCAGCCAAAATCCTCTCCAAACATCAACGGCGTCACTTTTACCACATTTTCGGAGCCGATAACCCCTTTGAAATGATTAAAGATGCGTTCGGTCAGCTCCGGGTCGTTGTATTGTGAAGGCGTGTATTCGTCGAGGACGGTTACCACCGGGAAGCGATCGCGGTCCAGCCCGGCCGCAAAGGCGGTACCCTCGCAATGTCTGCGGATTTTTTCGATCAGCTGCTTTTGAACGTCATCGTTGAAGGACCGGATCGACAAAGAGAGCTTCACTTCATCGGGAACAATATTGGCCCCGCTCCCACCCTGAATGGACCCGACGGTAATAATGGCCGGCTCCTGCGGCGAAATCTCGCGACTCACGATAGTCTGGAATCCAAGTACGAGCTTCGATGCCAAAACGACGGGATCAATGGTAAGTTCCGGCACAGCACCGTGCCCGCCCTTCCCTTTCACGGTAATGTCCAACACATCGATATTGGCCAGGGAATAGCCCGGACAGAGGCCCACTTTCCCCGATTCCAACGCCGAATTGACGTGCAGCGCCAGGGCAAGTTCCGGTTTCCCGAATTTTTCCAAAACCTGGTCTTTGATCATCGCGAGTGCCCCAGCCCCTCTTTCCTCGGCAGGCTGTGCCAAAAAGATAACGGTACCTTTCCAATTGTTTCTGACTTTGTCCAATATACGCGCCACGCCTACCCATACGGCCATGTGCATGTCGTGCCCGCACGCATGCATGAGCGGCAAAGTTTGCCCCGTCTCGTCGAGGGTGGTTTCTGTACTGGCAAAGGATACGCCCGTCCGCTCCTGGATGGGCAGCGCATCCATGTCGGCTCGCACTAGGATTACCGGGCCGGGGCCGTTTTTCATCACGCCTACCAACCCGTGACCTCCTATGCCGGTAGAGACCTTGCAATCCAGCCCGCTTAGTTCTTTCGCCAGCCGCTGCGACGTTTTTTGCTCGTGGAATGATAATTCAGGATGCGCATGCAGGTCTTTGTATAGCGCCTCCAGATATCCGTAGTCTTTTTCAAGAAGGGTTCCAATGGCGGCATCGGTGCGGGATTGCCCGTTCGTTGAACTCAGGGTAAAGACTACCGACAGGCTGGCGAGCAACAGCGTTCGTAACATGATCTAGTTGAGTTTTTTGATGTACAGGTTCGCAAACTGAAAAATGTTATGATCCGCATGATCATCCTGCAATGCAATTTTGCCGCAGGCAGCAATTCCCGGCAGCTCGGCGCGGTCTATTACCTTTTTTCCATTGAGCACGACCGTCACCCTGTCTCCCTGCATGGTGATCACAAACCGGTTCCAGGAGCCGGGCGGGTTATCGGCCCTCACGCGCGGCGTGGCTCCCGCACGCACGGATGCAGGAAGCTTTTCATCTACGCGAAATCCGTAAATTTCACCCGAACCGATGTACCTGTTGCCGATATTCACCTGGTTTTTGGAATCACCACGCAGGTAAATACCGGTATCCCCATTATAAAGTACTTCCACTTCCCGCTTTGTGCCGTCGGGATTCTTCGCATTGTCGCCATTGGGAAGCACTACGGTACTTTTGGCCATTTCGGGCTTGCGGGTAAGGCGCACGTCGGCCACGAGGATGAAGTCGCAAAATGCCTCGTCGGTCCACAAACATTTATCCTTCTCAATACTTTTTCCATCGTAATTGACCAGCCCGTTGGCAAAAACCCAATGACCGGCGTGGCCCGGCAGCATTCCCCACCCCTCAGCACTTTCGCCACGGATCAATGCGCGAAAACCCATGTCTGCCAACGGCTTACCATCCAGCACGGGCTTGGGAGTCGCGTCCTGCGAATACGTGTCATGCGCCACCGCAACGAATGCGAGCAGGATCAGAAGCAGCCGTAACATTTTCATGTGCGCTTAAATGATTGGAGAAAGACCTGGAATAGGAACAGGATAGGCCCCGTCCGGACCCGGCTTAACGGGCGGCTCCGCATCCCAGGCAAACCTTTCAGGCATAAGGGATATGGTTGAGTTCAGCGCTTCGTCCCATTCAACCATTTTGCCGGAATGTACGGCCATTCTTCCCAAAATCGTCGTCATGGTGCTTTTGGCGCCCCATTCGGTGTCGTTGAGCGGTGTATTGTTGCGGATCGCGGCGAAGAGGGCTTCGTGTTCAATCTGGTAGGCGCTTTCGGAATCCTTGTTCGTGTTGCGCCAGATCGTTTCGCCATTGTGGCCCTTAATACCTGCTTGCAGGCTCGCTGTACCGGTAGCGCCCTGAAAAGTCGCTCCGCCTTTGTTCCAGGTGCCGGTAATGTGCCGGATCTGGCTGTTGAGTTTCGTACCGTCGGCGTATTCGTATTCGATGTAAAAATGATCGAAAATATCGCCATCACCAGGCCCGTTCAGCGACGATCGCCCGCCCATTCCTTGCGCACGAACCGGGTATGCGTCCTTTACCCAATTGACAATATCCGTATTGTGGATCTGCAAACCGGCCGGGGACCCAGCCCATAACCAGTTAAAATAACGCCAATTGCGCATTTGAAACTCCATCTCCGTCCAGCCCGCCTGTCTCGGAATATTACTCACCGGCCCGATCAGATAATAGTCGGTGGCGGAAATGATCTTACCGATGGCGCCTTCCTTCAATTTCTTTACCATTTCCTGATAGCCGGGATCGTAACGGTTTTGAAGCCCAACGACCACTTTCAGGTTTTTCTTCGTTGCTTCCTTGCCCGTTTCCAGGATCTGCCTGATCCCCGGCGCGTCGGAAGCGAGCGGTTTTTCCATAAATATGTGCTTACCCGCCTTCACGGCCGCTTCGAAGTGCGACGGCCTGAAAGCCGGAGGCGTAACCAGCAACACCACATCCGCACAGGCAATGGCCTTCTCGTAGGCATCAAAGCCGACGAACTTCTGGTTTTCAGGGACTTTCACAAAATTCTTGATCCGCCCTACTTTCAAAAGCGTGGCATGGGTATCATCCAGTTTGTCTTTGAAAACATCAGCCATCGCGACCAGCACTGCATTTGAATTGGAACTCAATGCATTCAAAGCGGCACCGGCGCCCCGGCTCCCGCAGCCGATCAGCGCTATTTTGATCGGGTCGCTGCTCAATGTCCAGGCACTGGCTTTTCCGGGAAAAGCGGAACCTATGAAAGCTCCTCCCACTATCGCGGCCGATTCTTTCAAAAAATCACGGCGGCCCGGAAAGGTGTTCGATTGGTCGTTTTGGTTCATAAGGTCTTTTATTCAAACTGAAAAATTCCAAACTTATCATATTCATGAAAATCGCCGCTATTGCGCTGCCAGGCCCATAAAGTTTCGCCTTTGTCGTAGTCGATCCGGTATAGGTTGCCTTTCCAGCGCGTTCCCGGCCCGGGAATATCGCGAAGCACCGGTTTTAATAGTTTATAGGGGATGAATACTTCGGCAGTCCAGCTGTCGATGGCGGCCTGGCTTTTCCGCATTCCGCCTTGCACCGTTGTGGCGTGCCGCGTCTTCCTATCTCCCTCATAATGAAAAGGTATCCAACTGTTCAACTTACCTTCTTCATTGAATATACTAATAGGCAGCTCGTAATTCAAGGGGGATAATTCGTATTCAAAATAGGCAGGCACGGCGCTGTCGGGCTGCATGAACAGCTCGATCACGTCTTCATTCCAAAGATCCAGAAAGTCTGCCTGCATGCTGGCTGTGATCTTTTTATCCTCACAAACAAACAGGAAGTAAATGCCCGTCTCCGAATACAGCGCCTTCGCTTTGGTAGAATAAGTCTTTAAACCGGATTGAAGCGGCGGGATGGGTATCCAGCCGGCTTTTTCCCAATGGGCATCCGAGCCGGACCCGGTCAGCCCGAAATCATCTGACTTCCGGATGATCAGCACATGATCCTCAACATTTCGTTCGGGAAATGTGAGTCCCGCAAGCAGCATCAATATGCCCGGAAGAAATATACGATGCATGGAGACCATCTTTTTGCTATTGTTTTACGGGTGCGGGAAACCATTTTTCTGCATTCTCCCTGTAAAGCTTGTCGATCACGGTCCTCGGCAAATGCAATGCCTTGAACTTGCCGCTCACCTCGGGCGCTTCCATCGTTTGGTCGGACGTGAAGAAAGTCCAGTGGTTTTTCCAGACCTCATCCGCGTGTTTTAAAGTAGTTTCAGCAGGCTGGCTGTCGTCGAATACCAGGTCGGTCGAGTACAGGAGGCGGTCCTGGTATCGGATGAAGAAATCATACACCTTCCGGTGATCCTGAACTGCCTGGTACTGAATATGCGAAATCCGTTCGGCCATATCCACGACCATATTCGGGAATTGGTCCAGTCTTTTGGCCAGTTCGTCAAGGCTCCATTCGAGGCTTCCCAAATGTGCCCCGTCAAACCGCAAACCGGGATGTTTTTCGAGCATATGGTCCCTGGCTTGGATCTGTTTTTCGTAGGAAGGGAATTCCGGGTGCAGGAACATGTGGTATTCGGGGTGCCCGGCGAAATATTCCCGGTCGTTTTTGACCGTCATTTTTTCCAGCGGCAGCCAGCAGTTTTTAGGCTCTCCCAGGTGACCGACGAGCGTTTTATTGTTTTTTTCAATGAAATCCCAGATCGGGTCGAGGCGTGGATCGTCGGCCATCACAAATGCACCGCTCTTGTCTTTGTATTCCATGCCGATATTCTTCCAGACTTTCACGCCAGCGGCACCTTTGGCAAACGATTCGCGCAGGTAAGCAATCGTCCGATCCTGCCAGTCGCTGTCATCGATATTCTCAATATGAAAACTGGTCGTGTAAGCGAGCCGATCCGGATATTTTTCCTGATGTTTCGAGACAAAATCCTGCTGCTTTTCAATGGGAACGTATTCAGGAGCGGCGACATTCAGGCTCAGCACCCGAAAATTGCTTTTTTTGGCAAACTCTAAAAAAGCGGGATTGAAGGAATTGATATGCACATGCGCATCATATTTCTCGACGGCAGCGTAATCGTCCTGACTGTAATATTCTGAATTTTGGTTTTCGGCGCAGCTTTGCATGAGTACCAGGAAGGGGATCAAACCAAAATAAAGGTATTTTTTCATAAAACTAGTTTTTTACGATTTCCAGCTTCTCCTCCACCAGTTTGGAGACTGCGTCGATGGCCGAAGGAAACACATTCCGCAGGTCGATATCCTCATTGCGGGCCATTGAATTCTTCAAAGTCTGCATGAAGATGTTCTTAATTTCAGTAGCCAGATTGATTTTGCAAATTCCATTCTTGATGGCCTCTTTCAGGCTGCTGCCGGGAATCCCCGAGCCGCCATGCAAAACCAGCGGAACATCCGTAGCGGCATGGATTTCGATCAGCCGGTTTATATCCAGTTTGGGCTCCTGCGTGTAAAACCCATGCGCCGACCCGATCGCGACCGCCAGCGCATTTACGCCGGTCTGCTCCACGAAGTACCTGGCCTCCTCAGGGTCCGTAAACCCGGTTTTCTCCTTCGATTGGCCCAATTTGGCGATATAACCCAGTTCGGCTTCTACATTGGCCCCATACCGGGCGGCCAGTTCCACCACCTTTTGTGTGACGGCCATGTTTTCGTCCAGTGATTTTTCGCTGGCATCGATCATCACCGAGTCAAAGCCGGCATCCAGGCATTCATGCACCAGGTCGTAGGACCCGGAATGGTCCAGGTGCAGCCAGCCTTCGACATGGTATTCTTCCAGGGAGGATTTGGCCAGGTTCACAGCCACCGACAGGCCCATGTAGTCTATGGAACTTTTGGTGAGCTGTAAAATAATGGGCTGGTTAAGGTGTGAAGCCGCCTGCATGATGCCCCTGAGGGTTTCATAATTGTAAAAATTAGTGGCAAGCAGGGAGGAATTGGCTTCCTGCATTTCCCTGAGCTTGCTAATCATGTTGCTTTTCGGCATAACCAAATCTCTCTTTAATGTTATGAAGAATATTATCCCGGGCTGTGAACGCGCCGGTGCCGCCTGCGGCCGTCGTGGAAAAGGCTCCCGTCATATTCCCGAATTCCTGGCAGGTATCGAGCGGGTAGTGATGGATGAATTTGTATATAAATCCGGCATTGAAACTGTCGCCCGCGCCAATCGCGTCCACGACTTCTTCATTGAGTAATGCAGGCTGAAAAGCGACTTCTCCATCCATCACCAGCGCCGAACCCTCGCTTCCGAGTTTCACTGCCGTGATGTTTGCAAAATCTTTCAGGTATTGCGCGGCATCCTGAATGCCCGCCTGCCGGGTAAGGTTCAGCAGTTCCTTTTGATTGGGCATGAAGACGTCGACGAAAGGCAATATAGCTTCCATGTCCATCTCCCATTGCTCCGCGGGGTCCCATTGCGGGTCGAAAGAAGTGGTTAAGCCCGCCTTTTTGGCCAGCTGAAAAATCCGTCCCACGTCTTTTCTGATGCCTTTTTGAATAAAATAAGAGGAAATATGCAGGTGACGGGAGCGAAATATCCGATCCCAGTCAATATCATCGAAAGTAAGGTTCTCCATTGCGCCGGGGTGCGTGATCATGGCCCGGTCCTCTCCGAAATTCAGGACCACGGTGGCCCCTGTTTTCAATTCTTTTTTGCGGACGATAGCGTCGGTATTTACGCCATTCTGCCGCAGGGTCGCGAGCACGATATCCCCGAACGCATCTTCCCCGATCTTGCCAATGAATGCGACGCGCGTATCCAGGCAGCTCAGATTACTGGCAAAAATGGCCGAAGAACTTCCCAGCGTTACATTCATTGCCCCGGACAGGATCTCCTTCCCGATGACCGGGAAGGTATCGATCTGGTTCAGGATAAAGTCTATATTGAGTTCACCAATTACCGAAACGTCGAAATCTTTCATACTGAGAGCCAATTTTGATTTAACCACTTGCTGCTTTGGTGTTTGCCATCCCACTGGCAAGCATTGCCTTGCTACTCAGGAAAAGGGTAGATGGTAACCCCTCTTACTACACGTGTGATGGTTTCTTTCCTGGAAGGCTGGTCCGGCGAAAGCCCGAGTTCCAGTGATTTGTAAAAACCGAGCAACTGGGCCGGCAGCACGCTCACGACCGCCAGCAGTTCTTCGTCTACCGATTCGCCATCAGGCGAGAGTTCGATGAGCATATCGGTCTCCATCGCTTTTTGGGCAGTTTCGATCACCCCGATGCGGTAGAGGCCTTTTTCCCCCTGACTAATGGCATTAACCAGGTCCGTTTCATATTGATGTACATGCGCATTGTTGGAAAACAGGTACACCAAAAGCGTTGCCGGATTGATCACCGCCTTGGGGCCATGCCTGAATCCCAGGAACGAATCGGATTTGCAGATCACATTGCCGTCCGTCAGCTCCTGCACTTTGAGGTCGGACTCGCTGGCGACCGATCTCAACGGCCCTGAGCCCAGGAAAATAGCACGCTGGAAATTCAGTTTCGCAACACGACGGAGCTGGTCGGCGTAATTTTTAAAAATATTATCCCCAAAGCGCGAAAGCAGTTCAACCTGCGATTGAAGCTCGCTGATCTGCGCAACCCTGGAAATCAGTAAGCCTGCCAGCAGCATCGAAGTGAAGCTCCCGGTCATGGCCAGGCTCTGATCATCGGCTTCCGGTGGTAACAGAAAGACATAGGTATTTTTTCTGCCGTTTTCCGAAGAACGGACGAGCTGGCCGGCCGGATTGCAGGTGATGATCAAATGATAGATCTCGTCGCAAAACTCGTCGGCAATTTCGACGGCGGCCTGACTTTCCGGACTGTCCCCCGATCTTGCAAATGATATAAGCAGTGTTCCTTTTTTGTTTAAATACTGTTCCGGATGCAGGATCAGATCCGTGGTAGCAATGGCAGTCGTGATCTTTCCAGTGTTTTTTTGAAAAGGGCCCTGTAAAACATCCCCTATATATGCCGACGTGCCTGCGCCCGTGAGCATGACCGTCAATGACTCCCGAACCAGGGCGGTATTCAGAAAATACCCAAGCTCCTCTTTCTGACCATAAACGAGTTGCCATGTCCGCTGCCAAAGTCCGGGCTGCTGTGCAATTTCCCTGGCTGTAAGGTAAGCTTCGTATTCCTGCAATTCCAGTAAGGTAAATCCAAGTAAATCCTCTGAAATAATAGACCGATCTTTTAATACGTTACTTTTGGAATACATGGTATATTTCGTTTCATTTCATTGTGAAACAAAACTAATCATTTCCTTTCGGAAATCGCAAATAAAATTGGCAACTATCTTTTCGCAACCGTTATTTTTAAATTTTTGCCAAGGAAACGAAAACTAATGCGGCAAATAACCTTATTTTTACGCATTGATTAAGAAATAGACGATTATGCGCAAAGCCGGAGAAAAATCAACTGTTCAGAGACGGGTCATCATTCTTCAGATATTGGAAGAGAAAGGGCAGGTGGACGTAACATCGCTAAGTAAGGAGCTCATGGTCAGCGAGGTGACGGTCCGGAACGATTTGAAGCGGCTGGAACAGAAGAACGCACTGATCCGGGCGAGAGGGGGAGCGATGAAAATTGACCGTGTCGGGACAGATTTCGCGATCTCCGACAAGAATAAACAGAATTACGAACAGAAAAAGCGCATTGGCAAAGCGGCAGCGGCTTTGATCGAAGAGGGCGATACGATCATTCTCGATTCGGGTACGACCACCATGGAAATTACCAAAAACCTTTCGACCATTTCCGAACTGACCGTCATTACCAACGCCTTGAACATTGCCGACCAGCTCGCCGAGCACCCCAAAGCCAATGTGATCGTTCCGGGTGGTTTTTTGCGTAAAAACTCCCTTTCCCTAATCGGATCGACGGCTGAGGAAAGTTTCAAAAACTACTTTTGCGACAAGCTTTTTCTGGCTGTGGACGGCCTGAGCGTTGTTTATGGGCTTTCGACGCCCAATGTGGAAGAAGCGCATTTGAACCGGGTGATGATCTCCATTTCGAAGCAAGTGATCGTCGTGGCGGATTCGAGCAAGTTCCTTAAAAGAAGTTTCGCGTTCATGGCGCCCATTACCGCCATCGATGTTCTTATCACCGATGACGGTATTCCTTTGGAAGACCAGAAAAAACTGGAAAGTGCTGGTGTGAAGGTGATTATCGTGTAGACATTACGGTATCAGTACTCGTCCGTCCGCGCAAAATCGTTCTGCCTGCTCATCCATTTCCCGCCTGTAAAGTCGGGAAATGCGACGGTTTCGTTTCCCAGCTCAATGGAAGTTTCGCTGAGCGGAGTGATCGCACTCCAGCTGGCCGCGTCGTAAACGTCCATAGGGGTGGGTTTCTTTCTTTTTACAGCTTCAATAAAAGCATGCATGACGAAGAAATCGATCCCGTCGTGCCCTGTCAGATAAGCCTCTTTGGCCCAGCGCTTCCAGAGCGGGTGATCATATTTATCCAGCCATTCCTTCGCATTGTCCCAGTGCTCATGGTCGTACTTAGACTGCCCCTCAATATATATGCCGTTATGGATATTCATCCAGATCCCACCGGTGCCCTGTACGCGAAAACCGAGTGAATACGGCCGTGGAAGGTTTGTATCGTGCTGTAACAGAATGGTTTCTCCTTGGGCACATTTGATCTGCGTCGTCACCACATCGCCGAGCCTGAACCGGACTTTGGCATTGGGATGGTCCGCCCCACCCTTTTTAACGACATATTGATGCAACCCGCGCGCCTTTGTGGAAAACGAATTGAGCGACTCGAACCGGTTACCGCGGTTAATGTCCAGCATGACCGCCAGCGGCCCCACGCCGTGCGTAGGATAGAGGTCGCCATCCCGGTTCACGGAATGATTGGTGCGCCATTTGGCCTCAGAAAAGCCTTTTTCGCCAAATTCGGCACCGCTGTTGTAGGGCGTTACCCCATCGTTGAACTTCACACCCCGCAGGTCGTGCTGGTAACCTCCCTGCATGTGCACGAGTTCGCCGAAAAGCCCCTGGCGCACCATATTGGTAATGGCCAGGGTGTCGCGGCGATAGCAGGCGTTTTCCAGCATCATCACGTGCGCATTGTTCCTTTCGGTGCTTCTTACCACTTCGAAATGGTCTTCCAGGGTGATGCCGAGCACTACTTCGGTAGCTATATACTTCATTCCCGCCGCGAGCGCATCCAGGATCATGGGCGTGTGCAGTTCCCAGGGCGTAGCGATGATCACCGCATCAACCAACTTAGGATCAAGCATTTTGCGGTAGGCAAAGGCATCCCCGGTGAAAATTTTCGGCATTGTTTTTCCCGCATCGCGCATCAACTTCCCGCTCATTTCGAGCATTCTTGGATCGATATCGGCAATGGCCGTGATCTCCGCATCATTTCTTTTGAGAAGTGTACTAATGTGTGCTTGCCCTCTCAGCCCCGTTCCGATAATACCTATCCTTACTTTTTCTGCGAAAGGTTTTGAAATACCATCAAAAGGCTGCAACGCGCTGATCCCGGCTACGCCGAGCGACATATTTTTTACGAATTTTCTTCTGGATACATGCATAGGATTAGGTCGGCATCAGCCGTCATTTGATAAATCGCTCGTAATAAAACTGATTGTATTCGCGAAGCCTGGCGAGATAATCTTCCAGCCCGAGTTGTTGTTCATCTACAATCAAATAGGTCATATCAGCCGTCCGGTTGGCAAAATGCCGCGTGCGGTCCTGTTCGAAAAAATACTTTTTCCCGTCGGTCGACATTCCTTTCGGCAACATGGTTTTGCCCCAGACAGCAATCACCTCGTCGAAAACTTGCTGCCGGCGGCGCAGTTGTCCCTCGACAATATCCTCGGCGAGTTTAAGATTTCGGTAAGATTCTTTCAAATCCGTAAATCGCTGCTGATGCGCCGTTCTGATGGTGTTTTCAAGTTTTGAAAGATCCTGATAAGTCAGCGCGGTATGTTTCACCAGACCGGCCAAGGTTTTGAATACCAAAATATCCTGCTCGTTCTTCGACCTATTTTGAAGGTTTTGATCGCAAATGCGAATGGCTGCATTCATTTTTTCCAGCATCTCTCCGGCGCTTTGGAGCCGGTCGGCATACCGCTTGTTCCAGAAGGGGTCATATTCGAGGGCGTCCCCGCGAGGCAAGTCCGGAATATGCGTTTTCCCGATGTCACCCCACGCCCAGACACGCCTTTCAAAGCTTTCCATAAAGAAATAGGCGCCTTCATTCAACAGATAATACAGTGAATCCATACCGGCTACCTGGCCGCCGTACCTGTTCTTGTAAAATACCGACTGAAAATCCGACAATCCGGGCGCAGCGGCGTTCCAGGAAAATGCGGCCGTGGTGGCGAAACTGAGCATCCAGGCCTGCATCGGCAATCCGGAGTCATCCCAGGAAGTGCGTATCACACCGTCGAAAACGCCTTTGCCCATGGTTTCCTGCAAAAATTTGTAAGAGCTTTCCAGGCTCCCCTGTTTGATTTCACCTTTGCCGTCTTTGGAAAAAAAATAGGGCAAAAACAGCTGCTCGATGCCGGGGTTAGGGTCATAGGCATACACCGGATAACCCAGCGCCTTCGCTTCCCTGGCGTATTTCAGGTCGGGTGTCTCGTAATCGTAAGATTCTGTGAGGATAATGCCCTTGCGCGGCACGACGGGCTTTTCCTGCTTCATGCCGGTATGGTACACTTGCAGGCGGCCTTTCGCCCAGCCCATCGGCGCTTCCCAGGTCATGACCTCACGGCCTGAACCGGCTATACGTTCGGCCGATTTATCGATAAAAAGGTGGTAGAGACCGCTTTTGCCGATTTCTTCTTCCTTTTTCCCACAGGCGGGACATGCGCCCAGCTCGTAAGTTTCGTCCGAACCTATATGAATATACTTCGAACCCGGGGTAGCTTCCATGGCATCCTTCCACAAGCCGGCAAGCAAGTCGTAAGAACCGTCTTTCAACGGACAAAACTCGAAATTAGAAGCCGGGATTTCTCTTAAATGGGCAAATTGCGGCCATTTCAAAATGAAACTCACGTGCCCGAGGCCCTGCACTAACGGGACGATCTGGATATGATATTGTTGTGCATAGCGTGTCAATTCCTGCATTTCCTTCATCGTGAACGCTCCGGGCGCGCCTATTTCGGGGTGGCTCGGATATTCGAATTTATCCTCCCATTCCCAAACCAGCATATTGACCTTGTAGGCAGCCAGGTCACGGATCAGGCTTTCCACATAGCTGCGCTTGTCCTGGTGGTGCTTGGTGTCGTAATGCACCGCCCGCACCTTGGTATCCGGCCAGTCATTAATGGAAACACCTGACACATAGGCACCTGACCCCTCCTTTTGGATCAACTGGATCGCGGTCTGAACGCCATAGAAAAGCCCTGGCTCGGCCGAGGCGGTGATGGTGATGCCGTGCTGGTTCGCACTCAGCGAATACCCTTCGTTACCTGATTTCTGATCTGCGTTTCTCCTGGTCAGCACAATGGCGCCCCTGGAAGGCTTATTGGAAACCTTTGCAGCGATCCCGAAGGTCGAGGTAAGGTATTTCACCAGCTCGTTGGCCGCAAACCGGTCCTTTTCGGAAGCGTTTTTGTCCAGCACGATCTGGACGTTGTTTTTCAACACGAAGTTGCTTCCCCCGAACTTAACTTCTTTGGGATACGGAAGGAGCGAAATATCCGGAACAGACACCGCACCTGATTGCGCATGTAACGCGCGCGGACCTGCCAGCACCAGCGTGAACAGTGTAAATATGGTAAGGTAAAAGAAATGTTTTGTGAAGTAGTCTCTAATCCTCATAAATCAGTAGTGCTTTTGACAAAAGTAAATGTAACGTAAAAAAATATCTTTCAAAATATTTCAAAATAATGTTCTATTCAATTTTTGCCTTTCGTTTCTCTGTCGTAGTTTAGCAGAACAAAGGATAACCGCATCCAAAAGCTTACGATTACCCGTACCCTGCTTCCTTTCCTAACCTTCGATCATCTACATGAAAATTAAGCCCTGGATATTCTATACTGCTATTACCACTTTATTTTGGGGAGTCTGGGGCGCATTCATCGAAATTCCTGAAAAAGCAGGCTTTCCGGCGACGCTGGGCTATTGCGTTTGGGCGTTAACCATGGTGCCGTGCGCGCTGGTAGCGTTGAAAGCGAGCCGTTGGAAGCTGAATTCCGATAAAAGGTCCGTATTCATTGGAAGTACTGTCGGGATTTTAGGGGCAGTAGGGCAACTGATTCTTTTTCAGGCGCTCAGATCAGGCCCGGCGTACATGGTGTTTCCCATTATCTCTTTATTCCCCGTGATTACCGTTTTTCTTTCGGCCGTTTTTTTAAAAGAAAATACCAGCCGTAAGCATTGGTGGGGAATCGGCCTGGCGCTTACCGCGATTTTGTGCCTTTCCTACCAGCCGCCCCGGCAGGACCACCACTCCGGTTATCTCTGGCTGCTGCTGTCCTTCGTCGTATTCATGATGTGGGGCGTGCAGGCTTTTGCAATGAAATTCGGCAACGATACGATGTCGGCTGAAAGCATTTTCTTCTATATGACCGTCATGGCGCTGGCATTTATTCCAGTGGCCGTGCTGATGACCGACACATCGGAAGCGATCAACTGGGGTTTCAAAGGGCCGTACCTGGCTGCTATAATTCAGATTTTCAATGCGATCGGTGCGCTCACGCTGGTTTACGCACTCCGGCACGGTAAGGCGATCATCGTGGTGCCGATCACTGCGCTGGCTCCTGTGCTCACCATCATGATCTCCCTTCTGCTCTATTCCGTCATGCCCCACGGCGTGGTCCTGCTTGGAATGGCCCTCGCCGTGGCCGCTATCTATATTCTGGCTGAATGATCAGACTTCTCCGCGCAAATGCTTCCCGGGAACCAAATCGGCAAATAGTAACAATTCGAAAGATTATATATTTAAAAATAAGGTTTAGAAAATAATCTACTTCAAAAAATAAGCTAATAAAAATTTGTTGTTATATTTGGGCATCAAATAGCACACTCCTAATCACAAGCGAAAATCAGTTTGCGACCATTGAACCGATGCATTGAACGGAGATGGTCAAACATTGCCTCCTATGACTGCGCTCCACGCGAACGTATAGGGGTCATCGTGTATACCCGCGATGCTTGCCGCCAAGCTATTCTTGCCCATAATCAACCCTTTAAATTCAATTGAATGAAACCAAACACTCTACTACTCAGATCATTGATGTGTTGCATGTGCTTTCTGCTCTGTATCAGTGCGGCATTTGCGCAGGTCCGTACGATTTCGGGAACCGTTACCGACGCTGACGGACAAACGCTTCCCGGAACCACCGTGATGGTAAAGGGCACCACAACCGGTACGATTTCAGACACGAAAGGGAATTATTCCATAGAGGTTGCTGCTGGTGCAAAGGCAATTGTCTTTTCCTTCACGGGATTTATGGTGCAGGAGATACCGCTGGACGGTCGTTCGCAGATCCATGTGAAAATGGTGCCGGATGCCAACCAGTTGTCGGAGGTAGTGGTGACCGCATTCGGTATCGAAAGGGAAAAGAAAGCCCTGGGTTATTCGGTGCAGGTGGTTGACGGCGCTAAGCTAACGGAAGCCAGGGAATCGAACGTAGCAAACTCACTGAAAGGAAAAGTTGCGGGGCTGCACGTCAATCCGTCGAGCGGCGGGGCAGGCGGTTCCAGTTATGTGATGATCCGGGGTAACAGTTCGCTGGCTGGAAACGGGCAGCCGTTGTATGTGGTGGATGGCGTTCCTATTGACAATCAAACACTTGACGGCGCACGGGTTGACAGCGGCAGGGATTATGGCGATGGGATCAACAACATCAACCCAGATGATATTGAAAATGTTTCGGTATTGAAAGGACCGGCCGCGGCCTCTATTTATGGCGCGAGGGGATCAAATGGCGTCATATTGATTACGACCAAAAAGGGAACGCGCGGCAGGGGAATTGGCGTGGATATCAACTCCAACATTACTATCGAACGCCCCAACGTGATTCCAACTCAACAGAATGTATGGGGCGGCGGATATGCAGGGACTTATGGTTCGCTGGGAGAAAAAACCATTGACGGCGTCAAATATTCGACCTGGCCAAGCTGGCTGGCCGATAGCTGGGGTGGGAAAATGGATGGCCGGCCCATTATCATCGACCGCTGGCTGGAAGCAGGCCCTGTGCCTTATACCGGGCAGCCTTCGGATAATATCAAAGATTTCTTCCGAACCGGTGTTACCAAAACGAATACGATCGGGGTATCGGGTGGCGCAGGTGCCGTTACTTACCGCGCGTCGATCTCGGATATGCACAACAAGGGGATCATCCCTAATACAAAACTGGAAAGACAGACCGTGAACCTGCGTTTGTCGGCCGACGTTTCTTCCAATTTGTCGATCGATGGCAAAATCAATTATGTGAGGCAAAGGGCCACCAACCGGCCGCAGATCAATTCCTATTCACAAAACCCCATGACGGCCCTGAATCTCCTGCCGAGATTCATGAGCCTGGAAAGATTGAAAGATTATAAGAAAGAAGACGGCACGATGACACGCGTCAATGGCTCTCTTAACCCATACTGGACTGTGAATGAGCTGACAGGCTTTGATACCAGGGACCGGGTTATCGGTTTTATTGCCGCCAAATACAAGTTTACAAACTGGCTTTCGCTCCAAGCGCGGACGGGAACCGACTTTTATACAGACGTACGTTACGAACAGGTCAATCAATACACGACGGGTGAAAACGGCCGCATTACCAATACGCAGTTCTTCGTAAAGGAAGGAAACAGTGATTTGCTGCTGAGTGCGGCGGGCAAGCTTTCCAAAAAGCTGACAGGCTCGCTTTCCATTGGGGCGAACCATCTGGATAGAAACCAGGAGGTCGTGGGCAACACCGGAACCAACCTGAATGTGCCCGGGCTGTACTACATCGGCAATACCCGCAATGTGACGCCGCGGCAATACACCATCCGCAAGAAGATGAACTCGGTGTATTTCACGGGGCAAATCGCCTATGAGAATTTCCTTTTCGTGGACGTTACAGGCAGAAATGACTGGTCGTCGACATTGGGAAGCAAGAACCAGTCATTCTTCTATCCGTCTGTCGCGTCCAGTTTCGTGTTTTCGGATATTGCCAAATGGGACAAGCAGGTCCTGACCTACGGAAAACTGAGGGCCTCCTACGCCGAAGCCGGAAATGACGCAAGCCCCTACCAAACCAGAGCCGGCTATACCGTAACCAGCAGCACTACTTTTAATGATCAGCCATTTGCGAACATCCGGACCAATATCCCGCTGATCGACCTGAAAAATGAGTTGAAACGGTCCTACGAATTTGGCGCCGAGCTCCGCTTTTTCAATAACAGACTGGGCCTGGACCTTACCTATTACAATGCATCGACGGTTAACCAGATCCTGCCGCTCGAAATATCGGCGACAACAGGTTACGAAACCAGGCTGATCAACGCGGGAGAGATCCGCAACCGGGGTTATGAGGTATTTCTGACGGCTGTTCCTGTCAAAACCAAGCATTTCAACTGGGACGTTTCGCTTAATTTATCCAACAACAAATCCAAAGTCGTGTCGCTGGCCCCTAACATTACCACGCTCACGCTGATGGACCCGGGTTATGGAGCGAGCATTCAGGCGCGCACAGGCGAGCCATTTGGAAATATCGTCGGGTATCGTTTTTTGAGAAATGAAAATGGCGACAAACTGCTGACGGCCGAGGGAAAATACCAGCGCGCCGCTGACCTGGAAGTGTTGGGAAGGATCCAGCCGGACTATCTGGCCGGTTTAACCAATACACTGAGCTATAAGGCCATCACGGTAAGCGCGCTCGTGGATGTTCGTAAAGGCGGACAGATCCTATCCTATTCGAAGCTCAACCAAATGGCAAAAGGTACCGGGAAATTTACCGAAAACAGGGAAAACCTGATCGCCGACGGGGTGATCGAAACGGGTCCGGGCGAGTACACCAAAAGCACGATCGTGATACCGGCAGAGGACTTTTATGCTGGGGCCGGCCCTTGGAATAATATCGGCGAAACGCAGGTGATCGACGCGGATTATGTTGCACTCAGAGAATTTACGATCGGATATAACCTGAAGTCGCTGTTTGCTGCCAATAAGTTTTTCAAAACCCTGAAACTGTCGATTGTAGGACGAAACCTCTTCTATTTCTACCGCGATCCGCAATTTAAAGAAATGGGGATCAGTCCGGAAACGGCATTCAGTACTGCAACAGCGGCACAGGGGTATGAAACCGTAGCCATGCCGACGACCCGCAGCGTGGGTTTCAACCTATCCCTTTCATTCTAGTATTTATATTCAACAGCAAGATCATGAAATTATATTCCAAAATACGGATCGCAACGGGCGCATTCATGGCGATTTGCATCGGCGCCTGCACGTCGGATTTCGAAAAAATAAACACGGACCCAACCCTGGTTACCGAGGAGATCATCAAGCCATCCATGCTCCTGACGTCGGTGTTAAAGTATTCCGTTTTCAGCACCTATAATCTGAGCATTGTAGCGGAGTATTCGGGTTATTATTCCAATGGCGCTTCCGGTTCTATTTTTCAGAATGCTAACTGGAACGACCCTTTCAATGAATATTACCGCAACTACCTGATCAATACGGCGGAAATCGTGCGGCTTACGGCCAAAGATCCGAAGCTGGTCAATCAGCATGCGATCGCGCGCATATGGAAAGCCTGGCTTTACGCTCAGGTGACCGACCTCTATGGCGACGTCCCCTACTTTGAAGCGGTACAAAAGGTCGAAAATGTGATCAATCAGCCTAAATATGATACCCAGCAGGAGATTTATAAGGACCTGCTGAAAGAGTTGAAAGAATCGGCAGCAGCGCTCAACCCCGACCCTACCCTTCCGTCGTTCGGCAATGCCGATATACTGATGCAGGGCAATGTCGACAAATGGAGGCGATTTGCTAATTCGCTCAGGTTCAGGCTGGCCATGCGGGTGCGCTATGCGGACGAGGCTTTGGCCAAACAGCATATCGCGGAAGTGGCAGGCGCGCCGCTGATCGATGACAATGCGTTCAATGTTCTGCTCACGACGATCAATGGATCGGACACCCGCAACCGGAATCCGTTGTGGAACGACCCGATCAACAGCTATCCGCAGTCGGTGTCGTTTACCGTCACGGAAACGCTTAAAATGTTGAAAGATCCGCGCCTTCCGATATTCATCGTACCCGCCACCGACTCTGTTTCGGGTTACCGCGGCAGGCCCATTGCCGTCCTGCCCGACGAAAAAGATTACACCATAGAAAACAGCGCGAGCCAGCAACAGTATTTCCGCGAGGCTGTGTACCCGATCATCGTGATGAATGCAGCTGAAGTGTCTCTCCTGCGGGCCGAGGCCGCATTGGCCGGCTATACCTCCGAGAATGCCCAGGCAATGTTTGCAAAAGGGATTTCACAGTCGCTCACGCAGTACAAGGCGGCCCCTGCTGCGATCACGGCCTATCTTGCGTCTCCCGTCGCCACGCTGAAAGGCAGCCAGGAAGAAAAACTGGAACAGATCATTCTTCAAAAATTCCTGGCCAACTATTTCCAGATCAACGAGGGTTATGCCGAATTCAGGAGAACGGGCTATCCCAAAATCTGGACGGGCAGCGACAAAGGCAGCACCAATGGTGAAATACCCAGGCGATTGACTTACCCTCTGGATGAATACTCCAAAAACGAGGTAAATATCAAGGAAGCCGTCAAAAAGCTTTCAAACGGGGACACTTATATCAGCAGGATCTGGTGGGATGCCAAGCCCGGGCTGCCATTCCACCATCCGAGACAGGGCAAGTTTCCTCCTGAAATGTATTAGACAGTTCTTAAAAGTCAGCTGGCCGGCCCTGCTTCATGGGCCAGCCAGCTGACTTTTATTTTTGATATACTGTTATTTTAAATCGCCTTTTTCAGCGTCCTTTTTCATGTCTTCATTGGCATAGATCGCCAACTCGACCCGCCGGTTTTTCTCCCGGTTCGCTTCGCTGTTGTTTGGAAACTTAGGCTGAGACTCCCCATACCATTTGGTGTTAAGCCTGGATGCAGGGAGGTTTTGGGATTCCAGATAAGAAGAAACGGCATTGGCCCGACGTTCCGAAAGCTTCATATTATACTCGTCAGAGCCTGTGTCGTCCGTGTGCCCTTCCAGCAGGATCTGCGTATCGTCGTATTTCCCTAAAATACCCGCGACCTTGGTCAGCTCCTGCTTGGCTTCATTACTGAGCTCCGAAGAGTTAAGTTTGAAAAGCAAGCCGGAATTAAAAGTGAGGTTGATACCCTCTCCCACCCTTTCAACGGTGGCATCCGGAATTGCCTGTTTCAATTCCTGCGCCTGTTTATCCATATGTCGGCCGATAAAATAGCCGGCCGAGCCTCCGACGGCTGCCCCGATCAAGGCACCAATTGCTGTATTGTTCCCCGCTAGCTTGCCAATCGCTGCTCCTGCCACAGCGCCACCCGCAACGCCCACTCCGGTTCCTTTCTGGGTGTTATTCAAGCTTTTACAACCCAATAAAAACACCAATGCTACTATTACTATACTATTTCTCACTATTCAGTCTGTTAATATTTCACTTACATTAATCACAAATTGTGCTCGACAATAAGTCAAGCTGTAAATTCTTCAACCCGAGCCCCAGCGCCTTTTTCATCTCCGTGCAAAGAGTTCGCTTTTCCTGTTTTGTCATTTTGTCCGATAATTCCTTAATATCGGTTGTCGCATGTTTTTGCTGGATCTGCTTTAATCGGGCCTCCGTTCTGATCTGATAAATTTCCAGGTCATTTTTACCAAGGTCCACTGCCTTGTCATAAGCGGTAAACGCAGCATCGTAATCCTCCGCCTTGACCATCATATCCCCTTTTTGGATGTAAAAAGCGGCATTTGCGGGATCGAGCTCAATAGCCTTCCGCAAATTCGTATCAGCTTCTGCGAGCATGTTGAGCTGAAAATCCAGATGCGCCAGCCGTGCAAACATCGTGGCCCGGGCTTTTACATCTTTATTTTTCTTGGTCAGGTCGGTGATCTTCACAAGATCAGCCTTGGCATCTGCTGTACGCCCCAGATTACCATATGCATAGCTTCTCGCATAATACGCCGTCACGTTGGTTTTCTTACTCGCCTTGATCGCATTATTAGCTGCCGTTATCGCCGATTCGTATTGTTTCAATCCATTGGATGCAATCGCCAAACCGACGTTTCCCTCTTCCTTGGCGTCTTTTGCCGAACAATTTTTGAGAACATTAGTAAAAGTCCCCAGTGCCTCCTGGTATTGTCCCTGATCATTCTGCTTGTTACCGGCCTGAACCTGTTTGAAGCATTTGTTGGACATTGTAATCAGTTGCTGAGCCTGTAATGAGGCTGGCGCAAGTATCACGCAAAGTATTATCGCTTTTGTATTGATCATCAGCTTAGCCGCTGTGGCTGTTGTAGTTAAATTGAATTTACGAGGGTCAATCCGTGCGTATGCAAAAGAACCGCAGCACGCACTAAAAAGTAACTCCGGATAACCTCAAATTCAGAGTAAGATTTTTCTTCATGATTGTTTTTGGTAAGGTACGATGAGTAAATCGCCGCAAGTTACAAAAAACTGATACCTTCTCCGGTACAGTTTGAAGATCCAGGCGCCTAAAAGAACGGGCGTCTTCTTTCTCTCCACCCTTTTACACCCGGATCTGACAAAATCCCGCCGACATTTTACAGCCCGGCAACTATTACCTCCGACCCTGGCAGAACAGTTATTTGATTGAGCCTGACAGAAATTTTGTGGCTAGTCTCTATAAGGGGCAACAGACGGTTTATGAATGCCCTCACCTGCTAGCTCTGGGTCATCAGGTCTGATTTGTTGCTGAAAACAAATTCTTGCGTTCGCTCGATCTCTTATCCGACCGATACTTTCGTTGATTCAGGAAATATCACGCCGCAAAACAACTACAACACCTCCGGCAGCTGAATAGCAAATAATACCTATTCAGCTGCCGGAGGTGTGCTATTTCAGAAGATCTGAAAGGGGGCACTGCTGCCGAAGCATGATCGAGTGAGCAGAAGTACATTGGTAAACCAACCGCTCTGCTATTCCGGCTTCCTCACCGACATTGTATCGTATCGCGTAACCGTAAAAATATCGATCGCCTTGCTGTCCGGCTTGAAAGAGGATCGGTAGTTCAGGATCGTCCCGGGTCGCCAGTCGGGGATTTTGCTCTCCTGGGCGTCGGGACCTACGAGTACCGACTTGGTTTTCGAATCCATGGCAATGTATTTCAGTTCGGTATGGATGTTCACCGTATCCGCCGCATTCCAGCTGATCTGCAACACCTTGAGCGTCGAATCATAAACGGCCGTGCTGATCGTCCGGTTGAGCAGACCATTCTCATAATTGGCCCCGAAAGTCCTGCCGTTGAAACGCAGGGGTACGGACCGGTTGCCTTTTGCATCGAGCGAATACATTTCAAAATTATACGAACCTTCCTTCAAAGGATCGATCATGATTTTCACCGTGTCGCCAATGAGGTCTGTCGGAACGGCCGCTTCCATCGAGTCGGCCTTGTTGTTCCAATACAATTTGTAGGTGGTGACGCGGGGGTCGGCACTCAGGACCCATAGCAACTGCGTCCTGTTTCTGCCCGACGCTACCAGCACAGTGTCGCCCCGCCCCGGATAAACGATCTCGCCGCCTGCCTGGTACTTTTTGAAATCATCCCAATCGGTGCAGGATACCAGGGCGAAAAGAAGCGCTATTATTCCTGTGGTTTTATATTTGATAACCATAAAATGTCAGTTTTAAATTATTTGGTGTCACCCCAGAAAGTAAGCTCGGTGAAATGGACAAATTTGGTATCGGACCAGTTCTGATGGATCTGCATCCGGATGTACCGTACCTTCGGTGCTGTAAGCGGGAACACAAACTCCTCTCCGGCAGACATATATGCTATATCATCACCCGTATTCACCCCATAGGGACTACCGGACGGCTTGATCGATTCGCAGTCCATCAGCTTGGTCCAGCCATTGAAACTGCCATCCGGATTAGGCGCTTTCTCGCTGCCCCACATCGTCCATTTTCGGGGATTTCCATGTTTGTAAAACCAATCTCCCTGTCGTTGCCAAAGTTTGAACCGGCTTAGCTTGGCAGCCGTCCCCAGGTCGAACGTGAAATGGATAGGCATGTCCCGGTCAGAAAGCGGAATCGTGTGAAAGCCAGGCTCGGTCATCTTTTCATCCCACAAAAAAGGGATCTGCCAGCCGTAACCGCTCTCTTCGTCGGTGGGTAAAACATATTCCCGGAAGCGGGTTTTGTCCAGCTCCTTTTCAAAAAATGGTTTGACCTCCTTGTATACCGTGTCGGAATAATTATTCCAGCGGTCGCGTACATACACGCCGAATTTCCGGCTCAGGGTGTCAAATCCCCTGGCAGCAAACGAGCCTCCTTTCACCTGTGTATACAGCGTTTCGACCGGGATGTAGTCGCCATTATTATCCGCCGTGATCACCACGATCGCCAGCTTGGCTTCCGACGGATTATTAAAGGCGACATTCAACCCACCGAAATCGACGCCCAGTTGCAGGGAATTGAACACAGTCTGGACGGGCGGGGCCTGAGGCGCGATCTTTACCGTAACGGGCTCCGATTTATTGTCGCTTTTATCGACCGAATACAGGGTTACCTCATAATCCCCGGCAGTTGAAAATCCTTCCACCGTCAGTTTATTGGTGTAATGCGATGCTTTCGCTTCGCTTAGCTTACCTGTACCTTTGTTGATCGCATACGAGGCGACAACATATTGCAGGTCCTCGTCCGCGGGTAGTGAATAGGAAATGGTGGCGCCTCCCGCGAAATTGACAACGGAGGTATTCGTCACGACACTAGGTTTCTCTGCGTCTGCGCCCAGCGGTTTGCGAATGTCGTCCGTTTCCGCACATGAGCAAAGCATTGCCAGTGCCCACACGACCGGGAATAATATCTTTATCTTTTTCATAGACAGCAGTGTTTACCAGCCTGGGTTTTGAACAAGGTTCGGATTGACAATGAGTGAATTTTCGGAGATCGGCCAGAAGTAATCTTTAAGGCTGAAACTGCTTGTGTATATCGGCTTAACCCGATAGTAGTTAGCGGCTTCCCGCTGGGCGATATCCCAGCCATTGACAGACCGCTGCAGGTAATTTTCAGCTACTTTCCATCTGCGCAGGTCCCAAAATCTTTTCCCCTCAAAAACCAGTTCGATCAGCCGCTCACGCTGAATGATCTCCCGCAAACCGTCTTTACTGCTGAATTTGGAAGGCTTATTGGAATACTTCGTCCATGACTCCACTACACCCTGCAAACCTGCCCTGGCGCGAACCTTGTCGATCCAGCCATATACTTCCGCGGATGGCCCCTGCGATTCATTCAATGCTTCCGCGTACAACAGGTACAAATCCGCGAGGCGCATGATCGGAAAAGGATAACCTTCCACGCTGTACTGCTGTGCAGGGTCGTTGATGGTGTTGTTATAGTTCGCCAGTTTTTTGGGCCAGTAACCCGTCACCGAATACAGCGAAGCGCCTTGCCGGCCACCGGTTTGTCCCAGCTTACCTTCCAGTACCCAGGTATTGTCGTCGTCGTTTTTGCCCTGTCCAAACCAGATCCCCCCGTCGAAACCCATATCCGCGTAAAACCTGGGTTCGCGGTCGAAATTGAGCTGTACCGTCGTATAACCTTCTTTGATATAATACCGCTCACTTTTTAATGCTTTCCGTAATGCAGTGAAACGAGTACCGTATTTGTAGCTTTTATCCTCGTCGATCGGAACACCGTTGTTACTGTAAAACATTTCGGCAATATGAATCGGTGGTGCGAGCATCGAACCAATACTCTCATTGGGAATGGTACCTGTAAACGGGCTGAGCCTGGCCTGGGACAGCGACTGAAAGCCACGACCGCCACCTCCGGTTGAATTGGAAGCACCCCATATGAGCTCTACATTCCATTTGTCGGTTACCGCTGCCCGGATCGACATCAGGCGCCGGGTGGAATCCGAAACCTTGGTCGTGACGGAACGCGGTACGAATTCATAGAGCTTATGCCCGTTCGCCTCGCTGGCATCGATCGCCTCCCGGCACGCCTGGGCAGCGCGCTGCCACTTTTCGGCACTGGCTGTGTTGCTGAACAACGGTTCGTTGTCCTTGTTTTTAAAATTGGCATAATTCTGGTTCCCATTATAGAGCGGACTCGCGGCGGTGGTCAATATCTCGGCCTTAATGGCCAGCGCGATTGGCTTAGTGATCCTTCCCAATTCCGCAAACTCGTTGGGTAAAATCACCGGCAGGTCCTGCACCGCTTCGTCGATCAGGCTTACGGTATAGTTAAAAACCGAATCGACATGCTGCCTTTTCACCTTGACCTCCTCCACCGAAGCCGAAATAGGCAGGTTCTTTTTAACGATCGGGATCGGGCCGTACATCCGGACCAGGGAATAATGGTAATAGGCTTTTAAGAATTTCACTTCTGCAACCCATCTTTTCTTCTCAAAATCGGTCAGGTCACGGACTTTGTCGATGTTTTCAAGAAATATATTGCATTCACGGAGCGCCTGGAAGTATTTGCTGTCCCAGTAATTGGCGATGGGTGAAACAATGTTCTGCTCCCCCCTTGCGATACGGTACAGGCCTCCATTGATATTTCCGAGTACGGGGTATACGGTCGCAAATTCATCTCCGGTCATAAAACCCGGATCAGCCCCTTCGTTACCGAATTGCGGCAGGTTGTTGTAACACGTGAACAGGTGCTTTTCCGCGTCCGCACGCATTTTGAATGCATTATCGATGGTCGCCACGTTGTCCGGAACGATGTCGAGGTATTTCCGGCAGCCCGCTGTGGTGAGCACGAGCAAGGCAGTAAGGCAAAAGCTGGTGTACAGTAATTTCATAATAGGAAGCTTAGAAATTCATATTCAAACCGATATTGAAAACCTTCTGGATCGGGTAACCCAGGCCATTCCCGCCCATTTCCGGGTCCCACAACTTAAACTTGCTGAAAGTCAACAAATTTGTCCCGTTGAAATAGATCCTGAAATTGGTCACTTTCAGATTCTCCAGCACACGGCCCTTGACCGTGTAACCCGCTTCGAGTGTTTTCAAACGGATAAATGACCCGTCGCGCATAAACCAGGTGCTCCGCTGGGAATTATTCTGGTTTTGGACCGTCGACATTCTGGGCCATACCGCGTAGATGTTGCGGTTCTCTTCCGACCAATGGCTATCCGCGAAAGCTTTCAGCAATGCATTTTCACCGATCAGGTTAGCCGGAAAAAGGTCGTTATCCCCGTTGCCGTCCTTGCCATAATCGATAAATGGAGCGGAAGCGACGGGATTAATAAAAAATGATTCCCTTCCCAGGCCCTGAAAAAAGAGCGAAAGGTCAAACTGCCCGCGCCCGGCCGACAGCCCAAACCCGTAAGTGATTTCCGGGGTCTCCGGGTGGCCTATCGCCACAAAATCCGCATTGGTAATCTGCCCGTCCCGGTTGATGTCCCGGTATTTGATGTCCCCGGCGCCATATACCCCGAAGTTCTGCCGCGGTGAGTTTTTCACATCATTTTCATCGATAAAAAGGCGCTCGGCTATCAGTCCCCTGGGTTGATTGATAGACTGCCCTACCCTGGACAGGTACCGGTCTTTGTAATCCGGTTCTTCAAAAATGGAGAAAACCGTACGCGCCATGGTGAGGTTACCCCTTGCTACCAGCCAGGTACCGTCTTTGAAATTCTGGTTAAAATCCACTGCAAGGTCAAACCCTTTGGATTTCGCCTCGCCTACATTGGCCGACGGTGTCACGGAAAGCCCCATCGTGGTTGGGATCGAAGCCCTTTCCATCAGGATATTCGCCCGTCTTTGCTTGTAGATCTCTGCAATCACATTCAGTTTCTGAAGAATCGAAAATTCCAGTCCGAGGTTGGTCTGATGAGACGTCTCCCAGGTGATGTCCTTGTTTTCATACCGGCTGATAGACACGCCGTTACGGGTAACGCTTGAATTGTACCCGAAAGACGATCCCCTCTGGTCATTGTTCAGGTTAACCTCCGAAAGGAAAAAGAAGCGCTGATCGGGCCGTCCGATGGCATCGTTACCCACGAGACCGTACGAACCGCGGATTTTCAGCTTGTTCACAATGCGCTCCATGGGCTTCCAGAATCCCTCGTTCGATATTACCCATGCGCCGCCAATGGTAGGAAAAAAGCCGAACTGCTTGCTCTTGTGAAACCTTTCCGACCCATTGTAACCAAAATTGAATTCAGCAAAATACCGGTTATCGAACGAATAGGACAACCGCCCCGACACCCCCGTATTCCTGCTGGGAAGCGACTGTTGGAGGGACTGCACCTCTCCTGCACTCGAATTGTCCTTCAGACTCTGTTGCAGCGTCGTTACCACGGTCGCATTCAGCGAATGTACTTCTTTAAAAACCCGCGAATAATCCAGGGTACCCTGTAAGTAAAGGAAACTTTCCAGGTTTTTTGCACCGGGTTTGTAATTGAGGTATTCGGTCGCAGGCTCGGGGAAGAAATCGTTGCTGGTCTGCTGGTTAAGCCAGTTCAGGATGTAAGTATCGGTTTGCTTGTCGTATGATCCGGCCTGGTAGAAATATGGGTTGTAAGCCCTGGTGACATCGAAATACGACGCCCTGTTGATATTCGCCAATCCTCTCACATTAAGCCCCTTGGTGACAAAATCCAACTTCTGGGTCAGTTCGAGCTGCGTCAGCATTTTAGACCTTGAATACTGCTTGTACCCTCTCACCATGTCTGCGTAAGGGTTAAGGTATTGCCCAAGGTCAAAATTTCCGAACAGGATATGGTCCGTCGCTTCGTTGGCTTTATCAGGCGTGTAATAGGCCGGATAGGAAGTCGGGCTGGTTTTCAATGCCTTCTGATAAATGCCTGAACCGCCGTCGATAGGGCCATTGTAATCATCGAAATTTCCGTACAACCTCACAATCAGCTGCGTCTGCGGGCTCAGATTGATATTGACATTGGAGCGCACCGAATAGCTGTTGAGTTTCACGTTGTTGTTGAAATTATTCATCTTGTCCACTTTCAGCATCCCGTTATCATTGCTGAACGACGTCGCTACGTAATACTGGGCCACCTCTCCTCCACCCGATACGCTCAGGTTGGCGCGGCGGTTCTGTGTATATTTTTTAAAAAGCACATCACGCCAGTCCGTCGAAGGATAGATGTAGGGATTATTACCCTTGCCCGTATTTTCAATCTGATTCTGCGAGTATTTGATCGCGGCGAGCGGGTCACGCGTGAGCTGGGCCTCATTATATAATTTCATGTAGGTAATCGGGTCCGCCAGCTCCACATTCTGGGTGGGCATGGAAACCGAATTTTCCATCCGAAAGTTAATTTTCGCCTTACCGGCCTTCCCCTGCTTCGTTGTCACATACACGACCCCGTTCGCACCCCGCGCGCCGTACAGCGCCGTTGCGCTGGCGTCTTTCAGAATCGAAAAACTTTCGATATCGTCCGGCTGCAACCGGGCCAGGTCGGTAACGGTCAGCTCCACATTGTCGACCAGTATCAGCGGGGAGTTATTGTAACCAAAGGTTGTGATCCCGCGAATGAAAAATGTCGCGTTATCGACGCCCGGCTCACCGCTGCGCTGGTACCCGATCACACCCGAGAGGCGACCTGCAATGGCCGTGGTGAGGTTGCTCGAAGGAATCTTCAGTTCTCCAGGCCGGATCGTCGTGACGGCCCCTACCACCGCTTCCTTCCGCTGTTTTTGTCCATAGGCCGTCACCACCACTTCTTCCAGCGCCTTGTTATCCACTTTAAGCACCACATTCAGAATGGATTGAGAACCCACCTGCCGCTCGTCGGAGATATAACCGACAAAGGAAAAAATCAGGACCGCGTCGTTATCCGGTATTGCGAGCCGGTAGGTACCGTCTGCATCCGAGGTCGTGCCTTTCTGGGTGCCTTTCAACACCACACTGACCCCCGCCAGACCTTCCCCTTTTTCATCGGTGATCTTTCCGGCGATTTGCTTTTCCAGTAATGGCTCCGCCGTATTTGCCGGAAGCACCCCCGTTGGCCCTTTTCCTTCGTCCTGTGTCTTGTAAAGAATGATCTGGTTGGTCTTGATCACCTGATAAGTAATGTTCCGGGGAGAAAGCACGCGTTTCAGAAGATCTTCCAGCAATTCGTTCTTTACTTCAAGGCTGATCTTCTCCTCTGAGGCAATGACCTGCTTTTGGTAAGAGAAAGAAAGGTCTCCTTGCTCTTCTATATTTTTCAGGACCGTTTTCAGAGACGCATTCCTGACGCTTATAGATATACGTTGTTTGAGCAACTCCTGAGAATACGTCGGGGATGCGTAACTCAAACCGGTTGCAAACACGGCGATGAAGAGTTGCTTCATCGTCATGCACAGGACCTGAAAAACTTTTTTTTCATTCGTAAAAATGCCCATACTTGGTTTTGGTTTTCATTTTTAAATAAATATCCGGATCGGTACTGCACGATAAATCCGTCACCGATGGCACATTTTTCATCAGGTAGCAATTCTGTTTTTCATAAATATGTTGAGTTAGGTAATGATCGCAATGAGGTCACTGCGAAAAAATGGACATAGTATTCACTGCCGGATTACCGGTGCGGGTATTGGAATATGCTTTTGTAAAATGGCAGCACCGGAAACATCCTTGTGCTCTATTAATACAGGTACAGGCCTCAAAAAAAACTAACCTTCGTTTTCAAATTATTTTTTGATTTTTTATGAATAAACCTGAAAATAGTGTCAAAATTTTCGGTTGCAAGGCCTGTTTTGCCCTCTTTTTACTAAAAACAGCCTTTTGAATCAATCACGATCTGCGCGTCGATCTCCTTATAACTCCCACCGATCGTCCGGCAGATCACGTCCAGGTTATCGTACAGCGATTCGTTGCGGATAGAGGTGGAAATGATGCATTTGGATAGTAAATCGTGATCGCAGAGGATCTGTATCCCGTATATCTTTTCGATTTCCGCGAAAACTTCCGTGGCAGGAACTTCGTCAAACTTGGTCTTTTTAGTATCGGTGATCGGGGTTATCGGCAATGGGTCGGGTACCAGGTTTTTCACCAGCATTTCGCTGTCCCGGTTAAATGTCACCTTCTGGTTGGGCAGCAGCACCAATCCGCTGGTTTCAGGGTCTTCACTTCTGATCCTGCTCTGCTTGTACACCGACACCCGCCCTGTGCGCACATGCACGGTCACGTTCTGGCCATTCTCAAATGCCCTGATCTCGAAGCTCGTTCCGAGCACCTTCGTTACCGTTTCATTGGCATACACCAGGAACGGGCGCGACGGGTCTTTGGTCACATTAAAAAACGCCTCCCCGCTCAGGAAAACTTCCCGTTTCAGCTTTTGAAAATGCGTCGGATAACTCAGTTTACTGTTTTTGCCCAACGTGATAACCGTACCATCTTCCAGCCGGACCTCCATCGAGGCAATGCCCTCGTTATGCTTTTCTATGAGTTGATTTTCGACTTTGGCGTCCGTCAGCAACTCCTTGTAGGTAACCCTTTTCCGATCGGAGCGCATGGTTTGAAAAATAGTAAATGCAGCGACAAGTACCACGCAGGCCGCAATCATAAGCCTTTTGTATATCTGCCATTGCGGCTTCGCGCGAACCGTTTCTTCATGGCTCTCTTCTACCGTGGATTCAATCCGGGACCACAGCTTTTGCTCGTCGACCGTGGGTGCGGTTTCACGCTCCGCACCGTGCAATTCCAGCACGATTCTCGAAGCCCGTCCTACCAGCTCTTTTTTCTCCGGGTGTGCCTGGATAAATGCTTCCCACAACAATGCATCTTCGTCTTGCAGCACCCAGCTTATGAAAGAATCATTGCCCAAAAGATCCTCGATATTTACACTTTCATCATTCATGATTAGGGAAAAATGGTACGCCCACAACTAACAGGTACAACAATGGCTGAAAACTAACCTATCTTCAGGTACTTTTCTCAAATTCATTTTTACAGGATCCATCCTTGCAATTCGCCCATCGGGACAAGCAGGGATAAAATCGTCATTTCGCCGAGCCTGGTCCGGAGCACGGCGTAGGATTTGTAGAGCAGGTTGCTGACGCCCTGCTTGGATAGGTCCATTAGTCTGGAAATTTCGTCAAGACCCATTCCGTGGTAAAAACGCAGGTTAATCACCTCTTTTTGCCTGCTCGAAAGGCTCTCGATCGCCTGGCGTACGCGCTCAGTGCGTGCCTGCACGCTTTCGGAATTGATATACTGCTGCTCACTGGAAAGCGCCACCAGGTAATCCAGGAAACCGTCGATATCCTCCGCTTGTTCAAATATGCTGTTTCTGCCATTGCGCGACAAGCGGTTACGCAATCCGCGGAAGAGGTAAAATTTAATATTCTCCGTGTCGGTAAGATGCTCCTTTCTTCGCCAGAGGTCTATGAAAAGATCGTGTATGGCATCTTCCAGCAACTGCCTGTCGGGTGTCAGCCGGTGACCGTAACTGGTCAGGCTTCTGACGTGACGTTGGTACAGCGACTGAAAAGCCTGCATATCCCCTTGCTTGAAACGATGCCAAACATGCAGTTCGCCACTCAAATCTGATTCAGCTCTGGTAAAAGTAGACATCCCGGTTTTCCTCCGTTAGGTAAGTGATATGATGTTTTTGACAAAGAAAAGAGTTTCAGACAAACGTACTGTATTTAATCAAAAAAAATATCAAGAATATACAACAAAGAGTCATCTCCGATGACCTTTTGAAATGAAGAATAAAGACCTTGAAATCCAGCATTCCGTCTTTTCGAACCATCAACCTGGGCACTGAACAAAATAACACATCCTCAGGAAAGCATCGAGAAGCTTTCCTGAGGATGTCCATGCAGGCCCGTTTAGTTTTTGACCAACCGCTGAATTCAGTTTGACAGGTTCCCTTTTCAACTGTGATGGGATGAGATGCGTTCCAGGGGGAAAATCACTACAAAGATCGGATATAGGTACTGATTAAGGCCAAACCGGCTGAATCGGGTACAGTTATGCCCAACTTAGGCATGCGAATATTGGGATCTGCTGCTTGCATTCGATGGAGAATATGGTCTTTGCGGGCCTGAATCCTTGTGTTGGCAAAAGGAAGTCCATAATCCAGGAACAACCGGGTGTTCTGCGCGAAACCCCGGGCCGAGTGACAATGCGCGCAGTTGACGTCCAGGTACGCCCGGGCCCGTTGCTCCACGGTATGCGAGGGGTTTTGCCAGTCTGGCAGTGGTGCGAGCAGATCGTCGGCTTTCAAAGTCAGTAAACCTTTCTGCCAAAAATGTACCAGTTGATTTTCGTGGCTCGGATGATCTGCCAGTGATATGTTCAGGTTCCTCGCTTTCGGACCGATAGGAATAATAGAGCGCCCGGAACGATGGCAGGATGAGCATTCTTCACGCGCCGGTATGTGGTAGCGTATGGATTTACGGACACCATATTCGTTTACCCAGCTCACCGTTTCATCTGTCCCTCCGTCCAGCAGAAATGCATCGGTCTGGCTCTCATTCCATTTGTAAGTTCCCACATTCCATTGGCCCTGGACTTTCACCAAAAGCCGGGTTTCCACTAATTGTTTTCCCGCGGCGGGATTTCGTTTATCCAGATAGTAAAAGAAAGTCTTTACCAGGATCGAGCTATCCGGAAAAACGGGGTTTCCGGATTCGTCGAATGATAACGTCATCCCGGGCGGCAGATGAAGCAAACGCAGCTTTTCAGCATAATCCGTGAAAAGCTGCGTGGACAGGCTGTACCTGTGAAAACCGGCGGCCGGCTGGTCGACCGATCCTTTTTGGAACATACCGTAGTCCGATAGTTTGACTGCCAACGTGGCCGTATTGGCAATGGGCGCCATATTACCGACCTCGCAGGAGCTGATTCCGCCCGCAATGCCCAATAGCAGCAGAACAGCGCTTCCAATCAGGATTGTCTTCATCGGGTTTTTCAGGTTTTGTGAGCAATCAGGCCAGTTTACGATGCCAGTCGACCTGATACCCAAATACCCAGTCCATTTTCCGGGCTTCCAGCTTCACAAAGACTGGAAGCAGCAGGTCCCGGAAAAACTGCTGAAACCGGGTCGGCACAGTCTTGCTATCACCCACCTTTCGGGCTTGCCGAATGATAGCCCGAACCCGTTCCTGACGCAGCGACTGAAACCGGGAAAAGGCTGTGGGTAGATCGGCGTAATCCCTGATGCACTGGGCCAGGACAAGTGTGTCTTCCAGGGCCAGCGACGCCCCCTGGCCAATGTGCGGAGCGGTCGCGTGGGCCGCGTCACCAATAAGACAAATGTGCCCCTGGTGCCACTGGTCCAGAAAAGGGATATCGTAGATCGGATAGATTTCGATTGAATGGGCCTCCTGAATAATCGAGGCGATGGGCTCCGGATCGTTTCTGTGCAGGGCTGTCAGTCGGTTTTTCAGATCTGCGCGTTCCGATTGCCCCCAGGTATCGCGGAGTGGCTCCGTCGTTTGAGCGATGTTATTGAACCACCAGATTTCGCCACGACTGGAAACTGCGTATCCAAAGAATCCTCGTTCTCCAAACGTCATGTGAATGGCATCGGTTGAAATGGAAAAATCAGCCAGCCGGGTGAAGCCGCCTGTTGACAACAGGCCTGTATATTCAGGTTCGCGGGCGTCGGGGAAAACCTGCCGGCGAACGGCGGAATGAATGCCGTCGCAACCGATTAACAAGTCGCCTTCGGCCTTAGAACCGTCAGCAAAACAAGCTGACACTGTCCCTTTACCCCCGTGCCCGGTGACGGAGACCAGCCGCTTGCCAAACTCGATCGGTATCCCTTCCTGCTGAGCGGCGCGGCGCAAAGAGCCATTGAGCAGTCCCCGTTTAAGCTGGACCGACTCGCTGCCATAGCGGGAAAATTGCTCAGCATTGTCAATGACGCCAATGGGTTTGTTTCGCGCATTGAAAAAACGGATCTTGCCGGGCGTGTAATCCGTCAGGACTTCATCCAGAGAGATATATTCTTTTAAAATGTTCAGCCCGTTAGGGGAAATGCCCAAAAAGGCGCCTTTTTGATCGTCGGGGGTCGCCTGCGCCTCATAGATAATAGCTTGCACTCCCACCTTTTTCAGCGCCAGCGCCATTGCGGGACCAGCGATCCCGCAGCCAATGATCATTGCTTTCATGATAATGATGTTTTTCAAAGCCAATTATTACAAGTAGTGTTCCGATTGCTTGTCACGCCTGTGAAAGGACGCTGCGGGCCTGATTCGCGGATCGGTTGAGTGGTATCAGCACGAAAGAAAGAACCATGAAAATCGTCACACGGATCAGGTTCAGGTCTCGCCAGCGCGCGGCCTTCTGCAAAAGCGCATTATCCGCAATACCCATAGCCGGTATCTGTTGAAAGGAAATAATGACCGGAGCAAAATATAATAGTGTCCAGGCCCGTACGCCCAGGTGTACCAGCAAAACAGCGAGTAGTACCCTTCTTCGCGAAGGCAATTTCCAGTTCAGGGCCAGGGCTGCCAGAAACGTCAGCTCGTGCAGGGAGTGGGCAACAATCCAGAAGACCTTAAAATCCAATCCATGCGGTCCCTGAAACAAATGCAAAGAGGCCGGCGGTGCAGCCGTCCAGACAGGAACCAGTACCGCCGTTTCAAAGAGCTGCGCTCCGTTAAGCATCAGATAGGCAATGGTAGTAACCAGCAGCGATCCGTTTGCAAACTTATTGTCCTCGGCTACGGGAATCCGGGTCTTTTTCATCACAATTACATCGGTTCAGTTGTTATATTTTCAAAATTACATCCAATTAGATGCATATACAACGAATCCGACTATTTTATTTATATTTATAGCAAAAAACGATCTATTATGAAGCCAGTCGTTGAATTGATCAGTGCGTGGGACAACTACCAGGAAACTCACCGGGACGCAACAGTTTCGGACTTCTGCCGACACTATCTGGCCCTGGCGGAAACAAAAGGGATCAGCGAAGGACTCTTTTCGGGTATGGAGCCACCTGATAAAACATCGACAGTGGCCAAACTGGTGGGGCGGCTGGGCGCCATCCTTACCACTTATTTCAAATTGGCATTAAAGGAAGGCGACGAAGTAGAGTTGGATTGGTTCTACTGCCTGAACGCCATTTTTCATCAGGGAGAGGCCCGCAAAATTGATATTATCACCTACAATTTCCTGGAACAGACCACAGGTATTGACCTACTTAACCGATTGATAAAAGCCGGCTATATCTCCGAAAGAACCGACCCATCCGATAAGCGGGCCAAGTTGGTCCAGCTTACCGGAGAGGGAAAGCAACTGCTGTTCAGGCTTTACGGGCGGCTTTACTTTCCGGCCTATTTGCTGTTTGGCGAAATGTCCGGAGTGGATATTCATCTGATCATCAATCTACTGGGGCCTATCGAGCACAAGCACGGCAAAATCCTGAATGATAACCGTACCAAAAGCTTCGCGGAATTGCTGGCAGAGACATTAGGTCCCGAAAAACTGGAAGAGATAAACCGCTATCAACAAAACCAGATCGCCCAGTTCGCTGCGGCTAAAAGGTAGATTTTGTATCAGGCAATGGGCTTGTTCGAGGATTGGCGGCGACGATTGGGGTTAATTGGGAGATTTCGGACGGCGTGACCACCAGTTTCCGTGGCAGATCGACCAACGACCGACAAACTTATTTAGATCCATAATTTTCAATGAATCAAATACTTATACTGATCAACTCAACCCGAAACGTTACAACTGTAATTTCCGAATTCAGGTGATCAGCAGCTCCGGATTCTCCACATGATTCAATAAACACATTATAATACCAGCAGATATATGAAACATTCCTTTATCCTGATTCTCTTTCTCTCATTTAGCGTGCACGCTCAACGGGTGGAGGTTATTCTGATAGGCGTATCTCACAATTACAGCCACTATCGGCAACAAGACCTTTCAGCGATTTATCGCAAAATCAAGAATTTCGGTCCAGCGGGTTTTTTTGGAGAGTTCTTGAGTAAGGAAGATGAGCGGCTAGTGATGGATTATTGGTGTAAACAGGACAATATTAAAAGGCTTGAAATACTAAGGAAAAAACGAAATATTGCAACAGACCTGCTCCCAAAAACCATTGATAGTTTGGTAAAAAGATCAATACAAAACCCAACAGACTATCGGATTAAAGCAGATTTAGCCCATGCATACTACCTTAACCAGGATGTTGCAAATGGTCATTACCAATTCTGGCAGGTATTCGACCATCTTCAACAAACACCAAATACAGCGCTTAACCACTATTTCAATGAGCTGCTGAGCCCCCAACTAGATACAACAGGACGAAGTATGAAAAGGCTGAAAACTTCCGAATATGCACTTATCGCATTTCCTATGATGCGGGAACTGAAAATTCCAGAATTACTTTCAATGGATTGCCAGGATTATGATTTGAATTGGATAGCATCTTCCTCGGCGTTCCACCACAAATTTAAAAAGTTCACCGAAGACACGACTGCAGCTTATACAAATGAATTAAAAGTACTACTCACGAAAAGAGAGAAAGGATTTGAGAAAACCGCAGGTATCGAGAAAAGCTCAACAAACTTAACGGAATGGTTTAATACGGACGAGGCATCCGCCATCTTTGCCTCGGGGGACTTTTATTTTCCCGAGATGTATAACATCGGAGCATTTCCTAAGGAGGAAATGCTTTCGAAAATCCATTGGTGGCTAATGAGAAATAAAGGAATGTGCGACAATGTTGTAAATCGTGCAAGGGCACTAGGCTTACACAAAGTAGTTGTTCTCGCCGGTGCTAATCATCGGAAGTATATGCAGGATATATTTCTTACAATGCCAAATGTCACCGTAAGAAATATTAATGAAATCGAATAGCAGAAACCTGGCTGTGCGGTCGCCATTCAAAAAATAAAAAACAAAATGCGTAAGCGCCAAAGTCCGTGTAATTTAACAGCATCCGAGATGGAGAAGATTCGGCAGGATGCAGCTAACATTGCTTCTGGATCACCTACTCTGCCTTTCTCAAAAGGTTGGCGAAGGCGCTAAATCAGGATTTCTCCCTGCCTGCGCTGTTTTTGAGTAGATCAGGGTTTCGTTCTTCTTGTCATAAGAACCGTTCCTCGGGATGCTTTCAAGTGGGCGAATGATTAAAAGTTTTGTACTGTTTTTTATACTACTGTACCCGACGTATAAAGTCATGGGACAGGCCGGTAACCGATTTCCGGCGCCGTTTTATGCACTCCGCACAGACGGTGAAAAGGCATTTTACCTGAAAAAAATAATCAGTGATTCAATCGATGTCCGGGCCTACTCCCGAGTGCCTGAATGGTGCCACATTGCGCTCGGATTTGCTAAAAAGTCAAAAAGGGACACATTAAC
The DNA here is from genome assembly GCF_059568735.1 of Dyadobacter ginsengisoli DSM 21015. Lineage (NCBI taxonomy): Bacteria > Pseudomonadati > Bacteroidota > Cytophagia > Cytophagales > Spirosomataceae > Dyadobacter > Dyadobacter ginsengisoli. The sequence goes on from NZ_JCANTY010000005.1 coordinate 674,262, forward strand.
CCCTATTTTATATCAATATCTGGGTGATGCGTATGATGCGAGCCGCCCGGATAGCGCAGCTATTTATTTCCGGAAATCTCTGGCTGCCTACCGGAATATCCCGTTGAAAAAGAAATTATACCTCTTACAGTCGCTGGCCTACAACTATCAGACGCTCAATAAGAAAGATTCCCTTATCACCTATATTCATAAACTTGAAAAAGCGATTAAACCATTGTCTGATAAGGATCGCCGGAAGATCAGTGCTACAACCACCATTGCGAGCAGCTATGCAGCCCTGAACGAATATGAAAACGCCATCAAAAACTACCGGCTTTCGGTGAGACAGAGTATGCTGATCAAAGATTCGGCCAGCATCGTGGCCGCGTTAGTAAATATCGGACTGACTTATAATCAGCTGGATGATAACAGGTTGGCTATTTACTATACCTTGCAGGCCCTGCCCTATCTTGGAAAAAACGATTATCACAGGTTGGTGACCTACTTCAATCTGACAGACTACTATTCAAACATTGAGAATCAGGATTCTGTCCGGTACTTTTTAGAAAAAGCGAAGGCTATCGCAGTCAAATTGAACGACGATGCGGCGATCCATGCGATAGGGATCAAAGAAGCCCGGGTGCTGATGGCCGAAAAAAACTACGCACCCGCGAAAGTCGCGTTGCAGGAAGGTCTCGACTATCTGTTAAAAAAGGAACCAGGTACGGAATTGATCAATTGCCTGCTGACGTACGCTTCACTGGATACGGCCCAAAATAACTACCGCGAGGCCGACAGGCATTTGAATTTGTTGGTAGACTTTGGCAAAAAAATCGACATACAGGTCTATAAACTGGAAGCACTTCGACTTCACATTGCAGTGAAACAACATTTGGGACAGTACAAGCAGGCTTTCGGACTTCAAAAAGACTTCATTGCGATCAACGATTCGGTCAAAACAGAAAACGCACAAAAAGAGCTGGCACAACTTCAAACCGAGTACCAGACTTCCAGAAAAGAAGAAAAGATCCGATTGCTGCAAAAGGAAAATCAGATCAAAGACCTTGAAATAGAGGCTTCATTCCGTAATAAAACGTTGCTCATCACACTAATACTCAGCCTGATTTTTGTGTTTGGAGTGGTGTATTACATTCGTCAGCTTCGTGGTAAAACTGCGCTTCAAAACCTGAAAGCTACACTGGAAATGAAGGCATTACGAAGCCAGATGAACCCGCATTTTATTTTCAATTCATTAAATTCCATTCAAAAATATATTTGGGAAAACCGGCAGGAAGACGCATCCGAGTATCTGACGAAATTCGCGCGGCTGATCCGGCTGGTACTGGAAAATTCGCTTTACGAATCCGTAAAACTGACCGACGAACTTGCGTCCCTCAGGCTGTACGTGGAAATGGAACACCGGCGCAATAATCAGAAATTTGACTATACCATTTCTGTGGCTGAAAACATTGATACCGAATCGGCCCTGATACCGCCGCTACTGCTGCAACCATACATTGAAAATGCGATCTGGCATGGTTTAAGCCAGAAAGACGGGCACGGCCAGATCGACATTTTCATCGAAAAAACAGCAAAAAACCTGATTTGCCGCATCGAGGACGATGGCATTGGGAGGGCAAAAGCGGCGGAAATAAAGGTGGACGGTATTCAGAAAAAATCGCTGGCGATGAATATATCAAGTCAAAGGATCGAATGGCTGAAAAACGATTCCAATGTGAGATCTTCTGTGAAAATTATCGATAAATTCGACGGTAACGAGGCTACCGGCACGACTGTTCTGCTCACTTTACCGCTCCTGCAAAAACATGATTAACTGCCTGATTATCGACGACGAGCAGCATTGCATTGACACACTAGCCGCCATGCTGAAAGCCAGATTTTCCGAAAAAGTATCCGTTGCCGGCTCCACTACCGATAGTCGCAAAGCAGCTGAAATGATTGAGCAGCATCAGCCAGACGTGCTTTTTATAGATGTTGAAATGCCGTATTTCAATGGTATCCAGGTAGTTGATGCTATTCCAAACAGAAATTGCGCGGTAATTTTCACAACAGCCTACGATCGGTATGCATTACAGGCGATCAAAACCGAAGCTGTGGATTATTTATTGAAACCGATCAGTCTGCGGGAACTGGGTGAGGCCATCGAAAAAGCGGCTCAGCGATTACAGTTTTTGCGTGCAGAAGTTGCAAAAAAGGAGCAACCGCTGCCTCAGAAGTTGCTTTTACCCACCAGCAAAGGTCTGCTGGCGGCCAATATTCCCAGCATTATCCGCGTGGAAGCCGATAGTAATTACTGCCGTTTTCACATTGACGGAAAGCCTGAAATAGTGGTCGCGAAGACATTGAAAGAGTACGAGGAAATACTGGTACCCTGCAATTTTTTCAGGGTACATCAGTCTCATCTCATCAATTTGCATTACGTTGAATATTTCCACCCCGGCCTTGAAGAATATGTGATCCTGACCAATGGCGAACAAATAGAGGTTTCCAGACGCCGCAAAGCCGAATTTCTTCAAAAACTGGCTGCCTTATAGCACCATATTCATTTTCAGACCGACCAGTTTCCGGACAAACCACACCGGATTCTAGGAATTGTATGCCATCTGCTCAAAGCCCAAAAAACTGATTTCGGGCTGGTTTACCTTGCATTGAATCTAAATCACAAGGCTAAACTAAATCATCGTCATGAAACGTAACTCTACCTGGACAGCCTGCATACTCGCATCGCTTTTGATCGTTTCCGGTGTCCGCCGCACATTTTCACCTGCCAGTGAAATCGCCACTGTGCAGTCCGGTAATCCAATCGCTCCACATGCTGCATTTCAACCTAAACTTCCTGCATTTCCCGGCCATACTAAATTGTCGAATGTCAGTAAAGAGGAGCCAGTTGAAGATATTGAAACCCTGAAAGGCGGCGATTGGTACAAAAAGGTTACCGGCGACATGGAGCGCAAAAGTTACTTTGTGGCATCCTCGGGCGACAGCGTAAATAGCATTAATCCAAAACAGAAAATGCAGGCTGTGTACAGATCCGACGGTTTTACATTGTCGAATATGCCGGATCGCCAGGACCCAGAAAAACCAGGCGACAGCGTTTCAAAAGACTCAGCACAGCAAAACTGGAAACTGAATATGATCGTGCAGGGCTTGTATGCGGACGGTGTACTGGCGATTTCAAATGATCAAAATTCAAAGGTTGCTACCGATACGAGTGAAGTCACTTTTACACACCATAACCAGCTGGTCGTTCAGTACCAGAACCGGGAAGATGGTGTTCGTCAGAATTTTATTGTAAAAAATAGGCCTTCCGTCAATGCCAAAGAACTTCGGGTTAAAATGGGCTTCTCGGAAGAATGGACGGTTAACCAGGCAGATCAGAACAAGCTTCAATTTGCATTGGAAAATGCGGAAGGAGACCTGGCTACCAAAGTCATTTACAAGGACATTAAGGCCTGGGACGCGAACGGAAATATCCTGGCTGCTAAAATGGAAACGGGGAATGATCACGATTTTAGTCTGGTAGTGGCGGTTGAGAATGCCGCTTATCCTGTGACCATTGATCCGCTTTCTACCACTGCCAATACTACCTTAACCGGTCCGTCGGCCAATGCCAGTTTCGGGTGCAGCGTGGCCAGTGCGGGCGATGTCAATGGGGATGGCTATGGAGATGTGATCGTGGGCGCTTACGGGCTGGCCGCCAATGCGGGTGCAGCATACGTATATATGGGCAGCGCGACGGGATTGTCCACCAGCCCGGCCAGGGTGTTGAACGGGCCGGCAAACAGTTACTTCGGCTACGCTGTGGCAAGTGCAGGTGACGTGAATGGGGATGGCCGCGGCGATGTGATTGTGGGTGCCTATCAATATGCAAACAACGCCGGCGCAGCCTATATATATTATGGAACTTCCACCGGACTCAATGCCACGCCAGCCACCGTATTAACCGGGGCCGCTGGTAGTGCGCTGGGTATCAGCGTATCAGCGATCGATCTCAATGCTGATGCATATAGTGACATTATAGTCGGTGCACCCAATGTCAATGCAGGTACAGGTCGTGCGACGGTTCATCTGGGCAAGGGTACAGGCATTTCGCAGACACCGGATTATATTTTGAACGGTACTGTTGCCAATGGTCGTTTTGGCCGGAGCGTCGCCGGTGCAGGTGATGTAAACGGGGACGTTTTTGGAGACATTATAGTCGGAGCGAGCGAAGCGAACAAAGCATATATTTACCACGGAAATGAGACTGGGATGAATCCTTCAGTTGCATCCACATTGACAAGTCCAGTGTTTAACACAGGTTATGGTCTGTGCGTTTCGGGTGCGGGAGATGTGGACGGCGATGGGTATTGCGAAGTGATCGTGGGTGCCTACGGGAATAACTCGGCTTACGTGTACAAAGGCAGCGTTACCGGAACGCAGACGTCGCCGGCTAAAACCTTTGCCGGTTACGGGAGCGGTAGTGTTGCCGGCGTTGGCGACATCAATGGGGATGGATATGCAGATGTGATGATCGGTGCGAGCGGCACCGGCACTTATGCGGGCTCGGCTTACCTTTTCCAGGGCAGCGCATTAGGGCTCCCTTCGGCACCCAACCAGACTTTTCAGGGATCTGTGTATTACAGCTATTTTGGAATCAGCGTCGCTGCTGCGGGAGACGTCAATGGAGACGGTTACAGTGATGCCATTGTCGGTGCGTCGGGTACTTCGTCCAACACTGGTAACGCTTATATTTACCTGGGCAGCCCTGTCATGGTCACATCGGTGGCAACGACTTTGACCGGTACTGGCGACTTCGGGTACAGTTTGGCTCATGCGGGGGACGTAAATGGCGACGGATATGGAGATGTGGTCGTCGGAGCTTATAGGAATAGCTCCGGTTATGGGTTTGTTTATCTCTATCTCGGCAGCGCCAGCGGCCTGGCTACCAGTTCATCGTCTGTGGCAGGTACGTTTGTAAGTTCGGACTTTTACGGATTTAGCCTTGCCCGCGCCGGAGATGTGAATGGAGACGGTTTCAGCGATATTATTGTGGGCACACTCAATGCAGGAAAAGCTTATGTTGTGCATGGAAGCGCACAGGGGCAGCTGATACTGGGCGCAACCTTGCAAAGGACCGGCGAACAACGCTTTGGGTTTATCGTTGCCGGTGCCGGTGACATCAATGCTGACGGTTACGATGATGTTATTGTTGGATCGGGAACAGTTTCCAAGGCATATGTTTACATGGGATCTGCATCCGGTGTCGCAACAACGCCAACTACCACACTCACCAGCCCGGACACAAACTTTGGTCGTGGAGCTGCGGGAATAGGAGACGTCAACGGCGACGGTTATAGCGATGTAATGGTGGCAACCAACCATGAGACCACCGGTGAGACATTTCCTGAAATGGGCTATATATATCTGGGCAGCGCCATCGGCTTATCCAATGTTCCATCGACAGTCATTTTCGCTCCTTCCGGGTCAAATGGTTTCGGCTACGATATAGCAAACGCGGGAGATGTGAATGGCGACGGGTACGGTGATGTCATTGTCGGCGCATCAAGTTCTTATTCAGGGGCTGGGGCTGCCTATTTATACAAAGGAAGTCCATCCGGCATTTCCAGCAGCAATTACAACCTGATCCTGGGCTCACCCGGCGAACATTTGGGGGTCAGCGTCAGTGCGGGTGATATCAACCGCGACGGATACAGCGACGTGGTGATCGGTTCCTCCGGCAATTATAATGGTCTGCAGAATGTCAAAATTCACAAAGGCAGCGCGGCTGGTCTTATTTATTCAAATACCATTAATAGTTCTGTCACCGGGTTTGGTTTCAGTTCCTCGGCATCGGGCGATATCAATGGTGATGGCTACTCCGACATTATTGTTGGTGCCTATAATAGTAATTCTGTATTTGCTTACCTGGGAAATGGCGGAAGCAAACGGGGTAACATGCTCCGGCTTTACAATTCCGACCTGACTTCCCGGATCAGCGCTGCCAACAATCTGGCTACGAACTTCGGCGTGGGCCTCTTTGTCCGCCCGGCCGGTGGCACAGCTTATGCAAGACTAATATGGGAAACAAAGCCTCATGGAGTACCATTCAGCAGCGGTTCGTCCATTACCAATTATGTGGGTAGAACAGGCACCGAAGTCTTTACCAACATTGGCCCTGCCGGGGTGGAGCTGAAAGCACTGGTTGCCAAAATCGGGCGCTACACCAAGGTCCGGGTCAGGGTGGAGTATTGGTCGGCGGCCCGCCCAACCGGGCAAACTTTCGGTCCGTGGATTTATTTACAAAACCATAATTTGGGTGTTTTAAACAAAAATGTACCGTCAGCCAGAATGGACGCTTCTGAATTTTTTGAGGCTCCAAAAGAAGAAGTGAAAACTGCCGCATTCAAACTAACCGTCTACCCAAATCCGGTTGTCGACAAGCTTAACCTGAAACTGGAAGATGGCTTTACATGGAATCAGGTAAGGAACATTCAGATCGTCAATACTAGTGGAAATATCATGTACAATGCCAGTCAGGTGCAGCACGGCGAACTAAATGTATCGACGTTGGCGAGTGGAAACTACCTGATCAGACTTGTTCACGACAACGGCAAGGTCTACAATTCCAGATTCACAATCATCAGGTAGCAGCAGATTTGAAATCGCTTTTCACCCGTTTTTTTTTACAATTCATCGCGGCTCTGTAACAATCCGGCAGGAATTTGGTTGGGCGAGAGGGGTGTTTTTTAATCATCACTCTCGCTCAATGATGTCAAGCCACTATATCCTATGGTAGTTGCATAAAACTTGCACCGATCACTTTCAATCCATCACCAAAGCGTTTCCAAACTCTAAAATATCTAAATTTCCCCTCTAATGGTGTTCCCATCATTTTTCCTTTCGCCGTCATAGTAACGATTGAAAGTGCCGTGTCGCCCATTATTTTAATCTCATCAATGATTGTTGAAGCGTCTTCAATAATCATTGTTTTTGCTTTATGTGAGTCCAGGTCCATTTTTTTGGTCAGGACTTGTCCTGTCGGCGCAACGGCAATTAAATCATCGTGTAACAGTTGGTCAAGAATATCCACGTTGCTCACAAGTTGAGCCGAAAAAAGTTTATTTTCAGCCTCAACAACGTCTTGTCTGGTAATTTCCATTTTTTCCATATTTCTATTTTCTAAAACCGTTAGAATCCATTTGGCATGGCGTCGTTGTTCCAGAAACGAAAGTATAGCGGCTTGTTAAAAATGGTTGTCGGTAAAACTTGAGATTTTATGTGATTTGCTTGAGAAAATAGAGGCTATATAGCCACACACTATCAGAAGTGACTATTCCAATGCCCAAATAGCTATTATTTTTCGACGAGATCGCAATCCGTAACCAGGCCGTCGGCGGTCAGATGGACGAGTATATAGGTATCCGGCTGGTTGGACTTCAATTGGTAGGTTACTATTTCGCTTACGTCGCTATCGTGGCGCTGAATTCCCCGGCCTGCGACGTTTTCTGAATGAATAAAAGTTAATGATTTCAAAGTTTCGGGCTCCCGCATTCCGCCTGCAAAATCGCGTTTGGCTCCCAAAGTGAGGCCCGATGCTTCTTCCAATACTTTACCACCTTTTACCATTGCCTGCAATGCCGCCATGATTTTGGGTGTGCGCGACGGATCAGGATCGGCACTCGCTTTTTGGGCATGGGCAAGCGGCCCGATACGGGGTACTTTTCGCTCATACCTTTGGCCATCGTCTTTAAGCGTGAAGCCAGTCACATTTCCACTAGCGTCGGATGTGAAGATCACAGAAACATTGCGGTCAGTCGATGTAAAGGTATTAGGAGCTACGGGCACAAATTCTTCATCCACAAAACCATCTTCCAAAGTAAACAGTCGCTGATTTTCAGCCTCAAAAGTGACAATTCGATTGTTAAATAATTCATATCGACCTTCGAAAGCCGTTAAAGTTTTGGAATCCACAGCTACCGCGGCCGGTTTAGTCTTTACCGGAAATCCATCCCAGTGGTAGTAGTCGGCGATAAAATCAACAATCCTGCCCATCATATGCGAGTTATCATTCGCATTGATCATGATCACAATGCCTTGTCCTTTGTTCACACTGGCGGTCAATAACGCATCAAAACCCTCGTCGCGCCCATTATGTCCGAAGCGGAGCGTAGTACTGTCACCCTGCAAAAAAACACCAAGTCCATCCCTGTTTTTCTGATCTGTCAGCATTTGGCGGGTCATGGACTGGGATAATATACTTCCTGATTTTCCGGCATAAGCATTCTGAATACCAATCGCGAATCGGGCCAGATCTGACGGCGTAGTCCACAAACCCGCCGCTGCCATCTCAGGATAAATGTGCCAGCGACCTTCCACTAACTTACGATTGTTGTAGTGACCGGTTGCCGTCAATTTTGCCAGTTCCGGAGGTAAAGGTTGCTGGTAGGTGCTATTTTTCATACCCAATGGCGAAAGCACATTACTTTTCATGAATTCCGGAAAAACAGCGCCGGTCGCGTCCTCCATCAATTGTTGCATGACAGTATAACCGCCACCTGAATACCTCCAACGGGAGCCCGGAACAAAGTCTACACGAACCGGTGGTGTATTGGCCGGGGCTGTCCCATCCAGAATCTGAACGACCGAAGGGATCTTCGCGCCCACAGCGTATCCCGGGAATCCGTGCACTGTAAGACCGGTAGTATGGCTGAGTATCCCGCGCAGTGTAACCTTTTTGTCATTTGTAAATTCATTATCAGGAACTTTCCAACTTTCAAGCTTTACGTTAACATTCTCATCCAGAGAGAGTTTATTCTGTTCAACAAGATACAGAGCGCCCATAGCCGCAACCGATTTACTCACCGAGCCTGCCTGAAACAAGGTGTTCGTCGTGACGGGCACCTTTCCATCCTTATCAATAAATCCATAGGACTGCGCTTTCAGGATTTTCCCGTCCTGAATGATAGCCAGGGACAACCCGGGAATACCCCGTTTCTGCATTTGGCTCCGGATAAAATCGTCCAGATCATCGGCCTGGACGTGAAATACGACTAATAGAAAGGAAAGGATCAGAAAGAGGCGCTGTTTTTTCATGGATGGTTTGGTTGAAATGGATTTCGCCAAAGCTAAAAAGTTTCTATCCTATCGTCTGTTAATGGGCTGTAAAAGAAGGTTAATGAAATGTAAATGGCGGGTTTTAAATCAGTACAGCAATCCAAACATCCAGAGCGGAATCTTATCGCCATACCCCACTTCAAGCCCATCAGCAGCTACATAACCATTCTCGACACCAGCAAGTTGTTGCCTGTTCTTGTTCGCCCCTCCCACTTCAACCGTCACATTTCTATCCAATTTAAAATCTCCTTTCTCCGTGTACTCAACTTTATGCAACGGCCGGACCTGGCTCAGGAAAAAGCTTTCGCGTAATGTCCCCATATCTGGGCGACTCTGATGCAAGGCGAATTGAAGGTTCGGATGGCTTAAATACACCTTTTCAGGTTTCTGTAACCGAGTAATGCCGAAGCTATCCCGATGCAGCAACATCAATATTCCCAGCTCTTCCAGATAGTGGAGGTACTCCACTACCAGCGCCCGACTGGTATTCAGCGTTTCACTAAGCTTGCTAATGTTCGGTTTCATGGGCACACTTTCGGCCAGCACGACAAGCAGTTGTTTCAGCTTGTCAACAGAAGCATAGCTTATGCCATAAACAGCAGGCAAATCCAGCTCCAAACTAAGCTGAATTGTTTCGGTCAACTTTTGTGCATAAACGTCCTTGTTCTCCAAAAAGTATGGGTAGTAGCCGTATTGCAGATAATCGTTCCAGTGAGCCAGCGGTTTGATTGTCTGCGTCAGTTCCAACGCCAATTCTGTGTGGCCTTTCAAAAGATCTGGCAGAGATACGGCAGACCAAGACACAATCTGTTGAATCTGAAGAAATTCACGAAATGAAAGCCCATGTAAATGATACATGACGGCACGGCGGCTCAAATCGCCTTTGCTGCGTTCCAGATGCATGATGGATGAACCCGTAAATACGATTCGCAGATCAGGAAAATCATCGTAAAGATTCTTGATTTCCTGCGACCAATTAGCATATCGGTGAACCTCGTCCAAAACCAGCAGCTTCCCACCCGTCCGCACAAATGTTTCGCCTAGCTCGTAAAGCCGATGCGCGCTGAAATAAAGATCATCCAGACTTACGTACAACGACTGACCGGTTGGCAGCGCCGCCTGTTTTAAATATTGCAGAACGAGCGTCGTTTTACCAGCGCCCCGCGCACCTTTAATACCGATCAGCCGGTTGTTTCCCCAGTCGATCTGATGGATGAAATCCCGCACAAACCTGGTGGACGTGCGTTGCAGCTTGGGTAGATATCTTGTAAAAAGCGCTTCCAAAGTGTTATTTTTAAGTTACAAATTTAACATGTTTTTGTAATTTATAAATAACACTTTCAGCTATTGTCGGTCGGGTTCTTCTTGTCGGCGAAGATGATTCCGGCAAGCTCGGCACATGAGCCGCTAATGAAATGCACAAAAAAGGACTGCCAAACGACAGTCCCAAATCCTAAGCACTTACCGCCATTCGCTCAAAGCCTTCCCAAAGCACTTTCAGATCGAACAGCGCAGATTTCTCGGCCTGATCAAACGGGACATCCGAGTGATAAAGGGCTAAATCATGAATCATTTTTAACGAGCGCGATAATTCCTGGCAACCCTGACATTCAATCAGGTACAGAAACTCGGCCTGTGAAGCTGTCAGCGACGAGCCGACATTGGATGCGTGACGGCATCATTCGTTGTGTCAGCAGAATGTGCATTCCGGCAAACACTTTGACCATTTGACGTTTGCAAGTCTAAGAGGGGTTGAGGCGAATGAATAAGGAGAGAGATCACTGCAAACATCACCAAAGCGAACTTCGGCAGGTCTCTGGACTTTCACCCGTAGAAGTTTGGTTTATCCCGACCGACGCCTGCCGAGAATTTCACGACAACAAAACATCGTAGACAAAGGCCCTAGAAAAGTCTAACTCCCACATTCGCCCGTCTGCAAAACTATGATTCTTGATGATAGCTTAGAGTAAAGTCGCTGCCTTTCTTCCACAGACGGATAAAAATCCTTGTCGCATTTTCCGTGGACTAGGGTCACGCGGGGGTAGTTCAGCTCGTTTTTTTGCTGTTTTTTGGCTTTTTAATACCATTTTGGACTTTTCATGCCCCTTATTCGGACTTTTCCGTACCCATCCATTGCTGCTCCCTAATCTACTTTTGATACAAAGAAACCCTCCTATTGTTATAGTCATATAAGAAACGTGGCGTGCCTGCCCTGGGACTATTGTGATGAGGGCAACCTGTTCTCAAATCGCATTGTGTAACTGCTTAAAGCAAAATATGTGATCAGTCTCCAAGAAGACAGAATGCAACCCGGTTTCAGGGATCCTGCCAATTCAGAAATGGCCATTTATAAATAAGTCCGGAAGTAATACAATCACTTAAAAACATGCATGCAACATGAATGAAACTTACTCAATCGAATCAGCACACGGTTATCAACTGAATTTTAATCAAGGCTCTTCCCGAAAATTCCCGGTGCAAGGGAACGTCGGTCGCAATGGGCAAAAAAGTATGGTTAGAAAACGGAAAGCCCGGCCCATTGGAAAGCTGCTATTGCTGGCCTGTTGCTGGCTCACCTGCCTATGTGGAAACAAACTGCTGGCTCAAACTTATCAATGGAAAAACGTCCAAATGCTGGGCGGTGGATTTGTGACGGGTATCATTTATAGTCCAACCCAGCAAAATCTGATCTATGCGCGCACTGACATAGGAGGAGCTTATCGCTGGGATGCTGCCAATAAAATATGGATCCCGCTCTCCGACAGCTTCGCTTCCAGCGATGACTATGGCGTGCTCAGTATGGCAACCGATCCTTCCAACCCCAACCGGGTGTATATGGCTACGGGTCTCTACACGCAGTCGTGGGGCGCAACGGGCGCTGTCTATTCCTCTACCGACAAAGGCGCGACATGGACGCGCAATAGCTTATCGTTTAAGCTCGGGGGGAACGAAAACGGGCGGTCGGCCGGCGAACGACTGCAAGTGGACCCGAACCTGGGGAGCATCCTTTTCCTGGGTTCCAGCACAGACGGGCTTTGGAAAAGTACCAACTACGGAACTTCTTGGAGCAAGGTCAGCAGCTTTCCGGTCAGTTCCAGTCCGGTTGGCTCCGGAGGAATTTCCTTTGTGCTTTTTGATAAAAGCAGTAGTTCGTCCGGTACAGCAACGAAAACGATCTATGTGGGCGTCATGCAGACAGGTACCAATCTATACAAAAGTACCGACGGCGGAGCTACCTGGACGGCCGTATCCGGTCAGCCAACCAATCTGATGCCGCATCAGGCAGCGAAGGCTTCCAATGGGATCATCTATCTCTCGTATTCCGATGCCAGTGGTCCCAATAACGTTGGTGCGGGGGCTGTATGGAAACTTAATCCGGCCAGTAATGCGTGGACCAATATATCCCCACCTGCCGGACAGGGAGGTTATGGGGGTATTTCGGTAGATGCACAAAATGCCAATCATGTGATCGTAAGTACATTGGGCCGCTGGTGGCCGCGCGATGAAGTTCTTCGCACGACAGATGGTGGTAGCAACTGGACCGGTCTGCTGACCAATGCTACGTGGGATCATGCCTTGGCTCCGTATGCGGCGTCCATGAATCCTCACTGGCTGGGTGATGTGGAGATCGACCCCTTCAATGCTGGCAATGCATGGTTTGTGACGGGTTACGGGGTCTACAATTCGAATAATCTCGGCGCGAGTCCGACCAACTGGATATTTCAAAACAAGGGATTGGAAGAAACTGCCGCCTTGGAGTTGATCAGTCCTCCTGCCGGTGCTCCGCTTTTGAGCGCACTGGGTGATATTGACGGTTTCAAACACGACAACCTGGATGTTTCGCCGTCGGCCGGTCGCTTATCGCCTCAATATGGCACCAACCTCAGTATCGATTTTGCACAAAATCTTCCCGGATTTATGGCCCGTACCTACAACAATTCCGGCGGTAACTACGGCTCCTATTCTGCCGACGGAGGCAGTACCTGGACATCGTTTGCCAGCGTACCTGCCGGCACAACCGGTGGTGGCAATATCGCAGTTTCCGCCGACGGCAACAGACTGGTGTGGGCTCCCGAGGGTGCTTCCGCTATGTATGTTTCTACCAATCGCGGAACATCCTGGACCGCGTGCGGCGGTGTGCCAGCCAACTTAAAGCCCATATCCGACCGGGTGAATTCCCAGAAATTTTATGTGTACGACTTTGTGAATGGCAGGATTTGGGTAAGTACCAACGGAGGAACTTCCTTTTCGATACAAGCCACCGGCCTGCCAACGGTTCCCGACTATCAGGCATGGTTAACGAGAATTCGGACTGTTTTTGGCTCGGAAGGCGACATCTGGCTCGCCAATCCGAATGGTTTGTACCGTTCTACAAACTCCGGCACGAGTTTCGCGCAGGTTAGCCGCGTACAGAATGCAACGGCCGTTTCATTCGGAAAAGCAGCTCCGGGGAAAACCTATCCGGCAGTCTTTATCGTCGGTACCGTCAACGGCACCTCCGGTTTCTACCGTTCGGACGACGGCGGGGCCAGCTGGACGCGTATAAACGATGCCCAGCACCAGTATGGCACGGTTACCACCATTACCGGCGATCCGCGTGTGTACGGCAGATTATACCTGGGAGGAGCCGGCCGGGGAATCATTTATGGAGATATACAAAATGCTGCCTCGGTTGCCTCCGGCTCAACTTACCGGATTATTGCACGGCACAGCAACCAAGTGGTCGATGTAGCAGGCGCGTCGACTGCCGATGGGGCGCAGGTGGATCAGTGGCCCGGCACCGGCGGTTCTAATCAGCATTGGGTGGTTACAGCTAACGGAAGCGGATACTACACTTTGAAGGTAAATCACAGCGGCAAAAATTTGGATATCAGTGGATTTTCCCAGACTGACGGAGCCAAAGTGCAGCAGTGGACAGCCGGCGCCGGCACTAACCAGCAATTTCAGTTAATTGACGCCGGAGACGGTTACTTCCAGATCAAGGCCCGCCACAGCGGCAAATGTCTCGACGTGGCAGCCTCATCCACTGCAAATGGAGCCCTCATTCAGCAATGGGCCTGTAACAACGGGGCCAACCAGCAATTCCGGTTCGAGCAGGTCAATACTGCAAGCATTTCGCGGTTGTCAAATCCCAAATCGTTGGAATATGATGCCGTCGGAAACGCAGTAGCATATCCTAACCCATCCTCCCAACTTTTCCAGATCAAAGCGTCTTCGGATTTTAAATATGAGATCTTTGACCAGACCGGCCGGAGGGTAGAAAGTGGGACTGGAAAAGATGGCAGCCTGGTAGGTCGGAAGCTACAATCCGGCCCGCACATCCTTAGGTTACAGATGGGGACGGTAAGTAAGGTCATCAAGCTAGTAAAAGACTAACCGACATTTACAAAACAGCAAACGAAAACGCCTGGAAATTAGATTGGATATCTGATTTCCAGGCGTTTGTATGTTGTTATTTACGGGTATTCTATCTGCTTATTTGCCAATACAATATCTACGATCGACTGACTAACAACCAATTATATACATCCAGGTACAAATTCGGTACAAAACTTATAAAGGCATCAGAGTGACCGCAGACCAGGATGCAATATGTTGAATTTGAAAGTTTGCTGTCGACCCGCTCAAAGTTGCTCTCCGCTAGACTGTCCATATAACCGAGAAACTTGTCACGCACAAGTACATCACGGGCATCTATCAATAAAGCACGATCACACATAAACGACACTCGACACGCGTGTCCAACAACTAATATTGTCAACCTGGTAAGATATCCGAGCACTTCCCGGCAGATTTACATAAATTGCTTTTTTAACCAAACACCTTTTCCGCATGACACATGCTACCTCCAACCCAAAGATCCACGAAGGCCGAAATTTGAAGCGATTCCGCGAAATGCTCTCGATCAAACAGGACGCCCTCGCATTCGAGCTAGGCGAAGACTGGAATCAGCAGAAAATCTCCCAGCTAGAACAAAAAGAGAAGATCGATGCCGACATTTTGGAGCAGGTTTCGGCGATTTTGAAGATACCGGCTGAGGCGATACGGAATTTTGACGAGGAAAAAGCTGTCAACATTATAACTACTACTTTCAATGATAGGGCTGTCGGTAGTTCTGTGAACTATGGAACAATTCAATCAGACCCGGTTGATAAAATCATGCGCCTTCATGAGGAGAAGATTGCTTTGTATGAGCGGATGTTGAAGGAAAAGGATGAGATGATGGAGCGGTTGGAGCGGTTGATTGGGAAATAACGAATAACCTATGTTGACCTTTTAAGCAAATCAATACCAATGATCTCGATGTTGTTGACATAGGAATAATTTTCGGAAACTGTATTCCAATGCGATTTCAAAAAGGTTACAAGATCCGCAAAAGTCAGAACCTGATCACTAAATTTCCAAGTCTCCATTGACTGATTGATTAGTAAATAGATTCCGTTGTTTGAACGATAGTCCCGTAAATAATCGCCACAAAGCTGATTTTCAAGTCTCTCCATCAATGCTTCAGTTGACCACTTGTTTGCCAACTTCAATTCAACAGGAACGGGTGCGTCAAAAGTATTACCGAGAAATCGCAAGTCCGGTTTCTTTGCGTCTGCCAGTTCTTCTTCCTGTACAACTGAGTATCGACTACTTGACCTATCCCTGCACCAACCACCTATGACATTCCTTACCCTTGTTTCTCTGTGCTCGTTAATGAGGTTCAGCGCATAGCTGTTGTCTCCGTCTTCAAGATCAGCTTTCAAATCTAATAGGCGAAGTACCGCAAGTTCAAATAATTCTCCATGATTAGATGGTGTTCGCTCCAACGTGTTGCAAAAATCTATGAAATCCTTCTCCGAATATGGACCAAATGCAGAATCTATCCTTGCCCTCTCCATCGCGTCACTCATCATCCACTTTCTATAAGGAATATGAGGGTGAGTTTGGCTCAACTCCATCATGGCTGAAAAAGATTCCTTCCCTGGGATATCTTTAAGAAAGGTTTCCAAACGATTACGAGCATCTTGTGCTTCATCGCGCAGTCCGGGGGAATACACCCCTCTTCCAGCTCTCTCGAAATCTTCCTCGCGCTTGATGTAGGTATACATCAACACGATGAGTTCTTTAAGCGGCCTTGGAGTTTTGAAATTGCTTCGGGCTGGCCCACCACTTCCACGA
The DNA here is from genome assembly GCF_059568735.1 of Dyadobacter ginsengisoli DSM 21015. NCBI lineage: Bacteria > Pseudomonadati > Bacteroidota > Cytophagia > Cytophagales > Spirosomataceae > Dyadobacter > Dyadobacter ginsengisoli. The sequence goes on from NZ_JCANTY010000005.1 coordinate 690,522, forward strand.
GTTCCAATCAATGAAGAAATCACCTGCATTGCAAATTCCGGCGCATCTTTTTCCGTTTCGAGGCACCACAGATGTTCGGTTAATGCGATGATTGCTGGTTCTGGATCAGTTCCAATCCAAGTTGCGTACCACAGAGGCAAGTTATCGCTACTACCTGGACTGTTGCACCTGTCAAATGCAAACTCTGCAAGATCCTTATCTGAGATCGTATCCAGTGACTCAATTATCCGGATCGCATACCTTACATCGTTTACGTTGATATTATTATCTTGAAGTAGAACCATCAGCTCGTCTCCAAATATATTCCAGAGGTCCTTATGATGATAGAATATTTTGGAAATTATCGTTGTAGACCCTGTCTCGAGTGACGACTCCCGTTTAATTTCTTTCAAAATAAGATCTTTAACCAATCCTGGATCGCTTCTCATTACACTCGCAAACCAGTTTGGGAACTCATTGAGGTTAGCAAAAGCATATTTGCAGGCTAGAACTATTTCTTGACTACTTAATCTGTCAGACCAAGATTCAACCTCGTCAGCCTCAATTTGCAATCCTGCAAGAGCAAAAAATAAGTATGCATTCAATTCTATCTTACCACTGTCAGTTGACCAAGTTGGTTCGTGCTGCCGCCAAAATGACGTTATCCCGTCTCGATATGCGAAAGCTGCTTCGTCACCAATGAGAGGTATCAGTAAACGCCAGTCTGTCTTAATCTAATGGTTTTCACAGTTGTCCTTAGATCGTGTTTTCTCATACAAGTAATATTGAAATTGGGAAATCACACCTCGACCTAATCCGGAATCACGAAGCTGAGAAGGATTTACTCTGACCTTCCGCGTGACTTCTTTCAAAGTCCGAGCTTGTTCTTTATCCCGAGCTGCTCGCCTTCCTTTGTATGCTCTGTCTTTCGCTATTAAGCTTCGATCTTCTTTCGATAATTTTGGCGGATGCAAAAATGCAACCATGACATCAGTTAACACTGCATCATTGCCAACTGCTCGTTTTATCGAATTCAATAGATTTCTTGATTTCTTTAAGTCTCTATATATTGAGAGGCAAAAATGCAATGCAATTGCTCGATTCTCCTTGATGTTCCCACTATCAACCTTTTCTAGCAGTAAGGGAAAATCGACTTCTAAGAGTCGAAGTTCATTTTCAATAAATTGTGTGTGGTAATAGAATCTAAAGTTGACGTCTTGTTTACCAAGTCGTTTTCGTTCCTGTTCAATACCCTGCCAGAACAGATAATGCTTAAATTCAATCCACTCATTGATTAACTGGATAAATTTGTGTTCATGTCTTATAATATCGTAGTGGCGACTTGGATATACCTGCATCAACACTTCAACAAATTCAGATTGGAAAATCAAATGACTCCGAGAAATTAATAGTCGCTGAACAATTGCCAAGGAGACATCAAATAACCAAGCATTTTTTTGGGAAATTTCACAATAACCCTTTTCAATATAGGGCTCCTGAGATAGTAATTCAGCAATTCTCTTCCCTAAATCAGCTGAGAGAGATAAATCAAACCCGTTAGAAAAGCCAATCAATTGGCTAGTTAGTCCCGTCATCCGATAATCATCAACATCAGATATTGAATTCAGAATCTGCATCAGCCAACTTAAACTGCTCCTATCGCTTGGAAGGCCAACTATTAATTCTTTTGCCAAAGATCTCCCCACAACAAGTTTCTCGGTAGCGTAGAAATTCCTGATGTCATTTAGCCTGTCTTCGTCAAAATCCCTAATCAATTTGATCGCAGATATCCTTGCGTGATCGTCCAAAGATGTATTTACTGCAATTAAAGTTGCTACTGACAAGCACTCCGTAATCCCCCCAGAGAGAGCTGAGTCCATAAGTAGCGCTACGATTGTCGAGTCGCCAGAATAATATTTCAGCAAGTTGCTTATCTTTTCGCCTACATCTGGTTTGGCCATTTTTTTAACCGATTCCCAGTTATCGAAATGCCAATTAGACCCCTTGTTATGCACGCTTAAACAGACCATCTCAAACAGCGCCTCGCGGACGTGGAGTGGAAACATAGCAGGATCTCCTCCTTCTAAGATTGCATGAGGGTCAATTCCGATCACTCTTTGCCTGACCTTTGCATCCATTTGCGCAAGCCAAGGCAGAATATGTCTCATCGCTGGAACAATTACGTCAACTCCATAGTGAGATTTAAAAAAGAGGCTCTCTATTGGAAACCTTGGAGATCCGTCATTTAGCCTATTGAAAAACCATCTAGCCGCCAAGTATTCCCTGACCGATCGATGGTGAAAACGAACTGATCCGTAAATCGCATCATCAAAAATTGGTCTGCTTAATAAAGTGCTGCATTCTCTATTATCCCAGTCAGGGAGAATATTCTTTATGTCAATTCCACTCGAATGATTGTTACCATCAGGTACTTTTGCTGTAAATTTCTTCGTTAGAATCATAGCAACAGCTATTTTCTCGGCACCGGCCCTAAGTTTGTCCTTGGAGATCGGATTTAGTTGAGCATGGGTCTCGTGTTGTTCTTCTAATCTCCACTCAATGCTGTCTTGAATTAATTGATACTTGGAACCGATGGATCCGTGTCTTTTCCAGTAGCTTATTAATTCCAACAAGTCTTGCGGCCTACTTGTGAACATTCGGGCCTCCTGCCTATTTGTTTCCGCTAGAAAACCTTCTCTGTCAGGAACGTCATTAGCAACGAGAAACTCCTTCACCTGATCGCCGTCTAAATCGGTCAGCGAGTAGACATTAAAGCATTCATTTGCAAAATCGTATTCTTCGACGCTGTCCTTCGGTAGACATTGATTGCAAAGAGCCAGGTCAGATTTGTAAGACCAAGATGAGGCTCTTGAAGTGATAAATATGAAAGCCCTGTCCAAGGCGCTCGCAATCATGCGGCCAAACTTCCGAATTGCTTTACTAAAGTCCCTGGGATCTGACAGCTTTGCCTCGTCGACCGAATCTAAAAAGATCCACGCTTCTTCTTCACTATTGATCCATTGATCAAATTCGTTGATTTTGCCAACTTCAAAACCAATATCATCACTGATATCTTCGATTCTGATAAAAAATGCGGTGCGATTCGCACCACGTAGTTTTTTTGCGGTATTATATATTTCACATGATTTTCCAGACCCAGCTTCGGAAAGAATAATTACTCGTGAGTCCCGGATCAATTCATCCCAGCTAATACCGCGCTCAAACTGAGGGATGGTGCTTTCAAATTCTCGTTCGAATTCGTCAGTTTGTTCTGCTTTCGGGAGTTTATAGAATTTGCGATTTAGATCAGTATACCTGTTACTAATCATAGCAGTAGCATTTAGATGGGAGGATTAACAATAACAAAATAAGCCATTAAAAACTCTATAAAATAATATTTTTTTATAACGTTTTAGATTGACCTTCTCTCAAACCATACCTTTGTAAAAAAAACTAAAATATCCATTACCTAGCAAGCAACTACATTGCGGAACCAGTGACTTGCACTCTTGCTGATATTACTTCCCGATACAAAACTTCGAAAATATATTATCCAGTAAATCATCCGTCACAATCGTCCCCGTAATCTCTCCCAAATGATGCAGCGCCAACCGGATATCCTGCGCCAGAAAATCTCCGGTAACACCCAAAGCCAGCCCATTCAAAACATCTGTCAAAGACGCGGAAGTTTTAACCAAATGCTCATAATGCCGCAAGTTGGTAACTACTGTGTCACCGGCGGCCTGGCTGTGCACGAGTGAAACGAGCTTACCCGTCAATGCAGGCAAGTTCTGCTGGGTATGAGCGGAAATGGGTATAATATCCAATGCCTCGCCAGCTAGTTCGGAAGCAAGCGAAGGATTAATATCCGTCTTATTTAAAACAAAAACCAGATCCTTATTCCCAGGCAGTAATGCAGCCAATGCCTTATTCTCGGCAAGTGTCGCAGCGCTATCAAACAAGAAGATCACAATATCAGCCTTATCCATTGCCGCTTTCGAGCGCTCGATACCGATCGACTCCACAACATCGGTCGTCTCTCGTATCCCGGCGGTATCAATGAAGCGAAATTTCAACCCGTCAAGTATAATGGTGTCTTCGATGACGTCGCGCGTCGTGCCTGCAATGGCAGTTACTATGGCCTTTTCTTCATTCAACAATGCATTCAGCAAGGTCGATTTGCCCACGTTCGGCGAGCCGATGATCGCTACGGGCACCCCTTCCTTAATCGCGTTACCAAAATCAAACGAGCTGATCAACGGTTGGATCGTCGCCAGCAGGGCTTCAATGAGCCTGCGTAAATCGTCCCGCTCGGCGAATTCTACGTCTTCTTCGCCGAAATCGAGTTCCAGCTCGATCATGGAAGCGAAATGGATCAGCTCGGATCGTAGGGAGGCGAGTTTTTTGGAAAAACCACCCCGCAGTTGATTTAGTGCAGTTTTATGGCTGGCTTGCGAGTCGGCGGCGATCAGGTCGGCCACGGCCTCGGCTTGCACCAGGTCGAACTGGCCGTTCAGAAAGGCGCGCTGGGTGAACTCGCCGGGCTTGGCGATTCTTGCGCCTTTGGTGATGAGCACCTTTAATATCTGGCGGATAATGTAGTCGGAGCCGTGGCAGGAAATTTCAACGGAGTCTTCCTTGGTGAACGAGCGCGGGGTTTTGAAAACACTTACCAGCACTTCGTCGATGATCTCGTCGCCGGCATTGATCGTGCCGAAATGCACGGTGTGGGTTTCGACATTTTCGAGGTTTTTTCCTTTAAAAACGCCGTTGACCATGGCGATCGCGCCCAGGCCCGACACGCGTATAACGCCGATCGCCCCTACACCCGAGGGCGTCGCCAGCGCACAAATCACTTCCTGCTGATGGATGGGTACTATGTTCATAATGCAAATATGCTACTATTTGAAAGAACCAATATCCGAAGCAGGAAGTTTGAATTTTGTACCTTTACGGGATTTTTCTGCCGACGCGGTGTGTTACCCATTTTTACAACATTAAGAATTTCAAGATTTTGCTTACCGAAACTTTGCCTATCGTTACATCAGAACTGCCGGTGATGGAAGCCTTCTACACCTTGCAGGGTGAAGGCCAGCACAGCGGTCGTGCCGCCTATTTCATCCGCCTCGGCGGCTGCGATGTGGGCTGCCACTGGTGCGACGTGAAGGAATCCTGGGACGCCAGCATCCATCCCAAATTTGATATAGATGCCATTGTAGCAGGTGCATTGCAGTATCCCGGCCGCCTGGCGGTCATTACCGGCGGCGAGCCGCTGATGTACAATCTCGATGAGCTGACAGGCGCCTTGCAGGCCGCGGGCTTCAAAACCAATATCGAAACCTCGGGCGTTTACGCCTTTACGGGTCATTGGGACTGGGTTTGTTTTTCTCCTAAAAAATTCAAAACCCCGCACCCGGACATTTACGCCAACGCCCACGAGTTGAAAGCGATCATTTATAATAAGAGCGATTTCGACTTCGCCGAAGAGCACGCAGCCAAAGTTTCGCCGGATTGTACTCTTCTGTTACAACCCGAATGGAGTAAGCAGGACGTGATGCTGCCTTTGATAATTGACTATATCAAAGACAATCCCAAATGGAAAATGTCGTTACAAACTCACAAGTTTATGAATATTCCATAATGCACCGGGTTATTTTTTTTTGTTTCGCACTAGGCATCTCCACTCTCCAATACGTTTCAGCTCAGGACGTTACATTATCCAGAACAGCGCGCCAAGTATACGACAAGGCACAAAAGGCGTGGCAGGAAAGAAGGCTCCCCGAAGCGACAGAACTGTTTGAGCAAGTGCTCGAAATCGAGCCTAACAGCTACGATACACATTTGCGGCTGGCGCAGATTTACGAACTGCAAAGGAAGACGGACCTTACCCGCAAGCATTACTACAAGGCCGTTAGTCTCAAAGCGGATGCCCCTCAATCCGCGCCGGCATTCCAATGGATCGGCCGCGACCATTTCAACGTGCAGCGCTATGATTCGGCACAATTTTATTTCGGGAAGGCTTTGGCACTATTCCCACCGAAATCGAGCCTGGGAAGGCTGGCAGAAAAATCGGTAGCGTCCGCACGTTTTGCCCAGCAGGCAACTAAAAACCCCCTGGTTATCGAGAAAAAATCGATGGGTGATACAGTCAATTTCCTGGGTACTCAGTACTTCCCCGTGATGACTGCCGATGATGAGACATTGATCTTCACCGGACTTACCGAAAACCGCGACGAGAATATCTATGTCACCCGCCGCATAAAAGGCGGCCGCGCGACTGAACGCAGCCCGGCTGACCGCAGCCCGGCTGACCGCAGCGTGGCTGACCGTTGGGATGTGCCCGAAGAAATCTCCAAAGCCATTAACACTACCAATAACGAAGGTACTTGCACCGTTTCCGCAGACGGCCGCACGCTCGTTTTCACAGCCTGCAACCGGCCCGACGGCCATGGTAGCTGCGATTTGTACATTTCCCACAAAGAAGGGAAAGAATGGAGCCAGCCGCTAAATCTGGGACAACAGGTCAACTCCCGCGAGTGGGAATCACAACCCTCTCTATCCGCGGATGGCCATACGCTCTATTTTGCCTCCGACCGGAAAGGCGGCGTTGGCAAGCGCGATATTTGGGTGACACGTCTGGACGACAAGAAGCAATGGACCGCTCCCAAAAACCTCGGCCCGGCCATCAATACGACCGACGATGAGAATGCCCCCTTCATCCACGCGAACGGCCGCACGCTGTTTTATTCTTCCAACGGCCTGCCGGGAATGGGAGGTTTCGATATTTTTATTACCCAAAAAATGGATACGGTCTGGGCACAGCCTGCCAACATTGGCTACCCTATCAACACCGTTTCCGACCAGGTAGGGCTTTTTATCGCGGCCAACGGGGAGAATGCCTATTATACCGACGACAATACCGAAAAAGGCAACGGCCGCTCGCTGCTGTACACCTTCCGCGTTCCCGAGTCATTGCAAAAAATCATTACGCCTACACGCTATGCGAAGGGCAAGGTCTTTGATAAAAAAACGGGAACCGTACTCGCCTCCGATATCGATCTTTACGACCTGAAAACCCAGACCAAGGTAGGGTCGTTCAATTCCGACAGTCAGAACGGCTCGTTTTTGGCGGTACTAAACAACGGGGGCGAATATGCCTTCTTTGTTTCAAAGCCGGGATACCTCTTTAAAAGCCTTTCGTTTTCGGTCGATGATACCCAGTCGTTTGTAGACCTTGAAATTCCGCTTGAAGCGATCGAGAAAGACCGCGCCGAAGTTTTGCACAACATTTTCTTCAAGACAGGAGAATACATTCTCGACGACAAATCCAAGGTGGAGCTCGACAAGCTGACCGACTTTCTGAGCAAGAACAAAACTATCAAAATTGAAATATCCGGCCACACCGACGATGTGGGTTCGGACAGCGAGAATATGGCGCTCTCGCAACGCCGGGCGCAGTCGGTACAATATTATCTGCAACAGGCAGGAATTTCGGCCGACCGGATTTTGGCCAAAGGTTATGGTGAGACAAAGCCCATGGCACCTAACGATTCGGATGAAAACCGGCAAAAAAACCGAAGGATCGAATGGCGCATCCTTTAAATGCATTTGCATAACGGGCTGAAATTTTGCACTTTTGTCAGTCTGCCGCTGTTGTACTGACAGGTACAATAAGGCAGAATCCAGGTTCACACACGAAGATTTGCCTTGTCTGGCACCGCTGGGATTTCCAGCCAAAACCTAGAAAATTCGTCATTAACAGTAGTTTTATATTAACATGTCATCCGAGAAAGTCTCTTGCTTAATTATCGGCTCCGGCCCTGCCGGTTACACAGCCGCCATATATGCATCCCGCGCGGGATTGAATCCTGTACTTTACCAAGGTGCCCAGCCGGGCGGCCAGCTGACCATCACCACAGAAGTTGACAATTACCCGGGCTATCCCGACGGCATTACCGGCCCTGAAATGATGATCAATTTTGAAAAACAAGCCAAACGTTTCGGTACTGATGTCCGTTATGGCCTGGCTACTTCGGTTGATTTTACGGGGTACCCGCATAAAGTGATTATCGACAACAAGCACGAAATCACTGCCGACGCGGTCATTATTTCCACAGGTGCCTCTGCCAAATGGCTTGGCCTTGAAGACGAAGAGCGTTTGAATGGCCGCGGCGTGTCTGCCTGTGCAGTTTGTGACGGATTCTTTTTCCGCAACCAGGACGTTGTAGTGGTAGGCGCCGGCGATACGGCTGCCGAAGAAGCCAGCTATCTTGCCAAACTTTGCCGCAAGGTGTACCTGCTTGTTCGTCGCGATGAAATGCGCGCATCGAAGATCATGCAGAAACGCCTTGAAACTTTGCCCAATATCGAGATCCTCTGGAATACCGAAACGGTGAAGCTCAACGGTGAAGAAGGACTTGAATCGGTACTGGTTAAAAATAATAAAACCGGCGAGGAGCAACTTTTGGAAGCAACCGGTTTCTTTGTTGCGATTGGCCACAAACCCAACACGGATATTTTCAAAGGTTATCTTCATTTAGACGAAACCGGATATATCCAGACCATTAAAGGAAGTTCTTGCACCAATATCAAAGGCGTATTCGCCTGCGGTGACGCTCAGGACAATGTATACCGCCAGGCAGTTACCGCTGCCGGAACAGGTTGTATGGCTGCGTTGGATGCTGAAAGATTTCTGGTAGAGCGGGAAGTGGACGTTATTATCGAAGAAGAAACAGCTTAATTAATCGCACAACCCCTAATAGGAATCAGGCTACGTTGAATGGTAAGCACCAGCGTAGTCTGATTTGGTATTATACTTATGAGAGTAAAGCTTATTGTATGTTTGCTAATGGCCGTGTGTTTGATCTCCTGGAACACGCAAGCGCAAGAGCGAGGAAAATTCAGAAAAAACCCGAAAATCAATCAGTCGGGGAACAATGCCAATGAGGGCCCGACCACCAAAGCCTCCGCTCCTCAGCCCGAGGATGAATACGAGGTGGAAACATCCAATCTGAAATTCCAGAGCCAGTTCGAACCCGTAAAGCCGTTGAACCCTGTCGTCAGCGAAGACACAGCCACAATCGATGAAAGCGAACCGGAAGTGGCCATTGCAGAAGATTCGCTCCTGGTGGCCGACGAATGGGTAAAAGCAGCCGAATACTACGTCATTTGGGATGCCCGGACGATCAACCCCTACGGACTGAGCCCGGCTGAATTCGATGAGCCGGTGGATCTAAAACTGTACGACGAAGCAGCCAACCGCATGTGGGCAACCCCCATGACCCGCACCCCGATTACCTCCAAATTCTCTTACCGCTGGGGCCGCTGGCACAACGGTACTGACCTTGATCTCGAAACGGGTGATTCGGTCCGCAGCACTTATGATGGTATGGTGCGCATCGTGGCATGGGATGGCAGCGGATACGGCCGATTTGTAGTCGTTAGGCATTACAATGGCCTGGAAACACTTTACGGCCACCTTTCGAAACAAATGGTGGAATCGGGTCAACTCGTAAAAGCCGGAGAAGTAATTGGTCTGGGTGGCAATACCGGCAGAAGCTCCGGATCACATTTGCATTATGAAAACCGGTATGAAGGCAATCCATTTGATCCTCAAAGTATATTTGACTGGGAAAACACAACTATTCGCTCCGACCACTTCCTGTTGACCAGCGCGGCATGGAGCCACATCCGGGGCAAGTCAACCAAAAGTGAATTTGAAGCCGGTGATGCACCTGCCGCATATTCCCGTTCCATTTTACACAAAGTACGGTCAGGTGATACCTTAGGCTCAATCGCCTCACGTTATGGCGTGAGCATTTCATCCATTGCCCGCAGAAACCGGATGTCTACCCGCGCTACCTTGCGGATCGGACAGAAACTGCGCATTAAATAATCAGAAACCAATTATGAAATTAGATATCCTTGCCATCACAGCCCACCCCGACGATGTGGAGCTGTGCTGCGCCGGTACACTCCTTTCGCAAATCGCGCTGGGAAAAAAGGTGGGCATTGTAGATCTCACCCGCGGAGAACTCGGCACCAGGGGCACGCCGGAAGGCAGAATTCAGGAAGGCAAAGACGCCGCCCGGATCCTGGGTGTAGAAGTCCGCGACAATGTGGGCCTGGCCGACGGCTTTTTTCTCAATGACGAAGCACATCAGAAAGCCATCATTCCTTACATCCGCAAATACCGGCCGGACATCGTGATCACCAACGCTATCCACGACCGGCACCCCGACCATGGCCGCGGCGCACAGCTCGTTTCTGACAGTTGCTTTTATTCCGGCCTGCGGATGATCAAAACATTTGACGAAGCGGGCAATGAACAGGAAGCCTGGCGACCGAAACAAGTGTTCCATACCATCCAGGACCGTCATATTCAACCGGATTTCATTGTTGACATCACGCCATACCACGACAAAAAGGTCGAGGCGATCAGGGCCTTCAAAAGCCAGTTTCATGTGCCGGAATACCAGGGTGAAGGTGAGCCGCAAAGCTACATTTCCACTCCGGAATTCCTTGAATTCATCATAGCACGTGCAAAGGAAATGGGCCACGCCATCGGCGTAACCTATGGGGAAGGGTTCACCACAGCACGTAAGCTGGGTGTAAAGGATCTTTCAGTCTTCCTCTGATACCGGCCGTGATACTTTTGTTATAATATTCGGGAATTTGTTTGACCTCCGGCAGCGTTTCTATCGTATATCTTAGCAAACAACAGATTACCGACATATGAAAAAAATAATCATGCTGGCCATAGCGGTGGTTTTTACCGTGGCACTTCAGAATTGTTACGGCCAATCCTCCCCCAACCAGGCTAAAACAACACCGAAAGCGCCCGAGTACTCCCATACGGATAAGGCACCCGTACAAAAAAACAACAACGACTGGCAGAAAATACTCTCGCCGGAAGTCTATGAAGTAGCCCGTCTGAAAGGAACCGAGCGGCCGTTTACCAGTCCTTATGAACACTCGAAGGAAATCGGAACCTTCTACTGCGCGGTATGCGGCAATCCGCTTTTCAAAAGCGATGCCAAGTATGAGAGCGGCTGCGGCTGGCCGAGCTTCTTTGAGCCGATCAGCAAACAGTCCATTCTTGAGGCGAAAGATGATAGCCACGGTATGCACCGGATCGAAGTTATGTGCGGCCGTTGTAAATCGCATTTGGGCCATGTGTTCGACGACGGTCCCCCCCCAACCGGGCTGCGCTATTGCATCAACGGCGTAGTACTGGATTTTGAAAAGGCCAAGACGGCCGAGAAAAAATTCAACAGCAAAAAGAAGCCGGAGTCCGGTAGCTGATACCTCCGCTTCTGATTTAGTGAACATGTAGGGACATTCCTCAGATGCGGGGGCCAAACGGCTCGCATTCAAAGAGGGATGTCCCTTTTACATTGTATCCCGCAAAACTTTTTCACACTCTTTGTCTTATAATTTGTTCCAATTCTAAATAATATCTATGTTTGTCGCGGTTTATAATTATTCTAAATAAACCAGCCAGTTACATCCTTAACAAAAACGCTTACTGCATCAAATGCTACACTACAATTTCAAGTTGCGGGCCATGTTGTTCGCCTCAGTCGTTGCGTTCGGACTTGTCTCCTGCTCCGACGACGACGAGCCAACGCCTCCTGCGCAGCAAGACCTTCGTGCCAAGATTGATTATGCAAAAGTAACGCCAACTACCCCCTACAAAAGCCTTTTCATCGACGCCAAAGGCGATACCACTGCCGATCTGAAATCCGGAACTGACCGTTACAGAATGTTCCAGGCATTGAACTACTACATCGGTAGTGCCGTCCGCGACTCAGCCACCCTGGACGCGACTGTAATGAAAAACATGTTTGCGAATAGTGGTAACCCGTTCAAAGACGTCAAATCAGGGGCGGTGCTCGTGAATGGTAACGATTTGAATGCATCGGGAGTACAGCTGCGCGGCATTACAGCATTGTCGAGATCTACCGCAGATGTAGAACGCACGTTACTTGAAGGCTATTTCACGCAAATGGCGGAAGCAAGCAAGTCGGTCAAGTTAACGGCAGAAAAAGGCAAGGCCGGCAAACTGGGTACCTACCTGGTAGATGCGAAGGGCATCGAGATCGCCCAGATCATCCAAAAAGGCCTCATCGGTGCATTACAATTGGATTATATCGGCAATGTACTATTGGACAAAGGCTTAGATGCCGATAACACGGTGTTGGTTTCAGGCAAAAAATACACTGCGCTTGAACACAACTGGGACGAAGCTTTTGGCTTGCTTACACCAAACCCAATTTTCCTCGAAGGAGCAACGCTTGATGCCAAAGGGGCCAAAGCAAATGAGCAATTTCTGGGATCTTACCTTTGGGAATACAACAGAGTTGTTTCCTCGGTAATCCACACCGCATTTCTGAAAGGCCGAGTGGCGATCGTGAACAACGACAAAACCGAGCTGAAAACACAGGCGACATTTATCCGCACCGAAATGGAGAAAGCGATCGCTAACGCCGCATTGGGTTACCTTGCTAAATGGAAAAGCGGAACAACGGACGCTGCCCGCGCCCACGCTATTGGCGAAGGACTCGGCTTTATTTACTCGTTGCGTTACTGCTCGATCAACGGGGCCGATGATACTTTCTCCAACACCATCCTGGCAGGTTTGTTAGGTACGACAAGTTCGTCGAACGGCTTCTGGGACCTTACCAATGATAAGATCAACGCGGCATCCGAAGCTATTACTAAGAAATTCAAGCTGTAACAGCGCATATTACCTCTTTTCAAGTGGGTGGATCGGCAATTTCGCCGGTCCACCATTTGTCGTTTAAAATCTAACCTGTGATTCTGATGAAAAAGTACTTCGCGCTCCTTCTGACATCGCTTTTCCTGGGCTGTTCGGGCGGAAGCGAAAAACCTGATCCGCAGCCGACAGACGAAGGCAAGGACCGCTCGGTTGTGCTGAAAAGTATTGCGGAAAGGATCATACTCCCCTCCTACGATCAGTTCAAAACCCGGTTTGACCGGATGGTAGAAAAATCCAAGGCATTTACGGCTAAGCCCGACGCCCAGACCTTGACCGAATTCCGCTCCGCGTGGGCCACGGCCTATATTGCCTGGGAGCGTGTAGAACTGTTTGATTTCGGCCCTGGTGAAAAACACACCATCCGTAACTTCTTCAACATCTATCCTGCGAATGTCAATGGCATTGCTGCCAACATCGCCGATCCGACATCCAGCCTCGAAGTGCCCAGCTCCTACGCCACCCAGGGCTTTCCTGCACTCGATTACCTGATCAACGGCATTGGTGCCGACGATGCCGCAATCCTGGCAGAATACACCACTGCGCGCGACGCCGCCAAAAAACTCGCTTACATTAACCAGGTCACGACCCGCATGGAATCGCTGCTGGGCAAAGTCATGGGAGAATGGAACGGTGAGTATCTCAATACATTCACCACCAAAACCGGCCTGGATATCGGCTCATCGACATCGCTGATGGTGAACGGCATTGTGCTACACTACGAGCGCTACATCCGCTCGGGCAAGTTTGGCATTCCGTCCGGTGCAATGGCCAATGGCATTCCCGCTCCCGAAAAGGTGGAAGCTTACTATAAGAAGGATATTTCGAAAGTCCTCGCCGAAACAGCGCATAAGGCATATTTCGACTTCTTCAACGGCCGGCATGTAGGCACCGGTGAGGCCGGGGTCGGCCTCAAAACCTATCTGGACGCGTTGGGCGCGAAGGACAGTAGCACCGGCAAGTTACTGAGCGAGAGCATCAATGCACAATTCCTGGCAACTACCGGCAAACTCGAAGCATTAAAGCCCAACCTCTACGAAGAGGTAAAAACCAACAACCAGGTTATGAAGGACACCTACAACGAGATGCAAAAAGCCGTACGCATGCTCAAAGTGGATATGACCTCGGCGATGAGCATTACCATTACCTATACCGACAACGACGGCGACTAAGTTCTGAACCATGCGGGCTTATCTGCAAAAATATTCTTCCGCAGCTCCCCTGGCCGTGTTCAGGGCCATTTTCGGCACCATGCTGCTCATCAGTATCTGTCGTTTTGTGACTATGGGCTGGGTCAGGGAGCTGTATATCAGTCCGCAGTTCTTTTTTCCGTTCTACGGCTTTGAGTTTGTGAAGCCTATTGGCGAGTGGACGTATGCCCTTTTTGCGCTATGCGGTTTTTCCGCCCTGCTGGTCGCCATCGGGTGGTTTTACAGGTGGGCCTCGGTGACACTTTTCCTGAGTTTTACCTACATCGAACTCATGGACAAGAGCACCTATCTGAACCACTACTACTTCGTCAGCGTGCTTTGCTTTATGCTCGTGTTCCTGCCGGCTCACACGCTATTTTCAGTTGACTCCCGCCGCGATTCAAAGCTGCTCGCCGCACAGATACCCGCGTGGTGCACAGACAGCATCCGGGTGATCGTCTGCATGCTTTACTTTTACGCCGGCCTGGCCAAACTCAACAGTGATTGGCTACTGCATGCATTGCCGCTCAAAATATGGCTACCCGCTAAAAATGACATCCCGGTGGTCGGAACTTTGTTCAACGACACCGCGACGGCTTATGTTTTCAGCTGGATGGGCTGTATCTATGACCTAAGCATTGGTTTCCTGCTATGGAACCGGAAAACAAGACCATTTGCTTATGTTTCCGTGGTCGTTTTTCACCTGGCTACCTCCCTGCTTTTTCCGATCGGCATGTTTCCCTACATCATGATCGTCACGGCGCTGATCTTTTTCCCGGCCAAATTCCATCAAAAAATTATCAGCGTGGTCGCCTTCTGGCTAAGACTGCCGGAATCGTATCTCAGGCCGCAGGGACGTTATCAGTTCCCGACGGTTTTGCAACCAGCACTTTACGCAGTCTTCGCCATGTTTTTTGCATTTCAATTCACCTTCCCTTTCCGCTACCTGCTCTACCACGACGAGCTTTTCTGGACTGAGGAAGGTTACCGTTTTTCATGGCGGGTAATGCTCATGGAAAAAGCAGGCTATACCCAGTTTACCATCACCGACGCAAAAGGGAAAAAGCAGGTCGTCAATAACAATGCTTTTTTAACCCGTTTGCAGGAAAAAATGATGTCAACCCAGCCAGACATGATCCTGCAATACGCGCATATGCTACGCGACCATTACGCCGCACGCGGTTTTGAATACCCTCAAGTACGCGTAGATTCCTATGTAGCCCTGAACGGGCGCATGGGCAAACCATTAATCGATCCGAATGTGGACCTGGCTCAACAGACAGAATCCCACCGGCATAAATCCTGGATTACCCCGTTTAACGATGAAATTAAAGGCTTTTAGATTTTTACCTCTTCTACTACTGATCACCGGCATTTCCATGGCCCAGACGCGGTTATCAGGTCGTATTTTGTCCCGGTCCGATAGCTCCGCCATCCAGGCTTGCACCGTATTTTTGAATGAAAAACTGAGTACTCATACCGATCAGGATGGAAACTTTGTGTTCCTCTCCATCCCAAACGGCAATTATGCGCTGCAAACCGCTTCGTCGGGATACCGCATCCTGAAAAAACAGCTTAATGTCCGGGGGAGAGAACTGTATGTCGAGCTGTATTTGGCGAGCTCCGAGCAAAATCTGGATGAACTGACCGTGAAAGAAAAAGGAGCTGATTTTGGCTTCTCGCGGCTGCGGGGCGTGGAAAACATGGGCATTTACGAAGGCAAGAAATCCGAAGTAATTACGCCTGATCAGCTGGTTGCCAATTTATCAACCAATAATGCGCGGCAGGTATACTCACGCGTGGCAGGTCTTAACATCTGGGAAAACGAGGGCGGTGGCTTGCAGCTGAACATCGGAGGACGCGGCCTGGATCCTAACCGAAGCTCCAATTTCAATGTGCGCCAGAATGGTTATGACATCAGCGCGGATGCCTTGGGATATCCTGAAAGTTATTATACGCCACCCATCGAGGCCGTGGGCAAAATCCAGATCGTGCGTGGTGCAGCCTCCTTGCAATATGGAACACAGTTCGGTGGACTCATCAATTTTGTTATGAAAAAACCAGTCCAGGATCGAAAACTGGAAGTGGTGGCCAGGCAAAGTACAGGTTCGTTCGGTTTTTACAACACGTTCACCAGCGCCAGCGGCACGGTCGGCAAACTTAGCTGCTATACGTTCTTTCAATACAAACGGGCTGACGGATGGCGGGCAAACTCAAAATTCAATAACTACACGGTCTACGCCGATCTTGACTACAAGTTTACTGAGAAGACCACCATTGGCCTGGATGTAACACACATGCATTACCTGGCTAAGCAGCCCGGAGGCCTGTCCGACGCGATGTTCCGGGCGGATCCCAGGCAGACGAACCGGGAGCGAAACTGGTTTCAGGTTAACTGGAATATGGCGGCCCTGCATTTCGATCACCGCTTTAATGCGGCCAACGAATTTAACCTGAGAATTTTCGGGCTGGCTGCCAATCGCTACTCCCTTGGTTTCCGTCCTAATAGGGTCGCTACGATAGACGATAACAGCGAACGTGACCTGATCAAAGGCGATTTCACCAACTGGGGCGCCGAAGCCCGCTACCTGAAACGGTATTTTTTAGCCAAAAAAATGTCCGTATTGCTCGTCGGAAGCCGCTACTACTATGGCTACAACCATAATTTACAAGGACTCGGGTCCAATGGTAAAGATGCCGATTTTAGCTTTGTGGAACCGGACCGGTTCATCACCTACGATTACCGCTTTCCCAACCGTAACATTTCCTTTTTTGCTGAAAACATCTTTTACCTGAGCAATCGGCTTTCCATTACGCCGGGTATTCGTTTTGAATACATTAAGACCACTGCAGACGGCTATTACGGCAACATCGCCCGTGATCTGGCGGGTAATGTCATCAACATTTCGCGGACCGACGAATATCGCTCCAACGGGCGGCAGTTTCTTCTGGCCGGAGTCGGGATCAGCTACAAACCCCATACCAATGTGGAGCTGTACGGGAATATGTCACAAAATTACCGGTCCATCACTTTCAGCGACATGCGCATTGCCAACCCGTCTTCAGTGATAGACCCCAATCTGAAAGATGAAAAAGGCTACTCGATCGATCTGGGCGTGCGCAGCCACCAGACTGCCCTTTACAACTACGATATCAGTTTGTTTTACCTCAACTACAACAACCGAATCGGCGAGGTGCAGTTCTATGACGAAAGCAATCGCGTCCTCCGCCTGCGCAGCAATGTAGGGCAGGCCATTATCATGGGGATAGAATCATATGCCGAGGCGGATCTGCTTCGATTGGCTAACGGGGAAAATACCAATTGGAGTGGCGTACTGTTTGCCAATGCAGCCTTCATCAGTTCCGACTACAAGCACAGCGAAATCCCGGGCGTGCAAGGCAACCAGGTGGAATTCGTACCGAAAGTGAACATCAAGACCGGTTTGAGACTGGGATACAAAAAACTGAAAGGCTCCTTCCAGTTTGCACACCTCACGGAGCAGTTTTCGGAAGCTACCAATGCAGTTGAGGGTGGAGTATCGTCGGTAGTAGGCCTCATTCCGGCTTACAAGATTATGGATGTGAGCCTCTCATACGAATGGAAACGGTTTCGCACCGAGGGGAGCATCAACAACCTGGCCAACGAAATGTACTTTACCCGCCGCGCCACCGGTTATCCCGGCCCGGGAATACTACCGTCCGACGGGCGCGGTTTTTATCTGACATTGCAGGTCAAAATCTGACGCGAACCAGAATCAGGAAGCCGGCGCAGAATGCAGTGCGATCCGGTTTCCCTCCGAGTCCAGAAAGGCTGCCATGTAGCCGTACTCAGGGCTGATCTGTGTTTTAGGTACAATGATAGTACCTCCCGCCGCAGGAATCCGGTCGAGTACGATCTGCACATCCGGGTTTGCATTCAGATAAATCAATGGCCCATCGGTAGCCGAAGGTTTATGGAAGCCACCACTGAATACCAGCGCCCCTCCGATGCCTGTCATCATATCGTCGATCGGGAACATCCTCATTTTCAGATTAGGTGTATCCATCGGAAAAAGCTTGATCTGAAAGATTTGCTCGTAAAAACTTGTTGCGCGGTCCAGATCGGTGGTGGGTATTTCAAACCAGCTGATAGCATTGTCCATAGTGGGGGAGTTTAGCGGTAAGCGATACTTTAAGATAATCAATCCCTTAAACCTTTCCAAAGCCGTCTGGCTGAAATCCGCAACGCATGAAGCCGCTATCCACCTCATTTGTCGACGTTTTCGCTGTATTAGTCGAATTTTTGAAAAGTAAAGTCACCCGGATGAGCCTTTTTGATGATAAAAAGCTAAATCGCATCACTTTAACCGAGAAATCGGGTAACGTTGAGTAAGTAGTTTCAATCATTTTTCCGAGTAATTCGGAAAAATGATTTTTCAATACCGGCTCTCTTCAAACGCCCCGAACAGGTCTCAGGCCCGGATCAAACCCATCCCGGGCCAACGCTGCAAAATCATCACTGCGGCCGTAACACGTCAAAAACTCGTGACGTCTATATGGAATCCACGATTGATCAATCCTCTTCCTGACCACTTTCAGAAAGGACTTCTCCTGAGCTATCAAGCCAGATTCATCTTCAAAGCCAGGAATCACCAGCTATTTTTTACCGTTAACTCAAACTGGTTGTAATATCAATAGAACTAATTGGAATAAACAGGCTGTTTGTAGCGATTTAGCGACAAGATATTTATATTCGAATATCTTGCTTACTCAACGTTAATTGCAGCGCGGGGTCTTGCGTCGAGCAACCCCGCGTTATCCGTTTTTCTCTTAAAATTGTGCACACCGCGAAATAATTCACAGGTTATCAGGCATTTGCCAGCAGGACCCCGTTTGATAAACCTACACCGCTCATGCTCCTACTTGACAATTGCCGCAGGCGCAGTCCATCCCTGTCCATTGATTTTTCCTGTAAAACACTTTCTTAAAAAGAAGTTCAGGCCCTACATAGCCTCTCATTCTACGCCTTCCGAAGTAATAAAACCTGAACTGCGTCCTGCTCTTAATGGCCGTTTGTCTGGCGACCAATCTTCGTTATAATACCACAAATTGAACGCAGAAGTGCCGTAACCCGGGTCCTGCTGTAATGTAAAATCTCCGTTCCCGAACGGTATCCCGGCTCCGAACTGAACCGTATTGTCGAAATCGAACATTGCCACGGGCGAGTACTTGACGATCACGAGGCTTTTGCGGACTCTGCGTCGATTACCTGGGCAATGGAACTGTAACTGTGGCTAAAAGAACGGAAATAATCAGTAGCGCTCTTTTCATAGAACCGGGATCTGGCTTAGGTATTCAATGCTGTCGGATTGATCGAACTTGTATTGAAACAGCCCTTTTTTTCCAGTGATAATGAGGTGGTTCTTGCGAACAATCACGTCATAGGAAGGGATTTCCGGATAAAAATGCTTAAACAACGGCACCTTGGGGTCGGTAATGTCCATTACCCTGAATCCTTTCTCACCCTCGCAGACAAAGAGCTTATTGCCCGAAACCCCAAGTCCATAGGGTGAATCCAGTCGCTGGCTATTCACCCGGGCAGGCTGTGTGGGATTGCTAATGTCGACCACGTCCAGGGAACTGAACAAACCGCCCGGCCGGCAGCTCACGCCTGCACGGAGTGTCACATACGCATACTTACCCTGCACAACCACCGGATCGCAAGAGAGCACATGGGTGAACTTCGACAGGAGAACAGGATTATTGGGGCTGCTATTGTTGTAAATGTACATACCGTCCATAGCGCCGATAAACAGATTCTGCTGGTAGGGAAATATAGTTTCAATACCCACTCCCAGATCTTTCTTAGTCGCTTTGACCGGGCTGCCCCCTTCCTTGATATCGTATACTTCCAGGGATTCGTTCGAGACGATGTACAAAGTGTTTCCGGTAATCGCAAAACGCGCCATCGAACCGCCGGATCCGGTTTGCGGGTTCATGGAAGGATCGCCGTCTCTGCTACCATCACATGCGTTGAGTATCAGCAACAAACCCAAGGCAGCAAGCCCGAGAAATAGCAGCGGGATTATTTTTTTCATGGTCGGATGAAGTTGATTATCAGAATAACGAGTCGTTTGTATGATCACCGGTAGCATTTGGGTTGTTTCTCCATATCAACCTTTTCCCAGTCCACCACAACACCCTTCTTACTGTCGGCACATTCAAAGTAAATCCCCCGAAGCGGCGGGTAACTGTGAACCGGAATGGCATTGGGAATGGTTTTCGCGAGTTTGGGCTGGGTAGGGTTCGTAATGTCGATCACCAGCAGGTTGGACAGGTTATCCGCATACAGCCAGTTTTCTTTGACTGCAATGTCATAATTTCCGACAATGGAAATGAATGAAAGATTTTCCGGCTTTTTGGGATCCTGGTTATCCACGATATGAATTCCCTTTCCCAACTCATTGATATACAAATACCGGCCGAATGTGTAGATCTTCCCGGGTTCTTTCAGCGAACGTGCCGCGCCCATCTCAACCTTGGCGACATCCTCGGGGCTCTTATATACGGGACGGTAACCTGTTCCATCGAATTTGACATCACCTACAAAGGGCTCTGAGTCACGGTAATGGCACGAAAACAGCATCAAGGTAATGCCGGTAAGCAGTAGTGTTCTTTTCATGGCGTATAGTCAGGATGTACAGATTGCTAGCTTAGACACCATATTACACCTAAACGTTGCACAGGCCCGGCTTTTCGCTTAATAATTATCGCTTTGACTGCTCCCTGATTTATCGTAAATTTTCACAAAAAACTCACATTCACCATTTTCTGTACTCCTCTATCATGAAGAAGCTCTTCAAAATCCTCGGCTTTGTGCTGCTGGCCGCAATCCTTTTTGCCGCGGCTGCTGCCACTTACGTCAAAACCGCTCTGCCCAACGTAGGCGAGCCGCCGGTCATCTCCATTGAGAGAACGCCTGCAAGAATCGAACGCGGCAAGTACCTTGCCAACCATGTCACGGTCTGTATGGATTGTCACAGTTCGCGCGACTGGAGTCTGTTTTCAGCGCCCCTGGCTGCGGGTAATTTCGGCGGCGGCGGTGAAATTTTCAGCCGAGACCTGGGTTTCCCCGGCGTTTTCTACGCCCGCAACATTACTCCCTATGGCATCGGCAAATGGACGGATGGCGAAGTATTCAGGGCGATTACAACCGGCCAGAGCCGCGACGGCCATGCATTGTTCCCCATTATGCCCTACCTGAACTACGGGCAACTCGACCAGGAAGACATTTACAGCATTATCGCCTACGTGCGGACACTCGCACCCGTCGAGCATGATATTGCGCCCGCGGAAGCCGATTTTCCGGTCAACATCCTGATCAACACGATGCCGACCAAGTCCAACCTGACCCAAAGACCGGCCGAAACCGACCTCGTGGAATATGGCCGCTACATGGCTACTGCCGCTAGTTGTGTAGAATGCCACAGTCAGCGGGAAAAAGGCACCAAAGTTCCCGGAACCGAGTATGGAGGCGGGATGGAGTTCGTAATGCCAAACGGCGTTTTAAGATCCGCCAACATAACCCCCGACGAGAAGACCGGCATCGGACTATGGACAGAGGACGCTTTTGTAAAACGATTCAAAGCTTACGCGGATTCAACCTACAAACCCCACAAGGTCGGTCCGAAAGAAATGAATACCGCCATGCCCTGGATGATGTATGCGGGGATGAAGGACACTGACTTGAAAGCGATCTTTGCGTACCTGCGGACCGTACGACCGCTCGATCACAAGGTCGTCAAGTTCATGCCTAATTAGGATTCACGCTGTCGTATCGGACAAAATTCCATGCTAAGGGCGGCGCAGTTAACATATCCCGATGGGTAATGTTAATTGCGTCGCGCCTGATAACTGTATAGGAACTGCATGACCTTATTGCCTATCCGCTAACACTTGCCCAAAAGGAAGTTTCTTAGTTTTATCCTAGTCAGACCTCACCACTAATTAAATTCACCAGCGACTTTTTGTTTCAGACTATAAATCTGCTTTACGATTTCGAAGCATTCTTCTCTTTCCATCTGGCTGATTGTATTTTTCACATCATTGACAATAATCCGCCCCTGATCGTCGACCGCAGGGCCCGAGCGGGAAACTCTTTTGCAGATGGCGTCCCATTCAGCGGCTAACTCCTGCGAAAACATCTTGGAAGGAAGAATTTTAAAAAAGGCATGCAAGGCCAAAAGATCTGACCGGGATCGGTCCAAGTTGAGTGTTAAGCCTTCGGCGAATTTTGAAAGTTCAACGTAAGCGAAAATGTTTGATTGCTGCATGAACAGAGGGTAGGATTGTTGGTAAAACAACATTTGATTACGAATCTAGACTTATACGCCAGTTCTTACAATCCGAGCCAGTCCACGATTCACCTGCAACAATAGCCCAAATCGCGCAACAAACTCTGGCGCAAATCCTTATCTACACTTGAAAAGATTCCCCCCGGCATCAAATAATTCATATTCTTATTTAACGGTTAAAGTCGCGGGTTACACCGCTGAAAGCGCTGCCAGCGTGAGCGGCTGTGAATAAATAACAATGTCAACGAGAACTGTGTCGATCTCATCGAAGGCCACCGTCCCAGGATCGGAAAGCGGGAAATCAATTTCCCGGAACGGTCCGCAACTCCCCTATCAAGAAGGTTGCATGTGGTAAGAACGCGCTGATGACAAAGTCACGATCCGCTTGTTTACATTGACCGGGAAGGCCTGAGAATCACGCAGCACGGCTTGCCTGGCCGATCGACTTCGGTCATAATGCCCCCTCAATACCCAGGGCCGCATCAACCAGAGCCTCTGGTATGTGAGAACCGGAAAGAAACGAATCACCGTCGGAAACTATCAAATCGTTATTTTGCATACCTGTTTATGCCAAACGCTACCGGCCCTTCCATACGGTCGGCGGAGTCAAACCCGATCACCAATGAGAAAACTACTGTTCCTGACCCTTTTACAAATTCTGGCAATGCGGGCAACGGCCCAGCAAACCCTCACCAGCGACGGCGCCTGGTGCTGGTTCAGCGACCCGCGGGCGTTGTACACCGAAGCCACCGGCAGCAGAATTGTAACCGGCTGGGTCACCAGGCAGGGTGACATTGAGGCGGCCATGTTCGATGCAAGTGCCGGTAAGACCGAGAAGGCGACCCTTTATGAGAAGCTGGAAGTGGACGACCACGACAACCCAGCATTCGCCATTCTTCCCGACAAACGCATTCTCGCTCTCTACACCTGGCACGGCAGGAACGAAGAACCGAAAGGTGTGATCCGGAACACCACCCAAAAACCGCTCGATATCCGCACTTTTGGCAAAGCGAACGTGTTCAAACCCCGCACCGACTCGCTCGTTGCGCTGTATAAGAAAGACACCTACACTTACGCCAACCCGTTCGTGCTGGAAACGGAGAAGAACCGGCTGTACTGCTTCGGGCGTTGGATCGGCTACAAGCCCAATATGATCACTTCCGACGACAATGGCCTATCCTGGTCGGAGCCGAAAATCATGATCACCTCGAAAGTCCTGGATATCAACAACCGGCCCTATGTCAAATACTATTCCGACGGGCAGTCGCGAATCCATATTGTGTTTACCGACGGCCATCCGGCGGTTGAGCCGCTTAATTCGGTGTATTATTGCTACTACGAGAACAACGCATTCTGGCGTGCGGATGGCACCAGAATCTGCGACGTGGATGCCCTGCCGTTCCGTTCGTCGGACGCCACCGTGGTCTACAAAGCGACACCCGAAACCGGCAAGGCCTGGATTTTCGACATTGTCGCCGACGGTCGGGGCCGACCGGTGATTCTATACGCCCGCTACCCCACCGACCAGCAACACCACTACTATTATACTTCCTTCGATGGCTCCCGATGGGCTGACCACAAGATCATCGAAGCAGGTAAATGGTTTCCACAAACACCTGCGGGCCAGAAAGAACGGGAGGTTAACTACTCGGGAGGAATGACATTCGACCCTGCCTCTCCCGATATCATCTATTTTTCGCATCAGATCGATGGCGTCTTTGAGATTTCGCGTGGGCGCACGCAAGACGCGGGTCGCTCGTGGGAAATTTCGCCCGTTACCCGCAATTCCCGGCTGGACAACGTCAGGCCATTCGTTCCCCGCAACAAGACAGCCAGGAACAAAACGGTGCTTTTGTGGATGCAGAACAGGTCCTACATTCACTATACGGATTACGACAGCAGTATTTTGTACAAGGTCATCAACCCGTAGCGCATATACATCCTTGCTATCCTCTCAGTAACGTTCCGTAGAAGTTTCAGGAAATGCTGTGAGGATCAGAAAGGGGCTTCCTCTGCTACTTTTGTCCATATTTCTGATACTATCTTTCACAAACTGGATTGGATTGAAAATTTGTATTAGTTTACACAGGCACTAAAACCCTGGACAATGAAAGCTGTTGAATTTCACTTACCTCAGGATGTCGACAAATCCTTTATCGTGTTTCGTGAGAAAGGCGATTTCTTTCCAGCTCCCTGGCATTATCACGCGCATTTCGAGTTTGTTCTGATCAATAAAAGTACCGGCAAGCGCATGGTCGGCGACCATATCGGCTACTTTGAGGAGGACGATCTGGTTTTTATGGGATCATTACTTCCGCATGTCTGGGTAAACGACCCTATCTACCTGGAACAGCGCGCAAAAGACAAAGCTGATGCCCTGGTAATCCACTTCACAGATGACTTCCTGGGTGAAGACTTTATGAATATACCTGAAATGGACAATTTCAGAAAAGTCCTCAACCTGGCCGACCGCGGCATGGCACTTCGGGGAGAAACGCGCAGCAGGATCAACAAGCTGATCAGGGAAATGCCGGCCAAGAACGGGATACAACGCCTGTCTTCGCTGTTTTTGATTTTCGATATCATGTCCAGCACAACAGAATATGATCTTTTAGCGAGTCCACGCTTCGTGCAGAACTTCCACTACGACTCCTCCGACCGCTTCAAAAAAATCACAGGATATATCATGCAGAACTTCGACAAGGATATCAGCCTTAGCGAAATCGCCTCCGTGAGTAGTATGGGCGTCACCGCATTTTGTAACTTTTTCAAGGAGCAGTTCCGCGTCACATTTGTTGAATACCTCACGACGGTACGCATCGGCCACGCATGCAAACTGCTCTCGGAAAACGACCGGAATGTGGTTGAAGTAGCTTATGAATGCGGGTTCAATAACCTGGCCAACTTCAACCGGCAGTTCAAAAAACTAAAAAGTATGACCCCGAGTGACTATCGGAAAACATTGGTTGTCCGGTAGTTGTTTTTCAAAGTGGCCCCGAAAAATAGTATCAGCTTGCCAAAATGCCAAGCCGCGCAGCTATTACAAGCAGTCTCGCGCGAATCGTTTCCTCGGCTCCCGCGACGAGGCAGCTGTACCTGCAGCGCCAGGTTTCGTAACCACCGTTAGCTATTTCGCCGGAAGGCGGTACATATCCCACATTTCCATTCGCCATGCTGATCGTAAAATAGTGCTTTGCAACTACTTTTTCTTTCAGATATAAGCCTGTTTCTGAGAAAAATTCACCCGCCAGCCCACCGATGATCCCATCGCCGATCCTGATCACCTGTACAGGACATTCCCGCAGATCGGGCGTTTCGTTCAGTAGCAACTGCTCTCTGGCATAAATTTGCCTTAAACCAGCAAAATCTGGCTCAATGGTTTCGTAATGCGCTTCGGCTACCAGCCTGGCGGCGATTTCCAGCTCCGCCTCGGTCGGCTTGGCGACGGGTACTTGCACGATCTCCAGGGCCGCTTCCAGCACTGCATCACTCTGCCATTCCAATGCGTCTATACGCTGAGCTATTTTACCAGCCAGGTCAGAGCCAATCAGTTCACTCTTCGCAAAATGCTCAGCAGGGTAACGTTCCGGGTCAAGAAAATCCCAGATGTTGACATCGCCGCTGGTTCCATTGCTCATCATACCTACAAAGTCCTCATCTGCCTGTAATTTTCCCCGGAGTTCTTCGGAGAACACGCCGAAATAATCGGCTGATATCGTACCGTTTTCCCAATCGCCTACGTAATGCAGCGAGTAATTGGCGAGCACGCTAATCCACCGACCATCCAGCCCTTTTACCGCCAGGTATCCTAGTTCCGGATCCGTAGGCGCGACACTATTAAGGATCATATTTTCAGCTCCGAACGGATTGGTTTTCACAGGGTCGGGCTGGCCGGTTACGGGGTTGAGAGCTGTGTAGTCCGCATTCATTTCATACCTCCGGCAAAGCAGATGCTCCGGTGCGTGGACCGCGCCAAATGCGATCCGCGCAGGTCTGAGGTTTCGAATTGCATGCCCCACCGATGCGGCAATGAGTCCGGGTAGCTTTTGAGCATAAGCCGGGTCTACGCTACCCAAATGCACGTCCGCCACCGAACCCGCGGCATGCGTGTGTGTGGCGGAAATCAGCACGTGAGACGCGGGGATACCAGTCGACCGCGTGATTTCAGTTTTTACCGAATCCAGGAAATCCTTGGGCATCACGCAAATATCCACCACCACAACAGCAACAAAAGTATCGCCCTGTTTGAAAACCAAAGCTTTGGAATACAGCTCGTCATGGATATAGGTAGCATAATGCGTGATAAAATCCCCATTGATCCGCGTTCCAAGCGGCGGGGTAGTTTTAACACGGGCAGCACCAGCTAGAAGTGGAAGCATATTTTGGCTATCGGCGGTCGACAATTGATACGCTCTCGTTTTCAGGTTTAACTATATATTCATTTGTTCGTTCGGCCAGCATTCGCTGATTCATCGCATCTGCGGCCGATTTTTTCTGCTCATTTCGCTCTCCACGCCTTCCTCAAAAACCGTATCCAGTTCTGGCTGAATATGTTATCAATGTCTTCATCCGAATAACCCCTCCTTGCGAGGATAGCTTCGTATTTCTGTAAATCCGCGATTGAATTCATATCCCAGGGAGATTGCTCGGTGCCAAAAATACCGTCCAGGTCGCTGCCTATCGCCACGTGATGGCTGTTCCCGGCGAGCTGGCAAATGTGGTCCCAATGGTCAACCAGATGTTCGAGCCTGATATCCAGCTGCCAGGGGTCCGAAACCATGTCAATAAAGCGGATGTCCATTGCCCAGCAATCGAGCATTCCACCAATTACTGCCCCTCGCTCAATGAGCCGTTTGATCTGGTGGTCAGCAAGCTGGCGCTGGTTGGGCACGATTTTGCGTACATTATGGTGACTCGACCATACAGGCCCTTCATAAAAGTCCAGAACCTGGTCAAAACCTTCGTCAGTCAAATGCGTCGTGTCCAGGATCATATTCAGTTTGGACATTTCACGCATGAGCTCAAATCCCAGCCCGGTAACTGGCCCTTCCGTTTTCGTCCCCGGAGCGTATCTTCCCGGCCCGAAATGAGAAAGCCCCACCGCCCGCAAGCCATATTCGTAAGCCCGGTGTAAATACGAGACGTCTACCAGGGAATCAGCGCCTTCCAGACCAAGAATGTAACCAACCGGCTTCCCTTCGCTGGCTGTCGCCGCATCGTTCCATTTTGCCAAATGTGATTCAAGCCCGGCCAGGTCCGTGATCTGCACCATTTCACCCAGTGCCTCCATTTCCCGGTACCATGCAAGCTGTGCCTGCGTCATCGCCCAGGCCTGCTGAGGCGAATTCCATCCCGGCAACGCGCTGCCCGACGGTGTAAAGCGAGCAAGCTGCGTAGCGACTACCAGTCCGACATTGCCCTTTCTAAGCTCCGGAAGGCACACGGTGCCTTTGCCCCTGTCATTTTTGTCGGACATGTGCATTTCCCGCTGGCGGATCTCGTTCAGCGGCCGGGTAAGGTCACGGTTCCATTCGATGGCATTCATCGACAGGTCCAGATGGGCATCGAAAATGAATCTACTCATGGTGTTTCTAGCGAAAATCAAACCCGTCGCGAACAGGTTCGGCTACTTCCTTGGGATTGTATTTAAAGGGATACTTTTCGAATAACTCCCGTACCTGACGGCCGAATTTACTCAGTAGCTCCTGCCACTTTTCGCTTTCACCGGGAACATAAGTGTAAAAACCCTTTCCACTCTCCATTCCCCATTCTTTTCCGGCCAACATCCGTTGAAAAAAATCAGGAATATGCCCGTCGGTCGACAACTCGGGATTCAGGTCTTTCATCACCATTCCATACGCATAGGTGCCCATCAGATCCATGTACCGAAGGTTCCCGGCAAAAGGCAGGTAATATCCCGCGTCATTGCGGCATGCCCTGTCGATATCCTCCACGGTCGCGTATCCGTGTTTCACCAGATAAAAAGCCTCACGTATCAGCGCACCCGTCAGGCGCATACGGATCCCGGTGTTCCCTTTTATAATGTAAGGATCTTTTTTCCAGAAATCAATGGCTGTCCGCTGCAGTTGGCTTGTCAGGATCGGATCGGTTATGTCGTTGGCAATAATTTCAAGAAAACAGGTCGTATCCGCAGGCTGCGTCCAGTTTACACCCATGATCCGACGGGGAAAAGATGCATTTTCCTGCAAGAGGTCAAGGCCTATCGTTTCCGTATTAACTGCAATAATTGCATCCCTGTGCAGTATCATTTCCAGTTTGGCGAGCATCTCTTTCTTCATAAGCAGATCCTCGTCTGTGATCAGAATGGCCATTCCATAAACCCTTGCCGCGAACGGAACCGCTTGTTCAGGCAGCCGGTTTTCGGATGCGAAACTAAATCCCCCTCGCTGTAAACAGGATGCAATGCTGCGTGTTAACGGATGATCGCCTATCAGCAATACTGGTTCCATTTGTCGTCCCGTCTCTTTCATCTATCCAGCTAAATACCTTTTCAAAGAGTTTGAAGCACTTTACCGGCAACTTCTATCGCCTGTTCTATATCCTCATCAGTATGCACGGCACTGATATACCATAGCCCCCGGCCTATCACCCGGACACCTTCTTCGTGCATTCCGGCAATAAACCTTGCCAGTTTCGTTTTGTCGGCCAGAAGTGTATCACGGTAATCTCCATTTTTTTTCAAAGCAGTAAAGCTCAGGGCAAACATAGGCCCGGGCCCTTCAACGAGCAACGCATGACCACTTCTTGAACCAGCCGCCCGCAGCCCCTCTATCAGTTTTCTCCCCAGCCTGAACATCCTGTCATGGGGCTGTTCTTTTTCCAGAACCGCAATCGTGGCCAAGGCTGCCGCCACCGTCGGGTTACCTGCATTCATGGTACCGGCATGGATCACTTTGGCCTGTTCAATAAGCTGCATCCATTCGTATTTTCCCACAATCGCGCTGATGGCATAGCCACTGGCGATCGCTTTGGCAAAAATGGACAGGTCGGGCGTGATGCCGAAGTATTTTTGCGCCCCTCCCAGAGATATGCGGAAACCGGTGATAACCTCATCAAATATCAGCGCGATGCCATGCTCGGTGCATAGATCCCTTAATCCCTGTAAAAACCCGGGATTGGGCTCAATGCAGCCATTATTGCACATAATAGGCTCCGTAATGATCGCGGCAATTTCGGCAGCTCTTTCGGCCACCGTTTTTCGGACCAGGTCCAGATCATTCCAGGGCAGTACGATAAAATCATTTTCAACCCCCTGCGGTAAACCCTGGGTCCATGGAAATACGTTCGGGTTTTCGCGGCTACCCAATGCTTCCGGGGAAGGCGCCGAAATACCCCAGCACACATTGTCCATCCAGCCGTGGTAATGTCCTTCAAAACGGAGAAATTTGTTCCTGCCGGTCTTTGCCCTGGCCACCCGGAATGCCGTTTGCACAGCCTCAGAGCCGTCCAGACAAAATCGCATCAGCTCCGCGGAAGGGATCAGCTCGCTGAGCTTTTCCGCCAGCTCTATTTCCTTAATATGCTGACCAGCAAACAGTTGCCCCGTTTCTGAATATTCCCCGACCGCTTTTAGAACCTCCGGATGTGAATGCCCCAGGATAAGCGGGCCCTGGCTGAGGGTAAAATCCAGGTATTCGTTGCCGTCGACATCGTAAATCCGGCTCCCTTTCCCGTGTGTATAAAAAAGTGCATGTGGGTGGTTGTATTTTCTGAATTCAGATGAAACGCCGCTGGCGAGCACTTTTTTGGCTCTTTCCAGCAAAGCTGCGGATTTCGTGTAGGTTTTCATGTTTGTATCGGTTTTCGGCTACCGGTCTCTCAGGAGTCCAGCTGTTCTTTCACTTTGCTTTCGGAGTATTGGGCGGCCAGGGTATGGATTTCGAGATTGAAGCGGGTAAATGCTTCGTCCCATTGCTTGCCTTCTCCGGGTTCATAAGGATATATTCCCCTATCGTTGTGCACCCCGCGGGCACCGTCTGCTACCATTTTTTGCATAATCGGCGGCACCGTTGCGGTATTACTGAGTTCGGGAAAAAGCTTGTTCAGGATCGTGCCATAATCTTTCAGTCCCATAAAATCCATTCTTCTGAAAATCCCCATCAATGTCATCCAGGACCCCGCGTCGTAGCGAAAAGCCTTGTCGATGTCTTCGCGGCTGGCATTTCCGCTCTCTATCTGATAAAATATTTCGCGGTAAACCGAGTACATCAGCCGGTTGGTAATAAAGCCGCGAATGTCCTTTTTCAGTAGCGTAGGCTCCTTGCCCCATTGATGCGCAAGGGAAAAGATGCGGTCAGCGTAGGTTGTGGCCGTTAGCTCGCCACAGGTTATTTCAAGAAAGCGGGTCATGAATGCAGGCTCGGCCCAATGGATCCCCAGGAAGCGTTCGGGGTGTTCAACGTATGGCTGCAGGTCGCTGATCGGTATTGCCGAAGTGTTGCTGCCGATGATGCAAGTGGGGCTTACCGCCGAGCCTATTTTTTTGTAAACCGCAGATTTGATTTCCAGCTTCTCGATCACACATTCAATCA
The DNA here is from genome assembly GCF_059568735.1 of Dyadobacter ginsengisoli DSM 21015. Classification (NCBI taxonomy): domain Bacteria; kingdom Pseudomonadati; phylum Bacteroidota; class Cytophagia; order Cytophagales; family Spirosomataceae; genus Dyadobacter; species Dyadobacter ginsengisoli. The sequence goes on from NZ_JCANTY010000005.1 coordinate 721,354, forward strand.
CGACCTGGCAGGATGCCAGCGCTGTGTAATCTTCTGATACGACAAGCCTGGAGTCAAACTTCGTCACCGAATCCGTCAACCCGGCTTGCAGGCAATAGTTCAATTGGGTAAAGATGCGTTCGCGTGCATTTTCAGCATCGGATGCCAAAGGAATAATCGCTTTGACGGAATGTCCCGCGATCAGCAATGCAGCCACAATACTGCTGCCCATCAATCCCAAACCGACCACGCCCACAGGTATCTCCGCTACATTCGACTGTTCATTCATAGGTGTGGCGCTCAGGCAGGCAGTTTTACAATGCAGTCGATTTCGACCTTAATGTTTTCGGCTAAAACCGATTGCACGGTGGTGCGGGCTGGCTTAATTCCCGGGAAGTAGCTGGCATACACTGCATTGTATCTGTCGAAGTCGTTGATATCCGATAAATGCGCCGTGCATTTCACTACATTTTCCATGGAACCACCGGCGGCTTTGATGATAGCGGCAATATTGTCCAGCGTGCGCGCGGTTTCCTCTTCGATGGTTCCCAGCACAAACTGCGAGGTTTTAAAGTCCACCGCGGCCTGACCGCTCACAAACAGGAAACCATCGGCGACGATACCATCGGAATAAGCGCCGGTAGCAAAAGCAGGATCGCGGTCAGGATGAATTATATTTTTCATAAAAGCGAAATATTATTTCAAAAAACAACTACCCTACAAAAGTACGTAGCACATACTCGGGCGTTCTCCTACTTTTCTGCCGATTACTAATACTATTTTTTAAAGCGGCTTTATGCGTTCAGCCCACCGTCCATGAGGATATTCTCCCCATTGATATACGCGCCTGCATCCGAGGCCAGCAACACCACGAGCCCCTTGATATCGTCCTGGTTTGCCATGCGGCGGAGAGGCACTTTTTTGGTGTAATTACTGACAAATGCAGCCGGCTGGTTGTTAAAAAGTCCACCCGGGCTAATGCAATTGAAACGGATGTTTTTTCCCGCATTCATCTGGGCCATGTAGCGGTTCAGGTTGATCAGGCCCGCATTGTGAAAGAAATAGTCCGGCGGCAGATCGCCCATATTTTCAGTACCGTCGTAATTGGAAAGGTCCGGGCCGAACATCCCCATCATCGATGCAATGTTGATCACGCTGCCGCCACCGCTCCGGACGATCAGATCCGTCATTTCACGCAGCAGATCCAGCATACCGGTCGCATTCGTCTGCATGGATTCCTCAAACTGGCTCAAAGGTGCATGATAGCCCTTCATAGGCCTGGAAACAGCATTATTCACAAAGCCATCGAGTCTTCCGAAAGTGTCCAGGACATATTGTTTCAAAGCCATCACCGACCCGTGATCCCCCTGATCGACCTGCATCGGATGTACATCCAGGCCCCGCTCCGTAAAGATGGCAGCCGTGGCCTGCGCCGAAGCGATATCCCGGGAGGTGGTAATCACGGTGGCATCCGCCTCGGCAAGCCCCTCGACAATACATTTCCCGTAATTTCCCGACCCACCGGTTACGAGGATCACTTTGTCTTTCAGACTTAACAGGTCTTTGATATGCATTTTACGGAATCGGTTAGCAGTGGGTTAATAGCTGTTGGCGTTTAGTACTTGTTTAATTCGTCCTCAAGGCGGGTCGGTCATGGAGTCACCCATCCCGCTCCCGGCTCTCTCCCGCTGCTATGATAATCTGCATAATCCGTTCGGTTTTTTCAAAATCCAGCCTTGGCCTTCCTTCTTCTACCGAACGGACGAATTCGATGAGGTTATCACGGAACATGGAATAGGAGTTGCGGATATCTACCAGTTTCCATGCATCCTGTCCGAACAGGGAAATCTGGAAGGTCCCGGTGATGTCGTTGAAAAGATGTAACGTTACTTCCGGGCCGTTTTCCAGGCGCAGGTGAATGATCTCTTTATCCAGCTGTCCGATATGCCGGACGGAAATGGCTTTCGGATCGTCCAGGATACTGAAAATGGCTTCCAGTAGGTGAACCCCGTATTTTTTCCAGTCTTTCTTGCCCACAGCGGTCACCAGTTCGAGTTTACCGAGCGATTTCAGCTCTTGCCGGGCAATACGCGCTTCGTTGGCATAGCGCATAGAAGAACAGGACATAATGAATTTTCCGGCTGCATGGTGAGCCGAAAACCAGTTCAGGTCTTCGGTGGAGTATGCCAGGGGTTTGTCTATGAAAATCGGCACGCCCGCTTCAATAAAAGGCCGGGCCATCTCTTTATGGTTTTCGGGGTCGTCGCGCGCCAGAATCACCGCATCGACTGCTCCTGTCATATCTGCCAGCTCATCCACAATCACCCGTATCCCGGTAGATTGGGCAATACTTTCGGAAATTTCACGCTCCTGCGTCCACACATGCGTGACCTGCGCAGCCGGCAAGCCCAGCGTATCCCGATTGGCATGCAGATAGGCGGCCACGGCCGGATACCCTACGCGGGCAATTTCTTCACCGTCGAACTTCCCGTTGATGATCGCCGACCAGGAGTATGGGTGGGCATTGCCGGGGCTCATGCCGATGATTCCGATTTTTAACATATTGGATTTTTATTTTAACCATCCCATTCTGTCCCAATGCGGCAGATTCAAAAATGCCGGATCGGGATAGACGAGGTTTCCAGCTCTTTTCAGCATTGCCTCGTCCATGTAGTCACCATTCGCTGTGGCTAATGCCTGGTGTAAATACTCCATTTTGTCGATGCCTACCAGCACGGAAGATACTTCTGCGAACGACAGTGCAAACCTCGTCGCCAGTGTGGGGAGGTCCGGAAACCGGTTGCCGGTTAATGCATGATAACCCTGGATATGCGCTTCAACATCAGCCAGGGCCGGGTGAAGGTTTTTCCCCCTGTCGCTGAGCAGCCCTTTCATCAGAACAGATCTGATCACGAGCCCCACACCACTTTCCGACGCCCTTTCAAAGAAAACGCCCTGCCGCTGATCCATCAGGTTAAACGGCAGCTGGATCACATCCCAGTTCCCGCACCCAATCGCCAGTCCGGTTTCTGCTTCTAGATAGGTAGAGGCGCCTGTGGCCCTGATTATTTGTTTATGTTTTAATTCAGAAAAGACATCGGCGATGACCGGGTTTTGCAGGATCTCAGCATCGGCCTGGTGGAGCATAAAAACATCCAGATAATCGGTCCGGAGCGCTTTCAGGCTTTCCTGTAAAGAATTCAGGATGAATGGTTTCAGCTCGTGATTCGGCAGCAGCTTGCCTTCCTTTCTGAAATGATTGCATTTGGTTGCCAGCACGACCCCGGCCCGCCGGCTGCCAAATGCTTTCCCCATAATTGATTCGCTTTCGCCATACAATCGGGCTGTGTCAAAAAAATTCACGCCACTTTCCATGGCCTGATGAAGCAGGTAAATCGCATCTCTTTCAGAAAGCATATCGTCTTTACCCGTCACACCGATTCCATAGGGCATTCCGATTTCGACTCCGCCAAAAGCAATCTCAGATACCTGGATACCGGTATTCCCCAGCGGTCTATTTTTCAAAGCATGATCAGTTTTAAGTTTTGAACCTTTGTTTCAGGTATCCATATAGGAATTCTTCGACCCGGCAGCGATGGTTTTGGTGAAAGCGCCAACCAAATCCTGGCAGTAGTTTTTAATCCCCACCACATCCGCGCCCATGCTGATAAACTGGTATCCCATCGCGACTAACTCATCCGCATTCCCGGGCCCTCCTACTGTTCCGGCGAACTTCCCGTGCTTCCGGGCCACCTGCGCCACTTTTTTTCTTGCCGCGATCAGCTCCGGGTGGTTCCACTCACCGGGAGCGCCAATGCCCTGACTGAAATCGCCTGGCCCGAAAAACAGCATATCATAACCGTCCAGCGCGGCAATTTCGTCCAGCTCGGCCAAAGGTTCGGGATCTTCGATCTGAAAGATCACAAAACGCTGCCGGTTGGCTTGCACCAGGTATTCATTGAAATCCAGGGCCGTGTAGGCGCCGTCGGAATTACCTCCGTCGATGGGCCGGCGGCCGGTCGGATGAAAGCGGGTCATGCTGACGATCAGTTCCGCTTCGGCCAAGTTCATGATATGCGGGACCATGATCCCGGTCGCGTCGAGTTCGAGCGGGCGGACAAAATCGCTGTAACTCCCTTTTGGCACCCGCACCAGAATATCGGTATCGTGTGCCTTGGTAGCCCAGATATTGGACGCGAGTATCGACCAGTCCTGTCCAATATGCTCCTGATCTGTCCATACGCAGTCAAAACCCGAAATAGCAGCAATTTCAGCCACACGGGCGTCAGACAAATTTATTTTGAAACAGCTTGCTATTTCTCCCGCCCTGAGCTTTTTCAACACCCTGCTTTCTCGCATTTTCATGGTCTTCTCTTTTTATCAAAATTAATATCCCGCCCTAAACCGTTCTGTTACTTTCATTCCTATTACTGATACTATTTTTCAATAGCCGGTAAACTCTTTACATCAAGTGGGTCCGCTCTCAATCTTGTCTCCGGGCGATTTTCAATATAGCGTGCGCGGCAGCAGCGGCTACATCCGCGCGGTCAGCCTCGTCTGGGAGCTGGCTTACGCTCGTAAGCATGGGAGCCAGCAAGGGAATGTCCCCGCTCGTACCTTTTTCAGCCAGCGCCGCAGCCATTTCCGAAATCTGACCTTTTGAGGTTGAGGTTCTGTATTTCAAAATTTCCGTATGTAGCTGGTCTGCCTGCCGGGCAGCGGTGGTAAAAGCAGCACTCAGCAAATATATCCTTGCCGGGGAATCCCCGGGTTCGGCCAGCGCAGCATCCACCAGAAGGGCCGACTCTTCATCAGAAAGCCCTTTTCTTAATTGACGCAAGGCGTAGGCTGGGATGATTTTGTCCGCCCCCGGACCATTTGGATTGGCGATCATTTTCAAAAAAGATGCAGAAACTGCTTTGAGTGAATCCGGCGACGTAAATGCGGTGCTCCATAATGTATAAAGCGCCAGGGATTTTACCGGACTTTTCAAGGTGCTTTCCGTCAAAATCCTGTTGTTTTCGAACGGGGAGATTTTAAGTTTAGCCAGCGTTTCAGCGGCGTGCGTCCGGTCGCTTGCCAACGAATCCAGATAGACAGCCATTATTTTATCCGTCCAAACCTGCTTCTCAGCCGGCGTTTCCGCTGCCTGTGCCAGCACACGCCATATTCCTATCCGGTACTGCGGTTTCGTCCCCAGCGCCTTCTCTTCTTCCAGGAAAGCGTTCCGCACGCCCTCCGGGTGTGCAGAGCAGACCAGATATTCCGCTGCATGTACCTTCACCCATTCCTTTTGCGTGGCCAGAACCTGCCTCAAAACTGCGATCGATTGCTGTTCAATTTCCCGAGATATCGATGAATCCGGCTTTTGGTTGATACACGCTCCCGGCATGGCTGATAGAACGATAAGCGTAAAAAGGGTGAACATACATTTCATAAAATATTTACAATCAATGCCTCGATGAAAATCCTGCATATCTGGCCCGTCACCAGCAAGTCCAGCCCCCATCCACGGCCAGATCCTGACCGGTAATGTAAGAAGCGGCGTCAGACAGTAGAAAAGCCACTGAACCGGCAATTTCCGAAGCCTGCCCGATGCGGCCCATAGGAGATTTAAGCGCCAGCCTTTCTACAAAAGCCGTGTGTTTTTTTTGCACATCGGGATTAGGAAAAGGCCCCGGCGAAATGCAGTTGCAGCGCACGGCGGATTTGCCCCAATGGACGGCCAGGTAACGGCTCATCTGAGAAATGCCGGCTTTGCCTACTCCGTATTCAAGCGGGTTTTTATTCATCGGATCCAGGTAGACTTCCGGATACGGGGACACCGATCCGTACATACTCGAGAAAAGCACGATACTGCCCCCATTTGCCGCAGCCATCCGGCTTCCGATTGCGCGGGTGAGAATAAATGTGGCGGTAAGCCCGCCGTGGTTCACTTCATCAAAGTCATCCGCAGTGAGCTCCTCCATTTTCTTCGCAGTAGTGGCAGTGGTCAGGTTTACATAACCATCCGGCACTCCGCGATCCGCAATCTGATCGCCCACGAACTGCTCAGCGCGACCGGTATCCCTGATGTCCAGCTCAGCGAAGGCGGCATTCGTCAGGTTTTGTTTTTTCACAAAAGCTTCAGCGCGATCGCCCAGATCGACACAAAGGATCTTTGCACCCAGCGTATGAAGTGCTAAAACGGTAGCCTGCCCCAAATAGCCGGCCCCGCCAAAAACCCAGATGTGCTTGTCTTTCAGATTCAGTATGTCGGCAGCGTTTGTCATCGGCTAAGCAGGTGTTATTTCCGTTTCAAAAATTTACCTTTTTTCAATATTTCAGCCCAAAGCAGATATCCTTCCGCCGTTAAATGGACACCGTCCCAGGTGAGCTCTTTTTTTAGCTTGCCGGCAGTGTCTGTAAAATGGCTGTATAGATCGATAAATGTGGCTCCTTCTTCATTTGCCAAGACTGCCAACCCGATATTGACTTCCCTGATCAGCCCATCTTTATTGCAATGATTGGGCAGCTTCTTAAAAGAATCATTGGTAGGCAGCATCGTTTGTACATACATCCGCGTCGCAGGTGACTTTGCTTTTATCCCGGCTACTATCCTCCGGCAGTTGTTAATCACCACATTTGCGGGCGTGTTGCGGGCCAGGTCGTTAATTCCGATCATTAAGAACACTTTTGCCGGCTTACCTTCGGTAACTTCATCCAGACGGTCGAGTACACCATAACTGGTATCTCCCGGAATTCCCCTGTTTCTGATATGGCTGTTTCGCAATAATTGCTGCCACTCGCCCCAGAAAGTGATGCTGTTCCCCAGGAAGACGATGTCCTTTTCGGAGTGATGAAAGGTTTTCATCAAAGCAACACGCGGATGGTAGATCTCCGGGCGAATGGTACTGTCCCAGCTCGCAGCCTGCCCCAAAACGTTAATCCATGTCAGCAGCAGCACCAGAGATCCAATAATATCTTTCCGTCGTAAACCTTTACAAATCAACTTTTTCAAGAGCGAGGTAGCTTGTGGCCAAACAACTATTTTATTTCCAGGATACTGCCTGCAATATGCTGTGGGCCGCCGGGCAGATTGAAGTAATAACTGACCAGTACCCGGTTCTTGTCGAGCTGCACCGCCCATGGATAACCCAAGTCGGTCGTTCCGCCGTCGGTGCGCAATATGATCTCCGGCGCAGTGGCAAAGTCGGTGCATTCGGCATTGAGGATACGCGCCCGGATACCCAGCGGTTTGTGACGGTAACCATATGAAACGAGCACGCGGTTATCCGGGAGTCGCAGCGCCTGCATCGGGTGCCCCTGAAAACCCATCTTCTCCCAGGCGTTAAATGTCTTGCCGCCATCTGTGGAGCGCGCAATGCAAGCCTGATCGTCCAGCCCGGCTGTCCGCAGGAATGCAACCAGGTCCCCTTTCGGTGTTTCGTAAACGGAAGCTTCATTAAAAGATACCTGATCGTCCACTGCCACGGGTGCGGCGTATTTCCAGGTCAGTCCTTTATCGGCGGAGATCATCAAATGGTTTGAAGTCTTATTGGGCGTCTGGCGGTCGGTTGCGGCAACTACCCAGAAAATACGTCCGTCTTTTCCCTCGTACATAGCGCCCCTGTTATAAGCCGGCACCATATTGCCCATGGCAGTGTGATTGATCTCAGGCCCGATATGCGGCGGGTACAGCGGGCCCTGCCACGACCTGGCACCATCCGAGGAACGAAGGACATAGCCTCCCAGAAAAACCGCTCCTCCTGCCAGGAAGTAGGGTTTTTGAAGGTGATCCATCCCTTCCGGCCGCACAAAGGCCCAGCCATAACTCGCACAAAGCAGCGTGCCATCCTTCAACTGCAGCAGGCATGGGTCCTGCGACCCTCCGAATGGGTGGGCGTAGATCAGCTCCGGCTCCGGTGTCCAGGCTTTGCCGTCCCTGGATTTGACTGCCACCAGGTAACTGTTCGGATCGACATGGCTGGTTGCTTTTTCACCAAAAACCTTCCGGCTCGGCGCGCGGCGGAAAGCCAGTACAATCTCCCCGTTTTTCTTCTTGACCACTGACGGGAAAGCCGAGTGAAATTTTTCGTCCTGATAAATGATCACGTCTTCGATTTTACGCACGCCGGGAATGCTGTCTGCGGCCGGCATCGTGATCTCAGGATACAAAAACCCGTTGGCAGAAACGGCCGGGACCTGATGGATAAACCATGGAAAAAGCAGTGCAGCGATCAGTGTTTTATTCAATTTCATAGAAAACGGGTTAGTTTTAAATCAATAAGGGCAATAGGCAGCGCGCTCATCGGCTCGTAAGCACTTCCAGTGGCCTGGGCTGGGCAAAAGGTACGTCAGCTGATTTGGCCGGCATTTTGAACCGGTACGCGCGGATTCCGCTTCCCTTGCCTTCTTCATAGTAAACCACCAGCACCGATCCATCTTTCAGCTCAACCGTAGACGGATATGCGCCCAGCGTTTCATCCACCAGGTAAGGTCCCTCCCACGTTTTAGCCTCATCCCTGCTGATGCGCAACCCCGTGTAGCCTTTCTTGGAAGGCGCATCCCTGAATGCCCTGGTAGTGAGCAATATCTCCCCCGTTTTCAGCCTGGTAAATGAGGGGGAATGACCGCGAAAACCAATATCTTCCACATTCGACCAGGTTTTGCCCAGATCCCTGCTTTTTGCAAAATGCATATGTACTTCCTGCTGCGCGCGCAAAGCTGCGTAAAGTGTTCCGTCTTTGAGCAGGATCACGTCAGTTTCGGCCGCCAGCGGGAGATTAGCTTTTTCCCCGATGGGGATCACCGGGCCCCAGGTCTTGCCTTTATCACCGGACAGCATTACGCCGCCCCAGGCTTTCAGTCCTCCTTTCCCTTCCTGATGGTAAACCGGCAAAATCGTTGTCCCGTCGGGCATTTCCCGCACCTGGGCCGATGAAATCCAGTCGATGTCACCAGTTTTCAGCAGCGTTGCCTGCTTGTCCCAGGTTTTGCCGTTATCCCGCGACCAAAGCAACTGCGGGCTTCCCAACACTTTATATTCTTTTGCGCCAAAAGTGGCATAACGAAGAGAAAAGAAGCTGACCACCACCGAACCATTGCTCAGCTGGGCAATGTGCGGGTCGCGATTGTCATCGGTATCGTCGTAAATAGTAACCGGCTTGCTCCACGTGCGGCCTTCGTCTTTGGAACGTACCAGACAAATCCGCCCGGCATTCGGATATTTTTCGCTCTGCTTAGTCACATGCTCGTCGCCGGCATAGAACACGGCCAGGATATCCCCGTTTTTGAGCCGGCATGCGTCGGGAAACGCCTGGTACTCTCCGGCATCACCTCCTTTTGAAATAAGTAACGGCTTTAACGTATCCGAAACGGATGTTGCGTTGTTCATAGCTGCGAGCGGACAGGCCCATACCAGCATACAGCCGAGAAGCAGAAAACGCAAAAATTGGGTGGTATTCATGATTTTTTAAAGGTTTAGGAATAAATGCTGTTTATAAACTGAAATGGCTGCGCAGCTGATCATTCGAATCTTACCAATCCGGCTTCTTCATTTTTCAGTTGCATTTTCGTTGACCCTTCTTTTGATCAGGTACAGAAGGCCGATGCATACCAACATGAGCAGGCTCGCAGATTGAAATATCTTACCCAGATCCACATCCATATCACGCAATACCCCGCCGGCATACAAGCCCAGGCCGCCGATCACGCAGGCGAAGAAATTGAGCACCCCGTATCCGGTAGCCCGGTAACGTGCATCCGCAGCCAGACATAGAATTGGCATCAGGTTGGCGTCGCTGAACATGCGGGTAAGTCCATAGAGCATAAACATCGTAATCGCCAGCGGCAGAAACGAAGTATTACTGGCAATGAAAATGCTCGGCGCCGCAATACAAAGTCCGATCACAGGAAACAGGAATTTGGAATTGGCACTTCCTCTTGCAAAACGGTCGGTTAAAAAACCTCCCAATATTACCCCGGCAATCGAGGCAGGATACAGATAACCCGTGGCGTACAATCCGGCCATTCCCTGGGAGAGACTGAAATGTTCTTTATAATAAGTCGGCATCCAGCCCATCACCATCCACCCGATAATCCCGAGCAAAGACCAGAAGATGATCAGCAGGATAAATGCCCGCTGACTAAACAGGCTGCGGATTGCCTGGAAGAAATCAACTGGAGGCTCCACCGGCTTTTGCTCGCTCTCCCCGCTTTGAGGCGCATCTTTCAGCAGCCACAGCAGAATAAAGGAATACGCCACACCGATAACCCCAAACACACTGAATGGCGCACTCCAGTGGTAGTCCTCGGCGATCCAGCCACCCACGAACCCGAGGCTTTGCCCTACCATAACACCCGCAATATGTATGCCCGACGCCAGCGAGCGGGTCGTGGTTTTGTGGTAGTCGACAATCAGGGCTACTGCAGCGGGAATGTAACATGCCTCGCTCACGCCCATCAATACCCGGGTGGCCAGCAGCTGTTCAAATGTAGTTGCGTAGGCCGTGAGCCACGTCACCGCAGACCAGACGAAAAGGCTTCCGATGATCACCCGGCTTCTGTTGAAATGATCGGCCAGAAAACCTGCGAAAGGACTGAGTATTCCGTATACCCATAAAAAAACGGAGGTTAGCAGCCCGAACTGGGCGTCGGTCATCGGCATCGCCTGAACGATGGAGGTACGCATGGTGGTGATCATGGTACGGTCCAGGTAATTGAGACAACCCACAAAACACAATAAAACAACAATCCGCCAGGCGCCCGAAGGTAGTACGTGCACGGCTTTCAATGGTGCTGCTTGGATTGCTGACATAAACAAGGCGGGTAATTTGAATGATGATTGATTGCTGAAATGCGCCTGAGGGCTACTTACCGGTTTGCAGCTCTTTCAGGGGAATCTCGGCCTGATAAACAATAGCCTTACCTTCATGGCTGGAATAATAGGCCACATACAACTGATTTTTTTCAACGATCAAGCCGGGATAGCTGCTATCGCCGTTGCTGGGAAGCTTGATGGTTTTCAGGATTTCACCTTTCAGATCCGTGACGTGCAATGCGGTAAAAGCTTCTTTACCTTCGTGCAGCCGGGTCCCCATCAGCAGCTTATCGTTCCCCAGAAACTGGAAATTCGGCCCGCCAAGTCTGACCGTCAATTTGTGATACTTCCATTGGTTGTAAGGAAAGTCACTTGTTGCAAGCATGCCCATCTGGTCACCGGTTTCCCTTCTTACCAGCACATACATTTGGTTGTTTTTGTCAAAGCGGATGGTCGATTCATTCGGGCTGCCGTCAACTTCAAAGCCTGGTACTTTTTCATAATACCGGCCATCCTTCGTGCGCAACAGTTGGGCGTACATGGTCCTGACGCGCTTTCCATCCACGAGCTGGTAGTCGGCCGTGTACATAATACCGTAACCAATGCCCTTGTGCCAGGTGATGCGCCAGATCCAGTCCAGGGTTGGGGTAATGTCCTTACCGAAAGTGGTTTTTTCAGGCTGTGAGAAATGGGTCCCTGATTGGTCGGAAATGGAAACGTAGGGAGCAAGCGTGAGGTATTTGCCGTCTTTGAAAATACCCGCCGCGACAATGGCCATCAAAGTCCCGTCGGGCCTGACCGACAGCCTGGCTTCCCGCACGTCCTCTGCTTCCATGTCGAACAAAGCCACCGTCTCCCAGTCCTTCCTGTTTTTAGACCTGATTACCCTTACTTTTCCGTTGTTTTCGTTGCCGACGTGGTTGGCACCTTCCCGGAAAGTGATGTAGAAGTGGTCTTTAAACCGGACAAGATCGGGGAATGCATTGTGCTTTTCTTTGTCCCAAACCCTGGAAATCCGGATGGAATCTGCCGGGCTTCCTGCATTGACAAAGGTACCCGCCCCCGAAAGGAGCAAGAACAGAAACAACCTTATTTTTAGCATATTCTGACACTTTGGAAAGTGAGTATTGAATAATTTTATTCATTCATTAATTCGCCTTTTTCGCGCATCTCCTTTTGCAACTGAGCCTGGTAAGCCGCTTTCGCCTCCACATCTTCCCGGGCCGATTCACCAAAATAGATAAAACCCAGAGCCTTGCGAGTACGGTCAGGTGTCTGGTTACCGTCGGCGCGGTGGATCGTCAGCGAATCGTGGATCAGTAAATCACCCGGCCGGGCCGGGAATGCGATCTCGTTCTGTACATCCTCGGGCAGGCCGTAGTCGGTGATTCCCTGCGAAAAGCCCAAGGTCTGGGTACGCCCGTGCAGCCGCATTCCCTTTTTGTGAGAGCCCTTCACATATCGCACACATCCATTGGCCTCGTCCACATTTTCAAGCGCCATCCACATGGTAACCGCCTTGGCAGGTTTGAGCATGAAGTAATAACCATCCTGGTGCGGAGGTGTCGGCTTTCCGATGCCGGGCGGCTTATTAAAATATTCCAGGATCTTGGGGACTACCTGATCTTGCAACAGCTCGCCCGCTATTTTGCTGAACCTGCTCTGGTGGAGCATGGGCGCAAAATAGGGCTCATGCTCGGAAACATGCATGATCTGCTTCAAAGTGGCCGGATCGTTCTTATCTTCGTAAAACACATCGTGGGCAGGTAATCCAGGCACCACATTCTCAATAAAATACGTCAGTTTCTCATTCACGAGCGCGATTTCCTCCGCAGACAGAAACCCCGGCAGAAAGACATAACCGTCTTCTTCAAATTGTTTTTTGATCGATTCAATATCCATTTCTTTCTTATTTAAAACGAATGCTCTCTAATGGTTTCCTTATTTATAACCGGGATTTTGCTTCACTTTCGGTTCCAGGCTCAGTACCGTATTGGCAATAGGAAAAAGTAAGAGATAATCCTGCCCTTTTCTGGCCTGAAGATTGGGTACGAGCTCAAAAGCTTTTCCAAAACGGACCAGGTCCCACCATCTTTTCCCCTCATAGACCAGCTCGAAAAGTCTTTCTTTCAGGATAGCCTCATCATTGGCCTGCTTGGTCCCTTTTACAAAAATATGTTTGCTATAATGCGTCGTGTAAGCCCTCTGACGCACTTTATTGATCTCCTCGCTGGGATCCTGGTCGAGGGCATTTTTGGCTTCTGCTTTGAGCAAAAGCACATCCGCGTAACGATAAAGCACAATATCGCTCAGAAAAAGCCGGGTTCCGCCCGTTAGTAAACCGCGCCCTTTCATAGCCAGCGTCGTGTAGAACGTTGCCTTACCTGCCGAATCGTAGGTGAAAATTTCGTGGAATGAGCCTTTTTTCCGGGTATCGTCTTCTGTAAACTGGTTGCGTACCAGCGGTGTGATCACCAGAAGGCCCTGTCCGCCGCCAACGGGCTGGATCAATGCTTTGGTGGCCGCATCGATATTTGCCGGAATGGCGCTGTCGATGATCCAATGCAGCCAGAACTGGTTATTGGCCGCCCCGTCCAGGTCTTGATAACGTATGGTCATAATCGTTTCCTTATTGCCCTTATTGGCATATTCAAACAGGTCTGCAAAGTTGGGAAGCAGGGAAATGTCCGCTTTTTCGACTTCCGCGATCGCCGCAAGGGCCGTGGTAAAATCGGCCTGGCCTCCGTTCATCCTTTTGCCGGTCCAAAGAAATACGTCTGCTTTCAACGTGTTGGCACCGGCTCGCGACCACCGGGAGCGTCCTGCTGCGAAGTTATTATCGGGGAACAGCGACAGCGCCATCTCGATGTCGCTTTTAATCAATGCAAAGACCTCTGCCTGCGGCGAGCGTTCTTTGATGGTAATCTCCGCATTCGAACTTTCCGTCGGCTCGGTGCGTATGATCAGATCTCCCCATGTTTTGGTCATGACGAAATAGGTGTAGGCCCGCATGGCATAGGCCTGCGCCAGCACATTGTTCTTGGCCGCTTCGGTTTTAAAAGTGATACCGGGCGTGTATTTGATAATCAGGTTAGCGGAATTGACCACCGTGTAAAATGCACTCCAGTCCGGGTGATTGGGCTGATCGCCGCTCAACTCATTGAGAAACAAGTCGTTTCTGCCGCTACCGTATACGCCTCCTTCAAAAACCTCGCTCCGCTGCTCTCCTACCGTGTAGATGGCACCGGATATGTTCCGCAAATTGACATACATTCCATTCAGCGCTCCTTCCGCATCATTCTGCGTTTTCCAGAAGGAAGTAGTGGTAATCACGCTGGTTGGAGACACATCCAGTACATCGCACGAAGCTCCGCAGAAACACACCAGGAGGGTAAAAGCTATTTGTTTAATTTTTTTCATGATTCCTTTGATTATCAAAATGATAGACTTGCTCCGAAGATGATGTTCTTAGGCATTGCATACCGGCCGTCGTCCACGCCTCCCTCTTCGGGGTTCAATCCCAAATATTTGGTGAAATAATGAATGTTGTTTGCGGTGACGTTAAACCTCAGGTTCGCGAGTTTCAGCTTGTTCAGTATTCTGGAAGGCACTGAATAGCTCAGCGTCACCTCCCGGATCGCCAGAAAATCGCCTGACTCCATATACATCGAATTTCCGGAAGTGGTCACGCCGTCGAACAGGTTGCGTTGGACGCGCTCGCCGCCCCAGTACGAACGCGGCATATCGGTGATGTCACCCTGCTTTTTCCAGGAGCGCTCTACCATCCTTTGCGTCAGGTTTCCGTCCGAATACATATTGCCATCCAGAAACATCCGGCCCCAGTTGAAAATGGTGTGTCCAGTGGTGTAGTCCATGCGCACATACAGGTTGAAGTTTTTGTAGCTCAATGTATTGGACAAGCCTCCTGTCCAGAGCGGATAGGCATTTCCCATGTATCTTTTGTCCCGGGAATCGATGATGCCGTTTTTGTCCGCATCATAGAATTCCACGTCGCCGCCATATTGTGTTTTGTCCGCGCCCACGATGTAGGAAGCGACAGGGCCGTTTTTGGCATCTTCATCTGTGGGGTAGATCCTCACCTGCTGCCTATCGTACATTTCCCCTAACCGCAGGCCTTCCTGCAAGCCGCCCTTCCAGGCATAGTCCTTTATGGCATCGTCCCAAACCAATATACCTCCTACCCTGTTGTTTGCGATCCCGTTGTAAGGCAGTTTCAGTACTTTGTTTCTGGTTTTGGACGCATTGAAAGAGACGCTCCATTGCAGCGGCGAGTTGGCCGGCAGCACACGCGCACCGATTTCGATTTCAAAGCCTTTGTTTTCCAATGTACCCAGGTTGGTAAGCACACTTCCAAAACCGGTGGATTGGGGCAAAGGCAGACTGGTAAGCAAATTGCTCGTTGCACGCCTGTAATAATCCAGGATCATCGTAATCCGGTTGTCAAAGAAACCCAGGTCCGCACCGATATCGAAGGTTTTGGATTGTTCCCATTTCAGTTCACTGTTCGGGATCACGGTATTTTGGATCGCGGCTGCGCCGCCGTATTTGCCGCCCACGCCATATGCGCCTTGAGCCGTGAAATCGCCCAGGCCACTGATATTCCCATTAACCCCATAGCTCCCCCTTAGTTTCAGCTGCGAGACGCTTCTTGAAATCCCCGTCCAGAAATCTTCTTTATGGATATTCCAGCCAACGGACACCCCCGGAAAAAATCCCCATTTGTAGTCGTCGCCCAGATTGGAGGCGCCATCGTAGCGCATATTCACGGTAAGCAGGTATTTGAGGTGATAGTTGTAGTTGGCGCTCCCGAAATACCCCAGAATCGTTTGCCTGGTCACCGTTCCGCTCACCGCTGTGGCCTCAGCAGAGGCGTTCAACGTGGGGATCAGGTCGGTTGAAGCCCCCCTTCCTGTGGCGCTGATACCGGAAGTATCCCGGACAAAGTATGAAAAGCCCGCTTTTAAGTCCAGGTTGTGATCCTTGGCCAGTGTTTTGGTGTAAGAAAACACCCCTTCGGCCTGTGTCTGCCGCCACTTGGAGGCGCTGGCCGAGGATACACGGGAGTCTACAAACGCAAGCGGCCCGTTCCAGTATCCGGGTTGAAACGAGCGCGCGTCCCTGGAGACATTGTACATCGAGATCTGAGGGTCAAAAGACAGCCCGGGCAGGATATCCCAGTGAGAACCCAATGTTAGGGTGAGCTTTTCATTCGAATTGTCATAGACCCTCGTATTCATCTGGTACTCGGGGTTACCGATCCCGTTGTTGGTACCCGGAGCAAGCGTTCCGTCCTCGAACTTGTATTTGGCCGTCGGGGCCAGGCCCGCATTGCGGTAAAAAGTAACTGCGGTGGATCCGTACGGCATATTGGATTTAGCCCTGGAATACATCACCCGTGAGTAAACGCTCAGGTTCTTCCTGACCTTTATATCGCCATTCAAACTGAAACTTAACCGGTTGTATTTGGTAGTGATTACCGTACCGTCTGCAGACATATACCCTACACCCGCATTGAAGGTAGCTTTCTCGGTTCCGCCCGAAATCGCCAGGTTATGGTTGTGGGATAGGCCGGTCTGATAGTTAAGTGCCTGAAAATCGGTATCCTGGAATATCAGCGTTTTGGTAGGATCCGCAGGGTCGGGCATGCTTTGCCAGCCTTCTTTGAGCTTGTGTTCATTCGCTGGTGTTAGGTACTGCGTGGTGAAGGCCGTGTTGTTGGTCAGGTCGTTACCCGTTCCGTAACCCATCGGGAGTGTCAGTCTGGATGTATAATCGCCGAATTTCGGATCACCAAATACCCCTAACCTGTTGATCTTCAAGTAATCTCTTGCATTGGCTAGTTCAAATAGCTTTCCCGGCTTCGAAGTGGTGAGATCGTAAGAATAGGATATGCGCGTCTGTCCCGCCTTGCCATTTTTTGTCGTAATGATCACCACCCCGTTTGAGCCTCTGGCACCATATATCGCCGTGGAAGCGGCGTCCTTCAAAACCTGCATGGATGCAATGTCCTCGGAATTAATATCGTTCATGTCGGTACGGATCACACCGTCGATAATGTATAAAGGACTGGCGCCGTTTGGGTTATTAATGGATGTTCCACCCCTTACGATAACGCGGGGAGCCGCACCGGGCTGACCCGAAATGCTCTGCACCCTGACGCCGGATACAGTCCCTTGCAAAGCGGAAGCCGCATTGGCGAAAGGAACATTTTCCAGCACTTTATTATCGAGCTTAGAAATGGAAGTGGTGAGTGTTTCCCTGGACTGCACCCCATATCCCACCACCAAAACTTCCTGCAATACGGCGATATCGCCTTTCAGTGTTACATTGATCTCGGAGCTGTTTCCGATCAGTATCTCCTGGCTCTGATAACCTATAAAAGAGAATATCAGCGAAGAGCCTGTTGGGGCGCTGACGGTGTAATTTCCGTTCGCATCGGTGCTGGCCCCGGTGGTGGTCCCTTTCACCTGGATATTCACGCCCGGCAACGCTTCGTTTTTTTCATCGACAATCTTCCCGGAAACTCTCACTGCCGTTTGTGAACATACAACAGTCGTACAAAAGCACATCAATACAACAACTAACAAACAGGATCTCCGGTGGAAAAGATGTAGTAATATTTTCTTTTGCATAGCTACGAGCTTAGAAGGTTTGGCTTGATTTAACAAATCCAAAATTAAGTTCTGCTATTTCTGCGATCCTCTACTTTTGTGTGCTTTTGTAATACTATTTTTCGACAAATTAAATGGAAGATAATTAACAGGTTGTCTGTGCTGCCAGGTGGCCCCGGATCTGATGAAAACGGCACAGGGGTACATCCGGCCGTCAAAGACCCATATCAGGAATTGAAGGAAATCAGGTAAGGCGGGAATGATGCTGCATTCAGTTCGTCATTCCAAATAACGCGTCGCAGGTGCTGCCACCTTGCGTTGTGGAAATGCCATTGCTTTGTAGCTTTCCGGCATAGCGATGTCGCCACCCACGTACACGGGTAGCAACGGGTAAGGATAAACGGGGCGCCTGAAGCGCACGGTCTTCTGAGGATCGGCCTGGTCGTAGGCAGTACCTGTGAGCTGCTGCGGTGCTACTCCTTCTTCCTTCCATTTGATCAATGCCCCCAGCATATCTCCCCCGTCGTTAAGGCCAGGCCCTCCGCTGCAATGCCCCATGCCCGGTATCAGAAAAAACCGGAAGAATTCCTGCGTCCCAGACAGCCCATCCTGTGCCTTCACCACCCTTTCATAATAGTTCAATGCATCCTGGTAGGGAACCAGCGGATCGGCTGTGCCCGAATACATCAGGAGCTTGGAACCATGATGCCGGAATGCAGTAAGATCTGTGCTGTTCGCATTCAGGACCGGGCCAAGTAACGAGTCGAGTTTGTCCTGATCGCGATCGAAATCGAATGTGTTGTAATCAAACTCGGGGCCGAAAGCCCATCTGTACTGATAGAAAAGCGCATTCGGCGATTGCTGGGCGTTCTGCTGCAGTTCGATACCCGAAGTCACATTTTCACTTCCAAACGGGATAGGTGTATAAATCCTTTCACCGGTACGCGGATTGACCGGGCCTGTATAAATCTTTTTGAGAGCGGCAAGCTCTCGCTGTGTCAGGCAGGTCTCATTGTCGGTTCCCTCCGGGCACACCGGCAGCGTTTGCGGGTCGAAATGGCAGGCACTGGGATCAGTCAGGAAGTTGTCGCCGGGAGCGCCCCCGTCTTTGCCCGAACAGGCTTTCAACACCGCCCGTGTGATCATGTCTATTTTTTGCTTGGGTAATAATGCACCGCCCCGGGCATCGTTGGTGGCGCGCAGGTTCCAAACAAAACCCGTGTGCAGGTGGGTCCGGTTGTTGGCCGGCGCGCCGGCCAGAATACCATCGTAATCCAGCGGATACCGCTGCGATTCCATCAACGCCTGCTGTCCGCCGGTCGAGCAGCCGGAAAAGTAGGCATGGTGGGGCGGCTTTTTATAATAAGCGGAGACAATCGCCTTGCCGGCCACGGTCATTTCGTGTGTAGCGCGGTGCCCAAAGTCTGTCCATTTTTCCGGATGCCCCGTCAAGCCGTTCGCCCCGGGCGAGGTACCCATATCGGTATTGGCTGTTGCAAAGCCTCTTTTTAATCCCATGGCCAACGAGCCGTAGTTGATGTAGCCTGCCCCGCCCCCGGTTCCTGTTCCCAGGAAACGTCCATTCCAGGCCTGCTCGGGAAGCCACAGTTCAATGCGGATGTGGGAATCAGGTGTTGGTGCCAGCATAGCCGTAACGCGGCAGAAGGCAGGCAGTGCCGATATCGGCCGGGCATTACCCGGCGGGGCAAAATTCCCGGATACTACCCGTTCTGCCGAGGTAATGGTCATTGCCGGAAAATGAAGATCAGCAAGCCGCGCACAAGGGCAGGTCAATGTATCCGATGAAACTTGTTCCGGCTCACCGGTCGCTTCCAACCAAACAGCACTCCCGGCCAGCAGGAAAAAAAGTATCAAAACTCTTAACACAGGGACAATGATGGATAGGGTGATTTGATATATTAAACTATAAACCAATCTATTGTAAAAAAACTGACTATTGAATCAGGGCTTATTGAGTGCCACCGGTTCAACACTATAACCTTGCTCCCGCAATAACATGACGATGCCAGTCCGGTAATAGAGATGCGCAAGTCCCACTGCAATCAAGGTTGGTTGGTCCGTAATTTTTGCGATAATCTTTGGTATCCAATTCTTGTTCCGTTGTTCGAGCGGGATAAAATCCAAGGCGTTGGAAGTCATTACTTTCGTCGGGAACTCATGAAGCCGGTATTCAACTTTCATTTGTTTATATCGGGCTTCCGCTTCCTCTACTCCGTTCATTTGATAAATATTCCAATCCGGTTTGTCGCTATTGTTGATATACTTGACTGCACGCGTAATATAATCCTTCGCATACGCGATTTCCGACGAATCAAAATCAGTTTTCAAGACCCGATCCAAATGGTCGCCTCCTCTTCCAAGTTTGACGTAGAGGTCGAACAAGTCTTTATCCATTAACTTCGTGATGCCATTTGCATTACTCCTGCCCGATATTAACGTTGTCAGAATCGCACCTTCCATTTCAGCAACCGTCATGAGCTCGGCATCGATATTGTTCCGGATACCCTCGCCTACCCGTGCCACAAAAAATGAATCCAACATTTCGAACTGCGCTTTGTCAAGCAAAGGCAACGCTTTTAATACTTCCCGTTTTTGTGGTGCCTTTGGAACGGGCTCGGTCGTGAAGACCTCAGTAAGAATATACCCTGTACTGTCTATTACTTTTGTGATTTCAGGATATTTCAAAAGCCAGCTGGCATCGGTGAGGTGAAAGGTTCCAATGATGTAAGACGCCCTGGGGCATCCGGGTCCCATTATTTTCCATAGAATAGTGGCAGGATCCGTCTTCCGATCCTGTTTTTGCTTTTGTCCCCAACAACAGGCAACAGCGAGCGTGCAGATCAGCACGAAAAAGAAGGAATACTTTAAAAGCCTCATTGCAAAAACCAGTCTCATACATTTACCTTCGAGCTGTTCACGATGCTGAAACCTAAAAATAATATACGTTGATTAATGTATCAACGGTCTTGCACTTCCATGGCTCATAATTGTTTTCAAGTATTGGATCTATTGAGACAATTGAAAAACTGATCCGTCCCCAAAAAGCGTTTACAAATTCAAGTAACGACATCTTAAATAGTGACCGTACGGGTTGCGCAATGCAGAATCGAAATGCAGCAACTAGTCTTCATTGCCTTTTCGATTTATCCGGTTGTTAAATTTTATCAAAATGGATTTCCCACGAGGATAAAACTAATTGCGACCAGTAAATTTCGAACATATAGAAGCCGGATCTGATGCTACAAAATTATTTCAAGACAGCGGCACGTAATTTACGCTATCAGTGCCAATATACTTTGTTGAACATCCTTGGGTTAACAATTGGCATCACAGGTGGATTGCTGTTCATTACTGGACACGATCTGTTCTTTTACGGACACAGATTTTTCAGTAGAACCTAGAAATAACTATTTGGGCCTCACCAGGCAGGTTTTTGAAAATTGGCACGTATTTCTACTAGAAAATATAAACAAATATTCTGCGCATGCGCCGGACGTATCTGGGAGAATTTGAAGAACTTGTTTTGCTCATGATCGCAATCCTGAACGGAAACGCTTGTGGCGTTACGGTTTCGCTGGAAATCGAGCAGCAAACAGGCAGGATCGTCACTTTCGGTGCGGTTCACAATACGCCCGATGACACTTTGAAGCTAAGCGGCATATGAATCATCCACAACCGCCGCGGTGGGCAAAAACTTTGCTCCGCTGGCTGCACCCTGAAAATACGATTGAGGAAGTGGAAGGAGATCTGGACGAGCTGTATGCATACTCGGTGCAACGCTCCGGAAAAAGACAGGCACTTCTGCATTATCTGCTGAATGTAGTGACGGTACTTCCCCCATTTGTTCGTCGGCGTCGTGGTAACACAAGTTATGAACAACCATTTTTTCTTAGCCCTGATATGTTAAAAAGCTATTTCAAAATCGCATGGCGAAACATCGTCCGTCAAAAAGCTTATTCCCTACTGAACATTGCCGGATTATCCATCGGCATGGCGTGCAGCATACTGATCCTTCTGTGGGTGCAGAATGAGCTGAGCTACGACCGGTTCCATACCCGCGCGGCCCGGCTGTTTCGGCTAACATGCAGTGCCGGTGACTTTAAAACTGCCGTAAGTGCGGCGGGTATGGCAAAAGGCTTACAAGCGCAGTTGCCCCAGATAAAAGGCGGGGTAAGGATGAATAAACCCGGTCCGATGCTGTTTGAAGTGGGAGAAAAAAAAGTGGAAGAAAAACGAGTCTTTTATGCCGATTCCAATTTCCTGGAAGTTTTCTCTTTTCCCCTGATAGCAGGAAATGCGGCAACAGCGCTGAAAGATCCGGGCGCGATACTGATCACCGAAGAAATGGCCAAAAAATATTACGGCACGCGCGATGCCGTGGGAAAGACCATCCGCATCAACAATAACGAAAACTTTACTATTGCGGGCATTCTGGCCAATACGCCTTCTAATTCCCATTTGCAGTTCGACGTGATTATTCCTATGAAAACCATGGCCAAATGGAACCGGGATTTGCAGAACGACACATGGGATAATCTTAACTTTTATACCTATCTCGAACTCGATGCAAAGACGGCGGTATCTGACTTCGCCCGCCAGAAACTCGCACAACAAATAGGAGAAATTTTCAAAGACCACGGTCAAACTACCAAAATTGACTTCCGGCTACAACCACTAACGGATATTCACCTGCATTCTGATTTACAGATCGACCTGCCCGGGCAGGGGAACATTCAGTATGTCAATATTTTCCTGGTTGTTGCGATTTTCATTCTGGTTGTAGCTTGTATTAATTTCATGAACCTTGCCACCGCCCGCTCCGAGCGCAGGGCTAAGGAAGTAGGACTCCGCAAAGTAGTCGGTGCGAATCGTTACCAGCTTGTGTTTCAGTTCCTGGGCGAATCGCTCATCTTTTCATTTCTCTCGCTGGTGATCGCGACCGGAATTGTGTTCCTGCTGCTGCCTGTCTTCAAAATGTTGACTGAGAAAACCCTAGCCATTCATTTGCTGGATGGAAAGCTTTTGATAAGCCTGATCGGCATTGCGGTATTGACAGGCCTTCTTTCCGGCAGCTATCCCGCATTATTCCTGTCTGGCTTCGCGCCGATAAAAGTACTGAAAGGCAAGCTAACGGTCGCCGGCGGAAACCTGCTTTTCCGGAATGCGCTGGTGGTTACACAATTTGTGGTCGCCATTGTGCTGCTTGTCGGCACTGCCGTTGTCTACAAACAGCTGGATTTTATTAAAAAGCGGAATCTGGGTTTTGACAAATCCAACCTGCTTTACCTGCCCGTGACCGGTGAGTTGCGTGGAAAACAACCGGCATTGAAAGCGTCACTGGCACAAAATCCGCTCACGGAAAATTTCACGATCATTTCAGATCTGCCTACCAAGCTCACATCCGGCACCACGGATGTTATTTGGGACGGGCAAACAACTCCCAACCAGGTCATTTTCCCCTCGCTTAATGTGGATGAAAATTTCGTCAATGTATTTAAACCGCAGGTATTGGCAGGCCGGGGTTTCGACAAGTCGTTTTCGGGCGATAGTTCCAGCTATATGATCAATGAAAAGGCTATGCAGATCATGGGCTTGAATGTGGGCAATGCGGTGGGAAAGAGCCTGACCTTTCAGGAGACCAAAGGAACGGTCATTGGGGTCGTCAAAGATTTTCATTTCAAATCGCTGCAATATGCCGTGGAGCCGCTGATCCTCCGCCTTAACAAGCGTGGCGGCGTGGTGATGGTGCGTACGACTGCGGGAAGTAATGAGCAGACAATCAAGGCATTGGAAAATATAAATCAAAAGCTTAACTCGGCCTTTCCGTTCACATTTGGCTTCCTGGATAAGGATTTGGATAACCTGTACCGCAGCGAACAGCAAATGGGAAGCATTTTCAATTTGTTTGCCGGCCTGGCGATTTTCATTTCCTGTCTGGGATTGTATGGACTGTCCGCTTTCATGGCCGAGCAGCGCACGAAGGAAATAGGGGTACGCAAAGTGCTCGGTGCCACCGTAGCCGGAGTTGTGCGTTTGCTTTCCCAGGATTTTTTGAAGCTTATACTGATCGCCATCGCTATTGCGTCACCGATTGCATGGTATGCCATGAATAAATGGTTACAGGGATTTGCCTATCAAACCACCCTGGAATGGTGGGTCATTGCCCTGCCGGGAATAGTGGCGACTGGGATCGCATTGTTTACGATCAGCTTCCAGAGTATTAAAGCGGCGCTGATGAATCCGGTTAAGAGTTTGCGGAGTGAATAGTTTTCAATAAACAGTCTTTGTTGGTACCCGCCTTAAAATCGAATGAGCTACATGGAAGCCTCCAACCATTCCGAGACCCGCCCGAACCATTCACTGAATGACGGATAGGTCAAAAAGCCATGTTCTCCTTTAGAGTAGACATGGATAGCGCCATTTACGGCCCTTTTTCTGAGCGCATCGTAGAACATTAAGCTGTTGGCAACAGGCACTACGACGTCCGTACCACTATGGATCAGGATCGCAGGCGGCGTGAGCGAATCAACCTGCAGTTCGTTCGAAAAAAGTTTTATTCTGGCATCACTAGCGCCCCGGCCCAGCAAATTATCACGAGAGCCGATATGTCCGGTCGTATCGTTGAAGCTGACTACCGGGTTAATCAATATCATAAAATCGGGACGTAAGCTCGTTTTACCATGCGGGTCTATATAACGTGTCCCGAAATGAGTGCCGGCGGATGAGGCCAGGTGTCCCCCCGCAGAGAAGCCCATGATGCCAATCTTGTTGCTCTTAATGCCAAACTCCTCCGCCCGCTCCCGAACCAGCCGGATAGCTTGCTGTGCATCCTGAAGAGGCCCTATCGATTTGTCTGTCATGATGCGATCATCAGGAAGCCGGTATTTCAACACAAATGCGGTGACACCGAGCCGATTGAAAGCCCTCGCCACGTCACTCCCTTCGCGTTTGGTGAGCAGAACCCCGTAACCGCCTCCCGGACAGATAATGACCCCAATCCCGTTTGCTTTCCCTTTGGGCGGTGCAAAGACGGTAAGATCCGGAACCGACACTTTCAAAGTCAGTGAATCCACCAATGCATCCGGCTTTTTGAACTCCCTGTTTTCGGAAGGGATCGCACCCGGAATCGGTCCGGAATACAGCCTGATCACAGTTTGTGCCGTAACCATCGTCCTGACCAGTGTTAACATCAGTATTATCAAGCCCCATTTTCGGCTGGTCGCTATGGAAATGGGAAATGCATTTTGCTTCATATTACTTCACAGTAAGTATGCCCGTCATCACCCTCCAATGCCCCGGAAATGAACATATAAACGGATATTCGCCAGCTTGATCCGGAGCCTTGAATTCAAGCCGGAACGATTTGCCTGAGTTCACCAACGGCGTTGCAAACAGCACATCGGGTGTTGACGGTACAAAGTTCTTTTCAAAACCATCTTTCAGACTCGCCATTGCATCTGCTGCTTCGCCTACTTTTTCGGCGGTACCCGGCTTGACAATCACAACATTATGCGGCATCAGATCGGGGTTTTCGAACACCAATGTGACAGCTCTTCCGGCAGGGACACTCAGCGCTTTTTTGTCAAAGGCCATTTTCGCTTCAATGGCTACGAGCTTTATTTCGATAGTCCCCATGTTTTCCAGCATGGACAATACATCTTTCCTGTCTTTTTCCGGAACACCATTCACCATGTTTTTCATAGCCGTAATGGCGTCCGCAAATGCCCGAGAATTCTGAATTGATTCCGGCGTGGTGCTAAGCGCTGCTATCAGATCTCTGGTTGGCTGCGTCTTAGCCTCGCTTTCCATTGTCATTCGCATCAGCAAAGGATAGGCCGTCGCAGGTGCGCTTGGGGCCAGATCTTTCACTTTTTTGTAAAAGGAAACTTTCAGGTCGACGTTCGTCAACATTGCAATTCCTGTCAGATAAGCGGCTGTTTTTTCCTGAATGGCTTTTTGCAAAGACTGGTCCGGCTGCCCGGCCGTGATCAGGGCTGCAAAACCGGTTGCCTGCATGGTCAGGCTGGTGTCCCGGCCGATCAATTGTGTTAATTCTGCCTGATTCTCTTTCAGTTCCGACGGCTTGGACGCCAGTAACAGTTTGACCAACTCTTGCTGAACGGCACTTTGCTGATTCCCTTTTCTGCTCATTTCTTCGTCGCGAATTGCATTTAACAGCACATTAACCTTGCCTGTTTTCTGAACTTTGGCCAGGCGGTTTACAGCTTCCTGCTTTTTTGCCCCGTCAATATCGGACCTGGTCAGCATCGCCGTCAGCACATCGGACGTTTGGGGTAAGGAGGCGAGTTCCTGCGCATTAGCCAATTTCAGAAGATAACGATGGGCTTGTTTCTGGTTTTCCCCAAAGCTCTTGCCTTGTTTCATACCCGCCAGCCAAATCGGTTTCAAAAACCGGAATGTTTCATGCATGGCATACTCCATATAATAATCGGTTGGATATTTGAAAATATCCGTCGCTGCGGTTACTGCCTGTTCAGAATTAAAATAGCTCAGCGCCACAATGGCCTCTATCCTAACCCGCGCTGATTCGTCATTCAGTCGGGCGCGCATCATTTCCAGCGAGCCTGGAATGCGGTCGCGCCAGTAGAGGAGCAATTTCGTGGCGGCCGCGCGCGCCTGAGGCTCTTTTGCGTGAAGCAAAGTTTTGAGAATGCCTGGTTCAACCACATTAAAATCCTGATAAAGCCACAATCCTTCCAGCAGGTTATGTTCGTATTGCGGATCATTTTTATCCAATGCGGCCACCCATTTTTTTAATTCCGGCCACACTTCCGCCGCTTTCTTTTCTCTGATCTGTGCCCGGGAACGATAGCGGAATCGGTCTTCATAGGCTTTCAGGTTATCGAGCAATTCCGGAATGCTTTGCTTTGAAACGTCGGTTACCTTAAGCGCTGGTTTGCCTTTGTAAGTAATCCGCCAAACCCGGCCATGCGATTTGTCCCGGGCTGGATCGCGCGGCGGATTTTCACCATGCGAAATCAGCGGATTATACCAGTCCACAATGTACAGGCCGCCGTCAGGGCCAAATTCAATGTCAATAGGCCGAAAATTCGGGTCTTCGGATTGAAGGATCGCTTCTACTTCCTTGCTGCCAATGCCTGAGCCGCGTGGAATGATCCGGTGCTGCTTGGTCCCCTGGAAACCAATGTTATTATTGACTAAAAAATCACCCTGCACTTCGTCCGGAAACTGTCTGCTGGAAACGATTTCGATACCCGCAGTGGGTCTCACCCGCGTTTCCGTGAACATTTCAATGCGCGGATGCTTGTCCGGATAAGTGACGTTCCCGGTCATGGGCGGAGCAAAATAATTGGAGCCGTCGGACGCGTCACCAATCAAATGCATGCCCCATTTATCAAAAACACTGCCCCAGGGATTGTAATAGGGATACGAAATGTAATGCGTGAGTTTCGCGGTCCGCGGCTCATACCGATAAGTAGCGCCGGCATAAGAGCGGATCGGGCCATAAGGCGTTTCTACCTGTGAATTCAGGAATGTCCCTTCATTGAAATACAAAGCACCGTCCTGCCCGAATGTGAACGCGTGCGTGGCGTGATGGCTGTCTTCGGAGCCAAAGCCGGTCAGAACCACTTCGCGGAGATCCGCTTTATCGTCGCCATTTGTGTCTTTCAAAAACACGATATCCGGTTCCTGGGACACGTAAACGCCGCCATCGCCAAATTCAAAACCCAGCGGAAGGTAAAGGTCGTCGGCAAAAACGGTGTGCTTATCGGCCTTCCCATCCGCATCGGTATCTTCCAGGATCACAATTTTATCATGGACGGGAATACCGGGAAAATATTGCGGGTAAGTAGGCATCGTCGCTACCCACAGCCTGCCACGTGCATCAAAGTTCATGGCCACCGGTTTTTCGATCGGAAAATCCTTTTCTGAGGCAAAGAGATTGATCTCGTAACCGGCTGGCAGCTTGAACTTATCGGTGGTCGCGGGCCACATTTTTTCGTGATGCGCATGAGCGGCCGCTTTCGCGGCTTCACCTTGCCGGCCGGTCATCGGAATGTCAGGGGTGAGCATCGGGTCAACGGGTTTTCCACGCCTATCGACGATTTCTACGGCTTTTTGATAAGCTTCGCCACCATTACTTTTCCCCATTTCCCAGATCACCGAATCCAGCGATGAGGTCATCTGGTTTATTTTCCGAAGCTCCGGAGGAAAGGCAATGACGCCAAACGGCTCTCTTCTGCGACCGTAAATATATTCGCCATTCACGGCACGCCAGCGGTAAAAAAAATGATCGTCCTTCATTTTGATCACGGCCAAAAGCTTTTTGCTGTTGTCGGTGTTCAGGTCGGGGGTTTTTCCGAAACCCAGCGATTGGCCCATCCATTCGGCAGCGAACCTGTAACCGTTCCCGGTCAGGTGAATGCCGTTGATGGTCAGCTTTTCCTGCCCTTTTTGTTTCATCTTAGCAAATGAAGGCGTGAACAGGTCGATGAAATAAAGACCTTTTGCGGAAGCTGTTTTCTGCATGGTTTTGGTATACAATTCCAGATTTCTGTTGTGCTCGGCAGGATTTGGAAAATTCACACCCAACTCTTCATGCGCGATCGGAGAGACGAGCACCAGCGCAGGGGCAGAACGACCGTTATATCGATTCTTTTGCAGGTTTTGAATGAATGCATTGAGGTCTTTCTCAAACTGCAGCAAACCGGCAGGACCTTTAAATGCTTCATTCATCCCAAAACAGAGGAAGATCATGTCTGCTTTCTGATCGTAAAGATCCTGGTTCAAGCCCTCGAAATTGAGTGCAACGGGCATCACAATGCGCTCGCCCTCGTGCGTAAAACCCTGGAATTTCACCTCCTTCTGGCCTTCGGTCAGCCTTTTCGTTTTTTCTCCAAAACCCGGAAAATTGAGCGGGCGCGGCTGTAAACCCACTTCATCCGCACTCCATCCCATGTTTCGCATGGTAAGCTGCTTACCCGGGAAGTTTTTCTGAAGTAACGTTTCGAAATAGCCATAGTGCCGCATCCGGTCTGCAAAGGTGTTGCCGAGCAGGATGATGTGGTCGCCATTCTGGGGTGCAAAGCCCGGATTAGGCGCTTGCCCGCTGACTGATTTTACAAATGCGAATGGCAAAAAAACGATGGCCAGAAGGAAATAATGAAATTTGGACTTCATAGGAAATGAGCTAAGTCAGTAAAAGGCGGTTTGCGTTACCAGCCTGTATTTTGTTTCAGGTTTGGGTTTTTCTCGATTTCGCGCTGCGGAATGGGCATGAAATACATTTTGTCCTGAAAAACATAAGGAATGCCGTCCACCGGTTTGGGCTTGTAAGTATAGTTCGCGTTTTTGGTAATGTACATGGCATTAAACTGCTTGCCATTCAGCACTTGCGCAGCGATTTTCCAGCGTCTCAAATCCCAATAGCGCTTGCCTTCAAAACTCAGTTCAATAAACCGCTCGTGCCGGATTCTTTCGCGCATTTGCACCTTGGAAAGCCCTGTCGGAAGTTGGTACGGAGCCAAACCAGCCCGCTGGCGAACAGCTTCAATGGCTGCATACACGGATGCGTCCGGCGCGGTTAATGCTTCATTTTTTGCTTCGGCATAATTCAAAAGCACCTCGGCGTAACGCAGCTCCGTCCAGTTCTGGTCGCTGCCTGCCGCCCCGTAATAGTCCTTATTGGCTTCATTCATGCCTTTTCTGATCAGGTAACCGGTAATAGTCGCATAAGGCAGGTTAATTCCGTCGATGGGCGCGCCTTCGTACATATAAATGGTGGCGCCGAAAAACGTGGCACCATTATAAAGGACGGTCGCATCAAATCTCGGGTCGCGGTTTTTGTAAGGATTGGCCGGATCGTAACCTGAGCCTGCTTCATTGATGGCTTTTCCGTTTTTCATTTCAAATGCATCGACAAACTCCTGCACCGGGCTGCGGTTGACGGCATCCTGTTTGGATTGCGAATCGGGTTGGCCCCAAGAATCCCAGCCATGTTCGCGGAATGGTTTCTGAAACTGCACGCTGAAAATCTCTTCCTCATTGTTTTTATCGAGCATAATGTTCCGGAAGTTGCCGTGCAGCTTGTAATTGCCGCCATCCATTACTTCCTTATTTACCTGTGCCGCTTTTTGCCAGCGCGCCACATCGCCCGCCGGATTGTATAGCGCGCTCGCCCAATAAGTCAGCACGCGGCCCAAAAAGGCTTTGGCCGAATGCTTATTGGCTTTTCCGACATCCACGGCACGGCTCCCGTGCGTTTCCGGGAGAAGTGTAACGGCTTCTTCCAGTTCTTTGATGACAAAATCAAAACTCTCGTCGGTCGATTGTCTGGCCACAAAAAGATCATCGTCAAGTCCTTGTGGTTCAGTGATGATTGGCACGCCGCCATAGCGCTTGATCATATTGAAATAGAGCATCGCACGCAGGAATTTTACCTGTCCTTTGAAATTTGCTTTTTGCTCCTCCGCTATATCCGCTTCATCAATTTTATCCAGAAACATATTCGTCTTTCTGACAGGCCCGTAAGCCCAGTATTCCATGGGATTATTGTCCGGAAACCATTGGCCCTGAACCACATTCCGCGGCCCGCCGCCCCAATAACAGCGCGATTCGTCGGTAATGTTATCATACAGGTTGCGCTCAAATGAAGGCACGTCCAGATACATATTGTTTACAAAAAGCTGGATCAGCGCCGGATCCTGGAAGATGTTTTCCTCGGGGATCGAATCGGTTGCCTGGCGTTCGAGGAATTCATCATTGCATGCCGTGGTCATAAGGATCATTACAACCAGCAGTGTTTTGGCAAATATTTTTGTCATGACAGTAAACATTAACTGATTAAAAAGTAAGGTTCAGGCCGAGGTTCAGCGTGCGTTGCTGCGGATAGTAGGTACCGGTGGTATTCTCGATCTCAGGATCGAACATTTTCATTTTTGACCACACAAAAAGATTGGCTCCCGAGAAATAAACCCGCACATTGCGGACACCGATTTTCTTAACCAGATCCGAAGGCAGCGTGTACCCAAAGTCGATAGACCTTAACCGGATATAGCTTGCATTCCGGAGATAGAGACTGGATGTCAGTGAGTTATTGGGATTAGGTCCTTCCCACGGCCTTGGATACAAGGCGTCCGGATTTTCCGGCGACCAGTGATCCAGCAAGTCTACATAAGTGTTGCGCGATCCACCCTGGAAAAAGTCCCGCGCGGCACCGTAAAGCACCTGTCGCACGCGTCCGGCCGCCTGAAAAAGTACATTCAGATCAAATCCTTTGAGCGACCCTCCGAAGGACAATCCGCCGATCACTTTGGGCACATTGTTGTCCATTGATATAATAGTCAGATCATTAGCATCCACTTTCTGATCGCCGTTAATGTCTGCATATTTCACATCACCCGCTTTTTGTCCTCCGTTAAACTGCGGCAGGTAAGCCGCCACTTCTTCGTCTGTCTGGAAAAAGCCCAGCGCTTTATAACCTGTAATAAAGCCCAGCGGACGGCCGGTTTGCAGCAGGTAATCCGGTGTGTTGGCGGGTTCGTCCAGGGTGATCACTTTGCTTTGCGAGAAACTCCCGTTCAGTTTTACAAAATATTTCAAAGCCTGAAAACTGTTCTGATGGCTCAGCATGAACTCGATGCCTTTGTTGTCCACTTTGGCGTAGTTTTCTGCGGGCAACTGCGCGCCCAGTGTCCCCGGGATGGAGCGGATACGCGTACGGAGAATGTTGGAAGTTCTTTTGTAAAAAAGGTCGATTTCAAACTGGAACTTCCCTTTCCAAAGCGAGCCTTCCAGGCCTACATCCGAAACCGAAGCCGTTTCCCAGGTCACATTCGGATTGGGCAAAATGCCCGGCGCAATGCTGGAAAGGCCTTCCGTGCCCGATACAATGGTGCCAGACGGGTTGTATACCTGCGAATACTGGAATGTGGGGTTTCTTAGCAAGTAGCCCGTGTACACATTGCGGTCGTTGCCCACGACGCCATAGGAAGCACGCAGTTTGAGGTTATCGAGGAATGACAGCGCAGTGCTGTTTTTGAGGAATGGCTCTTCAATAATCCGCCATCCGGCAGAGACCGCCGGGAAAAAGCCATATTTCTTGGAAGCCGGGAAAGCCACAGAGCCATCTCTTCTGAATGATGCTTCAAACAGGTAACGCTGCTGAAAAGTGTAATTTACCCGGGCAATGGCACCGCGCCGACCGTCGGTGAACGAGCCGCCGTTGGCATCTTTCTGACTTTCCCCACCATAGAAAAACTCGTCCAATCCCTGTGCCGGAAAATTGGTGCGGAAACCGTAAAAGTTATTGCCTTTCGCATCGAGTTGTTCGAACAGGAGCAAGCCGCCGAATTCATGCGCTCCAAAATTTCGGGAATAGTTCAGCGAAGCATTCAGTGTGGTCGTATTGTATTCGTTGAATGATTGCGTTAATGCCGTTTTGCCATTCCAGCCGCCGTAGGGATAAATTTCCAGTGTGTTGCCATCGGCGTCCTGGCGGTTCATGAAAATGGGCACATTGTAATGCTTGTTATTGGCATATTCCCGGCCAAAAGATGCGCGCCCCAAAACGGACAGGCCTTTTACAAAAGGTAATTCGTGCTTCACCGTCAATGTGGCCTGCAGAATGTTGTTGCGCATGCGGTTATAACCCGTTTTGATCTCCTCAACCGGGTGCTGCTCGCGGGTGTAGAAAATGGTGCCGTCGGGATTGTAAGCCTTATCCAGCGGATAGGCAGCCACAATGTCGTCAAAAATGAATTCCGGTGCATAAGCACTTTGGTTGGTATTTCTGGCGCTTGCGTCAATGTCAGCGGAAATGGTCAAGTTCTTATTGACTTTCGCATCCACATTGGTCCGGATGGAATAGCGCTGAAAATTAATGCGGTCGTACATCCCGTCCTGATCCAGGTAGCCCAGCGAAAGAAAATAACGAATGGCATCCGAGCCGCCACTCACGCTCAGATTCTGTTGCGTTTGAAAAGACCGTTTTTTCAAAGTATTACCATACCAGTCATATTCGGGAAGCACACCCGTGCGTATGTCCTCCAACTGCTGATCCGAGTATTGGATCGGCTTGCCGAGATTCTGTACCGCCTTGTTTTTAGTGACTGCATATTCATAGGCACTCAACACCCGGGGATATTGGGTAGGCTGCTGGAAGCCCGCAAAACCGTTATAGTTGAATGTCGGCTTGCCGGTTGCGCCCCGCTTGGTCGTTACCAATATCACGCCATTGGCCGCTCGTGAACCGTAAACCGCGGTTGCCGAAGCGTCTTTTAATATAGAAATACTCTCCACTTCATTGGGATCAATCTGGTCAAATGTCCGGATAATGCCGTCGACGACGATCAATGCGCTGTTGTCGCCAAATGTGCTGGCCCCCCGGATGGAAATGGACGAACCCGCACCGGGCTTTCCGTTCCCATTCACTGCAATCAAACCCGGAAGCCTTCCAACCAGCGAATTGGTGATGTTGGTAGCGGGCGTTTTCAAAAGTTCTTCGCCTTCCACCGAAGCAACCGAGCCGGTCAGGTTTACCTTTTTCTGCGTTCCGTACCCGACGACCACCACTTCCTGTAATGCTTTCAAATCGTCCTTCATTACAATTTCCATCGTACTCCGGTTGCCCACCGCGACCTCCTGGCTTAGGTAACCTACATAGGAGAATATGACCGTATGCTCACCGTCGGGGATGCTTACTTCGAAATTCCCTTCGGTATCGCTCAATGAGCCGCGCTGCGTTCCTTTTATCACAATGCTCACACCGGGCAACGGCGTACCTTTTTCATCTTTCACGGATCCTTTTATGGTCTTGTCCACCGGCTTTTGCTCTTCCGTTTGCTGAGGGCTCAATGGTTTCAAATTAGAAATGATGCTCAGCACAAGCTGGTTTCCCGAGACTTCGTAGCCGATATTCAGCGGCTTGAATAGCGATTCGAGAACCGTATTAAGCGGCTCATTGCGAACATGCAAAGTCACCTTATTCTCAACAGGGATCACCTGCGGACTGTACATGAATCGCACGGCTGCCTGACGGCTGATCTGCCGGAGCACCACACTCATTTTCTGATCATCCAGATCCAGTGAAATCCGACGGTTCAGTAATTCCTGCGCCCGGCTGTCATTGGCCACAACCAATGAGGTACACAGGACAGACAGGATCAGCTGATAAATTGACATGCGCATGATTTTGAGTAAAATCCTGATCGGTTTCGTACTAATTTTCATAGATTTGTATGTATGCTTTTTTGGAAAAATGAGGTACAAACATCCCCTGTTCCGGTTTTAGCGAACCGGATTATTAATGGGAATTAAGAAAGGGGAAAAGACAGGCCGGGGATGTTACAGCATCTTCGGCTTGTTTGTTTTTACGTCAGGGCGGACGGCTGGGCTGGCTCATGAATGTTTTTTTAGGGTTTAGGATAGTGTCATGTTTACCTGCACGAGCTTCCGTGAATGACAATTTGCCCGTCAATCAGTTCATAGCGTGCTTGTATAGCCTTGCATATCATGCCGAGTTTTTCAAACAATGACTCCTGGCCCAGTTCTGCGGTGAGCTGGCACCCGGCCATCAGGTCGGCGTCGTAAATGATCTGTACTTCGTATCGTTTCTGGAGTGATTCGAAAACCTTTGCAACCGGGGCGTTTTCAAAAATAAGGTTCTGGCTGGTGACGTCTGCCGGGCCGACCTGCGAAGGATTTTCGATCAGGGACCGCTTCATTTTCTGGTCGTCGCGATGATAAACGACCTGCTGGTTTGGCAATAATACGAGCTCGTTCTTCTCAGGTTCCTGCGTTTTGTTTTGTGCAGTATTGGCAGAAACGGTGACTCTCCCCGTTTTGACTACAACCCGCACATCTTTGTCCTGATCAAATGCTTTTACCGTGAAACTGGTGCCCAGAACGGTGGTGACGATATCGCTGGTGTAGACCTTGAATGGACTTTCCGGGTTTTTGGTAACTTCAAAGAATGCTTCTCCGTTCAACAAAACCTCGCGCTCCTTTTTCACAAAAGTGGCCGGATACCGGATCTTGCTTTCGGGCGAAAGTCGTACCGAACTGCCATCAGGCAATGCTATGGATTTTGTACCGGTTTCATTATTAACCACCTCGATCCATCGCTCATTTTTCCCTTCCTGTAACAACTCGTGGCTGACCTGCGGCTCACCTGTCCTGACTGGCAGCTGTTCGTAAAAATAAAACGCGACGGCAAGGCAGGTTAAGACCCCTAATGCGACCGAAAAGCGCCCAAGCCAGCCATTGGCCGGTTCGGCATACTGCAATTCTTCCGTTGCAGATTTCCTTGCCGAGGACAGGCGTTGCAATTCATGTTGCAATTCATCCTCGCTCAGATAGTCCTGTGCATAATGAATTTCGGAGATCAGCTCTTTTGCGTTAGCGACAATGCCGGCCCGATCCGGATTATTGCGGATCCAGTTTTCCCAAAAAGCATTATCGGCGGGTTTTTGATGCAGCACCCACCTGCAAAAAGCCTCGTCGGCCAGGAAATCTTTGATATCGTATCGTGCGTAATCCTGCATTTTCCGTTTTCATTGGACTATATAATGAAATAGTAAGCCCTTGAAAGCGGATACTCTTTTTATGATAAAA
This sequence comes from Dyadobacter ginsengisoli DSM 21015, assembly GCF_059568735.1. Lineage (NCBI taxonomy): Bacteria > Pseudomonadati > Bacteroidota > Cytophagia > Cytophagales > Spirosomataceae > Dyadobacter > Dyadobacter ginsengisoli. The sequence goes on from NZ_JCANTY010000005.1 coordinate 756,382, forward strand.
ATTTTAGAAATAATTTTAATTAAAAAAGATCAAGAAGGAATAACACCTTTCAAAACGTTGACTATGAGTTCAATATACCAGAAAAAGCATTACAGCCAAACAGGAAAATTAATTGAGGAATGATCTTCGAAAATGAAGGCAGATCGTTTTTCAGCTGGCTGATCGCCCGGTAAATGAAGTTGGATACGGTCTGTCGCTCGATCTCCATCACTTTGGCGATCTCGTCGTTAGACAAACCTTCATAAAATTTCAGGAAAACCACCTCCTGCTGACGTCTGGGCAGGCGATTGATCGCGTTACGGATCTCGCGTTCTTTCTGCGACATGGATTCGGAGCTGATCAGCATCGTTTCCACGGTCAGGTTGTCTGTAAAACCTTCACAGCTGGCAGCAATATCAGCGGAATCGTCGAGGCGCATATTCACTTTCAGCTTCCGCAAAAGATTATTACGCAATGCGCATATGAGGTACACGGTGACGTACGAAGTGTCGGTAAGGCGAGTTCTGCGATACCATAATTCCAGAAACAGGTCCTGAATGCAATCCTTGATCAGCTCAGTGTCTTTCGTAAATTTTGTAGCATAATTAAACAGGAGCCGGTAGCGGCGCCTGGCGAGCTCGTCAAAAGCATGCTCATCGTTCTGGCGAAAACGGTTCCACAGATCGCCCAAATGCGGCTCATCCTCGGGAACTGGTGTGGATTTCCTCATTTGAGCACCATTGAATTATGATATTTTTACTTTCAATATTCTTATTATTATTTAAGGAAGTTATCCTGTACCGTCCTGCATGCGGGCGGCGTTTGGGTTCACGCGTTGTGGCTACCGGTAGAGAGATACCTCGCAACCGAATTGTGCATCAACGAGCCGGATACACTGACCTTATTTTTTGGGTACCAGTTTTATCTCTCTTAAATCCAGTAATGCGCCGTTTTTGAAAGGCGTCGCAGCCCTAAATACGATTTTGTGTTTGCCCGGTGTAAGGTATATTTCGCCTATTCTCTTTTCCTTAAAAATCTCCCAGGACCCGCTTTTCCCAACATTCCCCGTGATTTTCTTGCCATCCACTTCGAACAAAAATGGTTTCCCCGCCTCTTCATCGGAAACGGACCATTCCAGTAAGACTTCGTAATTTCCCTTTTGAGGTACTTCCAAATCCCAGGTCACCTTATCTTCCCCGGCAAACCATCCGAAGGCTTTCCATTCGGGCATGTATTTAATTCCCGGCCCGGTCCCTACTCCTGCCTGGGCATGCAGGGATATGTTTCCTTTTTCGTCTGGGTGAACCATTGCGCCATGCTCCGGAGCGGGAGTTTTCCCGCTTCTGGCGGTCAGAACATATCTCGCGACCGCACTTACCGGCGCGATCCAGATTCCGTTCTTTGGATCTTGCGCATATTGGATAAGCTTTCTGAGCATGGAGATACGGGTGGTTTGCGGACCGTTTTCACCCATTTCATGCCCTGCAAGTATAAGCCACTGGCCATTGGCCCTCGCCTGTTCGATCATCGGGAGAATCTCTTCAAAGTCCTTTCCGTCCATCTCCATACCTGTCAGTTGCGCCATATCGCAGAATTCGGGAGCGTTGGGACCTTCGTTGCGCCAGCCACGCCCGGTCGCGAAAAGGTCCGCCACCACGGGTACATAGCTTTTGGTATTGGTCCCCCTACCCACAAATGTGTTACCGCAAGGATAAGCAAAAGCCTCGCACTTCACACCCAATAAATTGAAGATCTGCGTATTGGCTTCTGCCAGCTCGGCATACATGGTTTCCTGGGTATAGTCTTCCAACGCCTTGGCGCGCGACCAGGGAAAATTTCCGGTACAGGGATGATTTATTGAATGATTAGCAATTTCCTGACCTGCCGCAACGGCCTTTTTCCAGTTTTCCAGCTGCCCCTTCACTGCGGATGGAACCACGTAGAACGTGCCTTTGACATTGTATTCATTCAGGACGGGAATTCCGGTAGTGGCCTGGCTTCCTCTCGCATCGTCAAAGGAAAGACTGATGGCGATTTTTTTACCTTCCGGCCAGGCAAATGCAGTTTTTTGCGCCAGCCCGGGTTCGGTGCGAATAAATAGTATTCCTGCAAGAAACAGAAGTAAGAAGCTTTTGGAAAGTCTCGGCGCCATTTTGAACATTATTTGAATAGGGATTAATGCATTCAATGTTATCGGGGATTTTTCATTTCGCCCTGTAAATAGTCGATCACGCTATCGGTAAGATCTTTTGCCGCGGAAGGCGAGTAAGGAGAAACAGTCGGCTCATATCCACCATATTTAAGCTCCTCCTCCGTGAGCAGATAGCCGAGCCAGCCATTGGTGTATCCAAAATAAAACGTGTGCGGGAAAGGGGAACGGTCGCGGATCTCGTTCGAAATTTCGCAGAACAATTCCAGCGGAGCTCCCCATATAGCCAGCTCTTCATTGATCTTCAGAAAGCGCACCGGGAGTTTGACCAGATTAACACCGGCTTTGTTGGTGCGCGTAAAGGCGGCGAGTTCGTCCGGCCAGCCTAGCCCCGCTTTCCTGGGTGTTTCCACGGTAATCGCGGAAGACCTTAGCTTAATATCGGAAGTGGTTGCAGTAAGTGCCTTATTCGCGTCGAGAATCTTGTCGCCCAGGAGCACCTGAAACTGAGCAAGATGCCCGGCACCGGGACTCGGATATACACTGTAAATCGGCGCGATGTTCCCTGCTGCCCCATTGATATACAACAGCGGCACACCGGTTTTGCTTTCCACATATTCTGACACCACCCCCGGCGCATCCCCGCTGATTTCTAAATTGGCGCCGCCCATAACCGTACCGTGCATGGCGTAGTTGGCGATCAGAGCCATCGGGCTACCGTCTGCTTTTTCAAGGCGGAGCAATCCGATCCGGCGGTCGACAGGGCCATCGGGGTTCATGCCCAGTGTGGTGTTCCCGTCGGAAAAGCGTGCCCGACGATTGATATTCGCCTGGGCAAAGCCCCAGCCAATTCCCAGTTTTGCGGGCGCAAGGTTTTTACGGGCTTCCGCAATGCCGTCGATCAGCTTTTGTTCCACCATAGCCGTATAAGTCTTGTCGTATTCGTGCTTATATCTTTCTCCGAGAAAGATGACGGGCAAGCCGGGAGCGCCGACTTCGGGCGCGGAATGTGTGTGGGTAAAAGTCCACCAAAGGTTAACAGGACTCACCTTCTGCTCTTTTAAAAGGCGGGCGGCAACTTTGTCGTATTCGGATGGAGATACGAGGCAGATGTCGGAAGAAACGATGAAAAATTGCGTCGTGCCATCGTCGAGGGCGATAATGCGGTGATAAATCTTATCATGCACGCCCGTGGATTGCCTGGCCTGGTAACCCAGCAGCATCTGCGGATTATCGGGTGTGATGTCAACTTTTACAACTGCCGCCCGAAAAACTCCCGCGCATACATCTGCGCCGAAGATCTGGCATAGCAGGAAGAGCGCCATCAGGTTGCAATGTAATGTCTCCAAAAAATTTTTGTGTTGGTAATTCATGATGATTTTGGGTTTAGGAATACGCCATTTTGTAAAGAAAAGCCCCTATTTACCTTGTTTCAGAAAGACCAGCAGGTCGGCCATATCCTCGGGGGTGATCTGGCTTTCAAGTCCCGCCGGCATTACCGACATCCCCAGCGCTTTAAGCGATTTGATGTTCTGCCGGGCAATAACTGTCTCTTGTCCGCCATAATTCCGGATGGTCAATGCTGATGGTGTTTCTGTGGCGATCAGCCCCTGGATGGCCTCTCCTGATTTCATTTCCACTGACCAGATATCATAGCCGTCGGCGATCGATTGATTGGGATTGAGAATATCGCCCATAATTGACTCTGGTCGCCGGTTACGGATCGTGCCCAGATCGGGGCCGTAAGGCGTACCGGCTGTGCCGCCGATCTGGTGACAGGCCGAACAGTTGTTGCTAAACACCCGTTTCCCTTTGTCTGCGCTTCCTGCCATCGATAACGCCGGGGTATATTTTTTGATGATCTCTTGCCGGCCGTCGTCTTTTTTTGTGAGCAATGCGCGGGAACGGCTTTTCAGTGCTGCATTTCCCTGGGCCATCAATCCCACGCTGCGTGGCCAGCCGATGCTGGAAGGGTCGATGATCTTTTTTTCAATGGCATCCAGCAGCAGTGTCACCCGGGCATCATTACCCATAAAAGTATTGATAGCAGCATTCCGCACATCCGGGGTGAGAGACGGCCATTGTACCACAACAAACTCACTAACCGTTACATCGGGAATGGAAGCCAGCGTATGGAGTGCTGCAAGCTGCACAGCGGTGGGCTCCGTAGCGGAGATGAGTTGTTTCAGGAGCTCCGTATGTTTTTTCGGGTTATCCAATGCCAGAAAATGAATGGCGGCAATTCTGCTTCCCGGGGGAGATTTTTTATTGAGTGCTACCCGGGCCGACTTCTCCATAGCAGTTTTGCTGGAAGGTGTCGCGGGCAGGCCCGTAATGCGCAACAATTGGATGCTGCCCTGACGTATTGCCACAGAGCCGTTGTTCAGCGCGGCATTGACTAAAAGATTCTGGTCAGCTTTGAGTGCTGCCCAAGCTTCCTTGTTATTTTTTAATCCCTGAGCAAGCCCCCGCAATAAAGCAGCCTGCCAGCCGGAATGAGTACCGCTTTCTGGCTGCAAGGACTTTTTAACTGCCGACCGGATCTCTTCCGAAGTTCCCCCGGCGCCGGTCATATTGCTCAACCTCTCCACCAGTGCTGAATAGGCGGGTTGGCTTTTTTCAAATCGATCCAGAACCGCATTTAATAAATTACTCTTGGCCGAAGGAGCAGCGGAAAGCGCAGCGATCTGCATCCATGGATCTTTTATGTCCCGGAACAACAACTTCTCCCTGGCCTGGGCTGACTCTCGCGTATCAATTGAACCCAGGGTACAAAGCAATTGAAAACGGACTTTGGCATTTCCGTCGTCCTGCAATGCATAAAGTGCATTTCGTATTCCGGCGTCACCGGCAAAAGTTTCGGACAATTTCACGGCATTTTCCCGCACCCCGGCAACCTGGTCTTTTAATGCGCTGATGATAACCGATGGTTTCAACAGGCCAAGTCCTTCCAATGTCCACAGCGCGTGCAGTCTGCCGACAGGGTCTTTCCCCGAAACAACCATATGTTCAAGTGCAGCCGCCTCGCCGGATGCATTGCGGTCGATCAGCAAACGTTGGGCGTTGCGGCGCCACCAGATGTTCGGGGCAGCCAGTCTTTTCAGCAGTTGCGCATTACTCAGGTCCGCCGATTTCAGCTCTTTTGACAGCGAATAGGGTTTGGTCCCTTTTGGCGTAATCCGGTACAGCCTGCCTTTGTCGATACCATTATACAATGCGCCGGATTTCACCGCATCCTCCGCCATCCATTCAGGATGCTCGATGATTTGCCGGTAATAATCCACCACGTACAGCGCACCGTCGGGCCCTGTATACATATTGACCGGCCTGAACCACGCATCCGTCGACGCAAGGAATTCTTTATTCTGATAAACGCGGCTGCCCGTAAACGTGGCACCATTTTCACGAAGTACATCCGCGTGTATGATGTTGCTGACCGGCTCGGCCACGAAGGCTATACTATCGAAAACTGCCGGAAAAATCCCTCCCTGGTACACCGTCGTCCCACAGGCGGAAGTAAATACGCCCACGTCTGTCAGCAGCTGATTTTGCGGGTTTTGTGTAATCGGGAAGACCTCTGCGGCTGGCCCGTGATCTGAAACGGATTGAGTGGCATTGGAAACCAGCAGGCTTGGATTCCTGTTGAGATATGCCGCTGATATGACCTGATGAATCAGGTGATTGGCATTGCTGACGAGCATATAATGTCCCCAGGCATCAAACGAATGACCGAACTGTGTATTGGCCGACAGTATTTCCAGGCCGACTCTATCCGGTCGCATCCTGACGCTACGCCCGCGGGCGTTGTCGGGGAGACGCGGACTGTCTTTTTTCCCCGGATAATATACATCACCTCCCCTGTCGCCAAATTCACTTTTGAAAGTCTGCGTAGATACAGCGGGTTCATGACCCAGGTAAATCCAGTTGTCAAGTCCCAGAATGGGATTGTTCAGGTTATGCTGAGGGTTGGATAAAGCAAAACCGGTGATCAGCGTATCCTTTAGATCCGCTTTGCCATCATTGTCGGTATCTTCTAGGTACAATACATTTGGAGCGTCGGTCACAATAATTCCCTTTTTCCATCTCATGACACCGGTAGGAAGCATGAGCCCTTCGGCAAAAACCTTGCTATCATCCATTTTACCATCGCCGTCCGCGTCGCTCAGCAGCTTGATTTTGCCCGAGCCGCTTTTGTCGAGCGGATAGCCATGCATTTCCACCACGTACATCCGGCCATATTCGTCAATCTCCATAGCCACAGGGTCGGCGATCAGCGGTTCGCTGGCAATCATTTCGATCTGAAAACCTTCGGCTAACTGAAATGTGGCCAGCGCCTGGTCCGGAGGCACCTCGTGGGAAGATTTGGTTTTCAGGTTATTGCTCATAGCTACCAACAGGCAACACATGAGCGATCCGGTAAAGAGTTTAGGAGTAGTAAAGAAATTCATTGAGTACATCGGGACAAAAAAGACGTCATTATTGATCCAATCTTTGAAAAAAAGCAGCAGTTCACGGTTCACGCAGGCTTCCTGCCTGAATGCGTATTGGTCACCATCAATTTCAGGGAACCCAAACGCCTGCCCTCACCCCGAATGTGTTTTTGAAGACGGCGACGAGCATTGACTTTGTCTCTGCTTTTATGCCGGATCTTGACTGCTACGAAGTTGGGCCAACACTATCCCGATCATTGTAAAAAAGTAGCGATCTCCGGTTACTTTCTGCCAGCGTTTTAGGTCAGTTGGTACAATTCAAATACTGAATTGTACATGATGCGGGCTACTATGGTTTTGCCATAACGGGAAACAAATTGGTTGTTACCGTTCTCTCATTGAAAATCCGAAAGACTCTGGCATCCATAAAGATACCCACGTCGACTGATAAAAGCCATTGACGTATATGCCTTAAAGTTGTAAGCTAACAAAACCTCCTATTGGTATTTGGCCTCATTATCCTTGATTGATCGAGAAGATTTAGCAGCCACAGCATTACGCTATTTATTTGAAGCACCCAGCTATTGTCTTTGCTGATCGCGAAGTTATCTTTCAGAACAGTTCAGGGATTATCACGCCAAAAAGCGGTCTAAAATTTCGCATTTCTGCGATTTTAATGGTTTTGAGTCAAACTTAAAAGCTAACCATTTTTTGGCTTTGCGACAATGCTTACCTAAGCAATATAATTATTTGAACAAATGTTAGCATTTGTTCAAATAATTAAGTTTGGCCCCTTGTCAAAATTCACTTTGTTTAATACATTTCATTTATTAAATGCTTGCTGGTTTTGGCAGTTTGATTAGAAAACCAAAATTCCAGCACCAAAACGGGTCATTCGTCGCAAGACCGGATTGGCAAACGGGTACGATTTCACACACCACAACTTAGGATAAATAATAGTTGGTTTGATCAATAATTGCAGGGAAAATGCAAACCCGGCAAGTTTTTTCATTGATCAAATCTGATTTTCTACCGAGCGTTCCATCACGATGAAGGCGCGGTGGAAGCAAGATCATAGTGCCAACGGTAAGACATTTATTTTGGCGCCGCATTAAACTGATATTTTACTCAACGTTAACCTTTATATCATGTTACTATCAAACAGCCTCTTCATTGACCTTCATGGTCATGTCCTTCTACTGATCCGAGAGTCGCCCCTGGCAACATAGTTGGCTCTCCTGTAACTCTCTTTTGGCATCGGTTAGCCGGAAAATGTTGATCATTTTCTCCTCTGCCCCATTTTGCCTTGTGGTTGCACTTCGAGTAAACCTGCGCCTGGCGGGTAAATATTGCAGTTTCCGAATCCAAATAGTTAAAGGCTTTTGCCAATTCGCATGTCGTGACGCGCAATTGTAGAATTATTTAACTAGCCCAACAAAAATTAGACTACACTTTGATTTTCTAAAAATCAATTCAAATAGCGTGTGCGCTTGCTGCCTTTTCTCCTGAATCTCCGTACTATTTCCTGAATAGTGTTTTACATCAACTTATTCCCAACCTCCTCCAAAAAATGAAAATAGCATTGATCGACAGTCAACAGATCTTTACCGAAGCATTAAAAATGATGCTGCTTAACTCCCTCCCCGATATTCAATTTGTGGGTAATTATAGTTCGGTCGAAACTTTCATGACCGGTGTCATGAACGATGCTCCCGATATCGTCATTACCGAACTTTGTTTTAAGGGGAAATATGACTGGCATGCCCTGGATTCGGTTTTCCATCTTTATCAAAACAATGCTAAATTAATTATCCTCACTTCTATGACCGATCAGGGGCTGATCAGAAATTATATGTGCCAGGGAGCAAAAGCTTTTCTAACCAAAACCTGTTCATTTCAGGAGTTACTGGACGCCATCGGGCAGGTTCAGAAAGGTAACTTGTTTCTATCTGAGGATGTTCAGAATTTGTTATTGACCGGAATGTATGGAGGCTGGCCGTCGGCAGATGATCTGTCGAGTATCGAGCGCGCAATCCTGGATGGGCTCTCCAGGGATGAACCTTTGAGAACCATTGCCAATAATCTGGACATTTCATTAATCGAGTTGAAATACTATCGCAAAATGATCATGTCAAGGTTTAATCTTAAGCGGTATCTGGATCTTGTCGATCTTGCCAAAAAGCCGGGGTTTCTAAAAAGGGAAACGGCCAGAAGGAGGGCAGCTGCCGATCGGTCCGGGCGCAAATCGACGCCCAAGCGGCGCAAAGATCCCGTTGTGCCGCTCCGATAGGCAAACGAGTCCGTACTGCACTAATTTGAAGCACCTGTAAAATTAGTAGTGGTTTGGTTCGAATTTTATAGTAGAATTTTACTATAATCTATTTTATATACTATGAAGAGACGGCTCACACCGTGGCCCGTCCGTGCAGGTGATATTTACTCAACGTTAACATCCCTCTTTTTACCGAAATTCTCAATTCCGGTATCATGACACCACTGAGCCTTGGTCGTTCACCGATCTGGCAAATAGGCGCTGGGATGCATATTGACAAGACAGGATCACCGGGTGATCTTGTCTTGTTTCCCCATGATACTTCGCAAAAACTGCCTCTTGCACATCAGAAGCTCGCAATTTGATTATGCTCATTTGCTCAGAGATAATCCCTGGACACCGAACTGCCCGGTTCCATGCCCCGGCGGATTTGTTCAGGAAAATATGCCCATCACAACCTGGATCGGTCCCAAACTTTTTCGGGCGGGTATGCTTCGTGGTCCCGGCAAAACTCCGTCATTTGTAGATAATCCACCTACATGAATGTAGAAAAGTTAAAGAGGTGCACCGTGTTTATACGAAGGATTATTCTTAAATTTTAGCATAAATTACAATTTCAATATAGAATTTATGTTAATTTCGTGATTACATTTTTTAATACGTTGAGTATATGCAATAGGCCGGGGCGTTTGCCTCGGCTATATTTTTAGCTGCATATTCAATCGCTTTATTTGCGGGCAATATCATTTTCTCCTGACCGCCCCTCACCATGCCCCTCTAATCGAAGTAGATTTAACATTCTGGCAAACTCCGGCTGATAGGGTGCCTGTATCGTAACCAGTATCCCGCGTGCCGGATGTCTGAATTGGAGGGACTCCGCGTGCAGCATCATCTGCATCATGTTTAACTGCTCTTTAAAAAACCGGTTCTGTTTATTGCACCCATGCGGGCGGTCACCGATGATCGGATGAAGAATATGCGCCATGTGCTTGCGAAGCTGGTGCATTCGTCCCGTCTCAGGGGTCAGTTTAACGAGTGAATAACGTGAAGTAGGATGCTTACCGACCGCGAATGGGACCTCGGTTCTCTGCAAGGTTTCATATCGTGTCAATGCGTGCTGGATTACGCCGTCGTCCCTTTTCAACGGGTAGTCGATCTCGCCCGCATCGGGTGTGTAGCCGCGTACAATGGCGTGATAGGTCTTAATGATTTCCCCATTCATGAACCTGCGCTGCATTTCGCTGTTCATTTCTTCGTTCAAGGCGAATAACAATACCCCCGAAGTCTTACGGTCGAGCCGGTGCACTGGATACACCTTTTGCCCCAGCTGGTCGCGCAGTAACTGCACAGCGAATACATCGGCGTCGCTGGCGATAGGTGAGCGATGTACCAGCAAGCCATTCGGTTTATTGACTGCGATGAGTACGTCGTCCCGGTAAATGATGTCTAGCTGGATCGGAGTTTCTGTCACTTAAAAAATAGAAAGTTCTTTGTCCGCCTTCGATGTGAGTACCGCATACGAGCTGGGCTTGATCCCACGAAGGTAGGGAAACGACCGGAGCAGGAAATGCTTCAGTTTGGTGAGGTAATATCCTTTTGCGTTATTTCTGAAAGTCATTTTCAACACCGCATCGTCGTACAGATGGCATATGTCCTTTTCAACCCGGAATTGTTCCGATCGCAACAGGAATCTGAACAGGGCCGGCGTATAGATATTGATATGACCATACGAAAGGAAATGCTCCAGTTTGCGGTCGGCATAAAAAGAGAAGTCAATAGGTACCTCAAATATCTGGTATTTCGAAACCCGCTTGATCTCCCGCAGCAGCAACCTTTCATACTCCACATGTTCGAGTACATGGGAACAGATCACGAGATCGAAGCTATTGTCCGGATAAGGGATCTTATATCCGTCAAAAAGCCGCACATCATTCAGATTTGGAATATTTTTGGACTTGATGAGCTCGATCCCACTCTCCGATATTTCAATACAGGACATGTCCTTGCAAAAATTCCATTGTGAGAGCCAGTTCAGAATACTTCCCTCCCCTGCCCCGACCTCCAGCACATTGCGGAAACTAATGTTCCGGGCCAGTTCGACGATATTTAAAGCCTTAAATTTGGCACCCGTATTCCGCCACTCAACAAGTCCTTCATCGTACTGGTTGGAATAAGATTTCTTTATCTGATCTGATAGTTGCATGTTTTGACACAGAAATATGATGGCACAGCAAAAAGCTATTTTCTGCCAAACTCTCTAATGATTCTTTCTGGAATGTCTGATCCGGAAACGGATCACTCCCCACAATACGAGATACAATATCCCGAGCAGCATACCGATCTCCATCGCGAAAACCCAGGCAGTGCGGTCGAGCAGGCTTTGTATCAGATTATTGATGATCGCCTCCGGCTCATGGATAATATCCCAGCTGTTCATTCTCCGGACACGTCCCAGATACACCCCGAAACCCGCCAGCGGCAGGCTGATCAGCAATAACGTATTGGCAGGCTTTCGATCAAACACCTTGCGCCAGGAGCGGTGAATCCAATACAGCGAAACCAGCCCGTTGAACAGGCTCACCTCTGCGTAGGAGAAAAGCATGATCGTGTCGTGCCAGGTCAGGTCACGCTGGTAATCAACCGTGAGATGTGCCAGATCCGTGATCATATACGGCGCATTGGGGAAAAACGCGAGCCAGGCTACGCTCAGAAGAGTCAGAACGACTGGGATATGCCCGAATCTTTTGGTGAGATTATCCGCCAGAAAAGCGATGATCAGCGGTATCCAGCTCAGAAAGAGATTCCAGTCGAGAGAAAAATCGACGGGTGCATTAAAAAGGATGCGGACAAGGTGGAAAAATACTGCGAGAAAGCTCAAAAGCATGAGCAGCAACAACGAAAACAAACCCTCCATCGTAATGATCGGAGGGTCGGATACGCTGAATTTATAATTCCTTATCCAATCTATCAAACGGTCCAATAGTACGCAATTTAAGTTTCTTCATGACGGTAAAGCAAGACAAATGAATGCTCATCACGTCTGACCAACTCTGATGTGAGGTTACGCCTCTGTAGGGTTTACAGATGTAGGCTGTTCTTTCTTTGGCCTCCGTCTCTTGTTCCGGCGCTTTGCCTTGCTTTCTTCCGGCTTGGCCTCCGCCTGAACTCCATCCTGAGGCTGGGGCCTGGGTTCGCGATGTGGTTTTCTCGCACCCGATGTTCCCGTGGAAGCCCTTTTGGTATTTTTATTACGCCGTCCCGACCGCATTCGTTGCGGCTCAAACAGCGGCGCCTCACCTAATCCGAGTTCCTGGGTAATTGATTTCTTCTCAACTTCTTTTTCAAAGAGCCTTTCGATCTTCATCACGTATTTCTGATCGTGCTCGTTGATAAAGGTAATCGCGGTCCCTTTCGACTCCGCACGTGCCGTACGACCGATACGGTGTACATAATCTTCCGGGTCACGAGGGACATCGTAATTAACGACATGGCTTAGGTTATCAATATCTATGCCGCGCGACAACACATCGGTCGCTACCAGTATCGGAAATTGCCGGTTTTTGAAATCACGCAATACGATTTCGCGTTCAGCCTGCTCAGAATCAGACGAAATGCCGTGTGCACCCAATCCCAGCTTTCGCAACGAACGCACGATCGGCTCGACAGCGGATTTGCGGGATGTAAACAACACCATGCTGATATTCTCCACTTCTTTCAGCAAATGGATCAGCAATTGCAGTTTTTGCTCATCCCTGGCCAGGTAAAACTGCTGATCGATCCTTTCCGCCGGACGGGATACCGCCAGCCTGATCTCCTCAGGGTTATGCAAAATACGTTTGGCCAGCTCGCCGATTTTGGGAGGCATAGTGGCCGAAAACATCAGTGTCTGCCGCTTCGCAGGCAGAAAGCTCATAATTTTCAGGATATCGCCCAAAAAGCCCATATCCAGCATACGGTCGGCCTCATCGAGCACCAGGTGCCGCAGGTCGCCAAAATTGACATAACCCAGTTGTAAATGGGCGATCAGCCTGCCGGGAGTCGCTATAATAATATCTGCGCCTTGTGTCAGTGCTTTTTTCTGCTGATCCCATTCCGGGCCCTTGTTTCCGCCGTAAACAGCGATGCTCGTTGCTCCGACGAAATAGCCCAGACCCTGGATTTGCTGGTCGATCTGCACGGCAAGCTCCCTCGTCGGCACGAGGATCAACGCACCGGTGTGCGTATTGGCCTCATGCGCCACTTTGTCCAGTATGGGAATCAGGTATGCGGCAGTTTTACCGGTACCCGTCTGCGCGCAGGCCAGCAAATCCTTGCCGTTGAGAATGTGGGGAATAGCTTGCTCCTGGATAGGTGTTGCCTGCTGGTAGCTCATGGAATCCACGGCGCTCAGTACGTCTTCGTGGAGTTCAAATTCGTTGAAATTCAAAATTCAGCTTTTAAGATCCGTAAATACGTTGATTTACAGATGTGTTATAGATATAGCTGACTTTAAATTTCCCAGTCAGCAAACCGCTCGATTTGAACAAATATAACCAATAAGTCCTAAAATGACAAGAAAGGTGCGAAACCGACGTGTAAAAGATTAACTACACGGCAGTTCCACACCTTCCAAAACTAATGCGATTTTTAAACGTTGACGTCGGTGAGATCGCCCGCCTCTTCGGGTGAATAGAGCCTTGAACGAGTGATAAAACGCACCCCCAGCGGAATCTCCAGAGAGAAACTTGCACCCCGGCCGGGCACTACATCTATGATCAGCTGCGTGTGCTGCCAGTATTCAAACTGGTCGCGGCTCATGTAAAACCCACAGCCAGCGATTTCCCCCAACAGCACATCACTATCCGATACCCGGAACTCTCCTTTGGGAAAACACATAGGCTGCGAGCCATCACAACAACCGCCACTCTGATGAAACATCAGCTCCCCGTTCGCTTCCCGAAGCCGGGCCACCACAGCCTCGGCTTCGGGTGTTATCAGCACTCTGTTTGTCATAGCATTCTCAGAAAAACCCAAGCTTGTTCTTATCGTACGAAATCAGCATATTTTTCGTCTGGCGGTAATAACCCAGCATCATTTTGTGGTTTTCACGCCCAAAACCTGATTTTTTGTAGCCTCCGAAGGGAGCGTGGGCGGGGTAGGCGTGGTAATTATTGACCCACACCCTACCCGCCTGAATCGCCCGCGGTACCTGGTAAAGCTCATGCGCGTCGCGCGTCCACACGCCCGCGCCCAATCCATAGAGGGTATCGTTGGCAATGGCAATAGCTTCCTCGGTGGTTTTGAAAGTCGTTACACACACTACGGGGCCGAATATCTCCTCCTGGAATACACGCATTTTATTATGCCCTTTAAAAATCGTGGGTTGAATATAGTAACCGCCTGAAATTCCATTTTCGAAAGTCTGCGCAGCACCCCCTGTCAGCACTTCGGCACCTTCCTCCTTTCCAATTTTAAGATAGGACAATATCTTTTCGTACTGATCATTCGAAGCCTGTGCCCCCATCATCGTAGTTCCGTCCAGCGGGTGGCCCATTTTTATGGCTTTTGTGCGCTGGATTACCCTCTCCATAAACTTATCATAAATGCGCTCATGCACCAGCATCCGCGACGGGCAGGTACAAACCTCCCCCTGGTTCAATGCAAAAAGCACGGCGCCCTCGATGGCTTTATCGAGAAACGCATCGTCCTCATCCATGACCGAAGGGAAGAAGATATTCGGCGATTTACCTCCCAATTCCATGGTAACGGGCACCAGATTATCGGAGGCATATTGCATTATGAGCCGGCCGGTAGTGGTTTCACCAGTAAAAGCGACCTTAGCCACACGTGGCGATGATGCCAGCGGCTTACCTGCTTCCACACCGAAGCCGGTGACGATATTGAGCACGCCGGGAGGCAGAATACCGCCGATCAGTTCCATGAGCACCATAATAGAAGTAGGCGTTTGCTCTGCGGGTTTTACCACCACGCAGTTACCTGCCGCCAACGCCGGTGCTATTTTCCAGGTAGCCATCAAAAGCGGAAAATTCCAGGGGATGATCTGGGCCACAACACCCAACGGCTCATGCAGGTTAATGCACACGGTGTTTTCGTCGTGCTCCGAAACACTGCCTTCCTCGGCACGGATCACACCGGCAAAATAACGAAAATGGTCTACGCAGAGCGGCAAATCGGCGGCGCGGGTTTCGCGGATGGCCTTGCCATTATCAATGGTTTCGACAACGGCCAGATATTCCAGATTATCTTCGATCACTTGCGCGATTTTCAGCAGAAGGTTGCTGCGATTGGTAGCCGAGGTTTTGCTCCAGGCCGGGAATGCCGCATGAGCAGCGTCAAGCGCCACTTCCACATCTTCCTTCGTCGAACGTGCAGCTTTCGTGAACACCTGACCGTCGATGGGTGAAATATTGTCAAAATACTCTCCCCTGGCTGGCGCGACGAACTGGCCATTGATATAGTTTTCATATTTTTCCTTAAAATCAGGCCGCTTGGCCAGATTCTCATTGCTGTACGTCTTACTCTCAACTCCAGGGTTCTCGGTGATCGTATCCATGATTAAAGGTTATTTTTGAAATGATTGATGATACAAACCTACCCAGTCGGGGCGTTAATCATTGGCACGATCGTGTCAAGTGGTAGGATAATTATCTCATTTTTTCGAAAAAGAGTTATATTTAAAGGATAAAAAGGGAGGGAGGAAGGAGGAAAGGAAGAAGGGAGGAAGGATTTGTTGAAATCGGTTTGTTTAAACAATTGCAGTGATGGCGGGAGGTTACAGATTGAATCAGGTGGCAGTTTCGGGGGAAAAATCCCTGAAAACGCTGGTGGAAAACCGCAGGGCATTTACGCTGGAAAATTGCGAGCTGAACCTGTTCGAAACTTTGCAGCCATCCGCATTGGTGCCACTTACTTTTTCGGATTTTGTGGTGACGAGCATGCTGCGCGGCAAGAAGGTCATGCATTTGTTCGATCAGCCGGGTTTCGATTACCTGCCCGGCGAAACGGTGCTGGTACCGGCGAACGTGACCATGAAGATCGATTTCCCCGAGGCGGCCCGTGAGAACCCTACCCAATGCATTGCGCTGGCGATCGATCAGCCGAAGATCCAGCAGATCGTCGACAGGCTCAGCGAAACCTATCCGCGTGAAGGCAAGCAGCAGTTCTGGTCATTGCAACACAATCAATACCATTTTCTTAATAATATCGAACTCGCGCAAACACTTAACAAACTCATTAAAATTTGTTCAGGAACGGCATTGGGCAAAGACATTCTCGCCGACCTCACGTTGCAGGAACTCATCGTACACATTATTCAAACGCAACATCTCGCGGCCACAGACGAAGCTTCCTACCTGCACGAGGACAGTCCACTCGCGTTTGTGGTCAATTACATTAAGGCCAATATCAACGAAAAGATCCAGGTAGAAGACCTGAGCGAGAAAGCCTGTATGAGCCGCGCGTCGTTTTACCGCGCATTCAAACGCGAGTTCAGCATCAGCCCACTGGATTTCATATTGAAGGAAAAGATCAAAAAAGCGAAGCAACTTTTGTCGCAAACCAGAGAAAGTATTTCCGACATCTGCTATCAGCTTGGATTTTCCGATTTGAACTACTTCGGACGGCAGTTCCGCAAATCGGAGGGAATATCGCCGAGCCAGTACCGAAGTGTTGCAAGCCGGGAGGAGTAAATTAGTGAATGCGCCCCTGTTTAAGCCGGTCGACCATCACAATGGCGCGGTCGATGCGGACCTGAATGGATTTGGCGCCGGCTACATAATAGATAATGGCCCGCTGATTCACAGGTTTGGCACTCTCGAACAGCCTGTTCGCTTCTTCATCCTGCATCAGCAATTCCTGCAACTCCTCCGGCATATCGCGGCCGTATTCGCTATCGTCCTTTCGGATGGCCGCATGCAGCTTTTGCCCCAGTACAAGCTTGCCTTCCTGCCGCAGCGGCGTACCGACATTAATATAAAAACCTCCGCCGCCTTTCGGCCGGATCGCGCATTGGAAGTTGACATGCCCATTGAGCACACACCGCACACGGGCCGGCTTACGCCCCTCCACAAACTGCGCAGCCACATCGTCGGGTACCATCATATAAAATTCGCCTCCCTTTTTGGGGAGGCGTTCCAGGAATGATTCAAAATGAATTTCGTCTTCCATCGGAAGTAAGAAAAGTTTATTCTGTCAAAGGTCTCACCTGAATATCTTTATAATATACCACGCTCCTGGGATCGTGCGCCTGCAATGCAAATGTACCGGCTTTCAGAAACCTGGCCTTCATTTCCCCTTCACGCTTGTCCACGTCAGCTTCTTCATAATCCACCACCACTTTATCATTGATCTTGATGGTAATGTGTTTGCCTTCCACTTTGATGTACTCGGTATACCATTCATTGTCTTTCACATAAGTTTCTTTCACATCCACTACATTATAAAGGCTACCGGTACGCTTATAATCGGTGTGCGACTGGTTTACCTGCACTTCATAACCTAGCGAAGGCCAGCCGTCTTCCTGGTAAGTGGTGTGAATGAAAATACCGGAATTGGAACCCGGCGTCGTTTTCACCGTGGCTTTGAACTCGAAGTTCTTGAACATATGGTTTTTGACAGGACCTTCATAGAACAGGTGAGCCCGCGGCCCGGCCACCTTAATATTACCGTCCTCGATCGAGAAGGAGCTTGCATTCGCACCGACCTTCCAGCCATCGAAGTTCTTTCCGTTAAAAAGTGTGATCCACCCGTCCTGCGCGTGAGCGGAAATACCCAGTGCAATGCTCAGCAAAATAGCGCTGCAAAAAACATGCATTAATCTTCTCATAAAATTCCGGTTTGAATGTTCAAAAGGTGGTCTGCAAAAAATTCATTAACGTGTAATTAAACCGCAAATGGACGAAAACTACTGATTCTTTACACAAAGTTTACCTGCCGGCGGGCAACCTTCGCTGCACTTTTGCGGTTGTATGGTGCCGGGGTAGTCCACAGTTCCCCGCCAATGTTTATAAACCCCAATGCAGAATCCCTATTTATCCCTTCTGGCCACCGCCTGGCGGTACGCACGCCAGCAACGCAAGCGCTATTTGCTGGTGTACGGTATGTTCGTCATGGCCAATATCGTACTGGCAGCCCACCCGTTGCTCTATGGCTGGTTCATCCAGTCGATTCAGCAGGATGCCGAAGGTACATTGCGCAATGTGTGGATCTATGCCGGTGCATATCTGGGCCTGATCCTGGCCGAATGGGCGTTTCACGGGCCCGCACGTGTGATGGAGCGTAAGCTTGCGTTTGATCTCAGCAGGAATTTCCTGGACGAAATGTACCATCAGGCACTCCATTTGCCCATCCGCTGGCACCAAGACCACCACAGCGGCGCGACCATCAACCGAATCAGGAAAGCGTATGAAGCACTGAAAGATTTTTTTCAGAACGGTTTCATGTTCCTCCATGCATTCGCCAAGTTCGTATTCTCTTTTATTGCAATACTCTGGTTCTCTCCCCTATTCGGTGCCGTGGGCGTATTGATTGGGATGATCAATGTCTGGGTAATTTTCAGGTTCGACAAACCCTTCATCAAAGCGCTCGACGAATCCAATGAAAAGGAGCATATTGTCTCCTCTACATTGTTCGACAGCCTCTCCAATATCATTACGGTAATTACCCTCCGGCTGGAAAAAAGGATGAAGATCAGCCTGATGAGTAAAGTCGGGGATGTGTTCCCACCATTTAAACGATCGGTGCTGATTAACGAATGGAAGTGGTTTGTGGCCAGCATTTTTATCGCCGTTATCTACATTGTTGTCACAATAGGCTACGTGTATCAGCACTATACCCCGGGTGAGGTCTTTCTGGTTGGAGGCCTGGTTACGCTGTTGAGTTATGTCAACCAGTTCACAAGCGTCTTCCAGGATATTGCCTGGCAGTATACCGAGATCATCCGGTACAATACAGAAGTGCAGACCGCCAGGGTAATCGGCGATGCTTACCGTCAGCATCATCGCTTGGACGTTGCCGGGGCATTGCCTGAGAACTGGCAGGAAATCAGCATCGAGAATCTCAATTTCTCTCACGGCGAGGTTTATGATTCCGAGAAAGTGGCCCACAGCCTGCATGGCCTGAATATCCGGCTCCGCCGTAAACAGCGTATCGCATTCATAGGCGAAAGCGGAAGCGGCAAAAGTACCTTGCTCGCATTGCTGCGCGGGTTATACCAGCCCGAAAAAGATGCGCAGGTCAAAATTGACGGGCAACTTGGAGCCAGCATTGAGATGCTCGCAGATCAGGTCACGCTGTTCCCTCAGGATCCCGAGATCTTCGAAAATACCATTGCCTATAACATTACGCTGGGACTGCCTTTCGAGGAATCCGACATTATGGAGGTCTGCCGCATTGCACATTTTTCTGAGGTGGTGGAGAAACTGCCCAAAAGCCTCGAGTCCAGCATACAGGAAAAGGGTGTTAACCTCTCGGGCGGGCAAAAGCAACGACTGGCGCTTGCCCGCGGGATTCTGGCTGCGCGCAGCTCCGACATTGTGCTGCTCGATGAACCTACCAGCAGCATCGACCCTAAAACTGAATCGCAGATCTACGATAAGATGTTTGCTGAGTTCCGTAGCAAGGCGGTGGTCTCCACGTTGCACCGGTTGCATTTGCTTACCAAATTCGATTATATCTACATTCTGCGCGACGGACGACTAATTGATGAGGGGACCTTTGATAACCTTTATCATAGCAGTGCGGTGTTCCAGGATCTTTGGCGACATCAGGAAGCATTGGCCACCCGTCAAGGGGGCATCGACATGAGATAAATGGTGAAATAAATCTGATTGGTTGGCCTCACAGGAGTTATGTGGCGCTGACTGTCCTGAGCACAGCAACCAGATCTGGAACCAGCTACGCAGATCCCCATTATTCCGGCTGACGATGGGCTCGATACCGGATTCCACACCAACGAGGGAGGTACTGAAGCACAAGTGTAGAATTTCCTGCTTTAAAAAGTCGTAGAAAAATTACCCAATGGGTTCTGGTATCCAATCCATAGCAAAGTTTTAAACCTCTCACCGGGCCCAAAGTAGCTAATAGCCGACGTCAGAGGCAACTTAACCACTCTGGAAAGTGGTATTTTTCCTTTGAATCGAACCCAGCAGCAGCCTCGATCCAAAGTCGGAAATATTAGATGTATACCAGCTGTCTGTTGAATTTAGAAACAAAACAGTCATCCCCTTTTACACCGGTTGCACGCCTTGCGGGTTGGAATCTGCGTATACATCGTGCGACAGAGATCCCGCAAACACGTCCGTGTTTGTTTATTTGAAACAAATCAGCCCTGTTTTTCAGGATTCGTAAAGGATGAAAAAAAATGCCGGATCATTTAAAAGTTTGTGATAGCTGGTTGCTGGTACGATCATTTTAAACACGACCAGTTGGCAAAAACTTCGGGAATGCTCTATCTTCGACATAGCTTTTTCAAAACATTCGTACGCCATTGCAATGTCCGGTGTCGGCAAGCGCAGACCCACTGTTGAATGTATGTTACTCAACGCCACCATATTAATACGTTTAATAAAATGTTTAAAACCCTCCGATCGACCACGGCTGCATTTTTGCTTGTCACTGGTCCAATTTCAATTGTACATGCCAGCGCGACGCACCGCGAGTTACCAAAGCCTGAGAAATTCACTTCCGCTGATACACTGGATGCATCGACCAAACCAGATACGCTGACAAAAAATCCGGCATCAAATATTCATTACGGGCTAGCCGCCATTGCGACAGGAACCACCAACGACCAGGTTCCCCTATGGATGCGTTCCAATCAATACGGGAACATTCCGATACGAGGCGCTTCCCTGGGTCTTGTGGGCAGGTTTGCACGTGAGTATTCTCCTGATACACGAAAAAGGCTGACAGATTGGGGAGCAGCGGTCGAATCCCGGGTCAATCTGGGAAAAGATGCGGAGGTAATCTTAATTGAAGCGTATGTAAAAGGTCGTCTCGGAATCTTTCAGTTAAAAGCCGGCCGTAGCCGTGACATGATGGGGTTGGTTGACTCTACGCTGTCATCCGGCTCATTTTCCATATCCGGTAACAGCCTTGGAGTACCCAAGGTCGAACTGTCGATCCCTGAATTTTGGACTGTCCCCTTCTTATGGGACGTTATTGCGGTTAAAGGCAATTACGCACATGGCTGGCTCGGGGAAGTTGGAACGCGTAACGGCACGACCTATGGTATGACAAAGACCTATTTTCATCAGAAGTCAGTTTATGCAAGGTTTGGAAGACCCAACTGGAAAGTTAAGCTCCTGGCGGGTTTTAACCATCAGGTTTTTTGGGGAAATGAAAAACAGATCAATGGCCCGAAATATAAATTGTCGTCGTGGGAAACCTATAAGCGCGTGATCTTTGGAGAGAGCTACGGGGGGGAAACCAACGGTTTGCCGAGGTCAAAAGTGGGCAACCACCTGGGATCTATCGACCAGGCCATCGAAGTAAACGCCGGCAAACTCAATTTTTTGGCTTATCACCAGTTTTTCTTTGAGGTAGGAGGTCTTTATCATCTCAACAATGTCAAAGACGGGCTGTTCGGGCTGAGTATTGCCAACAAAGACTTTGCTTCCTCAGAATCAAAAATCCGCTGGAAGAAATTTCTTATCGAATATATCGCCACAAAGAGCCAGGGTGGAGAAATTGATGCGAAAATAACTCCTTCCGGAGATGAAGATTATTATAACAACTACATCTATGAACGGGGGTGGTCTTATAAAGGCGAGAACATCGGAAATCCTCTTATCACCAGCACCGCTTACGCCCGGAAAGAGTTACCGGCGCAGCCCCGGGAATATTTTGTCAATAACCGACTGAAAGCCATTCAGATAGGATCGGAATATGCTATTGCCGAATGGAATTTCCTACTGAAGTTAAACTATTCTTTCAATTATGGAACCTACGGCACCAGCCCCTGGGGACACTCTCTCAACAATATCAGAATTCCATCCAAGCCACCGTATTTCGGAGAAGAGCGCCAGTTCTCGGGATACGTTATGGTAAACCGTGGACTAAAGCACAACATGGATATTGCGCTGACCCTTGCTGTCGATCAGGGCACCATGCTGTACAATTCTTCCGGGTTATCGCTGAAAATTTCAAAAACGTGGTAATGGCATCTGTCAAATTAGTTCTTGCAAAAATACAAAATGCGCATACAATGCACCCACCATTGGGGGCAGGTAGCAAATGTACCTGGAATTAAAGTTGAAGCTTGTTCTTACCCGAAAAACCTATAATGCAAAGAATACCGCGAAAAAACTAGGCCTCACGAACGTGCAGGAGGCATCGGACGATAGCGCGACGAGAGCAACAGGTGTGTAAAATGTACATCCGATAAGGTGGCGGAATTCTTATTATCCTAACCAACCTGTTGCTTTTTTACCTTAAATTTGTCCAATTGACGGTTTGTGATAGGAACCATTTACTTTAACTCATTTTAGAAACAAGTGCCTCACTATTTAAGTTACTATGCTTGATTGGTTGTTTGGAAAAAAAAGTACCAAGAATGTAGATTTGGCGCACATCGGCATAGACATTCATTCGCACCTCATCCCAGGGATAGATGATGGTGTGCAAACTGTTGAGGAAGCGGTTGAAATGGCTGCCAAAATGCAATCCTTCGGCTACACGCATATTGTGACAACCCCGCACGTAATGTGGGATTGCTACAGGAACACTCCTGATATAATTTTGTCGGGATTAAAGGATGTGCAAAAAGCGGCCCTCGATGCGGGATTAACCATTCAGATAGCTGCTGCCGCAGAATATTTCATTGACGAACATTTCAATGAGTTAGTTTCTTCCGGACAGGAACTACTCACATTACCGGGAAACCGCCTATTGGTCGAACTTCCCTATTCAACCCCTCTGATGAATACATCGGAAAACCTGTTCAGTATCATTTCAAAAGGGTATCAACCGATACTCGCTCACCCCGAACGGTATACCTATTTTCACTCAGATCCATCCATTTACAAAAAACTGGCGGATGCCGGTTGCGAGTTGCAGATCAATGTGTTATCTCTTACAGGCTATTATGGCGAAAACATCAGTAAAATAGCGGAATGGCTACTCAAGAATAATTTAGTGACTTTTCTGGGCACCGACGCCCATAAAATTCAGCACCTGGATATGATCCGCAAGAGTAACAGGCATCAATGGTTGTCCAAATATTCGTTTCAAAATGAAAAACTTATCGGTAAGTGAGGGCGAGAATTGAATTTATTCTATATTTGTGTTAATTTTAGCTACGGACATAATTTGCACATTACCTAGAATCAGCATTAGACCCGCTTGCCGCTATGTCGTTCGCAAACAGTTACAAACATCGCTAAAGTGTCCTGAAAATAATCTGAAAAAATCTATTTCAATTTAACAATATATTCATTTTCAATAAATTAAAACTAGAAAAATTACTCAACGTTATTATTTATGGCCAATTCAAACAGCAGAACTTTAAGATTAATACTCTCCACGGCTCTTTCTCTCCTAGCGATAATCGGAGGGATTACATCTTGTGTCTCCCCAAAGTCGATTGTATATTTCCAAGGAGATTCAGTTCGCTACTCTTCACAGGAAATTACCCAGCAATATGTGCCCAAAATTCAGCCCAGTGATATTCTCTCCATTATAGTTGGAAGCTTAAACGCTGAGGCTAACGAAGTTTTTAATACCCCGAACCTTTTCACTACCGCTAGCACCAACTACTCCAATGTAGGTGGTCCTCGTGTGCAGCCGCTTGGCTATCTGGTAGACACCGACGGCAACATTGAAATCCCGCTTATTGGCAAGCTTCGGGTGGGCGGCCTCAGGACAACAGACGCTGCCGATACCATCAGAACCAGATTGCAGGCATTTCTAAAAGAGCCTTCCGTCATCGTGCGTAACTTGAACTTCAAAGTTTCAGTAATGGGGGAAGTTAAGCTGCCAGGAGTTTATGTAATTCCCGATGAGAAGATCACGCTGCCCGAAGTAATGAGCCTTGCGGGCGATTTGACCATTTATGGAAACAGGAGCAATGTCATGATCATCCGTGAAGAGAACGGAAAGCGGGAATATGCCCGCGTCGACCTGACTTCACGGGAAATTTTTAATTCGCCTTACTATTATCTGCATAAGAACGATGTCATTTACGTAGAGCCCGTTAAAGCAAAGATGCTGGATACGGACAGTCGCGTAAGAACGGTCCCTCTAATTGTAAGTATCGTTGGTGGGATAAGCACATTGGGAATTCTGATTCTCAACCTTACCAAGTAAGTTACAAGCAGAAAAAAAGCAATTATATACTCAACATATGGAAGACAGGAATTTTAACGGCTTACCTTCGGCAGGCGAAGAGAAAAGCCAGGACTTTGACCTCAACGATTATATCCGGCGACTGATCAGATATTGGTACCTTTTCCCAATATTTCTGTTTTTGATGCTAACCGTTGCATTTTTCTATTTACAGATTACCCAACCGACCTATAGTGCCAAGACCAGTATTCTTATTAAGGAAGAAAAAAGCTTAACTGGTTCACAGGGGGACATACTTACCGAAATGAGTTCCCAATTCGGGGGAAATAAGACTGTGGAAAATGAAATGGAAGTTTTCAAATCCCAGACACTTATTGAGCAGGTCGTTAAAGAACTAAGCCTAGACGTCAGCTACACTACCAAAGAGGGTTTGCGCACGGTAGATCTCTATAATGAAAGCCCGATTATCATTACACCTGAGATCATTACTGAATATGGCTACGAGGAGCCTCTCGTCATTCATATTGAAGACAGTACTCATTTCAGGTTCAACGATGAAGACAAGTTATTTTCATTCAATCAGCGTTTCCGCAACAATTGGGGTGCGTTTGTATTGAAAAGAGGAGCCCCTTCCGATGTAAAGGACATTACTATTCACTTTACCGAGGTGAAGAGCCTTGCCGAACGGATTTTAAACAGGATTTCAGTGCAGCAACCGAATGTAAAAAGTACGGTACTGGAAATCAGCTACGAGGATGTCAATGTTCAGCGGTCCAAAGATGTGCTTAACAAATTATTGGACGTTTATATACAATCCTCTCTGAATGACAAAAACAGCGAGGCGAGCAACACGCTCAAATTCATTGAAAACCGGCTCGGGTTAATCACCGGAGAGCTTGGTGATGTTGAAAAGGACGTGGAGTCTTACAAGACGAATCAGGGAATTACAGACATCAGCGCGGAATCACAACTTTTCCTGGAAAATATCAAGGAGAATGATTCCAAGCTCAATGAGGTCAACACTAAAATCAGTATCCTTGAAAGTGTAGATAACTACATTTCCAATGCTGGTGAAGGCGCCGTAGCGCCCGCAACATACATGATAGACGACCCCGTACTCGTATCGCTGCTCACAAAGTTCAATGAACTCGAATTGCAACGCGAAAAGTACGCCAGAACAACGTCTCCCAACAACCCGTTGTTACAGACTATTAACACACAATTGGCAGGAACCAGGCAATCGATCAAGGAAAACGTTCAGAACCTTAAACGCGGGATGGCCGTCACAAAACGGAATCTTGAGTCTATCAACACACGTTTTTCAGCTGGTCTAAGATCCATCCCCAAGAAGGAAAGAGAGTTTGTTGGAATCAAGCGTCAGCAATCTATTAAGGAGGAGCTGTATTTGTACCTGCTCCAGAAAAGAGAAGAGACCGCATTGGCGTATGCATCTACCGTTACAGATAGCCGCCTGATCGACGCCCCTATTGCCACCTTCAAGCCGATTAAGCCTAAAAAGGCAATGGTTTGGGGAATAGCAGGCGCGCTGGGTATCATCCTCCCTCTCGGACTGATCAACCTGTTGTTTCTACTGAAAAATACGGTTCAGTCAAGGGAAGAGATAGAAAAAACTACTCATTCGTCGATTCTGGGCGAAATTGGTCAGATGAAAAACGTAATCAACGGTGTGCCAGGTGATGAGTCGATCATCAAGATGACCAGCAGAAGTGCTGTTGCCGAGCAGTTCCGCGCTCTGAGGACCAATTTACAGTACCTTGGCGACGGCAAATGCAGGGTGATCATGTTTACGTCCTCCATCGGTGGCGAAGGCAAGAGCTTTGTCAGCATAAATCTGGCAGCCAGCTTGGCATATTCGGATAAAAGAGTCCTGCTGATCGGATTGGATCTCAGGAAACCGACGCTGCATGAACGTTTGGGAGTTCCCAATAAAGTCGGGGCATCCAATTGCCTTATTGGCCAGGGGCATTTCGAAGATTTCATTCAGTCTACGGGTGTCCATCCTAAATTTGATGTATTGGCAAGTGGTCCTATTCCACCCAATCCATCTGAATTGCTAAGCAACGGAAAGTTGCCGCTTCTGATTAAAGAACTAAGAGAGGTTTATGACTATATACTCATAGATTCTCCGCCATACGGGCTTGTTACGGATTCAGCCTTAATCGCAGAACACGTTGATGCTACATTGTATATCGTTCGTTTCAACTATACGATTCTCGATCACCTGAAACGTATCGGCGAGTTGCAAAAGGCAAAACGGTTTGCCAACTTCTCCATTATTTTCAATGGTGTCAATTATGGTGCCGGTTACGGATACGGATATGGATACGGTGGTTACGGATATGGCTATTATGCCGAAGAGTCTGAAACCTCAGGACAAAATGTAGCCAGCAAGCTTAAGAAGCTGGTGGGCCGGGGATAATCAATAATTATAAAGGCTACATGAAAATACATGTAGCCTTTATAATTATTCTTCTGTTTTTAAGAAAGTCCGGCATCTTGAATATGATACTATTAAGCGATATTTGCATTAATTTAATGTTTTTGACTGAAAATTTTTAAAATGCAAAAATTGCACTATATTTATACTGAGATGAGTATATAATACATATTTATCCAGGTCAAACTCAACGTTAAATAAAATATGATGTCAAATCACCAAAGTCCGATGATTCTATCGGGCAACGAATTACTTCGTTCTGCCTTCCGTGCAACGCCTGAAAATAGCCAAATCGCTTCCAGGCCATAGCGTTCTCTTCCGGGTATTTCTTCAATCATTTTCTTTTTTCAATTTATGAAAATTGCAGTAGTTGGTACGGGCTATGTAGGCCTTGTTACGGGTACCTGTTTCGCTGAAACGGGCAATCAGGTCACTTGTGTAGATATTGACGAAAATAAAGTAGCCCGTCTTAAAAACGGCGAAATTCCTATATACGAGCCCGGCCTCGATGTTCTGTTTGATCGTAATATCGCTGAGGACCGGTTAAAATTCACAACCGATCTGACCGAGGGTATAGAAGGCGCCCAGGTAATATTTCTGGCGCTTCCGACTCCTCCCGGCGAAGATGGATCGGCTGATCTTAAATACATTCTGGGTGTGGCAAAGGATTTGGGCCCACTTCTAAAAAACTACGCCGTTATCGTCGATAAGAGTACGGTTCCCGTAGGAACTGCAGAACGCGTAAGGGCTGCCATAGCGAAAAATGCCACCGTAGACTTCGACGTCGTATCCAATCCTGAATTCCTGAGAGAGGGTGTGGCTGTTGAAGATTTCATGAAGCCCGACCGGGTTGTAAT
Organism: Dyadobacter ginsengisoli DSM 21015; assembly: GCF_059568735.1. Taxonomy (NCBI): domain Bacteria; kingdom Pseudomonadati; phylum Bacteroidota; class Cytophagia; order Cytophagales; family Spirosomataceae; genus Dyadobacter; species Dyadobacter ginsengisoli. Next base: position 783,809 of record NZ_JCANTY010000005.1, read on the forward strand.
CGGTACCACCTCGGAACAGGCCAAAAAAGTAATGGAATCTCTTTACGCGCCGCTGGTTCGGCAGGGAAACCCCGTCATTTTTATGGACGAACGCTCTGCCGAGATGACTAAATACGCGGCAAACTCGTTCCTGGCAATGAAGATCACCTTCATGAACGAAATTGCCAATTTATGTGAAAGAGTTGGTGCCAACGTTGACGACATTCGTCGCGGCATAGGCACCGACAGCCGAATCGGCAAACGCTTTCTCTTCGCAGGCATCGGCTACGGAGGCAGCTGTTTCCCAAAAGATGTACAGGCCCTGGCCAAAACCTCCTCCGACTATGGTTATGACTTCCGGACTTTGAAATCTGTCATGGACGTAAATGACGCCCAGAAAAAGAGATTGTTACCGATTGTGAAAGACTACTTCGAGGGAGACCTGAGAGGCAAGACAATCGCGGTCTGGGGGCTGGCTTTCAAACCTTATACAGACGACATCCGGGAAGCGCCGGCTCTTGAAAATATTAAAGCGCTACTGGCAGAAGGAGCGAACGTGACCGCGTATGACCCGGAAGCGATGGAAAACGTGAAACGACTAATTCCGGAACCTACCTACTGCCACACCGCATATGCTGCATTGGATGATGCCGACGCTTTGATGATTTTTACAGAATGGCCGCAATTCCGTACCCCGGATTTTGCGAAAATGAGTAAACTGCTAAAAAACAAAGTGATCTTTGACGGCCGGAACCTGTACGAGCTTGATCAAATGCGTGATTTGGGTTTCACCTATTACAGCATTGGCAGGGAAGCGCAAAATGTACAGGTATTAGCTGAATAATTTCTGACCATCAAATCTCAAAGCAATACCACATCGCCAAATCGATTCATCCCGTATGCTGATAAAGTGGCGGACGAATTCAATAGTGCAGAGAATACAAGGGCCATTTGACAGGCCCCGGGTATGATGAGTCTGAGTACAGCGATGATCTCACCACAAACCTCGAAGTATGAATAAGGATACAAAAATATATATAGCCGGACACCGGGGAATGGTAGGTTCAGCAATTTTAAGAGCCCTAACGGCCCAGGGATACCGGAACCTAGTCACCCGAACCTCCTCAGAGCTCGATTTGCGCGACCCCGTCGGGGTTGCAGCTTTTTACCGCGAAGAAAAACCTGACTACGTGTTTCTTGCCGCCGCGAAGGTCGGTGGTATTGTAGCCAATAATACCTTCAGGGCAGAGTTTCTCTACGAAAACCTGATGATTGAGGCGAATATCATTCATCAATCCCATTTGCACGGTGTTACAAAATTAATGTTCCTTGGTTCTTCCTGCATTTATCCGAAATTTGCGCCTCAGCCGCTCAAAGAAGAATATCTGTTAACAGGACTGCTGGAAGAAACCAATGAGCCCTACGCGATCGCTAAGATCGCCGGGATAAAACTGTGTGAAGCATACCGCGATCAGTACGGAAGCAATTTCATAAGCGTAATGCCCACCAACCTTTACGGCTATGGTGACAATTACGACTTACAAAACTCGCATGTACTACCCGCATTGATACGGAAATTTCATGAGGCAAAAGTAAACGAAAAGCCATTTGTTGAGGCTTGGGGCACTGGCTCTCCAAAACGGGAATTTCTATTTGCGGATGATCTGGCGGATGCCTGTATCTATTTGATGAAACATTATAACGAACGTGAGCTCGTCAATATCGGAACCGGCGAAGATTTGTCTATCAAGGATTTAACCGAACTGATCGCAAAGACGATCGGGTATCGGGGCGACATTCGCTGGGATAATTCCAAACCTGACGGCACTCCGAGAAAACTCATGGATGTATCAAAGCTACATAACCTTGGATGGAAGCATACAGTGGAGCTCCCGGAAGGTATTTTGTCAGCATACCAGGACTTTCTGAAAAACCAAGAAATTTATGCCGCCTGAGACCTGATCACAGGTTTTCATGGCTTTTAACAAAACAACTAACTTAATATGTCAAAAGTAGCATTAATTACAGGTGTAACCGGACAAGACGGCGCATATCTAACCGAACTGTTGCTTAGTAAAAACTACACAGTCCATGGTGTAAAACGCAGGAGCTCGCTGTTCAATACAGATCGTATTGACCATTTGTATGAAGATCCGCACGTTACTAATCCCAGATTCATTCTTCACTACGGAGACCTGACGGATTCTATGAACCTAACCAGGATTATCCAGGAAGTGCAGCCCGATGAAATTTACAATCTTGCTGCAATGAGTCATGTTCAGGTTAGCTTTGAGATGCCGGAATACACTGCTAATGCCGACGGAATCGGAACGCTGCGTATTCTTGAGGCCGTGCGGCTTCTAGGTTTGACAAAAAAGACCAAAATATATCAGGCATCTACCTCAGAACTGTATGGTTTGGTGCAAGCTGTGCCTCAATCGGAAACCACTCCCTTCTATCCGAGGTCTCCTTATGCTGTTGCCAAGTTGTACGCCTACTGGATTACTGTCAACTATCGTGAGGCGTATGGCATGTTCGCATCCAATGGCATACTATTCAACCACGAATCGCCATTGCGCGGCGAAACTTTCGTTACCAGGAAAATAACCCGTGCCGCCGCTAAGATTGTACTTGGCTTGCAGGACTGCCTGTACATGGGGAACATAGATGCGCAACGTGACTGGGGACATGCAAAAGACTATGTCGAAGCGATGTATCTAATCCTCCAACAGGAAGTGTCGGAAGATTTCGTTATCGCCACCGGCGTTACTACCAGGGTTCGCGAATTCATCCGGATGACTTTTGCTTTTCTTGGTGTGGAACTTGCTTTTACAGGATCCGAGGAAAATGAAGTTGGCACCATTGCGTCAATCGACTCAAAAAGGCTTGCTGAGTTGGGAATCGCAGAAGGAGAGCATTTGAAGACAGGGACTGTAGTGTTAAAAATTGACCCACGCTACTACCGTCCGACGGAAGTGGAACTTCTGATCGGTGATCCTACAAAATCACAGGAAAAACTGGGCTGGAAGCCAAAGCACACGTTGGAAACGCTTATCGAAGATATGGCGAGCTCGGATCTGAGGCTCTTTCAAAAAGATCAGTTACTTTTAAAAGAAGGCTTTGGCGTTTTGAACTACTTTGAATAATATGAAAGTTTTAGTCACAGGCAGTGCCGGGTTTATTGGATTCCACACGGTCCAGCAACTATTGCAAAATGGATTTGATGTTGTCGGTCTCGACAACATCAATGACTACTATTCCCCCCAGCTCAAATACGCGAGGCTAAAAGAAGCAGGTATTCATCAGGACGAAATCAAGTGGTATCAACTTACGCAGAGTGCCACTTATCCTGCCTATCGCTTCGTCAGAATGAACCTCGAGGATAAACAGCAGCTTTTCAGCCTGTTTCAATCAGAGTTGTTCGACATTGTAATCAACCTGGCGGCACAGGCGGGGGTCCGATACTCCATCGAAAACCCGGATGTTTATGTTCAGTCCAATATTGTAGGATTCCATTACATACTTGAGGCATGCAGATATTTCCCTGTCAAGCATCTGGTACATGCGTCCTCTTCCTCGGTATATGGTGCTAATGCCAAGATCCCTTTTTCAGAGGAAGACAAGGTGGACTCACCGGTCAGTTTGTATGCTGCCACCAAGAAAAGCAATGAACTGATGGCACATTCATATAGTCATCTGTACAACATTCCGATAACCTGTCTGCGGTTCTTTACTGTGTATGGCCCCTGGGGGCGCCCGGATATGGCTCCCATGCTATTTGCGAAGGCAATATCTGACAGTAAGCCGATTAAAGTGTTCAACAACGGCGAGATGCAGCGGGACTTCACCTATGTCGATGATATCGTCAATGGGATCGTAAAAACCTCGCTTACGCCTTTTACCGAACAACCCCAGTATAGGGTCTTAAACATCGGAAACGGATCCCCTGTTGACCTGATGGAATTCATCACCGAGCTGGAAAAAGGCCTGGGCAAGCCCGCCCTGAAGAACTTCATGCCAATGCAGCCGGGAGATGTTCCGAAAACCTGGGCGGATCAGGAAAAGCTTGAACAAATTACGCATTACAAGCCTAATGTAACTCTAAAATTAGGTTTACAACAATTCGCCGAATGGTTTAAGAATTACTTCCATTCTTAAATGAACTTGTAGCGGAATTAGCTTATGAATTTTCTGAAAACAGGAATCCAGGCCGTCAAACCAAGAATTCAACCCTATTACGTTCTCATTGCTAATTTCGGGTATCTTTCTTTGTTGCAGATTTTCAACCTGGCACTTCCCTTACTAACCTATCCCTACCTGATACGCGTATTGGGAAAGGAAGCATATGGTATGGTGATCTATTCACAAGCCATCGTAAGCTATCTTGTTGTCTTCGTTAACTTCGGCTTTAACATCACAGCTACCAAAGATATCAGTGTCCACAGAGACAGTCCGGAGAAAATAACGGAGATCGCAAGCAGTGTTTTTACGGTAAAAGGACTCCTTTTTCTTTTCTCATGGATCATCATGTTTTGTGTCCTGAAATTGTCCGGAGATTTGCAGGCGTATGCAAATCTTTTTTACCTGACGCTGTGGATGTGTCTCAACGAGTTCTTGTTTCCGCTTTGGTATTTCCAGGGCACCGAAAAAATGAAGTACATTACGCTGCTCACCCTGGCCAGCAGAATGTTCTTCCTGGTGTTTATCTTTCTGCTGGTCCGCTCAGATAATGATTATTTGCTGATACCGATCATCAATGGGGTTGGCTCCATGATCTCTTGTGTTATCGCTCTGCTTATTCTGAGGAGATCCGGGGTTGGGTTCAGATTCCAACCCTTTTCGACCCTCATGGAATACATCAGGAAAGCCTACATTATGGCCCTGTCGTACGGTGCTAATATCTTCAAAACCAATTTTAGCGTCATTGTCGTAAAGCACTTTTTCACTTTGAATGAAGTGGTCTACTTCGACCTGGCCATGAAGATCATCAACCTTGGAATTACCTTTCTGGATCTGATCAGTCAGGCCGTGTTCCCCAGAATGAGCCGTCTGAAGGATACCGTTTTCCTGAAAAAGATCATTGGCATATCGCTGGCAATCTCCATCATTCTTATGGTTGCCGTCCAGGCCTTTGCCCCCTTTATCGTCAAAACGCTGGGAGGCAATGATATGATCGCTGCGGTTCAGTTAACCAGAATCATGGCTGCCAACCTCCCCGTGTACATCGTCGGCGCTCTGCTTGGCAGGAACTGTCTCCTGGTGTATGGTTATGACAGGCCGATACTCAGCAGCATGGCTTATTCTGCACTGGTGTATCTCCTGTTGATAGTCATATACGCCAGTGTATACAAGACACACGATCTCGTCATTTTTGCTTATATATATCTGCTCTCGTTCCTGTTTGAATCGGTTCTCAGATATCAGGCCTGTTTGAAAAGAAAACTATTATAGCATGAAGTTTAAAGACATGGCAGCTATCAAGGCTATAAAATTAGTGTTTAACGCATTCATCGATGTTTATCACAGCCTGATCTACTACCGGACGATAAAAGTTTATTTGTGCAATCATTTAACGATTGGCATCAAATACCTGAAGCATCAGAACACTTCATTCCCTCACCCGGTAGGTATAGTACTGGGGATGAAAGTCCGGCTCGGTAAAAACTGCGTAATTTATCAGAATGTTACCGTTGGAACGAAGGAAACGAAGAATTTCATGGTTGCTCCCTACCCTACCATTGAAGACAACGTAACGATATTTGCAAACTCAGTGATTTTCGGGGATGTTACAATTGGTGCAAACTCAATAATTGGCGCCGGCTCAGTCGTATTTACAGACATCCCCCGCAACAGTGTCGTAGCAGGTAACCCTGCCAAAGTTATTAAACAGTTCAACGTTTAACGCTGCATAACCAATCGACAAATTAAATATCATAATGGAAAAAACAACAAATGTGTCCGTTATAATGAGTGTTTATAATGAGCCCTTGGAATGGTTATGCAAAGCTATTGACTCCGTACTAGATCAAACATTCACAGATTTCGAATTTATTATCATTAATGATAACCCGGAGAATAAAGGCATTGCCACCGTACTTGATAAATATAGCGCCAAAGATCCAAGGGTATCAATTCTAAAGAACCAGGTCAATATAGGACTCACCAAGTCCCTCAATATTGGGCTTCGTCATGCAAAGGGAAAATACATTGCCAGGATGGACGCAGACGACATCTCTGAACCTCACCGGTTCCAAACGCAATATGAATTCATGGAGAGTAACCCTGATTGTGTTGTATGTGGAAGCTGGATGATAAAGTTTAACGATTCCGGTCTGCAGCAATTAGTAAAGGAACCTACCAGCAATGATGAAATAAGAAGCTTGCTTCTTATGCGGAATTGTATCGCACATCCGACAGTCTTCATGAGAAAAGAAGTACTCATTGCGAATTCCATTACCTATAACGAGGGGGTGAGATATTCGCAGGATTACGATCTTTTCAGCAGGCTTGCGATGTTCGGGAATTTAGCCAATATCTCCGAGCCTCTACTCAAATATCGCCAGTCAGGTCAGCAGATATCGACAAGCAAGAGCAAGGAGCAACGGGCACTTGGATACGGTATCGCTTACCGATATTTCAAGACGGTGCTTAAATCACACGAATTATCCGTTAACGAGGAGAGACTGTTATCCAAAATCAAAAAACTTGGGGTCAACGAGCTGGAAAAAAAGTATCTGATCTCTTCCTACTATTCCAATATTCGCCTGAAAAACAGCATACTGGTTCCGATTCTGAATGGGGACTTGTTCAAATTAAAGGACTTATATTTATCATGTATCAAAAGATCGTATTTCAGGTCGCATGAGATTTAGCGGAGCTATTGACAACCCCGGTGGCATAATTTTCTAATTACAAAAGAATATGTACCTATTTAAAGACTGGAAAAATAACCCCCAGAATATTAAGGGGCGCCTAATCATGATCGGATTTCGTCTTTCCCATCTTGCTTCCAGAAACCGCTTTTTGTTTGTGATTCTAATACCTCAGCTGGTGATATACAGAGTTGTTGTGGAATGGATCCTTGGTGTAGAGCTGCCTTATAAGACAATTATCAAGGGAGCACTTACATTATACCACGGCCAGGCACTCGTTGTGAATGATGGGACTGTGATCGGCTCTAATTGTAAACTCAGACATTCCACCACAATCGGAACGAAGCAATTTTCAGATGGGACCTATTCCACGTGTCCAATCATCGGAGACAATGTCGACATTGGCTCCAATGTATGCATCATCGGAAATATTAAGATTGGCAACAACGTCAGAATTGGCGCTGGAAGTGTTGTGGTCAAAGATATTCCGGATAATTCCACAGTTGTGGGAAATCCGGCTCGGATTATACCAAAGAAGGCCTAGATCACGGGACATTTTACTATGAATGTCATATAAAGACAAAAATACTAAATGAAAACCAAAGCAATCATCGATAATTACCCTGTACAACGCAGATATATTGCATATACGTTCCTGGTATTTATCGTACTGTTCTTGATATCTGCTTTCAGAACATTCGATGTAGGAACAGATACGATCACCTACGTGCAAGGGTATATAAACCCCAGAATCAGTATCCAAAACAGAAACATTGGATACAACTACATGATTGATTTCCTGCGGTATTTTAGTACGGAGCCCCGGTTTTTCCTGATCAGTGTATCTCTGATCACACAGGTGTTTATTTTTCTTGCTATTATTAAATTCACCAAATATCCCTTATTTGGAATAATACTATATGGTTTAATATTCTACTGCCTGAGTTTGAATATATTAAGGCAGTTCATTGTAACTTCACTCTTTTACTATTTCGGAATTACACTTATTCAAAATAGAAAGCTTATTCCATACACTATTCTGATTGCTCTGCTTTTCACGATTCACGAGCTTTCTTTAATTTTATTTCCGTTGTATTTTTTCAGTCGGAGGCTCTCATCTAAAATGATATACCTCGCGATATGGCTTTTCTCGCTCGCTTTTCTTCTACTGAATCAGATAAGTAATTTATTCACCTATCTGAAAAAAGTAGATGTGTTTTTAAAAGTAATCATATCAAATCTACCAAATTACTTTTCCGAAATAGATAAGCTTGCTAATAGCGAAGTATCTTTAAACGGAGTTCTTTTAGATCAGGTAGTATTCATAGTTATGTATTATCTGATTTTTCACTCCCGAAAGGTTGTCGTGAATCAGAGAGTCATTATCTTCTTCAATATATTTTTCGTTGGAATAATTTTTCAAAATATATTCTTTTTTATTAGCGTCATTCAGCGGCTTTCGCTGCTCCTGATCTTTGCAAATGTCTTCCTGTCGGCAAATCTGCTATACAAGTTGCAGTATCGCATCGTATTTGTTGTTGTATTTTTCGTGTTGTTCTATATCCGGTTTGTAGTTAACGGCATCTCGGGCATCTTTCATTGAGTTATGCAACTATTTTTAGCTGCACCACTCTGCACTTATGATAGGGTTTGAGTAAAACCATTTGTATGCACCCAGAAATCACTAATATCCGTTGAAAATCCTATTTGTACATACTTCGTATCGTTTAAAAGGTGGCGAAGATGCCGTCTTTGCTACTGAACAGGCAATGCTGGCAGATAATCACGATGTTCTACCACTCACGTTTGCTAACGAAATGGGTATAAAGGGGGCTTTACAGTTCTTACTTTCCGTTTGGAACGTTCGTGCAGCACGGAGGCTAAAAGAGGCAATAGATCAATTTAAGCCGGATGTTGTGCATGTACACAATTTCCATTATGCGCTCGGCCCGTTGGTCATACGGATTTGCAAAAAAAGAGGTATTCCAACGGTCGTAACGCTCCACAATTATCGTTTGTTATGTCCATCGGCGATATTGCAATACAGGGGAAAAATATTTACGGAGAGTTTGTCGGAATCATTTCCATGGACTGCGATTAAACTAAAAGTATATCGAAATTCGTTTTTTCAAACATTCTGGCTGGCATTCGTTACCTGGATCCACAAAAAAGCCGGCACCTGGAGGTCGGCCGATCGATACATCTTGCTGACCGACTTCGCAAAAGACCTATTCCTGAAATCGAATCTAAGATTAGAACCCTCACAACTCATTGTAAAACCAAATTTCGTAGAGGAAATCTCTTCGAAACCACAAATGCGTGAAAGCCACTTCCTCTTCGTCGGACGGCTTGTCGAAGAGAAAGGAGTACAGGTTTTATTGGATGCCTTTGTTGGAAGCGACCAACAATTGAAAATCGCGGGGGGCGGAAACCTTGTAGAGGAGCTCAAACTGATCTGTGATGCGAATCCAAATATCGAATATCTGGGTGAGTTGGATAAACCGGCAGTCATCGACGCCATGAGCAAATGCACAGCACTGATTTTTCCGTCGACCTGGTTCGAGGGGATGCCAATGACAATATTGGAAGCATTCTCCCTGGGTACGCCGGTTATCGCGTCAAACATCGGCGCAATGCAAACGATCATTGAAAATGGGTTTAATGGCCTCCACTTTAATGTAGGTGATTCGAATGCCCTTTCACAAGCTGTGAGGTATTGGGCAAAAATGGATGAAAGAGATAAGGAAAAGTTTGGAGAAAATGCCTATCAAACCTTTTGCCAAAAATATTCCAGATCCAGAAATGAGGCCCAGCTTGTAACAATCTATGAGTCGCTGACGAATAATGCTGTGCTTGATTAGTACACACCACTAACTACATATTTATGAGCCATATACGTAAATCGATAATACTGATTCTTGGCTTTGTCGCTTGTCTGACTGCGCAGGGCCTGACTGTATTCGGACAGCAAACTGATGTATATTATTTGGCTAAGACTTCTTCCGGTTCAGGCGATGGTTCTTTCGAACGTCCTTTCAACGACTTTGATAAACTTCAGCAGGTTGTTGGTGAAAAAAGGCGTGCAGGTCGAAATGTCAAAGTAATCATCCGGCAGGGGACATATGAGCTTTCCAAACCGCTCTTGTTCACAGCGGATCAACCTGATTCACTGCTGTCTATCGAATATTCCGCATATAAAGGAGAAAAAGTAACCATAAGCGGAGGAAAGATACTTAAGGGCAATTGGGCAAAAACTGAAAAAAATAATATCTGGAAGTTGAAAATAGCATCCTTTAACAGGGCCACTGACGTGTTTCGTGCGCTGTTCGTCAATGGCAAAAGACTTCAGCGGGCGACATCGGATACGCTGTTCAGCTCCGCTAATTCGCTATACAAATCCAGATACAAACCCTGGGATTTCCCTTCCCTTCCCAGGATTTCCGCCGATTCCATAGAGGTATTTTGTGGTTTTGAATACAGCAATAACTCACTTGATTCGCTCAAAGATCTCTCCGGAGAAGTTATTGTTTATAATAGCTGGGAGGCATCCTGGCACACAATTCGAAGCATCGACAAGGACAAACATATCGTTAATTTCCATAATCCTGCCACCTATCCTGTCGGTTTTTTTGGTTCAAAAGTGAGGTTCAGGGTTGAGAACTCGAAAGACTATCTGGACACTCCCGGTGAATGGCTCCTCGACTACGATAGCGGTGAGCTTCTTTACTACGCAAATCCAAATGAGAATCCAAATTCCCTGAATTTCGTTGCATCGAGAATAAATACGCTTCTAAGCATTAACGGAGACGGTCAAAATGGAAAATTCGTGAACAATATTAAATTCTCAAACATCGACTTTAGCTATTCTGAACCAAAATGGGGCGTAAATAAGATATCCTCCCGGAACAAAGCGGCAGACGCAGCTAAGTACCCCTGGCTTGATCTTAAGTCTGGCTTCTCTTCAAATCAAGGCGCTTTGGATTGTGGGGCTGCGATCCTCCTTGAGTCCGCAAGAGGCTGTTCTTTTGAAAACTGCACTTTCAGTCATTTAGGGAATTATGCCATTTGGATCGGAGATTATTCAGCAAAAAACACGGTCAGTAACTCCAAAATAGTTGACAATGGAGGCGGAGGAATAATTATTGGCATTGACGCAATTGGCGGAATACGCAAAAGCTGGCCGGCATCGAGGCCGCCATCAGGAAACAACGTCATTAACTGCACGATAGATGATTGTGGTAAGTTCTTTCCGTCGGGCCTGGGTATCGGAATTATGCAAGCCAGCAACAATGTAATCAAGGGAAATAAAATCAAAAATCTCCCTTATTCAGGGATAAGTGTGGGTTGGTCCTTCAACTCGGAAGACACTTATACTAAAAATAACCTCATCGAATATAACTACATTGAAAACGTGCTGACTACACTCGCAGATGGTGGAGGCATATACACTCTAGGTAATCAAAGTGGATCAATATATCAGTATAACTACATTAAAAACATCAACAGACAAAAAAACACCGTTGGTGGAAATAACGGATTCTTCTTTGACCAAGGTTCATCAGGTTTCAAAGTCATCAAGAATGTCGTAGAGAATATCCAGAATGAAGACTATCGATTTAATAAATCTGATCGATCCAAAATATCGTTCATGGACAATCATTTTCAAAAAATGGAGTCAAACGAGAGTACAAAAAAGGCCGTCGAAAAAGTCCTAAAAATAAAGTAGCTCATTTGCAGCATTAAGGCACGTTACTCAACAAAATATCCGATCTGGAAAAGACTATGAAGCACCGATTTACAACTCTCGATTCGTTCAGAGGGCTATTCGCCTTTATTGTAGCTATATATCACTACAAATCAGCTGGCCCTATTGGTAACTTGGCCCTCATTCAGAAAGGACCTCATTTTGTCGACTTCTTTTTTGTGCTCAGCGGCTTCATTATCTATCATAATTACTTCGATCTTTCGAAGGGCTCCGCACAACAAAATTTCATCAAGAATCGACTTCTGAGACTTTATCCATTGCATTTTGTGATGCTTATCGTCTTTCTTCTGATGGAATGTGCCAAATTTGTATTATATAATTATGGGATATTTAAGAGTCCTGTTTTTGAGAAGAACAATGTCACATCATTTGTTGTCAATATTTTCTTTCTGCAATCATTCAATATTACGCCTTTGTCGTGGAATTATCCCAGTTGGAGCATTAGCGCGGAGATTGTAGCATATATTGCGTTTTGCGTTTCTATTGTGCACATCAGAAAGCTCAACTCGCGATTCCGCTCCATCATGTTTTTGGGAATATCTCTGTTGTCGCTTACTGCTATCAGGTTAATATTTGATAGCTTCAACATCGAATTGACAAACAATTACAGTATGTTCAGATGCATGTTCGGGTTCTTTATTGGCTGTTTCACATATGAATTATATTGTCAAATTTCCACCTATTCACCCGGCAGTGTACAGTTCACGATCTGGGAATTTTTGACACTGTCCGTAAGCCTTCTGGCGACCATGTATTTACCGGAAGATTTCAACTTCATTCTTCCTGTTTTCTATGCACTTACAATCCTTTGTTTTGCTTTTGAAAAAGGAGCAATGTCTTCATGGTTAACCAATAAATTATTTTTGTCTATCGGGACGTTGTCCTACTCAATTTACATGACCCACGCTGCCGTTGCTGTGGTATTTGAAATTGTAGTAAAAGTTATAAAGAAAGACTCTCCCGCCTTTCTTACTTTAACACTGGGTATATATGTGATCACTGTATACCTCATTTCCATGTTCACCTATGAGTACATTGAAGTCCGGTTAAGGCGGTGGCTAAAAATGGCATTTGAACCTAAAACTAAACTAGCCGTCGACTCAGCAGAAGTGGGGAACTAAATTCTCTGATAACAATTGAGTTTTCATATTCCATTTGTTTCCCACCCGGAAATGAATATTGAAAATTAATAAACCTACAAGTTGCTATACGACTGGGTTAAAACACAAAATAATATGACTGTGGTAGATTTAAAACTGGAAAAGGTTAAGTTCATTAATTGCAGAATCAGCTCAGGAACATATCTGTCTTTTGTTGATCAAATATTGAAACTTGCTGCTGCCAAACAGTCTTCGTACGTCTGTGTAATGAATGTGCACATGCTCGTGGAAGCCCAATCCGATCCGGCCTTTGCCAACATCGTTGACAACGCGGATGTAGTTACTCCCGACGGGATGCCATTGGTTGTCGGCATTAATAAGTTGTACAATAGCAAGCAGCAACGCGTTGCCGGAATGGATCTTATGCATTCATTACTGGAAGGCGCCCAAAATAGAAATCAGAGCGTCTACTTCTATGGCTCAACCGACGAGGTCCTGCAATCCATAGTGGATCGAAGTGAAAAAGATTATCCGGATTTGAGGATTGCCGGAAGCTACTCTCCGCCATTCAGGGCATTAACCGAGGCCGAAGAGCAGGCGATCATTGACAGAATAAACCTTTCCAACGCAAATTTGGTATTTGTTGCGCTCGGTTGTCCAAAACAGGAAAAATGGATGGCTGCAATGAAGGGGAGAGTGAATGCGGCAATGATCGGCCTCGGTGGGGCATTTCCGGTATTCGCGGGTATTCAATCGCGTGCACCGATGTGGATGCAAAAAAGTAGCCTTGAATGGCTTTACAGACTGTGTCAGGAACCCGGGCGACTGTGGAAGCGCTATTTTGTAACAAATACGCTATTTATGGGCTTGTACTTAAAAGAATATGTCAGTGTGAAGGTACTCAATAAGGTACCGTGATCTTCCATTGGGATTTCTCCGGAAGACTTTTTCAAACAACAGAGAGCCCTCCCCTCGGCAGTCGCTGTCTGACGCTTATCAAAATGCGTCGCTTTTGCCAACTATCAAGTTCCGCCATATTCGTCTGCATATGAACCCGATGGTTGGCAAAAGTCACTCTCATTCCTTCTCTTTCTTTCGGTAGGCCTCAGCGCTTCTAATCACATTGAATACCCGGTTTCCCGGGATGGCCTCAGTTAACGAGTGACAAATGCGCCCGGCTCTCGTGAAGAGTGAATAAATCTAGTCAGAAACTGATGGGATTCAAACCAAGTCCATTTATCCCACACAACTATTTAACCAATACGATTTTCCTGGACTCTGACCTCTCCCCTACCTGCATCTTGATAATATATACACCATCCGCTTGCTGCCTCAAATCGATCATTTGGTGGTCTTTCTTTCCTATGCCAGTTATTTTCTGTGTAGCGACGATCTGGCCTACAGAGTTGACAACTGATAGCAGGGCCTGTTGTTCCATTGGGATTGCAAAGTGGATAGCAATACGTCCGTTTGTCGGATTAGGCGAAGCGACAAGACCCCAGTCAAGTTGTTCACCATCTGGAACGGAACGCACATTTGCCGGACTTGTTTGCTCCTCAGCCGATGTCCTGGCTGAGGATGGGCAGGTAACGCTTTTGGGGGAGCCCGGCAATGTATAGGTACTATTCTGGACTCGCACAGTCAATTGTCTCTGCTGGCCATTTTTAAGCACCTCCGGAAGAACCAGCCTGAAACCGTAATTCCGCGTCCCAATGCTCATATCTCCACGATAAATATTTGCAACAGTAGTACCCACCACAGTAGTGCCCTCCATGATCTCGACCGTTAAAGAAGTATTGGGATAATTGCTTGCCCATACCCAACCAGCCACTTTATTGCAATCCGCTACCTCGAAATTACCATTGTAGATCGCAGGTGCGGCGCAGGTCAAACTCCGGGGAGAGCCCGGAAGCACATACGTGCTTCCTTTCACCCGCACGCTGAGTTGGTGTGCCTGGCCATTCTTCAATGAAGATGGCAACGGGATATTAAAACCATAGTTTTTAGTACCCTGGGTCAGGTCGCCGCGATAATTTCCGGCAGTTCCTGTCGCTAAGACCGTATTCCCCTCCATCAGCTCGACGACCAGCGTGGAATCAGGATAATTCGTGGCACTTACCCAACCGGCAACTTTGTTACAATCCGCTACTTCGAAATTGCCATTGTAAGTCGCAGAAGCTGCACAAGTTATACTCCGGGGCGATCCCGGGAGCACATAGGTACTTCCTTTCACCCGCACGCTTAACTGCCGGACCCGCCCGTTCTTCAATGACAATGGCAGCGGGATATTGAAACCATAGTTCTTGGTTCCCTGGCTCAGGTCGCCCCGGTAAATCCCTGCCGTTCCTGTCGCTAAAACAGTACTTCCTTCCAGCAGCTCAACCACCAGTGTCGAATCCGGGTAGTTGCTTGCACTTACCCAGCCCGCAATTTTATTACAATCTGCTATCTCGAAATTGCCATTATAAATCGCCGGTGCGGCACAGGTAACTGTCCGCGGCGAGCCCGGGAGGATAAATGT